>NZ_CP106879.1:609423-1218847 GCF_025677645.1 Curtobacterium poinsettiae | reverse complement strand
CGTCGTCGGCGCGGGCCGGCGTGGTCGCCCAGCCCGTGCCTCCAGGCCGCGTCCATCGCACCCCGCCCGCCCAGGCCGGGGTCACACCGCGGAACCTGGGTGCCTCGTGCCCGGCGAACCGGCGGTCCAGGCCCCGCCACCACGCCAGGAACTCGACCATGCCCCAGAACGCGAGCGACGTGCCCAGCGTGACGAGCCAGCCCTGCCACGTGCCGTTCGCGTCGGACGAGGTCAGGTCGATCCGCGACCAGCCGGGCGCCTGCAGCACGAAGATCATGATGTTGTTGAACGCGTGCTGCAGGACCGTGGCCTCGAGCCCACCGGTCCGGAGGACGATGATCGCCGCGATCAGGCCGAACGAGCCGACGTCGAGGATGCCCCAGACGTTGTAGCCGTTCGGGATGTGCAGCACCGCGAACACGACCGTCGAGATCGCCACGGCGATGATCGTGCCGGCGCGACGCGGGATCCACGACGCGATCGTCTGCATGAGGAATCCACGGAAGATGTACTCCTCGGCCGCGCCCTGGAACGGGACGAGCAGGACGACGAGGACGATCGTCAGGGTGAGGGTGCCGAGGGAGACCGTCGACTGGCCGATCGCGTCGTGGTTCCACGCCAGGCCCCCGTCGAGGGTGAGCATGCCGCTCCCCTGCACCCAGAACATGAACGCGGCGATGACGAGCGTCGGCAGCAGGCACCACGCCGTCCAGGCCCACCGGACCCGGAACCGCGTCGACGACAGGATGCCGGCCGGTCCGATCCGCGCGATCTTCACGGCGAGCAGGATCCCCGGCAGCAGGACCACGAGCGACACCAGCGACATCGAGAGCACGACCGGGTCGGTGGGGTCGAGCGCACCGCTCGCCAGGTCGTTCTGCAACTGGATCAGGCCGTCGGCGCCCTGTGCGCGGAGGATCGGAACGAAGTACGCGACCGCGATGACGATCTGCGACACGAGGTACCACCCCGCCAGGAACGCGAGGGCGACGAGCGGCCGCCACCACCTCCAGCGCGCGTCGATCCGGGGCAGGCGCTGGTAGGGAACACTCACGCACCGCAGGGTACCGGGCCGGGCAGGATGGGAGCCGTGCTCACCGTCCTGTTCGGCCTGTCCGGCGCGATCGTCTACGGGTTCGCCGACTTCCTGGGCGGACTCGCCTCGCGCCAGATCCGCCCGGTCGTCGTCACCGCGGTGGCCGCCGCGATCGGGATCGTGCCGCTGCTCGTCGGACTGGTGGTCCTGGGTGGCGTGTTCTCGTGGCCGGCCGCGGCTGGGGCGCGGTCGCCGGGCTCTCCGGCGGTGTCGGGGTGCTGCTGCTCTACGCGGCACTCGCGATCGGACCGATGAGCGTGCTCTCCCCCGTCACCGCCGTGTTCGCGGCCGTCGTGCCGGTGCTCGTCGCGGTGCTCCGCGGCACGGTGCTGTCGCCCGTGGCCACCGGCGCGCTCGGGGTCGCCGTCGTCGCGGTGGTCCTGGTCGCGGTGGTCCGGGACGCCTCGGGCACACGGCTCACCGCGCGGGGCATCGTCGCCGCCGCCGTCGCCGGGTGCGGCTTCGGCGGGATCGTGCTGGCCTACGACATGACGCCGTCCGACTCGGGCGTCGCACCCCTCGTGGTCGCGCGGGTGCTGCAGGCGGTGCTGCTGGGTGCGGCGACGATCGTCGTCGTGCTCCGGACGGGAGGCCCGGTGTCCGCCCCGACGTCGGCCCGCCCCGACGGGGCTGCCGCCGTCCTCGAGCCTCGGTCGCGTCGCGCATGGGGTCCGCGGCTGCTGGTCACGGTGGCCGTGTGCGGCGTCTTCGACGCGATGGCGAACGTGTTCATCCAGGCGGGACTGCACAGCAGCGACGACCCGGCGACCCTGCCCGTCGTGAGTGTGCTCAACGCGCTCTACCCGATCGGCACGGTGGTGCTGGCCGGGGTGGTGCTGCGGGAACGGTTGACCGCGCAGCAGTGGATCGGCATCGTGCTGGCGTTCGTCGCGTCGGTGGCGCTGGCGCTGGCGTAGGGCCCGTTCGGGGCTGGCACGGTGCCGGGTCGGGTCGGGACGGGTCGGATCGGGTCGGGTCGGGGCTGGTCGGGGCGGGGCTGGTCGGGGCGGGGTTGGGCCGGTCGGGGGCGGCCACCCCGTGCGAGGTCGACCGCCCGGTGCAGACCTGCAGCACCGCACGAGGCCGCCGACACCGCACCCGATGAGCGAACCCGCACCGTGCAGCCTGGGCCCCGGAGCACGAGGAGGCCCTCAGGCGTCGGGGATGAGGCGCTTGCCGAGCGAGACCGTGCGGTCGTCGGTGTAGCCGAGGGCCGCGTAGAACCCGAGCACCTGCTCGTTGCCCGTCCGCACCTGGAGGTTGAGCTTCGGGCAGCCGAGGTCGGTGAGCAGCCGCTCGAACTCGGCCATCAGGGTGCGACCGAGGCCGGAGCCCTGCAGGTCCGGGCGCACGGCGAGGTAGTTCACCCAGCCGCGGTGCCCGTCGAAGCCTGCCATGCCCGCGGCGACCACTTCGGCGGTGTCGGAACCGTCCGGCTCCGCGACCAGGAAGAGCTCGGGCTGGACCGTCAGCTTGCGGGCGATGTCACGCCGGGGGTCGTTCCAGGGTCGGACGAGGTCGCACGATTCCCACAGGGCGACGACCGCGTCGGTGTCCTCGGTGCGGAACGGGCGGATCCGGTACTCCATGCCCCCACGTTAACGGGGGTGGGGAGAACGTCGTCACCGGCCTGTCGCCGTGATCTGATAGACCTGTCCGACCACCAAGCCGATCAGGAGCCCCGTGACCGCACACGACACCCTCCCGTCGCGCCGCAGCGCACGGGACGACGAAGCCGGTTCGCGGTCCCGGCGTTCCCCGCGCAGACGGCAGACGGTCGGCGGCGCGATCGTGTCGCTCATCGCCGAGTTGCTCATCATCGCGGGCGCCGGCACCGGCCTGTACGTCGTGTGGACGGCGTGGTGGACCGACGTCGTCGCCGTGAACGAGCAGACGAAGCTCGTGCAGGGCCTCGACCAGGTCAAGACGCCGAAGGTCGAGGGCACCGAGCACCGTGGCACCGCACCCGTGCTGGACGAACCGCCGGGGTTGTCGGACGTGTTCGGCACGATGCAGATCCCCCGGTTCGGCAAGGACTACAACCGGCCGATCGGCGAGGGCACGGATCGTGAGCAGGTCCTCAACACCATCGGGCTCGGCCACTACCAGGACACCGCGATGCCCGGAGCACCCGGCAACTTCGCCGTGGCCGGACACCGCGTCACCTACGGCAAGCCGCTCAACCAGATCGCTGAGCTGCAGAAGGGCGACTCGGTCGTGGTCCGGGTCACCGACGCCAAGACGAAGTTCGACGTCTGGTACGTCTACAAGGTCACCGACAGCCAGATCGTCACGCCCGACAAGATCGAGACGATCGCGCCGGTGCCGAACGAGCCGGGCGTGGAACCGACCCCCCAGGACCGCTGGCTCACGCTGACCGCCTGTCACCCGATGTGGTCCGCGGCGGAGCGGTTCGTGACGCACGCGAAGCTCGACTACTGGATGCCCGCGTCCGAGGGCACCCCGAAGGAACTCTCGGAGACCGCCAAGTGATCTTCCCCCTGGTCTGGCGGCTGCTGCCCGGCCCCACCGCCCTGAAGGTGCTCGAGCTGCTCGTGCTCCTCGTCGCCATCGTGTTCGTGCTGTTCCAGTGGGTGTTCCCGTGGATCGCGGCGGACATCCTGCCGCCGCCCGACGGCACGGTGGAGTCGACGCCGACCCCGTAGCGTCCCGCCGGTCAGACCGTGGTCGTCACCTGCGACCCGCCGGCCGGGGTGCGTCGCACGGCGATCCGCTCCGGGATCCGCTGCTTGAGTTCCTCGACGTGGCTGACGATCCCGACCTGTCGCCCGCCCGCGGTCAGTCGCGACAACTGCCCGATGACGTCGTCGAGGGTCTCGGGGTCGAGCGTGCCGAACCCCTCGTCGACGAACAGGGTGCCGAGCGAGACCCCGCCGGCCTCGGCCTGCACGACGTCGGCCAGGCCGAGCGCCAGGCACAGCGACACGGTGAACGTCTCGCCGCCCGACAGGCTGCGGGGATCACGGATGGTGTCGGTCGTGTGGTCGTGCACGGCGAGGGCGAGCCCCGTCCGTCGCGACCGTGACCCGGATTCCCGTTCGTCGGAGGTCTCGAGGGTGAACCGCCCGGCGAGCATGCCGCGCAACCGGTCGTTCGCCGCCGCCACGACGTCCTCGAAGCGCCGCATGAGCACGTAGGTGCCGAGCGTGATGCCGGTCGGGTTCACCGATGCCACACCGTTTGCGACGTCGGCGAGCCGGACGACGGCGCGGCTGCGGGCCGAGGTCTCCTGCCGCGCGCGAACGGCGCGGTCGACCTCGGTCGCACACTGCTCGACGGCCTCGGCGCGGTGCGCTGCGGTGACCGCGAGCCGGGTGGCCTCGTCGAGCTCGGCCGTGGCGCGGACCCGTTCGGCCTGGGCCGCCTGCAGGTCGAGCTGCTCCGGATCGTCGTCGGCGGCCTGCACCACCGCGGGGTCGTCGAGCCCTGCCCGGACGACGGCGCGTTCGGCCTCGGCTGCGCTGATGCTGCTGCGGAAGCGTGCGACGGTGTCGGGCTCGAGCAGGCCGGCTCGTGCGGCGTCGACGTCTGGGAACGCCTGCTCGTCGAGGACCCGGGCGACCTCGGCGCTGCGCTCGTCGCGTGCGCGGGCCGCGGCTGCCGCGCGGTCGTCGGCCTCGGCGACGGCGCGGAGCACCGTCAGCCGTCCGTCGAGCTCGTCGACCACGGCCCGGAGCGAGACCGGCGCGCTGTCGCTGGTGTCGTCGCCGTCGAGCAGCGCGCCGAGCCGGTCGATCGCCTCGTGCACGGATCGCAGGTCGGCCTCGAGCCGCTCGGCATCTGCGGCCGCAGTCGTCACGAGCACCGTCCGCCGGGCGTCGAGGTCGTTCCGCTCACGCTCGAGCGCCCTGGTCGCGGTGTCGTGCGCCGTCCGCTCACGCTCGTGGTCCAGCACGAGCGCCGCGGCGTCGTGCGCCGCTCGGACCCGCTCGTCGGCGGCGACCGCCATGGCGTCGAGGGCGACCGCGTCGACCGCGCCGACGACGGCGACCAGTCGGAGGTGCTCGGCGCGCTCGACGGCCAGGTCGGCCGCGGCGTCCGCGAGCTGCTGGTCGGCCAGACGCGTGGCGTCGCCGGCGGACTCCACCGCCTGGATCGTCGGGTGGTCGTCCTGCGGCGCGGCCACGGAGGGGTGGACGGTCGACCCGCAGACCGGGCACGGGTCACCGGGGGTCAGCGCGGCTCCGAGCTCTCCGGCGAGCCCGGCGATCCGCCGCTCGCGCAGGGAACGTTCGGCGTCGAGCGCCTCGGTGGCACGACGGCGGGCACCGGCCACGATGCGTTCGGCATCGGCGACGCGCTGCTCGGCGCGGTCGCGCGCGGCCAGGTCGGCGCGGAGCGACTGCACCCGGGCGACCTCGTGCGCGGCTGCGTCGGCGTCGGCAGCGGTCGTCGAGGCGGTGCGGGCGGCCTCGACGATCCGGGCTCGTTCCGTCGGCCGGGCTTCGAGCGCGGTGTCGAGGGCGGCGAGGTCGTCGGTGAGCCGCGATGCGGTCGCAGTGGTCTCGGCGATGGCGGTGCGTCGTGCGTCCGCTTCGGCCTCGACCGCGACGACGTGCCGGACGTCGGACAGGGCGTCGGTCAACGTGTCGCGGCGCCGGACGACCTGCCCTGCATCGGCGGCGAGGAGCGCGTGCTGGTCACGCAGCCGGGCCGCTGCCGCGGCGGTGTCGTCGGCCCGCACGGTTGCGGCGTCGAGGCCGTCGGCAACCGCCGCGACCCGGGCGGCACGCTCGGCCGTCGCGACCGCTGCCCGCGCCTGCTCGATCTGCGGGGCGTCGTCGTCGAGCAGCGCCTGCCGCCGCAGCAGTGCCGCTCGCCGGTCGAGGGCGGCCGCACGAGCCGTCACCGATCGTTCGTGTTCGGTCGCCGCCGTCGCAGCGGCAGCCGCAGCCGCCCGGGCTGCCCCGGCGGCGTCGGCCGTCGCGCGGAGGGACGCCACCGTGCCGGGGACCACGGATTCGTCAGCGTCGGCGAGGCCGGCCGCCTGCGCGAACCGGGCCAGGGCGTCGCGGACGCGGTCGTCGGCCCCCTCGACCTCGGCCTGCACGGCTCGGCGGCGAGCGGCGAGCTCGTCGGCGGTGCGGTCGTAGACCTGGGTGCCGAACAGCGACTGCAGGAGCTTCCGGCGGTCTTCCCCCGGGGAGCGGAGGAACCGTGCGAACTCGCCCTGCGGCAGCACCACGGTCTGCAGGAACTGCGCGCGGTCGAGCCCGACGATCCGGGCGATCTCGACCCCGACCTCGGGGATGCGGGACGACATGGGTTCGCCGGCGACGTCGGTGGACGCCGCGAGCCGGAACAGCTGCACGGACGCCTGCTGCTTCACCGTGCCGGTCCCCCGCTGCTTCGGTCGGTCGTACTGCGGGGTGCGCCGGACCCGGAACACCCCCGCACCGGTCTCGAACACGAGCTCGACGAACGGCTCGACCACGGGGTCGGCGTGCTGGCTGTGCAGCCGGTCCGAGCTGGCGTCGGACCCGGCGAGTCCGCCGTACAGGGCGAACACGACGGCGTCGATGATCGTCGACTTGCCGGAACCGGTCGGCCCTTCGAGCAGGAAGACCCCGGACGCGGCCAGCGCCGCGAAGTCGATGGTCACGAGGTCGGGGTACGGCCCGATGGCGCGCAGTTCGAGTCGGTGCAGGTACATCAGCGGTCCCCCTCACGCTGCAGGGCGAGCGCCGCGGCCTCGTACGCCTCGGTGAGCACCGCCCGTTCGTCGTCGTCGGGCAGCCCGCCGGTGGCGAAGGCCACGAAGTCACCGGCGACCTCGACCGGGTCGGACGTCGCGGTGACGGCCCGCGCGGCGGTGGCGGTCGGCCGGTCCGCCGGTTCGTGCGTGATCGCCAGGGCGTGCGGGAAGTGGTCCTTCACGCGGGCGTACATGCGTTCCGGGTGCACGGTGTCGGTCACCGCGACGCGGACCCAGGCATCGGCATCGGCCCGGAAGTCCCCGGACTCGATGGCGTCGATGCTGCCCCGGACGTCCACGAGCCGCCGCGGCACCGGGGTCGGCACGAGCTCGACGGTGACGGCACCGGCCGCGTCGAGTTCGGCGATGGTCACGGACTTCCGCTGGTGCCGCTCGCCGAACGAGAACGCCAGCGGTGACCCGGCGTACCGGACCCGGTCGTCGTCGCCGACGCGTTGCGGGCCGTGCAGGTGTCCGAGGGCGACGTAGTCGAACCCGTCGAACACCGACTCGGCCACGCGGTCGACCCCGCCGACGCGGATGTCCTGCTCGCTGTCGCTCGGGTCGGCGCCCCCGACGAAGGCGTGCGCGACGACGACGCTCCGGGTGCCGGCCCGCGTCTCGAGGTCGGCGCGGACCCGTTCGGTGGCGGCGTGCACGACGGCGTGGTGCGAGCGGGCGAGGGGTTCGTCGGGGACCGCCGCCAGGGCGTACCGCGTGAGGTCGGGGTGCAGGTACGGGATGCCGTACACGGCCACCGGGCCGTCGTCGTCGGTCACGAGCACCGGATCGGCCACGTGTGCGGGCTCGGCGAGGATGCGCACGCGCTGCCCCATCACGCCGGCCCCGAAGCCGAGCCGCGCGGCGGAGTCGTGGTTGCCCGGCGTGAGCACCACCGTCGTGGTCTCGGCGAGGCGCTCCAGCACGCGGGAGAGCATGCGGACGGCGTCCACCGGCGGGATCGCACGGTCGTAGACGTCGCCGGCGATGACGACGAGGTCGACCGCGCGCTCGCGGGCGAGGTCGACGAGCCAGTCGGTGAACGCGGCCTGGTGCTCGAGCAGGTCGGCACCCAGCAGTGTGCGGCCGAGGTGCCAGTCGCCGGTGTGCAGGATGCGCATGCGGCCACGGTAACGCCGGCCGGGGACATCCCCGGACACCTCGCGGTGCCCTGTGGACAACCGATCGGGCGTCAGTTCGCGCAGCTCAGGTTCGTGCCGACGAGCGCGGTCTGGATGCGCGTCGTCGCCGTGCTGTCGACGTACCAAGAACCTGCCCAGTTGGTGCGGATCTTCACGGTGACGACCGCACCGAGGGTGAGGATGCCGCTGCCCGTGACCCGGATCGGCGCCGTGCTGCCCGCCGGTCCGGTCGCCGCGATCGTGTTCGCGTTCGTGTTGAGCACCGAGAAGGACGCCGCTGCCGGCCCGTTGTACGCGAAGCCGATGTTCACCGAGCCGTCACCGTTCGGCATGCAGGTCAGCGCCGTGGCGGGGGTCGCCGTGCCCGCCGTGAAGGCCGCGGTCGGTGCGACGGTGGTCCGTGACCAAGGAGCCGCGTCCGCCGCTCCGGGCAGCAGGACACTGGCTGCCGCAGCGAGCACGAGCACCGCGGCGCCGCCGCCGACGCGGCGCAGTCGGCGCACGCGACGCGCTCGTCGCCGCAGCGCGCGACGCGTGAGGACGCTGGACGCAGCGGCCGGGAGGCCCGTGGCGGCGCCGACCCGCGCCTCCAGGCCGTCGTCGGTACCGGCTGCCGGACCGGCCGCGTGGTCCGGGCCAGCCGCGGCGTCCGGACCGCCGGCTGCACCGTCGGTGTCGTCGTCGGCTTCGACGAGTCGCCGGAGCGACCCGTCGATCGTGCAGAGCGCGAGCACCGCGGTCAGGCCGAGCGCGAGCATCGCGACCAGGCCCCACTCCCCTGCACTGATCCACCGGATCGGGGTGCCGATGAAGGGGATGCGCAGGAAGGCGACGCCGTGCACCGCGGAGCGCTCGATCGGTGTCGAGTCCTGTTGCGGGTTGGCGTCGCCCTTCGTGACCATGGTGCCGCCGGGGCCGTCCTCGACGTAGCGGTGCATGCGCAGGTGGTCCGCCTGGTCCGGGTCGTCGGCGAGCAGGACCTTGCCCGTCGCGATCTCGCCGGAGCCGACCGGACGCGAGACGACCACGTCACCGGGGACGATCCGCGGCTGCATCGAACCGGTCATCACGGTGGTCGGCTGCCAGCCGATGAGCGCCGGCGCGGCCGCCCAGAGCGCGAGGCCGAGCAGCGTCGCGACCACGCCCCGGGCGACGGTGGCGACGACGACGCGCCCCCAGTCGACGGCGTCACGGACCGCTGCGTGCGGTGCGGGACCACCGTGCACTGCGATGCTGCTCATGACTGCCTTCGACCGGGGGCGCGTTGCGGGGCGGGAACGGACGGGGCTGGTTCGGCCCCGGGCCCGGCTCAGCTGTTCTGGGCCTCCCAGGTGAAGCCGAGGGCTGCGGTGCCGCCCTGCACCGTGTTCGGCGCGGTGCTCGAGACCGTGTAGGTGACGCGGTAGACGCGCGTCTCGGACGCGGTGCCCGTCGGGGCCCAGGTGCCGACGCCGGTCGCGTAGTTGGTCGAGGCGGCGCCGAAGCCCGCGACGGTGCCGCTGTAGAGCGACCCGCCCGTGGCGGCCGGGGTGAAGCCGGAGCAGGAGCCGAAGCCGCCGCCGGTGCCCTGCTCGACGGTCAGGTTGACGTTCGCCGCCAGGTCCTTCGTGGTCGAGACGTTCGTGCCGTAGAGCTTCACGGCCGAGGGCAGCGAACCGGTCGACGTCACCGCGATGCAGTTCGCACCGGTCGAGCCGGGCTTCAGGTTGTTCGCCGTGAACAGCGCGGTGTTGTTGTCGTCGTCGGACAGGGCGACACTGCCGGCCGTCCAGTTGTTCGTCGGGTTGACCGTGGTCGAGGAGAAGGCCGCGTACGAGGCCGTTGAGACGACGACCCCCGAGGCGACGAGGGCGGCGGGGATGGCGATCCAGGCGGCGAGGCGGGCAGCACGAGGCGTGACACGAGACATGGTTGGACTCCGTGAGGAAGAGATCTGATCGGTGGTTCGGACGGGCCCGCGGTGGTTGGTCGCGCTACGTGCCGAGGTGGTACGACGATCAAGCTACTTTGCGGTCGAGTTGCTCACAAGGGCGAGGACACCCCCCGTGCTGGGGGTATCTTAATGATTGAGATACTTGTTGACTGAGATTCCCACCCCGAACCCGAGACGAGCCCCCATGACGGACACCGACCCGGTCGTCCTCCCCCCGCACACACCCGCCGCCCCCGCAGCACGCGTCGACCCCGTGACCCCGTCGGCGCCGGTGTCGCCCGACGTGACGGCGCTCGACCCGATCGGCACCGAGGCGGACCCGGACGTCGACCTGTCGCGTCTCCTCACCGCCTTCCGCGTGCTCCAGGTGCAGCACGCGCGCGTCCTGCACCACGAGAGCACGATCCGCGGGCTGCACGACACGGACACCCGCTTCGTGTTCTTCCTCAGCGCCGCCGGTGGCCACGGCGTGACCCCGAAGCAGGCCGGCGAGTACCTCGAACTCACCACCGGTGCGATGACGTCGCTGATCGACCGGCTCGAGAAGCACGGACACCTGGAGCGTCGCCCGAACCCCGAGGACCGCCGGAGCGTGCTGCTGCACCTCACACCGTCGGGCACGGCGGTCGCCCGCGAGGTCGGCGCCGTCTACTCCGACGCGTTCCGGCAGGTCGTCGCACCGTCGGAACGTGCCGCGGTCGCGGCCGCGTTCGAGGGGCTCGGCGCCGCCCTGGAGCGCCACCACCGCAGCACCGCCGTGTGACAGCGGGTGTCACGGCCCCCGCGTAGCGTGAGCGCCATGACCCCCTCTGAACTCCTCATCGAAGCGTTCTCCCGCGTCCCCGAGACGGTCGAGCGGGCCGTCGACGGGCTCTCCGAAGACCAGCTCGCCGCACGCCCGGCCGCCGGGGCGAACACCCTGGCGTGGCTCGCATGGCACATCGCCCGCGGCCAGGACGTGCAGATCGCCGACCTCGCCGGCTCCGAGCAGGTCTGGACGGCGGACGGCTGGTACGACCGGTTCGGCCTGCCGTTCCCTGCCGAGGCGCTCGGCTACGGCATGTCCCGCGACGACGTCGGGCGGGTGCGGGCGTCCGCCGAGCTGCTCACCGGGTACCTGCGCGCCGTGCACGAGCGCACGGTCGCGTACCTCGGCACGCTCGGCCCGGACGACCTCGACCCCGTCGTCGACGACGCGTGGGACCCGCCCGTGACGGCCGGCGCGCGACTCGTGAGCATCCTGGACGACTGCACGCAGCACGCGGGGCAGGCCGGCTTCGTACGCGGGCTGCTGTTCTTCAACCGCTGAAGGCGCGCTGCCGCGCGGCCGCTTCGTGAGCAGGAATGGTCGGGTCCGACTTCGCGACCCGACCATTCCTGCGCACCATGTGACGGACGGGAGGCCCGGTACCAGCTGGTGGGGCCCACCTCCTGTCCGTCGTGTGGTCGCGACTACCGCGCGGCGAGCTCCGACACGATGCCGTCACCGGGTGCAGCCTGCACCAGGTCCGCCTCGATCTCCGCGCGCTCGAGGATGCCCTCGATCTTGCGGATGCGGCCACGCGGGACGATCGTCACGACCGTGCCCTCCTTGCCGGCACGGCCCGTGCGGCCGGAGCGGTGCATGTACGCCTTGTAGTCGTCCGGGGCGTCCGCCTGCACGACGAGTGAGACGTCGTCGACGTGGATGCCGCGGGCGGCGACGTCGGTGGCGACGAGCACGTTCACCCGGCCGCTGGTGAGCAGCTGCAGGTTGCGGGTGCGGCGCGACTGGTTCAGGTCGCCGTGGAGCGAGGTCGCGCGGATGCCGGCGTCCTCGAACTGGTCGGCCAGACGCTCGGCGTAGGCACGGGTCCGGGCGAAGACGATGGTCTTGCCGTCGCCGGCGACCAGCTCCTCGAGGAGACGGTCCTTCTCGCGCTGCTCGACCACGAGGACACGGTGGTCGATGGTCGAGGACGCCTGGTCCTCACCCGCGACCTCGTGCACGCTCGGCTCGTGCAGGAACTGCTCGACGAGCGCCGCGACCTGGGTGTCGAGCGTCGCGCTGAACAGCAGCTTCTGCGCGCGGTTGCCCTGCGGGGTGACCTCGGCCGTGGCGGAGAGGATCTCCTGCACCGGCTCGAGGAACCCGAGGTCGCACATGTGGTCGGCCTCGTCGAGCACGGAGATGATGACCTCGCTGAGGTCGAGCTTCCCCTTGTTCATGAGGTCCTGGACGCGGCCGGGGGTGCCGACGATGATGTCGACGCCGCGCTCGAGCGCGCCCTCCTGACGGCCGTAGGGCACGCCGCCGTAGATCTGCGTCGTGAACAGGCCGACCGAACGCGCGATGGGCTGCACCGTGCGGTCGATCTGCAGGGCGAGCTCGCGGGTCGGCGCGAGGATGAGCGCACGCGGGGCGCGGCCCATCTTGCGCTTGGTGCCACCGCCGTGCTCCATGAGCTTCTCGACCAGCGGCGCGCCGAAGGCGATGGTCTTGCCGGAGCCGGTGCGGCCACGGCCGAGGACGTCCTTGCCGGCGAGCACGTCGGGAATCGTCGCCGCCTGGATCGGGAACGGGCTCGAGGCGCCGAGCTCCTGCAGGGCGCGGGAGATGTTGCCGCCGATGCCGAGGTCGCCGAAGGTCACGCCCTCGACGTCGGCCGCGATGGTGGCCTCGGCCTGGAGCTTCTCGAGCTTGACGTCGTCGGCCGGCACGAACCCGCCGCGCTCGGGCTCGTCGAACGAGCGGCGCGGGGCACGGTCGGTGCGGTCGTCGCGGTCGAACTTGCGCGGGGCGCGGCCGTCACGGTCGAACTTGCGCGGAGCATCGCGGTCGAACGAGCGACGCGGACGGTCGTCGTTGTCACGACGCGGTGCACGGTCATCGCGGTCGAACGAACGACGCGGACGGTCGTCGCTGTCACGACGCGGTGCACGGTCATCGCGGTCGAACGAACGACGCGGACGGTCGTCGTTGTCACGACGGGGAGCACGGTCGTCACGGTTGAAGCTGCGCGGTGCACGGTCATCGCGGTCGAACGAACGACGCGGACGGTCGTCGTTGTCACGACGGGGAGCACGGTCGTCACGGTTGAAGCTGCGCGGTGCACGGTCATCGCGGTCGAACGAACGACGCGGACGGTCGTCATTGTCACGACGGGGAGCACGGTCGTCACGGTCGAAGCGACGGGGAGCACGGTCGTCACGGTCGAAGCGACGCGGACGGTCCTCGTTGTCACGACGGGGAGCACGGTCGTCGCGGTTGAAACTGCGCGGTGCACGGTCGTCGCGGTTGAAGCTGCGCGGTGCGCGGTCGTCGCGGTTGAAGCCACGGCCGCCACGGTCGTCGCGGTCGGGGCGACGCTGGCCGCCGCTGTCGCGCGGCTCCCAGTTCGGACGAGCCGGACGCTCGCCCTGCGACGCGCGACCGCGACGCTCCTCGGCGTCCCAGCGCTGCTTCTGGCGCGGCTGCGAGGAGTCGGCGGCGCGGAACCCGCGGTGCTTGCTGCTGCGGGCGGCGGGGGTGCCGTTCGGGTGGCGGACGCGGTCGGAGGCGCGGTTGTCCGCGCCGCCCTTGTTGTACGGGGCCATGGCTGCTTTCTCGGGTGCGCAACGTACCGCAGCGCCCGACAGCGACATCGGCGGGGGCTGCTTGCGGAGAGGGGGTTCATCCCGTCGCGAGTCGACGTGATTCCAGCCCTCGAGCAACACACACCCAGCAGAATTTCCGTGATCACAATGTCACGACGTCGAAGGCCGACCGAGTGAGTCTACGCGAGCCGGCGCGCTGACGCCAGCCCCACGCGGTCCGGTGGCGGCGTACCGGGCGCGGGACGGCCTCCAGGCCGGTGGTCGCGCTCAGGACTCCGCGAGCCGACGACGCTGCTCGGCGACGTCGAAGTCCGCCTTGGGCCAGGACAGGTGCATGTCCTCCAGCGCCCGGAGCAGGAGCTGCTGCACGGCGAGGCGCGCGTACCACTTGCGGTTCGCGGGAACGACGTACCAGGGCGCCTGCGGGGTGGAAGTGCGGTCGAGGGCGATCTGGTACGCCTGCTGGTAGCGGTCCCAGAGCAGGCGGTCGTCGATGTCGCCCGGGTTGAACTTCCAGTGCTTGTCGGGGCGGTCGAGTCGGTCGCCGAGGCGCTCGCGCTGTTCGTCCTTCGAGATGTGCAGCATCACCTTGACGATGGTCGTGCCGGCGGCGGCGAGCCCGTCCTCGAAGGCGGTGATCGCGCCGTACCGACGTTCGATCTCGTCCGGCGCGGCGAGCCCACGGACCCGCTGGGCGAGCACGTCCTCGTAGTGCGAGCGGTCGAACACGCCGAGCTGCCCGGCTGCGGGCAGCTGCTTCTCGATGCGCCAGAGGAAGTCGTGCTCGCGTTCCTCGGCTGTCGGGGCCCTGAAGCCCGCGTAGTGCACGCCGTTCGGGTCGACCGCTCCGACGACGTGCGAGACGATGCCGCCCTTGCCCGCGGTGTCCATCGCCTGCAGCACGAGCAGCACCCGGCGCTCGTCACCGGCGGTCGAGGCCGCGTACAGGCGTTCCTGCAGGGCGGCGAGGCGGGAGGCTCCGGCGGCGAGGGCCTCGAGGCCGTCGATCTTGCGACCGGGGAAGCCCGGGGTGCCATCGGGGTCGACCTGGTCGAGGCGGAACCCGGGTTCGACGCGGAGCAGTGGTTCGGGATCGGCGTTCCAGGCCTTGCGACTGCTCACGGGTCCTCCTGCGGTGCTCCGGTCGGCGACTGCCGTGCTCATCCTCGCACTGCCCGGTGACGTCGGTGTGGCCGGTCGACGCCGGGAGCGCTGCTCGCGGTTCCTCCGCTCGGGTGACGTGGGCGGCCGCCGGGGCGGCTAGCGTGGACGTGATGAAGTCCGGCCGCCGCTCAGTGCTCGCGCTCGTCGCCGCGGTCGTGGCGCTCGGCGCGATGGCGTCCTGCAGCACGGACCCGGTCGGTGACGAGAACGCCACCGTGACCGCGGACAGCATCATCTACCCGCTGTCGCTGCGGTACCACGGCATCGACGTGGTGGCCGACGTGCCCTACGGCGCCGACCCGTTGCAGCGCCTCGACGTGTGCCTGCCCTCTGACAGCGCCCCCGCGACGACGGCGACGCCCACCACGACGCCGTCCGCCTCGGCGACCGCCGACCCCGATGCCGAAGCGGTCGAGGCCACCACCGGACGTCCGGCGGTCCTGATGATCCACGGCGGCAGCTGGTCACACGGCGACAAGGCGACGGCCGCGTACCGGTCCGTGTGCAAGTACCTGGCGTCCGAGGGCTTCGTGACGTTCAACGTCGACTACCGCCTGGCACCGACGGATCCGTTCCCGGCCGGGCTCGACGACGTCCGCCGTGCGCTCGACTACGTGTTCCGTCCGGCGACGCTCGAGACCTACGACGTCGACTCCCAGCGCGTGGGTGTGTTCGGCGGGAGCGCCGGCGGCAACCTCGCCGCGATGCTCGCCGTCACCGACCACGACTCCGCCGCGTACGCCGACGGCGACCGGATCCGCGCCGTGGTGGACCTGAGCGGGCCGACGAACCTGACCACCCGGTCCACCGAGCCCGACGGTGTTTCGGCGGCTTTCCAGCGCAAGCAGCTGCTCTACCTGGGGTGCCGGTCCTACGCCAGGTGCCCGGCGGCCACTCGGGCGTCGCCGGAGTTCCACGTCACCTCGGACACCGCGCCGTTCTTCATCGGCCACTCCACCGACGAGTTCATCCCGATGTGGGAGTCACAGGAGTTCGCCGCGACGCTCCGGTCCCACGACGTCCCGGTGACGTTCGTGGCGGTCGAGGGCACGGCGCACTCGATCGCCCAGCTCGACGAGGCGATGAGCCGCCGGGTGGTCACGTTCCTGCGGACGCAGTTGGGCTGACCGCACGGTCGCTCGACGGGCTGGCAGCGCGATCGGCCGACAGGCTGCCGGCGCCGGCGCCGGCGACCGACCGCGTGCCCCGGGTGGGTGCCACCCGGAGTCGGGACTGCCGCTGCCGAGCCCCCGGCCGCAGACTTCGGGGGTGACCGACACCTCGACCCGCCCTGCCCGCGCCGCTGCGACCCGCTGGGACCGCCCGGCGCTGCAGACGTTCGGGGAGCTGCTGCTCGGGCTGTCGTTCGTCGCAGCGGTGGCCTTCGGCGGGTACGCCTCGGTCACCGGGCAGCTGGCCGTCGTGTCGCAGTGCGCCGCCGTGGTGTTCCTCGTGACACTGACCCTTGTGCTGGTGTCGTGGTTCCGGGCCGTCGAGCGCGAAGAGCGACCCGAGCGCGTCGTCGTCTCGCCCCTCGCCGCGATCGACGCCGAGTACCGCCGCTAGGCAGCGCCGCCGGATCGCGCCGCCCGTCGCCGCTGTCGTTCCTGCCGGAGCTCCGCGCGTTCCTGGCGTCGCTCAGCGCGCGCCTGTTTGCGGGTCTTCCCCGCGGCGATCCGGTCGTCGTTGCGTTCGCGAGCCCGCTCGACCACGAAGTACAGCGCTGGCAGCACCACGAGCGTCAGCAGCGTCGAGGACACCAGGCCACCGATCACGACCAGTGCCAGCGGCTGCGAGATGAAGCCGGACTTGCCGGTCAGCCCGATCGCCATCGGCAGCAGCGCGAAGATCGTCGCCATCGCCGTCATCAGGATCGGACGGAGGCGTCGGGTGGCCCCCTCGATCAGGGCCTCGCGCACCCGCAACCCGCGCCGTCGGTACTGGTTGACGAGGTCGATGAGCACGATCGCGTTCGTCACGACGATGCCGACGAGCATGAGCAGCCCGATCAGCGACGCGACGCCGATCGGGACGCCCGAGGCGATCTGCAGCAGGATCGCGCCCGTCGCCGCGAACGGCACCGACACGAGCAGCAGCAGCGGCTGGAGCAGGCTCCGGAACGTCGCGACCATGATCACGTAGACGATCAGCACGGCGACCAGCACCGCGAGCCCGAGCTGCGAGAACGCCGACGACTGGCTGGCGGCGACGCCACCGATCGAGGCGGTCGCCCCCTTCGGCAGGTCGAGCTCGTCGACGGCGGTCGTGACGGACTGCACGGCCGCACCGAGGTTCGTCGCGTCCGGCGTCACGGTGATCGTGGCGGTACGGGCCGCGTTCGTCGTGGTGACGGTGGTGGGGCCCTCGGACTCCTCGACCGTGGCGACGTCGGACAGCGGGACCGTGCCGGTGCTCGTCGGCACGTCGAGGGCACGGAGTGCGGCGATGGTCGTCGGCGGCTCCGGGTCGGCGATGTAGACGTCGAGCGTCGCGTCGTCGATCTCGATGCTGCCGGTGTCCCGCGGCGAGACCGCTGCGGCGACGAGGCCACCCACCTGGGTCTCGGTCAGGCCGAGTGACGCGGCCTTCTGGCGGTCGACCCGGACGGCGAGGAACGGCTCCGCGGCGGACAGGTTGCTCGTGGCGCCCGTGGTGTCCGGGACCGACTGCATGGTCTGCAGCACCTGGCGCGACGCCGTCTCGAGCTGCGACTGGGTGGGCGCGGTGACGTCCACCTCGATGTCGCTGCTGCCACCGAACCCTCCGCCGGAGGACGCGATGGTGACCTCGCCGACGTCCTCGATCGCCCCGATCGACTTCCGGGCGTCGGCCTGGATCGTCGGCTGGTCGGCCTCGGCGTCGGTCGTCACGGCGTACTGCACCGAGGCGCTGCCGCCCCCGCCGAACGCCGCCTGGATCGACTGGCCGCTCGTGCCGATGGTGGTCTGCACGGTCTCGACGCCGTCGACGTCCTGCAGTGCCCGCTCGACCTTGCGTGCGGACTCGGACTGGACGGCGAGGCTCGAACCGGCCTTCAGGTCCTGCGTGACCGTGAACGTGTTCTGCCCCGAGTCGCCGAGGTAGTTCGTGGTGACGAACGGCAGCGTGGCGGCCGTGCCGCCGAGCACGATCACGGCGAGCAGGATGACGACGACCGGCTTGCGGACGACCCAACGGAGCACCGGCAGGTAGACACGGCGCAGGCGGTCGACCCGGTCGGCGTCGTGCAGGTCCGCGGCGGAGGCGAGCGCACCCTCGGAGCGATCCCGATCGCGATCGCGGTTGCGATCGCGGTCGGCATCGGCAGCCGACGGCGCGGCGTCCACCCCTGCATCCGCTGCCACCGTCGCGTCGCCCGGCTTCGCCTTCGGCGGGCGCAGCCACCAGTACGCCAGCACCGGCACGATCGTGAGCGAGACGAACAGCGACGCGACGAGCGCCAGGGTGACCGTCACGGCGAACGGTCGGAACAGCTCCCCCACGAGTTCGGCGACGAAGGCGACCGGCAGGAACACCGCGACGGTGGTCAGGGTCGAGGCGGTGACGGCACCGGCCACCTCGCGAACGGCGTCCCGCACGGCCTGGCCGCGGTCGACACCAGGGAGCATGTGCCGCTTGATGTTCTCGATGACGACGATCGAGTCGTCGACCACGCGGCCGATCGCGATCGTGAGGGCGGCCAGCGTGATGATGTTGAGCGTGTACCCGGCAGCACGCATGCCGATCGCGGCGAGGAGCACCGACGTCGGGATGGAGATCGCGGTGACGAGCGTGGAGCGCCACGACAGCAGGAACACCAGGATGACGAGCACCGCGAAGGCGAGCCCGAGCAGGCCCTCCTCGGCCAGGGAGTCGATCGACTGCTGGATGTAGGGCGCCTGGTCGAAGACGACGGTGAAGCGGGGGTCGCCCTCGATCTTGTCCTCGATCCCGGGCAGGGCGTCGCGGACGGTGTTCGAGACGTCGACGGTGTTCGCTTCCTGCGTCTTCGTGATCGAGATCGTCAGCGCCTGCCGCCCGTCCACACGGCTGATGGAGGTGCGCGGCGACTCGGTGATGGCGACCTTCGCGACGTCGCCCAGGGTGGTGTCCGTCGCCGTGGCCGCGGTCGTCGACCCGTCCGTCGCGGCGTCTCCCGAGGGCGCGGCACCGGCCGCACCCGTGCCGGTCCCGGCCGCACCGGCGCCGGTCGCCCCCGTGCCGGTCGCCCCCGTGCCGGTCGCCCCCGTGCCGGTGGCACCCGGAGCCGTGCCGTCACCGGACGTCGCAGTCCCGTCGGCACCGGCGACACCCGACCCGGACCCGTCCGACCCCGACGAACTCGACGAGCTCGTCAGCGGCAGGGCGCGGATGTCCTTGAGCGAAGCGATCCGCTCGCCCGTCTGCACCGACAGGGTCGAGCCGTCCTCGGTGATCGTGCCGCCGGGGATCAGGGTGCCGTTGTCGTCGAGCGCGTCCGAGATCGCGGTCTGGCTCAGGCCGCGCGCGGCGAGCTCGTCCGGGTCCGGCGTGATGACGACCCGTCGTCCCGGGTTGCCGAAGACGTCCGCCTGCCGAACACCGTCGAGCTTCTCGAGGTCGGGGATCGCCGAGGCCTGCAGCCGGTCGACGAGCTGCTCCTGGTTGCCGGACGCCGACACGGCGACCTGCAGCACCGGCAGGTCGTCGAAGGAACCGGTGACGATCTGCGTCTGCACCGAGTCGGGCAGCGACAGCGCGTTCACCGCGGTCTGGATCTTGTCCTCGGCGCTGGCCAGGTTCGATCCGTACTGGAACGACGCCGACACCACGCTCTGCCCGGTCGACGACGTCGCACTGGTCGACTCGAGGTCCGGGACGACCTGGATCGCCTGCTCGATCTTGGTCGAGACGTCGTTCGACACGACCTCCGGCGTGGCTCCGGGGTACGCGCTGACGATCGCGACCTGCGGGAACTCGACACTGGGGATCAGCTCCTGCTTGAGGCTCGAGAGCGCGATGCCGCCGAAGACCGCGACCACGATCGTGACGAGCGCGATGAGGGCCCGGTTGCGCAGGCTGAAGACCGAGAGGAGGTGCACGTCATCGATCCTCGCAGGACCGACCGACGAACGCTCGGCTGGCAGCCAGAACCCGCCGTCGGATCAGGACCGAGGGACCAGGGCCCGCCGTCTGATCAGGACCGACGGATCAGGAGCCGCCGAGCACCAGGTACGCCCCGAGCACCGCGACGGTCCCGACCACCCCGGTGCCGAGCGCCACCACGCGCCCCACGGGCGACCGTGTGCCGAGCACCCCGATGCCCAGGAGCGCCACCCCGACGACGATCTCGACGACCCAGGTGACGTGCCCCGTCGTCACGGCGACCTGCAGCAGCCCGCGGATCCCCTCCCCGACGAGCACCGCGGCCGTCACACCGAGCGCCCCCGCTCGCCACCGGGCATCGCGGGACCGCACCGCCACGGCGGCCGCTCCGGCCAGCAGCCCGGCCGGCACCCCGAGCAGCACCCAGGGGTTCGTGATCGACAGCACGTCGGGGAACCCGCGCAGGACCGTCGCGGCCCAGTACCCGACGTGCATGAGCTCGAGGAGCACGACGCCGAGCACCATCGCCAGCGGCAGGGCGACCCGGCCCCCTCGTACTCCGGCCACCAGGCACAGCAGCGCGGCGACGAGGAACCACGGTCCGGCCGAGTTCGACACGGCGGCGAGAGCGGGCACCGCCTGCCCGAACGAGGTCAGGACGCCCGCCAGGAACGCCCCGCTCAGCGCGATGGTGACCCGCACCACGGCGGGGACCGCCGCGGGCGGATCGACGGGCGTCGGCACAGCCGAGGGGGTTCCGGCGGACAGGGTGGCGTTCATGGCACCAGCCTCGCCGGATCCCACCGACGCCGCATCACCCCGAGGAGCGAGAACCCCCGACCGGACCTCACCCCGGAGGATGACCTCTCAGACCACCGCCGCCAACGACCCCCGCACGCCGCTCGACTCGCCGCCCACCCGTTCCCACGACCGCGACAGCACGTCGACCAACCGCCCCCGGTCGGCCGGGGCCATCGTGAACGGCACCCGCAGGAACCGCTCGAACCCGCCGTCCGGCCCGAACACCCCGCCCGAGGCCAGCACCACGCCCTCGGCCCGCGTGGCGAGCACGAGCGCGCTCGACACCGGCCGACCGAGACCCACCCACGTCGTCAACCCGCCCGCCGGTGCCGGGACGTCCCACTCCGGGAGCCGCGCCCGGAGCGCCCCCACGACCGCGTCGCGACCTTCGCGCAGGGACGCACGCCGCGCCTCCAGGACGGCCGCCGTCCGCGGGACCAGCTCGCGCACGACCAGCTGGTCGAGCACGGGGGTGCCGAGGTCGCCCGTCGGGCGGGCGAGCAGCAGCCGCTGCAGCAGCGCCGGGTCGGCGCGGATCCAGCCAATCCGCAGCCCGCCCCAGAACACCTTCGCGGCGGAACCGATCATCACGACCGATGCCCCCGACGGGTCCGCCGACGCCAAGGGCGGTGACGGCGATCCGTCGATCCGGAGCTCCCCCATCGTCTCGTCCGCGATGACGATCGTGCCGACCGAGGACGCGACCGACAGCAGGAGCTGGCGGGTCGACGCGGACATGGTCGCACCGGTCGGGTTGTGGAGCTCGGGCATGACGTACGCGACGGAGGGCGCGGTGCGACGCAGCGTCGTCTCGAGCGCGGCGGCGTCCCACCCCGTCCGCGCGTCGACGGGGACGCCGACCAGGCGGCCGCCGACCTCGCGGAAGGCCTCGTGCGCGTGCGGGTAGGTCGGGGACTCGACGAGCACGGCGTCGCCGCGGCGGACGAGCACCCGCGCGAGCAGGGCGATCGCGTGCTGCGCGCCGATCGTGACGATGACCTGGGTGGGCTCGGTCGGCAGTCCGCGCTCGGTGTAGCGCGCGGCGATCGCGGCGCGGAGGCCGGGGTCGCCGACGGTGTCGTAGCCGATCCCGGCGAGCGCCGCCGGGACGTGCCGGACCGCCCGCTCGACCGCCTCGTCGATGCCGGGGGCCGCGTGCAGGGCCGCCTTGCGCAGGTCGAGCAGGTCCCCCTCGACGACCCCGCCCAGGCGTTCGGGGTCGGGCCGGCCGACCAGGTCACGGGGCAGGTGGACCACGCTGCCGGAGCCACGGACGGACACCAGGAAGCCGTCGGAGCGCAGCCGGGCGTAGGCGTTCGCGACGGTGGTGCGCGAGACGCCGAGGGCCGCGGCCAGGCCGCGCTCGGCCGGCAGCCGGACACCCTGGGCGACCCGCCCGTCGATGACGAGGACCCGGAGGGCGTCGGCGAGCGCCTCGTACGCGGGCGCGTCGGTGCCGGCGCGCCAGTCGGTCAGCAGGTGGGAGGCGGCACGGGCACTGATCAGGACAGGGGGCACGGGTCCACGGTAGCGCGATTGGCTCTCGACCAGCAGGCCAATCTGTCGGGACGATGGCCACATGCCCCGCCGCACCGCCCGCACCCTGCGCTTCGTCCAGCTCCTCGTCGGACTGTTCCTCTACGGCGCCTCGACCGCACTGCAGGTCCGCGCGGTGGTCGGTGTGAGTTCGTGGACCGTGCTGACCCAGGGGCTCGAGAACGTCGTGCCGTGGTCGTTCGGCGTCATCACGGTGGTGTCGAGCGGCGTCATCCTGCTGCTGTGGATCCCGCTGCGCCAGAAGCCGGGCATCGGGACGCTGCTGAACGCCCTGGCGATCGGGCCGAGCGCCGACCTGGTGCTCTGGCTCATGCCGGAGCCGTCCGGACTGCTCGCCCGGATCGCCCTGTTCGCCGCGGGCCTGGCGCTGCTCGCCGTCGCGACGGCGTTCTACATCGGAGCGGGGTTCGGCACCGGCGCGCGTGACGGCCTGATGGTCGGGCTGCACGAGCGCTTCGGCTGGCCACTCTGGCTCGCGCGCACCCTGGTCGAGGTGTCGGTCGTCATCGTGGGCTGGGTCCTCGGCGGGAACGTCGGCGCCGGCACCGTCGTCGCCGCCTTCGCGATCGGCCCGATGGTCCAGCCGCTCATGCCGCACTTCCGCCGGTTCCCGTGGAGCCCCGAGCGCACGGCAGCAGCGCCCGCTCCGAGCGTCGCCGCACCGGCCCGGGAGGCCCGCCCCACCCCCGACACGCCCGCTTCGTGAGCAGGAACGGTCGGGTCCACGACCCCGACCCGACCATTCCTGCTCACGATCCCGCGCGACCCCTTGCGGCGGCGCGGAACGCGATATAGCGTGATCAGCACAGACGCGATACATCGCGAGTTCCAGGAGGCAACATGGCGCAGGAGAAGTGGCTCGTCGACGAGCCCAAGGTCATCGACACCGGCATCGTGCGCACCGTGCGTGTCGGCCTCGTCGGCGGGCAGGTGGACGTCGTCGCACACGACGAACCCACGGCCCGGGTCGAGATCCACAGCGTGTCCGGCAAGCAGATGCTCATCGAGGTCGACGGCGACACCCTCACCGTCGACCACCCCCAGGTCCGGTGGGACGACCCCATCGGGTTCCTGAAGTCCTTCCGCGGCAAGGCCCACGCCGACGTCAGCATCCTGGTCCCCCGCGACGCCGGCATCACGCTCGGTGTCGTCTCGGCCGGTGCACTGCTGTCCGGCACGAACCGCGGGGCGACGCTCAACACGGTGTCCGGCGACCTGGTCGTCGACGGCGTCGCGGGTGACGTCACGGTCAACGCCGTCTCGGGAGCCACCACGATCCGCGACCTCGACGGCGCGCTCGCGGTGCACACCGTCTCCGGCGACGTCGTGGCCACCGGCGAGATCCCGCGGTTCCAGGCCGACGGCGTCTCGGCCGACGTCGTGCTCGACCTGCACGAGGTCCCCGAGTCCGCCCGCGTCAACACGGTGTCCGGGTCGGTGAGCGTCCGCCTGGCGGACGGCGTCGCCTACAAGTGCACGGTGAACACCGCGACCGGCAAGCTGCAGTTCGACGACGCCGAGATCCGCGGGGTGCGCGGTTCGTACGTCAAGCAGGGCGGCGAGCTGTCCGGCCAGTGGCTCGACCTGCGGGTGAACTCGGTCTCCGGCGACATCGCCGTGCTGCACGCCCCGCCGGTCGCCGAGCCGACACCCCCGACGACGCCGACCACGCCGCCGACCACCCCGACGAACGAGAGCGAGGTGCCCGAATGAGCCCCGTCTTCGCCCACGGCCACCTGCGCCTCTACCTGCTCGTCCTGCTGGCCGACCACCCGATGCACGGCTACGAGCTCATCCAGGCACTCGGGGACCGCTTCGGCGGCACCTACGTGCCGAGCGCCGGCACCGTCTACCCTCGGCTCGCCAAGCTCGAGGACGACGGACTGGTCACGAAGACCGCCGACGGCCGCAAGACCGTCTACGCGATCACGGACGCCGGCCGTGCCGAGCTCGCGGCGCGTGCCGACGAGATCGCCGCGGTCGAGTCCGGCGTGAGCGACTCGGTCAAGTCGTTGGCCGACGGCGTGCGCGCCTCGGTCGGCGAGGCCATGCGGTCGCTCCGTGCCGACCTGGCCGCCGCCGCCGAGAGTCCGGCGACCGGTTCCGCCGAGGAGCCCGTGTCCGTGCCGTCGGACAGCGCCCGCGCCCTGCGCGAGCTCGAGATGGCCCTGTCGTCGTTCCGGCAACAGGTGCGCGCGGACCTGCGCCGTCGAGCGACCCGCGGGACGCTCGGTGCGGACACCGTGACGCGTCTGCGTGACGGCCTGGAGGCGCTGCGCAAGTCGCTCTGACCGCCGGCGGCCGACAGGCGGTGGCGACCAGGGCCTCCCGGCCGTCGTCCGCACCGTCTGTCGGCCCGCTGCGTGCGGGGGCGCCGCCGACGCATCAGGAAGCCGGCAGCCGTGTCGGCGGGAAGCCGGCGAACGCGTCGGCCGCCGTCAGGTCCTCCCCGCGTTCGACGCGCGCCACGGTGGTGCGCACGGCCGCGAGCTGCCGGGCCAGTCGGTCCCGTTCGTGCTCGAGCCACGTCAGGTGTGCCGTGAGCGCCGCGACGTCGTCGGCCTCGTCGTCGAGTCGTCGCGCGATCGCGGGCAGCCCGAGTCCGAGCCCGCGCAACAGCAGGATGCGCTGCAACCGGACGAGCGCACGGTCGTCGTAACGCCGGAGCCCGCCCGCGCCGACGGCCGTGGCCGGCAGCAGCCCGACGGCCTCGTAGTGCCGCAGGGTCCGACTCGACACACCGGCGGAACGCGCCATCTCGGTGATGGCGTGGGGAGCTTTCGCAGCTGCGCCGTCCGGGCCTGTCGATGCGCTCATGCTGGCGACTGTAGTGCTTGACGCCGCGTCAACTGCAAGGGGTGTACGACACCCAGGGTGGAGCGCCCGCAGCCGACCGGGAATGTGCGGCAGGCGAACCGTGTTGACTCGCGCCCGGAACTGAGTAGGTTTGCCGCTCGTGACGAACGAGATCCGGTCGTTGAAAGCGCGACTGATCGGGGATCCCCTCCCCTCCGAGAAGCTCGAAGGACAGCTCCTCCCGAAGCACCTGGCCCTGCCGATCTTCGCGAGTGACCCACTGTCCTCTGTCGCGTACGCGCCGCAGGAACTCCTGATGATCCTGCTGCTCGGCGGCATGGCCTTCCTGACGTTCGCACCGTGGGTCGCCGCACTCGTCGTGCTGCTGCTCGTGGTCGTCGTCGCCTCGTACCGGCAGCTCATCAAGGCGTACCCGTCCGGCGGCGGCGACTACGAGGTGGCGCACCGGAACCTCGGCGAGAAGGCCGGGCTGGTCGTCGCGAGTGCGCTGCTCGTCGACTACGTGATGACGGTGGCCGTGTCGGTCGCCTCCGGCGTCGACAACATCATCTCGGCGCTCCCGATGCTCGACCACTTCCGCGTCGAGCTCGCGCTGCTGTTCGTCGTGCTGCTCGCCGCCGCCAACCTGCGCGGTGTGCGGGAGTCGAGCAAGGCGTTCGCGATCCCGACCTACCTGTTCGTGGCGAGCGTCTTCGTGATGGTCGTGACCGGGCTCGTCCGGGTGGCCGCCGGCAACGCCCCGGTCGCCGAGTCCGCGGCCTACACCGTGCAGAACGTCGAGCACACCACGCAGGCGGCGTTCATCCTGCTGCTCCTCCGCGCCTTCGCCTCGGGGTGCTCGGCCCTGACCGGCGTCGAGGCCATCGCCAACGGCGTCCAGGCGTTCCGCCGTCCGAAGATCAAGAACGCGCAGGCCACCCTGGTCGCCATGGGCGGCATCGCGATCGTCCTGTTCGTCGGGCTCATCACCCTGGCGCTCGTGTCGCACGTGCACTACGCCGAGCGCGCCTGCGACCTGCAGGGCTTCGCGAACTGTGCCACCACGCCGCAGCGCTCGCTCATCGCGCAGATCGCGGCCGCGACCTTCGGCAACAACTCGGTGCTGTTCTTCGTGATCCAGGCGACGACGGCCGCAGTCCTGCTCCTCGCGGCGAACACGGCCTTCAACGGGTTCCCGCTGCTCGGCTCGATCCTGGCGCGCGACTCGTACGCCCCGAAGGCGCTGTCGACCCGCGGCGACCGGCTCATCTACTCGAACGGCGTCATCGTCCTGGCCCTCGTCGCCGCGGCGCTGCTCGTGGTCTACCGGGCGAACGTCACGAGCCTGATCCAGCTCTACATCATCGGCGTCTTCGTGTCGTTCACGCTCGGGCAGACGGGCATGGTCGTGCACTGGACGCGGCTGCTGCGGGCAGACCGGGACGGGACGGTGCCGGCGGGTGACCCTGCCGTGAACCGTGGGCAGGTCGTCCGTTCCCGCACGATCAACGCGATCGGTGCGACCTTCACCCTCGTGGTGCTCGTCATCGTCACGATCACGAAGTTCACCCACGGCGCCTGGCTCGTGTTCCTGATCATGCCGGTGCTGTACGTGCTCATGCTCGGCGTGAACCGCTACTACCGCGACGTCTCGCACGAGATCGAGGCCGACGTCGAGACGAAGTTCGGCGCCACCGGGGACCACGCCATCGTCCTGGTGAACAAGCTGCAGAAGCCCGTGCTCAAGGCGCTCGACTACGCGGTCGCCGCCGAGCACGCGAGCATCGAGGCGGTGCACGTCGCGATCGACGACGCCGAGTCCCAACGCCTGCGCGACCAGTGGGCGGAGTACGGCATCCAGGTGCCACTGACGATCGTGCCGAGCCCGTACCGCGACATCTCGATGCCCCTGATCAAGTACATCAAGGCACACCGGGCCGAGCACGGATCCGAGGTCGTCACCGTCTACACCCCGATCTTCATCGTCGGGCACTGGTGGGAGGGCCTGCTCCACAACCACCGCGGCCGCCGCATCCGCAAGAAGCTGCTGCTCGTGCACGGCGTCACCGTGGCCCTGGTGCCGTGGCTGCTCGACTCGTCCGAGCTGCTGTACGGCCGCCGTTCCCGCCCGCTGCCCGGCCAGGAGCGCCGCGGCGAGCCCGTCCGGCCCCCGCTCCGCCGCCCGGCGCAGCCCGGGTCGTCGGCCGAGGCCGCAGCCGAGGACCGCCTCCTCCGGTCCGCCGAGCGCAACAGCATCCAGCCGCGCCGCGCGACCCGTCCGGCCGGCCCCGCCGACGGCGTCGACCCCGCACTCTGCACGGGCGAGATCCACGCCCTCGTGCCCTCCCCGCCGCGACGGGGAGCCGACGAGTCGTAGCATGTGGCCCCATGACCATCAGTGACCTGCGGACGTTCGCCACGTTCGACGGACACGGCGGCAAGGTCTCGAAGCGCGTCGAGGTGCTCGACCACGAGCCGCCGGCCGGCAGCCCGCTCGAAGGACTCGTCGCCGTGCGTGGCGAGCACCCCCTCGGCGCGCGCGACGAGCGCGCCGCCGACGAGTCCGCCGCGCTCTCCCGCGGCGTCCCGAGCGTCGGCTGGGTGGACCCGGCCGCGCTCCGCGACTGGTACCGCCCGGACCGCGTCGTGCTCACCCGGCTCGAGGCGCGGCAGTCCGGCATCGAGCCCGGTGTCTACGCCGATTCCCGTGGGCGCGGTCGCGTCCGGATCGACGGCCTGGAGGCCCACCTCGCCCCCGACGGTCGGCCCGCCTTCCGCGCACTGGCCGGCCCCACCGCCGAGCCCGTCGTCGACGTGCCGCTGCCGACCGACCAGGCCGTCCGCCTGGTGGCGGTGACCGCGGTCGACGAGGGACTCGAGGTCGTCACCGCTCCGGTGTCACCGTTCCTGCAGCCCGGAGAGCACCCGGCGTACGGCGACGACGTGGTCGGGTTGCCGCCACGTCCGGCGAGCGGCCGGGTCCGGGTCACGGCGTCGGTGCTCCTCGACGGCGAGCTGCACGAGGTCGACCGGATCGACGAGCGTGCGGCGACCATCTGGATCCGGCGGGCCGACCGCGTCGTGCCGATCGCCACGAGTGCCGTCGGGCCCGATCTGGTGCGGTACGCGGCGGCGGCCGTCTGAGCCGCTTCGACGCGGATGCGTGCCGGTGTGCACTGTGCCGCCCCGGTGCAGATGTGGACCGCTGTGCGCGGCGGACCGCTCTCCCGCTGTGCCGCTTCGGGGGACGCCGCTGCTGCGTGTCGTGACGGGGGTGCGGCGTACCGTCGCCGACATGAGTGACGCAGACCGCGACCAGCAGCAGACCCCGGACGCACCGATCCAGGGCGAGACCCTCGGCGGCCCCCGACCCGACCCCTCCACCGACGCGAGCAAGGACCCCGAGCAGTGGGTCACCGGCGACGAACCGATGACCGGACCGCAGCGCAGCTACCTCGACACCCTGGCCCGTGAAGCCGGCGAGGAGCTCCCCGCCGACCTCACCAAGGCGCAGGCGTCGGAGCACATCGACCGCCTCCAGCAGCAGACCGGCCGCGGCGCCGATTCCTGAGGAGCAGTCCGCCCTTCGGCGGACCGCTGTCTGGACATGCTCTGGGCATGTTCTGGCGAAGCGCGGTCAGTCCCCTGTTCGAGGACGATCGATGACGCGTCACCGGCTACCTTCGTGGCCATGCGAACGACATCGACCTCCATCGGCCTGACCGCGCTCCGCATCGTCCTCGGGGTGGTGTTCATCGCCCACGGCGCCCAGAAGTTCGCCCAGGGCATCCCCAACGTGGTGCAGGGCTTCTCGGGCATGGGCGTCCCCCTCGCCGAGGTCGCAGCACCCCTCGTCGCCGGCCTCGAGCTCGTCGGCGGCATCCTGCTCGTGCTCGGCGTCGCGACCCGCGTCGTCGGTGTGCTCCTGGCCGTCGACATGGTCGTCGCTGGGTTCCTGGCGCACGGCACCTCGGGCTTCTACTCGCAGGACGGCGGGTTCGAGTACGTGCTCGTCCTCGCCGTGGCGTCGCTCGCCGTGGCGCTGACCGGGCCCGGGCGGTTCTCGCTCGACGCCATGGTGCTCAAGTCCTCGCGCCGTCGTCGTGGCGTCGAGGAGCCCCTGCCCGCCTGAGCCGCGCGTTTCAGTCCGTCCGGTGCGAGGTTCCGTCGCCCGTGCGAGCTCAAGAGGCCCGCACCGGGAACGGAACCTCGCACCGTTCATGCGGTCCCTCGCACCGTGCGATGGACCGCGCGGCCGCTCAGGCCGCCAGCGCGTCCACGACCTGGCGGGCGATGCGTCGGCCAGCCCGGTTCGCACCGATGGTCGACGCCTGGGGCCCGTAGCCGGCCAGGAACAACCGCGGCTCCTCGGTCGACCGGCCGTCCTCGACCACCACCCCGCCCGCCGTGGTCCGCAGGTGCAGCGGTGCGAGGTGCCGCAGGTCGGCGCGGAACCCGGTCGCCCAGATCACGGCGTCGGCGTGCACGTGGGTGCCGTCCGCCGTCACCACGCCGGTCTCGTCCATGCGCGTGAACATCGGCTCGTCACGCAGCACGCCGCGGTCGATGCCGGCACGGATCCGTCGCGACACCGGGACCCCGGTGCCGCTGACGATGCTCGGCAGGACCTCGCCAGCACGGGCGGCCCGGTCCTGTTCGTCGACGGCGGCCACCGCGGACTCGACGTCGAGCGACGCGCTCCCGGCCCAGACCATCGGGCGCCGGGTGAACCACCGGGTCGAGCGGGCGACGCCGTCGAGTTCGAGCAGGAACCCGATCGCGCTCGTCCCACCGCCCACCACCACGACGTCCTGGCGAGTGAACTCGGCGGCGCTGCGGTACTCGGTCGTGTCGATCTGGCGTCCGCGGAACACGTCGCGGCCCGGGTACCACGGCACGAACGGGGTGCCCCACGTGCCGGACGCGTTCACCACGACCTCGGCACGGATGCGCGTGACGGTGCCGTCGGCGCTCCGGGTCGTGACGCACAGCCCGCCGTCCGCCGGGGCGTCGCGTGCCACGCCGCCGTCGCCGTGGATGCGTGAGACGGACGTCACCGTGACCGGGCGCCGCACCCGCAGGTCGTAGTGCTGCTCGAACCGCCGGTAGTACTCACCGACGACGTCCCGCGCGGGTCGTGACCGGTCGGCGTCGTCGAACTCCAGCCCCATCGCGCGCATGCCGGGCAGGTCGTGCACCCGGTGCGCCGCCCCGAGCCGCAGGGCCTCCCACCGGAACTGCCACGCCCCACCGGTGCTCGGCGCGCGGTCGAGGATCACCAGGTCGCTGCCGGGGACGAGCCCGAGGCGACGCAGGTGGTATCCCACCGAGAGCCCCGCCTGCCCCGCACCGATCACCACCACGCGGGCGTGCTGGTCGACCGGGGTCTCGAGGGGTTCCGTCATCACTTCGATTCTGCTGTGCGGGCCAGCCGTCGCGCGACGTCCAGATCGAGGTACATGGTAGAGTGATCGGCAGATTTCAAACCACGAACCGTCTGGTTCCCCGAGTGATCCTCCGTCATTCGCCAGGACCGGACCAGAGCCGAACGAGGGGGTCACGCATGGGGCGCGGCCGTCAGAAGGCGAAGCACACCAAGGTCGCCCGCGAGCTGAAGTACTTCAGCCCGCAGACGAACTACGGTGCGCTCGAGCAGGAGCTCTCCGCCGGACAACACTCCGACGAGGACTACGTCGACCGTTGGGCGGACCAGTACGGTCCGGAATCGGCGGAAGACGAAGACGAGTTCGAGACCCAGGCAGACCAGAACAAGTCCGCCTGACCTCTCTCGCAGTGACGCCGCGCAGCCCTCGGGCAGCGCGGCGTTTCCGCGTGCCCGGACACCTGTCGGAGCGCTCGGGTTCCGGCGGCGAGTGGTCACGACTCCCCGCGCGCACGACGCCGAGTGGTCAGGAACCGTCGGTTGCAGGCCCGCCAGGCGACGATTCGTGACCACTCACCGCACGCACCACGGCGCGGCACAGGACGGTGCGACCGCAGCCCCGCCCCGCAGCCGCCGAGCGGGTCAGCCCGCGTAGCTCCCGACGAGCCGGACCGCGCCGCCGTCGACACCCTTCGCGCCCTGCTCGAACCCGGTCAGGTCCCGCGCGGACGTGGCGATCGTGCCGACGGGCCACGTGGGCAGGCCGGCGGCACCGAGTGAGGCGATGACCTCGGCAGCGGCACCGGCCGAGACGACGGCGAACATGCCGATGCCCAGGTTCCAGGTGCCCTCGGTGTCCTCGATCGGGGTGCCGGCCATGTCGGCCAGGACCCGGAAGACGGGGAGCGGCTGCCAGGTGGAACGGTCGACCTCAACCCAGGAGCCGACGGGCAGCACGCGCGCCAGGTTCGCGGCGATGCCACCACCGGTCACGTGCGAGAGCGAGTGCACCGCGCCCGGGTGCTGCTCGAGGAGCGCCAGGAGCGGTGCGGTGTACAGGCGGGTCGGCTCGAGCAGGGCTTCGCCGACGGAGACCGCACCGCCGAACCCGACGCCGCTCAGCTCGGGCAGCTGGTCCGTGAAGCCGACGCCGCGCGACGCCAGGATGTGCCGCACGAGCGAGTAGCCGTTGGAGTGCAGGCCCGACGACTCGATCGCCAGGACCACGTCGCCGTCCTGCACCAGGTGCGCGCCGAGCTGCGCGTCGGCTTCGACGACACCCGTCGCCGCACCGGCCACGTCGTAGTCGTCCGGCCCGAGCAGCCCCGGGTGCTCGGCGGTCTCGCCGCCGACCAGGGCGGTGCCGGTCTCCGAGCAGCCGCGGGCGATGCCGGCGACGATGTCGGCGATCCGGCCGGGCACCACGCGACCGCACGCGATGTAGTCGGTCATGAACAGCGGCTTCGCGCCGACCACGACGATGTCGTCGACGACCATGCCGACCAGGTCCTGCCCGATGGTGTCGTGCTTGTCGATGGCCTGCGCGATGGCCACCTTGGTGCCGACGCCGTCGGTGGAGGTCGCGAGCAACGGGTGTGCGAAGTCCTTCAGGAACGAGACGTCGTAGAGCCCGGCGAACCCGCCGACGCCGCCGAGGACCGAGGAGTTGTGGGTGGCCGCGACCGCGGACTTCATGAGCTCGACGGCCAGGTCACCGGCAGCGGTGTCCACTCCGGCTTCGGCGTACGGGTTGGGCATGCGGAGTCCTTCGCGGTGACATGGCAGACTTGTTCGGTACCCCCCGATTCTACTGATCTGGAGCACACCCGCGAATGTGCGGCATCGTCGGCCTTGTTGCGCAGGGCCCAGCCAACCAATCCATCTACGACGCACTGCTCCTCCTGCAGCACCGCGGGCAGGACTCGACGGGCATCGCCACGGTCGAGGGCCACGTGCACCACATGCACAAGACCCGCGGGCACGTGCGCGAGGCGTTCCGCACCCGCGACATGCGTGCCCTCCTCGGCACCATGGGGCTCGGACACGTCCGCTACGCCACCAAGGGCGCCGCGACGAACGAAGAAGAGGCCCAGCCGTTCTACGTGAACGCGCCGTACGGCATCGTCCTCGTCCACAACGGCAACCTCACCAACACGCGGGAACTCACGCGTGAACTGTTCGACATCGACCGTCGGCACCTGAACACGACGAGCGACACCGAGCTCCTGGTGAACGTGCTGGCGCACGAGCTGCAGGGCCAGGTCCGCGGCGCGAACCTCGATCCGGGTCAGGTCTTCGACGCCGTCGAGCGCGTGCACGAGCGGGTCGAGGGCTCCTACGCCACGATCGCGACCATCGCCGGGCACGGACTGCTGGCCTTCCGCGACCCGTTCGGCATCCGCCCGCTGATCCTCGGGCACAAGTTCGACGAGGCCGGGCAGCCGGAGTGGGTCGTCGCGAGCGAGTCGCTCGTGCTCGAGTCCGGCGGGTACGAGATCGTCCGCGACATCGCCCCGGGCGAAGCCGTCTTCATCGAGATGAACGGCCAGATGCACGCCCGCCAGTGCGCGAAGAACCCGCGCCTGGTGCCGTGCTCGTTCGAGTACGTCTACCTGGCACGTCCCGACTCCGTGATGAACGGCATCTCGGTCTACGACGCGCGTCTGCGCCTCGGCAACCGCCTCGCCGACACCATCGAGCAGTACGCGCCGACCGGTGACATCGACGTGGTCATGCCGATCCCGGACTCGAGCCGTCCGGCGGCGATGCAGGTCGCCCGGAAGCTCGGCATCGAGTACCGCGAGGGCTTCTACAAGAACCGCTACGTCGGCCGCACCTTCATCATGCCGGGGCAGGCGGAGCGCAAGCGTTCGGTGCGCCAGAAGCTCAACGCGATGTCGTCCGAGTTCAAGGGCAAGAACATCCTGATCGTCGACGACTCGATCGTCCGTGGCACCACGAGCCGCGAGATCGTCGAGATGGCCCGGGCGGCCGGCGCGAACGAGGTCACGTTCACGAGCGCTGCTCCCCCTGTCCGGTTCCCGCACGTCTACGGCATCAACATGCCGACCCGTGCGGAGCTCATCGCGCACGACCGGAAGATCCCAGACATCAACCGCGTGCTCGGCAGCGACCACCTGATCTACCAGGAGGTCGGGGACATGCGGGACGCCATCATCGAGGGCTCGGACGTGACCGACCTCGAGATGAGCTGCTTCACGGGCGAGTACGTCACGGGCACCGTGAGCCCGGAGTACCTGTCCTGGGTCGAGGCGAACCAGCTCAGCTAGGCCGCGCCCGAGGCGCGACCAGCAGACGGACAGGAGGCCCGTGGCGACACCGCCACGGGCCTCCTGTCCGTCAGGCGCTCGCGGCTACGGCCGCTGGTCACCGTGGTCGTCGAGTTCGCCGTCGACCGTCTCGGGCGGCAGTTCGACCTCGACGCGCTCCGCCGTCAGGCGGGCCGACCGCCGGGCGTAGACCCGGTCGAACACGACGGCGACGACCGCACCGACGAAGGCGCCGATCGTGACACCCCACAGGCTGAAGTAGCCGACCAGGCTGCCGAAGCTCGTCTGGTCCCGCTGGCCGCCGAGGTTCATGGTGAGGGCGACCACGACGAGGGTCGCGAGGAACCCGAGCACGGCACCGCCGACGATGAACACGCCGAACTTCGGTGCACGGCGGATGGTGACCTCGTCGGGGCTGGCGACCGCGCTGGGAGCCGGCGCCGGCGTGGGAAGCGGCTGCTCGTCGGGTTGATCGGTGGTGCTCACCTGTCCATTGTCCCCCACTGTGGGACGTCCCGCGGCCTGTGCGCGGCGGTCGTTCCGGGAGAGGATGGTCGCTACTGGTCGGTATCCCAAGCGGAGGAGGTGTGTCGGATGCGCGAACGAACCGCACCCGCTCGCCGACGCCGACCGGCCGCACCCGCCCGCGTGGCCTGGCCCGTCGCGCAGCGCGCGGAAGAGGACCGCGCCGTCGCCGTCGTCGCCGAGCACCGGTGGAGCGTCGCGCTCGTCGGTGCCCCCGGCATCGGCAAGAGCACCGCCGCGGCGCGGGTCACCGACCGCGTCGCCGGTCGCGACGGCACCGGCCGCACGGTCGTCGTGCCGATCACGGCGGTCGCCGCGAGTCGGTCGATGCCCTTCGGCGCCGTCGCCGAGCGCTTCGGCGAGCTGCCGGCGTCCATCTCGGAGCTGTCCGACGACACCGGTGCCGAGCAGCACTTCCGGGCGATCGAGGACCTCGTCGACCGCGACGTGCTGCTCCGCGTCGACGACGCCGACCACCTCGACGCGATCTCCGCGCGGTACGTCGCCTGGCTGGTCCGCCGACAGGGTGCCCGGCTCGTCCTGACCTGTCGCGACTTCACGGCGCTCCCCGAGCCGCTCCGCGCGCTGTGGCAGGACGACCTGCTCGAGCGCATCGACCTGCAGCCACTCGCGCTGCACGAGACCGCCGCGCTCGTGGCCGAGGCGCTGGGCTCGCCGCTCGAGAACGCTTCAGCCGAGCGCGTCCACCGCGCCACCGCCGGCAACCCGCTGTACCTGCGCGAGGTGGTCCGTGCGGCGCGGGTCTCCGGCGCCCTCGACCACACCGCGACCGGGTGGTACTGGCGCGGGCGGGTGACCGCGTCGGACAGCCTCGCCGACATGTACCGCACGGAACTCGGTTCGCTGCCGGAGGACCTGCGCGACGTCGTCGACATCGTCGCCCTCGCCGACCCCATCCCGCTCGCCCGCCTGCTCGGCCTGGTCAGCGGCGGGGACGTCGACCGGGTCGTCGCGCTCGGCCTGGTCCGGATCGACTCGCTCGAGGACGGCGCCGCGGTCGTCCGGCCGTCGCACCCGCTCGTCGGCGAGGTCATCCGGACCCTGGTGCCGGTCGCCCGACGCACGGCACTCTTCGCCCGCGCGAACGCGTTCCGCACCGACCGTCCCGAGGGCGCACCGCCTGCGGCACGTCTGCGTGCCGCGCTGTGGTCGCTCGAGTGCGGCGTCCTGCCGTCGGTCGACCAGCTGCTCGACGCGGCGCAGGTCGCCGTGCGGCTGCAGGAGCACGAGAGCGGGATCGCCCTGGCCTCGGCGGCGCTCCGCACGACGCTCACGCCGACCGAGCAGGTCACGGCGCACTGCCTCCGCTCGCTCGCGTACTCGTACTCGGACGGCCGTGAGGCCGGCCGCGCCGACGCCGAAGCGGCCTGGGGTGTGGCGAAGCGGCACGTCGGCGGCGTCACCGACGAGGCCGTCATCGAGGCGTGCGAGACCCTGGCGAACATCCGTCAGTTCCACGACGACGACGTCGCTGCGGCGGTCGCCCTGGCCGATGCCGCCACACGTCTGGTGGTGTCCGACGAGGCCGTCGAACGGCTGCGGCTGCTGCGGATGGCGCACCAGGGGTGGGGCGGGGACTTCGCCGAGGTCAGAGCCGAGATCGAGCGCAGCGGCATCGTGCACGCCCCGACGATGCCGATGTCGTTCCTCGCCGTCGCACCGTGCGCCGTGATGGCGTTGGCGACCGCCGGCCGCCTGGACGACGCGTCCGCGCTCGGTCGCCGTGCCCTGGCCACCGCGGTGGCGCACGTCGAGGCAGCACCGTGGAGCGTCGGCGAGAACTCCTCCGTCCTGCACCAGGTGCAGATGTGGCGCGGCGACCTGGACGACCTGATCACCGAGGTGCCGGCGGGCCGGTCCAGCCCGTACCTGAAGTACGACTTCACGCTCGAGCTCATCGGTCAGGGCAACCTGGCGATCGCGCAGCGCCGCTGGGACGACGCCGTCGCCGCGTTCTCGGCGGCGTGCGAACGCTACGACATCGCCGACCACGGCGGGTTCGCGGCCTACCCCTGGGCGCGGCTGGCCCTGGCGCTCGCGTACGGCGGACGACCGGAAGAAGCCTCCAACGCGCTCGAACGTGCCCGGACCACGCCCCAGCGGGCGATGCGGATCACCGGCGAACAGGTCGCCGTGTCGATCGCCTGGACCGAGGCCGTGCTCGGCAACCCGGCCGGGCTGCAGCACGCCGACGACATCATCGAACGCAGCACGGCCAACGGCTCGTGGACGCACGTCATGTACGGGTACGCGCTGCACCACGCGGTCGGCATGCTGCAGGGGCGCGACTCGGCGTCCTCGCTCGACCGGATGCGCGAGGCCGCGACCCGCGTCGACGGCCCGCTCGCAGCCGCGGTCATCGAGTACGCCGACGCCGTCCGCGCCGACGACCGGACGCGGGTGATCGCGGCGCAGGGCGTGCTCGCGGCGCACGGCATCTCGGTGACCGCCGGGCGCTCGAAACCACCGCTGACCAAGCGCGAGTACGAGGTCGCCGAGCTCGCCGCGCAGGGGTTGAGCAACCGGCGGATCGCGGAGTCCCTCGGGCTGTCGACGCGGACGATCGACGCGCACCTGTCGCGCGTCTTCGCGAAGTGGGACCTGCACGCGCGGTCGGAGCTCAGCGAACTGCTCTGAGGTGCTCGGCGTTCGGCATCGGCTGTCGCGCACGCAAGAACGTTGCGGATTGCAGCACGACGCGCCGCTGCGATTGACACGTTGTGTGGAACATCGCGTACCTTGGTGCCTGTCGCCGGGTTCGGACCCGTTCGGGTCGGGTCCGAATCCCGGCGACTTCAAGCTTAGGAACCGAGTCGATGCGGGCGCATCGGTAGGGACTACCTAATTCGCGCGGGGCTTCTCCGCGGATGGCCCCGCCACGTGCGGCCCGGTGCCGGCGGTTCGCCGGGTCAGGCGCCGGGGGTGGGCAGCCGGACCGGCAGGAACGCCGTCAGGTCGGCGCGCGAGCCCGAGGCACTGACGCGCGACTGCGCGACCGCCTCGGCCCAGGTCAGCTCGCCGGACGCGAGTGCCAGCCACGTGGTGGCATCGGTCTCGACCACGTTCGGCGGCGTGCCACGGGTGTGCCGGGGTCCCGGCACGGCCTGGACAGCGGCGAACGGCGGCACCCGCACCTCGACGCTGTTGCCCGGGACCTCGTCCGCCAGGCACTGCAACGTCCACCGCACCGCGGTCGCGACGGCCGGTCGAGCCGTCTCCCCACGACGCACGGCGGCAAGTGCCGCGCGCCCGTCGGCGTCCTCGATCCTCCTGGGTGGCATCTCCACAGGCTAGCCCTCGCATCGCGGGCGGCGAGTCGGGCTGGGTAGGGTGATCGGGTGCGAATCCTCGTCCTCGGTTCCGGTGCCCGCGAGCACGCGATCATCACGGCCCTCCTCGCTGAGCATGCGGGTCACGTCATCACGGCAGCGCCCGGCAACGCCGGCATCGCCGCCGACGTCGAGACCGTCTCCCTCGACCCCACGAACGGCGCGCTCGTCGCCGAGTACGCGATCGAGAACGACGTCGAGCTCGTCGTCGTCGGCCCCGAGGCCCCGCTCATCGCCGGTGTGGCCGACCCGGTGCGCACCCGCGGCATCCCGGTGTTCGGGCCGGGCAAGGCCGCCGCGCAGCTCGAGGGCTCGAAGGCGTTCGCCAAGCGGATCATGGGCGAGGCCGGTGTGCCCACCGGGCGTCCGGTCTACGCGGGCACGGCGGACGAAGCCGTCGCCGCGATCGACGAGCTCGGCGCCCCGTACGTGGTCAAGGCCGACGGGCTCGCCGCAGGCAAGGGCGTGCTCGTGACCGACGACCGCCAGGCCGCGATCGACCACGCCACCTACTGGCTCCAGCACGGACACGTCGTGGTCGAGGAGTTCCTCGACGGCGAAGAGGTCTCGTTGTTCTTCCTGAGCGACGGGCACGACGTCCGCGCGCTCAGCCCCGCGCAGGACTACAAGCGCCTGGCCGACGGTGACCTCGGACCGAACACCGGCGGCATGGGCGCGTACTCGCCGCTGCCGTGGCTCGCCGACCGCTGGCCGTCCGAGCAGGCCTTCGTCGACGAGGTCACGGAGCTCGTCGCGCTGCCGACCGTCCGCCGCCTCGAGCACGAGGGCACGCCGTTCGTCGGGCTCCTGTACTGCGGCCTCATCGTCACCGAGCAGGGCGTCCGTGTGATCGAGTTCAACGCTCGCTTCGGCGACCCGGAGACGCAGGTCGTGCTCCCCCGCCTGGCCACGCCGCTCAGCGAACTCCTGCTGGCCGCCGCCACCGGGCAGCTCGGCGCGGTGCCCGCACCCGTGTTCCACGACGAGGTCGCCGTGACCGTCGTCCTGGCGAGCGAGGGCTACCCGGAGAACCCGCAGACCGGTCGACCGATCACCGGCATCGACGACGCGAACGCCCGCGACGGCGTCTCGGTCGCGCACGCCGCCACCGGCGTCCTCGACGACACGCTCGTGGCCACGGGTGGCCGGGTGCTCAGCGTCGTGGCGACCGGGTCGGACTTCGCCCAGGCCCGCGAGCGTGCCTACGCCGGGCTCGGGGACATCACGCTCGACGGCGCACAGTTCCGCACCGACATCGCCGCGAAGGTCGCGAAGTGACCGCCGCCGCCCCGATCGCCGGCTGGCGGCACGTCTCGTCCGGCAAGGTGCGCGAGCTCTACGTGCCCGAGGGCACCGCCGACCTGGCGAGCGCGTCCGAGCTGCTGCTCGTCGCCTCGGACCGGGTCAGCGCGTACGACTTCGCGCTCGAGCCGCCGATCCCGGGCAAGGGCGAACTGCTGACCCGCCTGTCGCGGTTCTGGTTCACCCAGCTGAGCGACGTCCCGAACCACATCATCGGCCCGTCCTCCGGTGGTACCCCGGTACCCGCCGAGGTGGAGGCACGGTCGATGCACGTCATGCCGCTGAGGATGTTCCCCGTCGAGTGCGTCGTGCGCGGGTACTTGGTCGGCAGTGGCTGGGCCGAGTACCAGGAGACCGGCAGCGTGTGCGGCGTCCCGCTCCCCGCCGGGCTGTCCAACGGTGACCGCCTGCCGGAACCGATCTACACGCCGGCGTACAAGGCAGCCCAGGGCGAGCACGACGAGAACATCTCGTACGAGCAGACCGTCGACCTGGTCGGTGCCGAGACCGCGGCCACCCTGCGCGAGCTCTCGCTGCACGTCTACACCGAGGCCGCGGCCATCGCCCTCGAACGGGACGTCGTGATCGCGGACACGAAGTTCGAGTTCGGGCAGGACGCCACAGGCCGGATCCGCATCGCCGACGAGGTCCTGACGAGCGACTCCAGCCGCTACTGGGACGCCCGCTCCGCCGACCGCACCGACTCGTTCGACAAGCAGATCGTGCGGGACTGGCTCAGCGCGCACTGGGACCGTCAGGGCACGCCACCGGTGCTGCCGGACGAGATCGTCGAGCGCACGGCTGCGCGGTACGCCGAGCTGATCGAGCGCCTCGGCGCCTGACGCCGCGCCCACCGGCGCCTACCGGTGCTGGCGGTGCTGGCAGCGCCTGTCCAGCGGTCACGACACCCCGCTCCGGTCCAGCGACCGGTCACGAACCGTCGCCCGAGGCCCCGCCGACCGACGGTTCGCGACCACTCGGCGGCCGACGCACGACACGTCGCGACCACTCGGCGCGCGACGCCCGCAGACGGTTCTCGACCGCTCGACCGCTCAGGCCTCGAGCGCCTCGACGGCGTCCCGCGCCACCACGACGACGGTCAGGTCGTCGCCCGGGTCGTGCTCGGCGACGCGTGCGCGCACCCGCTGCAGGAACGTCTCGACGTCCGGGGACTCCCGGTACAGGGCCCCGAGCTCCGACAGCGCCGCGAGCGTGGAGTCCCAGAGCTCGAGCGCGCCGTCGGTCACGACGATGAGCACGTCACCGGGCCGGAGCACGAGCGACCCGGCGGCGCGGGGCATCCCGGCGGGGTGCAGCCCGATCGGCAGGTCCGACGACCGCAGGATCCGCTCGGCCCCGTCGTCACGGAGCTGCAGCACGAGCCCGTGGCCGGCGTCGGCGAAGTCGAGGCGCCCGGTGGACGGGGTCAGCCGACCGTGGAACATCGTCGCGAAGGACTCGGCGCGGCTGAGCTCCGGGGCGACCTGCGCCTCGAGCTCGGCGACTGCGGTGCCCGGGTCCTGGTCGCCGCGGGCGAGCAGGCCTCCGCGGATGTTCGCGGCGAGGAGCCCAGCGGACATCCCCTTGCCCATGACGTCCGACACGGTCAGGTGGATCGAGTCCTCGCCGGAACGGTGCCAGTCGTGGAAGTCGCCGGAGACGAGCCCGTGCGGGATCGACATCCCCGTGATCCGGTACCCGGGAACCTGCACCTCGGCCGGCTGCAGGCCCCTGAGCACGGTGCGCAGGCGGTCCTCGTCGGCTCCGGCCAGGAGCTCGCGCTCCGCCCAGATGCCGAGTTCCTGCAGCAGCTCGAGCTCGCCGGCGTCGAGGGTGCGCGGCTCGGGGTCGATCAGGCAGAGCGTGCCGATCTTCAGGTCGTCGTCGCCGGCACGGAGTCCGACACCGGCGTAGAACCGGACGTTCGGGTCGCCGACCACCATCGGCAGGTCCGCGTACCGGGCGTCCACCCGGGCATCGGGGACCACCACGGGCCCCTGCTGGCCCAGGGTCCGTCCGCAGAAGGTGTCCTGCAGCGGGATGACCGGGCCGAAGGCCGCGTCGCTCTGCTGCGACTTGATCGTCAGCGTGGTCTCGCCGGCCAGGTTCAGGAACGAACCGGAGACCCCGCGGGTCTCACGCGCGATCCGGGTGATCCGTTCGAACCGTTCCTCGACGCCACCGTCGACCAGGTCGAGTGCCGCGATCAGGGCCGCTCGCCGGACGGCATCGACCCCGGTCGGCGCGGGCACGGACGTCGCGGTTTCCGGCTGCATGCTCCCACGGTAACGCGCTGAACGGACAGGGCCTGGCCCCAGTCCGGAGGGCGCAGTTCCTCGGGCGCGGCGGCGTACCCTGGTCGTCGTGCTCCGAGTCGTCCCCGCAACCGTCCTCGGCGTGGCCGCGCTCCTGGCCCTCGCCGGCTGTGGCGCCCACGACTCCACCGGCCAGGTGTCGGTCACGGTGTCGTCGAACGCCGCCGACCACCCCTACGAGGTCAAGGTGTTCGCCTCGAGCGGCAAGCTCTCCGAGCACCAGCGGGTGTTCCCGGGCGGCACGGCCGACTTCGCGGGTGTCCCCCTCGGCCAGGTCACGGTCCGCGCCGGCGACCTCTGTCCGCAGACGACCAAGGTGTCCGACGGCACGGTCGCGACGGTCACCCTGACCACGACGGGCTGCTGACACCACCCGCCACCACGACCGGCCGCTGACCCCCGCCCGTCACCCCGACGACGGGCTGCCGGCCCCCTCCGCCACCAGGTGCTCCACCCGCGGCTCGCCCGCGACCTCGCGCACCGACTGCAGGGTCCGCGCGTCGTCCCCGGTCTGCCGGACCTCGTGCTGGTCGACGTGCTCCTGCCACGACCCCACCCGGAACGCCTCCACCCAGGCGTCCGGCCCGGACGCCGCGTCCCGGTACAGGTTCCAGTCACGGGCGCCGGTCCGCCGACGGCTCCGCCCGAGCCGCTCGGCACGCGCCCGGAACTCGTCGACCGCATCCGTCGGCACCGTCCAGTGCAGCAGGACGAGGGTCTCCCCCGTCGCCGCGCCGTGGTCGTCCGCCACGAACACCTCGTCGCCGAACGGCATCGGCGTCACGGCGCGCTGCCGGTCGGTGAGCACCGGGAACCCGGACACGAGCAGCAGCGCGGCGCTGAGCGCGGTGACGACCCCGGCGCCGGCGAGCACCCCCGTCACCCCGAGCGGCGTGGCGACGGCTCCGGCGAGCGCCGCACCGATGGCGGTGCAGCCGAAGAGCACGAGCTGGTAGGCGGCGAGCCCGCGGGTCCGGACCCAGGCGGGCAGGAACGCCTGCACGGTGCCGTTCAGCGTCGTCACCACGGCGATCCAGGCCACCCCGCCGACCAGCAGCGCGACGAGCACGACCGGCAGCACGGGGACGAGCGCGACGACCGCGGTGCAGACGCCGAACACCACCGAGGCGATCCCGACCGTACGGCCGATGCCGAGCCGCGCACGGACCGCCGGCATCAGGAACGCCCCGCCGACGGATCCGATGCCGACGGCGGCGAGCAGCAGTCCGTACCCACCGGAGGACAGGCCGAGCGGGCCGTCGGCGACGAGTGGCAGGAGTGCCCACAGCGCGTTCGCGGGCACCATGAAGACGGCGAGCTGCACGAGCAGCCGGCGGACGACCGCCGCGTGCAGGACGTACCGCAGCCCGGCGCGGGTGGCGTCGATGAACGGTTCGGCCCGCGTCTCGGGGCGCTGGTACCCACGCCAGGCGACGAGCACCACCAGGAAGAGCGCGAACGACAGCGCGTTCGCGGCGAACACGAACGGCACGCCCAGCTGCGCGATCACCACCCCGGCGAGCGCCGGTCCGATCGCCCGAGCGACGTTGACGCCGACGGAGCTGAGCGCCGCGGCGTCGGTGATCGCGGCACGCGGCACGATCTCGGGCACGAGCGCCTGGTACGCGGGCAGCTGGAGCGCCGAGGCGGTACCGAGCAGGAACGTGACGGTGAGCAGGAGCGCCGGGGTCATGTCGCCGGTCGCGGTGAGCACGGTCATCACGACGCCGACGACCACCTGGAACGCCTGCACGCCGATGAGCAGCCGCCGCCGGTCGACGAACTCGCCGATGACCCCGGCGGGGATCCCGACGAGCAGCACCGGCAGGCTCGACGCGGTCTGCACGAGGGCGACGACGACGGGTGCGGCGTGCTCGTCGACGAGCAGCCACTGCGCGCCGACGGTCTGCATCCAGCTGCCGATGTTGCTCACGAGCACCGCGATCCACAGGGCGCGGAAGACCGGGATCGCGAGCGGCGCCAGGGCGCCGCCGCGGGGTGCGGGGGTGGTGCGTTCCGTGGTCACGTCGCCTCCTGGGGTGGAACGGGGACATCCTGGAGGCGCGGTGCGCGTCGGGCGCACGCCGCGCCTCCAGGGGTGGTCGCGTCAGGCGGCGGCGTCGGTCGCGCTGGTCGCGGCGACGGCGCGCTCGATGACGTCGGCGACGTCCTTCGGGTGGGTCTGCATGACGAGGTGCGGGGCGGCGAGCTCGGTCACGTCGGTGATGCCGGCACGGGAGTAGCCGAAGCGCTCGACCTCGGGGTTGATGGTGTGGTCGTCGGACGAGACGATCGCCCACGCGGGGGTGGTCTTCCACGCGGCGGCGGAGGCCGGTTCACCGAAGGCGGCGCCGGACAGCGGGCGCTGCGAGACCGCGAGGACCTCGGCGACGCGCGGGTCGACCCCGGCGGCGAAGACCTGCGGGAACGCGTCGATCGCGACGGAGACGTCGGTGCCGTCCTCGGCGCCGGCGACCGGGTACGGCGTGTACACCAGGTTCGCGGCGAGGTCCGAGTCCGGGAACCCGCCCTGCAGCTGTCCGAGGCTCTCGCCGACCTCGAGCACGTAGCCGGAGACGTAGACGAGTCCGACGACGTTCTCGGCTTCGCCAGCGACGGTGATCACGGCGCCGCCGTACGAGTGCCCGGCGAGGACGACCGGCCCGTCGACGTGCTCGGCGACGGCGCGGATCGAGGCGGCGTCCTCGGCGAGGCTGCGGTTGTAGACCGGCGGGACGAGGACCGTGTGGCCGCGGTCGAGCAGCTCGCGGGTGACGGGCGCCCAGCTGGCGGAGTCGGCGAACGCGCCGTGGACGAGGACGATGGTGGGTGCAGCCATTGCGGGTCTCCTTCGTGACGAACGTCTGGGGTGGTGCGGGGACCGGGGGTCCCGGCGTCGTCACGCTAGGGCTGCGGGCGCTGCGCCGTCCTGTCCCTGTCGTTGCCCGTCACCCCCGACGACAGCGCGCGTCGGCGGCGCCGGGTGCGCCGCGGGGTGCCCTCGGACGGCCGGACGCACCGTGCCGGGGTCCCCCTGCGGGGCGGAGGCACGGCGACGGGGTCCCCGCCGGGGCCCCCTTCTCCCTCCTGCTCCACTGCCCAGCCGGTTAGCGTGATCGCATGGAACACGAGGACGGCACGACGACGACGTCGGCCCAGGACTTCGTGGACGCGCTCGCCGAACCGGTCGTGGTCTTCGACCGGCACCTGGACGTCGTGGCGGCGAACCGGCTCGCCGGGGCCCTGTCCGCGTCCCTCACCGTCGGCACGAACCTGGCGCGGTTCACCTTCCTGAACCCCTGGGTCGAGGACTCGGTCGACGGCTGGGAGGCCGAGGCGCACCGCACCGCCGCGATGCTCCGGGACTCGCTGGACGAGCACGACGCCGACGACCGGTTCCAGGAGCTGCTGGGCGAGCTGATGGCCAGGAGCACGACATTCGCGACCGAGTGGGCCGGCGGCGCGGTGCGGCCGGATCGACGCGGGGAGTCGACGTTCGAGAACCCGCTGGTGGGCCGGATCGACCTGCGGTGGGAGCAGCTGCGTCGGCTGGAGGACCCCGAGCACGTGCTCGTGGTGTGGACGGCAGCGGACGAGGAGTCCGCCGCGCGGCTCACGACGCTCCGGGGACTGCTCGACGAGGACGCGACGACCGCCTGACCGCGAGCGCAGCGCCCGCTGCGACCGCCTCGCTACCCCACCGCGGTCTCGCCTGCGACCGGCTCCCGGCGCGCGGTGCCCTGCTGCACCTGCGCGGCGAGGTACGCGACGGCAGCGGCTGCGGGCGTGCCGGGGTCGGCCCAGAAGGTCACGAGCACGTGCGAGCTGCCCGGGATCGCGAGGTTCTGCCAGCGGAACTCGACCCACCCGATCGGGTCGATCCAGTGCCGTGAGACCCCGGTGCGCTGCACGGCGACGTCGTGCCGGGCCCAGATGCGGGCGAAGTCCGGGTCCTGCAGGGTCAGGGTGCCGACGATCTCCTGCAGCCGGGGGTCCTCGGGTTCGGCGTGCAGCCGGAGCGCGGCGACGACCCGGTGCGCGGTGCGGTCCCAATCGGCCGCGTGCTGCCGGGACGCCTCGGAGAACATCTGCAGGACGAGGTTCGCGCCCGGCTCCATGTACCCGGGGCCGAGGGCGCTCGCCAGGGCGTTGGACAGGATGATGTCCTGGTTGCGGTCCATCACGAACGCCGGGGTGTGCGACCACTGCGCCAGCAGCGACCGGACCGAGTCGTCGAGCCCCGGCGGCACGACCCCCTCGGGGCGGCGGCGTTCGGCGTGTGCGAGGCGGCGCAGGTAGTCGACGGCCTCGTGGTCGAGCCGCAGTGCGCGGCCGAGCGCCACGAGCACCTGGTCGGACGGCTGGTGGTCGCGGCCCCGTTCGAGCCGCAGGTAGTACTCGGGGCTGATGCCCGCGAGCCGTGCGACCTCTTCGCGGCGCAGGCCGTCCACTCGTCGTCCGGGCTCACGGGTGAGGCCGACGTCCTCGGGCTGGACGAGTGCCCGACGGGCGCGGAGGTACTGCCCCAGTTCGGACCGTCGCGCATCCACGCGAGCAGGATAGCCGGAATCCGCAAAGAACGCGAGAACTACCGTTCTCTGGGTGTGCCGCTCCGCGCGATGGTCTGGTGCGGCTGCTCCCCGAACCGTTCCCGGTAGTGCGCCGCGAACCGCCCCAGGTGGGTGAACCGCCACCGCCGCGCGACCTGGCTGACGAGCAGCGCGCGGGAACCCGGCCGCCCCAGCTCCAGGTGCACCCGGTCGAGCCGGACCTCGCGCAGGTACTGCATGGGGGTGACGCCGAGACGACGGCGGAACAGGTCCTGCAGGCCGCGCTCGCTCAGGTCGCAGGCCGCTGCTACGTCCGCCACCGTCAGCGTCCGGTCGGCGTGGTCGTGCACGAAGCCGATCGCCCGCCGCATCCGGTCCGCGACGTCCGATCGCGACCGGGCGAAGGTCGACAGGACGACGGTCGCGATCCGCCGGTTCAGGGCCGCACGGTCGTCGGCGGGCAGGCCGGGGTCGAGGATGCGCCCGGAGGCCTCGCGCAGCAGTGCCCGCAGCGGCTCGAGTGCGGGATCCGCCGCGTCCGGCTGCCCGAACACCGAGGACTCTTCCGTGTCGCCGAGCAGCGACGGTGACAGGTGCAGCAGCGTCGTGGCGGTCGCGTCGGTCTCGAACCCGTACGCGACGGACGCCGAGAGCATCATCGGCCGCTCGGCGCCGACCTCCCAGTGCTCGCCGTCGTCGGCGGTCAGGCTGGCCCGGCCGTCGGCGAGCCAGAACACGACGTGGTCGGGGCGCGGACCGATCGTCCCCGACCGCTTGCCCGGTGTCGCGATGCGGTGGATCGACAGATCGTCGTCCCCGCCGGTCTCGTAGCCGAAGCCCTCGTCGTCCGCGGTCACGGCGTCGGGACCCGGTCCCACTCGTCGCCGTACCGGGACAGCACCGACCACCGCGAGACGGGCCACGTGGTCACGAAGGCGCGCCCCACGACGTCGTCGACCGGCACGGTGCCGTGCACACGCGAGTCGGCGGAGTCGTACCGGTTGTCGCCCATCACCCAGATGCGCCCCTTCGGCACGGTGATCCCGAAGTCCTTCCCGGCGACACGGTCCGACCCGCGTTCGAGCACGACGTAGGGCTCGTCGACCGCGTGCCCGTTCACCGACAGGCGGCCCTCGGCGTCGCAGCACGACACCGTGTCACCCGGCAGGCCGATGACCCGTTTGATCAGGTCGTCGCCCTGGCCCATGCCGAGCCAGCCGCCGGGGTCCTGGAACACCACGACGTCACCACGCTGCAGCGGCACCACCCCGGGCACGAGCTCGTTGACGAGCACCCGGTCTCCGACGAGCAGCGTGTTCTGCATCGAGGCCGAGGGGATGTAGAACGAACGGACCAGGTACGCCTTGACCAGGAAGGACGCCAGCAGCGCCACGACGACGATGATGACGAGGTCGCGCAGGAACCGGAGGCCCCCGCGCTCCGGCTCGCTCTCGGCGGCGGGTTCGGCGTGCGGTTCGGCGTGGGGGTGCGTGTCGCTCAATGGGTCAGCACCACCTTGACGAGACCGATCACGAACGCCACCGCGGCCAGCACGATCCCGCCCCACAGCCCGAGGAACGTCGGCTGCTTGCCGCTGAACCGCTGCATGAACACGCCCACCAGCCCGATGCGCACGACCAGGATCGCCGTCGCCGCGATCTGCGCCCACTCCGCCGGCAGCCACCCGACCCATGCAGCCGCGTAGAGGACCGCCGGGATCAGCCCCGAGGTCGCGATCGGGTTGGCGTTCCGGACGATCGTCGCGACCGAGTCGCGGCGCGCAGCGCGGTCCTCGGCGGACTCCTCGCCGTCGTCGCCGAGCCCGTGCGCGACCAGGTGCGCGAGCACGTGGGCCAGGTACGTGAGCACCGCGGTCGCCAGGACGGTCGCCACCGCGGCGCCGTGGTGGATCTGCTCCGGGTTCACCGCGATCGCGACGGCGAGCACCGTGATGTTGCCGTAGATGTACGACGACATCCGGTCGCGGACGTGCTCGAGCGGCAGGTCGCGGGGGTCGGGGCGACCGCCGCGGGGTCCGCGCCCCGGTCGGGAGGGCCGTCGTGTGCGTGGCATCCGTCCATCTTGGCCCCCGCGGTCGGCCGTCCGCCGACAGGACACCGGCTGCGATGCTCACGCGGCCGGCCGGTTCCGGCAGACTGGGTGCCGATCGGTGCGACGGAGCGCCGGACAGGAGGCACGCATGACGTCCGCACGACCACTCGCCCTGGTGACCGGGGTGGGCCGCAGAGCCGGCATCGGTGCAGCGCTCGCCGCCCGGCTGGCGACCGACGGCTGGGACCTCGCCATCTCGTGGTGGGGGCCCTACGACGACCGCGTGAGCGGCGGGGCGGACCCGGACGGGGTCGAGTCGGTGGTGCAGGAGTGCGAGGCTGCGGGAGCACGGGTGACGCGCCTTCCGGTCGACCTGGAGGACCCGGAGCAGGCGGCCGCGCTCGTCGGCCGCGCCGAGACGGAAGCCGGCGCCCCCGTCACCGCCCTCGTCATGTCGCACTGCGAGTCCGTCGACTCCGACCTGCGCACCACCACGGTCGAGTCGTGGGACCGCCACTTCGCCGTGAACGCCCGCGCACCGTTCCTGCTCGTGCAGGCCTACGCGGCCGGGCTCGAGCGTGCCGGGGACGCCGCACCGAGGGACCGACGTCGGATCGTCGCGCTGACGAGCGACCACATCGCGTACAACCTGCCGTACGGGGCGTCGAAGGGCGCGCTCGACCGGATCGTGTTCGGCGCCGCGAAGGAGCTCGGCAGCCTCGGCGTCAGCGCCAACGTGGTGAACCCGGGCCCGAACGACACCGGCTGGATGTCCGACGAGGTCAAGGGGTGGGCCGTCGAGGGCACCCCGCTCGGTCGGCTCGGACGCCCGTCGGACACCGCCGCGCTCGTCGGGTTCCTCTGCTCGGAGCAGGGTGCGTGGGTGAACGGCCAGCTGCTGAAGTCGGACGGCGGGATCTCGAACAGCGCCTGACGCGGGCGGCCGGGCAGCCGGCGCCGAGTCTCGGGGTCAGCGACACTTCTCGGGGCTGCGGGCGCGAGGAGTGTCGCTCAACCCGAGACTCGGCCCCTCGCGACCCGCTCGTCAGCCGCGACCGGGCGCGGTCACCTCGATGCGGTTCGCCCAAGGGTCCTCGAACGCGACCGTCCGGCCGTCGTCGGCGGTCTGCACCCCGGTGTCGTGCATGCGCGCGACGAGGGCACCGAGGTCGTCCGACCCGGGCACCTCGATCCGCACGAGTCCCAGCCCGAGCGCGAGCTGGCGGCGCCCGGCCCCACGTGAGTTCCAGGTGTTCATCGCCATGTGGTGGTGGTACCCGCCGGCGCTGACGAACAGGGCGTCGCCGAAGCCGGCGGTGGTCTCGAAGCCGAGGGTGTCCACGTAGAAGGAGCGTGCGGCGTCGACGTCGCCGACGGACAGGTGCACGTGGCCGACCTTGCCCGGGCGTTCCGCGGCGGTGTCCAGGGCGTCTTGCGTCAGGTGCTCCTGCAGGAACGCGTTCGGGTCGACGTACTTCGTGTCCATGTCGACCATGCCGTGCGTCCACGACCACTCGGTGCGGTCACGGTCCCAGTACAGCTCGACGCCGTTGCCCTCGGGATCGGTGAAGTAGAACGCGTTGCTCACCAGGTGGTCGGCGCTGCCGGTGAAGGTCTGCGGGAACTTCGTTGCGACCGAGTACAGCGCGGCGGCCAGGTCGGCCCTCGTGTCGAACAGGATCGCGGTGTGGAACAGGCCGGCGTCGTGCGGGCTGGCGTGCTGCATGGACGGCGCGTGCTCGAGGATCACGATCGGCACCGCCAGGCCACCGGCGCCCGGTCGCCCGAGGACGGCGACGCTGCCGTCGTTCGAGAGCAGCGAGAGCTGGACGCCGTCGCGGTAGTAGCCGATCATCCGGTCGAGGTTCGCGACGCGGAGGGTGACGGCACCCATCCCGGTGTCGGCGGCGAGGAGGTCCTGCGTGTGCATGGCACCAGTGTGCGCCCATTTAGTTGACGCGTCAACCAAATGGGCGTCGATCGCCTGTGCCAAAGCGACAGATCGCTGCGAACGGTTCGCGGCGATCTGTCGCTTCGGCGAACGGGGGCGCGCAGGCGACGGGAGGCCCGGTGCGTGTCCGCCCCTCCGGCCGCGGTCAGCGGGAGCGGAAGTAGCGGTGGAGCGCGCGCTCGCGGATCGCGGCCGCGGCGAGCGCCCCACCGAGCAGCGCGCCGGCGAGCCCGAGGGACGCGATCGCGATTGCCTCGCGCACGATCGGCAGCGCATCGTCGACCTCGAGGCCACGCACCGACACCACCGCGACGCTCGTCGCGACCACAGCCCCGACCGATGCCCAGACCAGGTGCTGCAGGACGACGCCGAGGACCTGCGCACTCCGCGGTACCCCGACGTGCCGATCGGAGGCCAGGGCGAGCCGACGCCGTGCGACCGCTGCCCCGCCGATCGTCAGCCCCACGAGGGCCGCTGCACCGAACGGGACGAGCACTGGCTGCCGCGCCGCGGGCGTGAAGACCGCGCCCAGCGTCGGGTTGAGCTGCCCGGCGGTCGGTCGGTCTTCGCCCTCGGCCCCGCTCGCCGGCAGGACGGTGCGCCGGAGCATCGAGACCGTGTCGTCGCGCTGCGGCCACACCGTCGCCCAGCAGGCGTCGAACGGCGACCCGTCGTCGACCGTCGGCGCGAGGACCGCGTACTCCAGGTCGGGGTCCCGGCCGTCGTCGGGGTAGTCGTACACGCCGGCGACTCCGGTGCCCGCACCGCCCGCCGTCACGAGGCGATCGCCGGCAGCAAGACCCAGGGTCTCGTGCACCGTGGGCGAGACGATCACTCCCGCGGTGCCGTCGGCATCGGAGCCGCCGAGCAGACCACGCACCCCGGCGGTCACCTCGTAGGTCGGGATCGCCGAGCCCGGCAGCGCGGCGGGGACGACGGCGGCGTCGAGGCGCCGGAACGCACCAGACGCGATGACCCCTTCGGTATCCACGAGCGCATCGCACACGCGGCCGTCGATCCGGCCCTCGGCCCGCTGGACGGTCGTCGCCGCGCCGCTCGCGACGAACACCGCAGCCGCTCGGACGTCATCGGCGACCGCTACGGCGCGCAGGCCCACGACACCGCCGAGCAGCACCGCGAGGACGACAGCGGACGTCGCTGCCCACGAGGCTCCGGAAGCGATGTCGCGCCACGCCTCCCGCCAGACCTCGGTCACCTGCATCCGGCGAGGGCTCATCGGTACCGCCCGAGGTCGAGCACTCCGTCGCAGGCGTCACGGCTCGCGTCGTCGTGCGTGGCGACGACGACGACCGTCCCCGACGCGGCGAGCGCACCGATCCCACGGTTCACCTCGATCGCGGCCGCTCGGTCGAGTTGCGCCGTCGGCTCGTCGACCAGCATCAGACCCGGCGCGCTGGCGATGGTGCGCGCGAGCATCAGGCGTTGCGCCTCACCACCGGACAGTTCGGCGAATCGCGCGTGCGCCCGCGAACCGAGCCCGAAGCGCTCGAGGACCCCGAGCGCGCGGACGTCCGCGGTCCGACGATCCGCGCCCTGGGCGACGAACGGCAACGCGACGTGGTCGAGCACTCGGCGGCGGGCCACCCCGTGCGGGTTCTGGAAGACCCAGAGCGGCCGACAGCCCGGCGGACGGACGGCGGCACCGCGCGTCGGACGGAGCATCCCGGCGAGGATCGCGAGCAGCGTCGACTTGCCGGAACCGCTCGGCCCGACGACCGCGGTCACGGTCCCCTCGGCGAAGGTGCGGTCGACGCGGTCGAACAGCACGGTGCCGTTCGGCCAGACGTGCCCGACGCCCTCGAGCGTCACCGACACGAGCTGGACCGGTCCGGCGCAGCACGGATCCGGTCGAGCGTTCGTCCGCCGGGCACCCGGACGAACGACTGCCCGAGTTCCGATCCGAGCACCTCGACCCGGAGTGACCGCCCCGTCGTCGGTTGCACGCATGCCTGCGCGCCCACGAGGTCCCAGAGGGCCGTCGGTGGCACCACCTGGACGGTTCGTGGGCGGCTGAGCGTCCAGGTCGCGGCCACCGTCGGTGCGCCGTCCGCCGAAGCGACCGTCGCCGCGTACTCCGGCAGGGCGGTGATAGCAGCGAGGTCCGTCGGCGCGGAGACCACCCCTGCGGTGTCGATCGGGACGTCGGCATTCCCGATCCGCAGCACGCGCTCCCCCGGCGCCGGATCGACCGGGAGCGCCTCGATGCGCGCACCGCGGAGTTCGGCCGGGAGTTCGACGAGGACACCGTCAGCGCCGACCGCTGCCCCGACGACGGCCACGCACGCCAGGACGATGTTCTCGGCGGCTGGCACCCATGCGAACGGGTCCCGCAGCACGACGTCGTCGGGCAGGTCGTCGCGGTCGACACCTCGGTCGACCAGGAACTGCTGCGCAGCGCGGAGCGTGCCCGGGCCGAGGACGCCGTCGGTGCTCAATCCGGCACCGAGGCGCGTGAGTTCCCGCTGCAACCCCGTGACGTCGGCCCCGCTGTCGCCGAGCTCGAGGTCGCGCCACAGCGGCTCGTCACTGGCGAGCGCGATCACCGGCCGCCCGTCGACCTGCGCGAAGACGTCCCCGCTCCGCACGGGTGCCCCGGTCGAGCACGTCGACGTCGTCACCGTGCCGGTCCGCGACGTCACGACCGCCCGTTGGGCACCGGTGTCGAGTGCGAGCTGCACCTGTCGTTCGTCGGCATCGGTGCGTTCGGTCACCCGGACGGTGCTCGCGGGGGCCGCCGTCCGGAGTGCCGCCGGGACCTCGGCCGGCACAACGACCACGATGGCGGCGGCCGTCGCCGCCGCGACCACCATCGCCCCGAGCGCCAGGAGTGCGGCAGACGGGAAGCGCATCAGCGCCGCTAGAGGCCGAGGGGGTCCAGCCGACACTGGACGGCTGCGGGATCCCACGGCGAGAAGGAGAAGTTCCCGTCGTCGTTCTGATCACGCCAGTCACGTTCGGTGTACGTGTCGTCGACGAGTTTCGCAGCACGGAGGCACGCGACAGTGATCGTTGCCTCGTCCTGCTTCTCCGGGTTCCGCCAGACCTCGTTGAACAGGTAGGTCACGTCGCTGTCGAAGTCCTTCGCGAACTTCGACTTCGAATCGTTCATGGCCGTGGCGTCTTCAGCCTTCCGCCCGGGGAGCGGCGACGCTTCGGACGTGCCGTCCTCCGCTGTGGTGTAGTCGTAGCCGAGATCTCGCATGCATGCGCTCATGCGGGCCTGCGCATCTGCGACCTCCCGCGCCGAGATCGTTCCGTCCGAGAGGATCTGCCGCTGGTACGGGCTGGTGTCGGCGGCTGATTCCGCGAACTCATCCGCCCACGGCCCAGCGTCGGAGAAGCCTGACGGATCGACGACCCGGGGGGCAGCATCTGCGGAGGCGCAGCCAGCGAGTGCCGCGGCGGCGATCACCCCGACGACCGTTGCTCCCCGCGCACGGTTCCGGATCACCGCGTCAGGCCCGGGTCATGCCGTACTGGGCGATGTTGGTCCAGCAGGCAGCCTGGTAGGACCACTTGTTGCCACCGACCACGTTCCCCCACTTCATCGTCCCGCTCCGCAGACGGTTGAAGTGCTGAGCGCGACCACACCCCGACTCGTTGAAGCCCGTGCTCTGCGTCACCTTCCGCCAGCACGTCGCAGCACTCGCCTCCGGCGCCGTCACGGTGTCGACCGCGATCCCGCCGCCCACGACACTCCCCAGCACGACCGCACCCAGTACGACGTTCTTGATCGACATCGATCTCCCCTTCGTTGGTGACATCACCCAGATGTCACCGTTAACGTATTACCGGCCAGTGAGAGAACGCAACGACCGTCACCACATCCGTGCAGGATGGACGCGTGAGTGACGACATCCGGTGGGAGGTGGTCGAGGAGAGCACGCTGTCGCTCCCCGACCACGAAGCGATCGCAGCGCTGCTCGGGCAGGCCTTCCCCGACTGGTCGCACTGGTACGTGGGCGGCCGGAGCTGGTCCGGCATGCAGCCGGAACGCCGGGTGCTCGCGCACGACGCCGACGGGGTCGTCCTGGCCCACGTCGGCATCCGCCGCATGTACATCTCCGTCGGCGGGCAGGACGTCCTGGTCGGCGACACCGGCCTGGTGGCCGTCGCACCCCGCCTGCAGGGCACCGGCGTCGGCCGCGAGCTGATGACCCGGACCGCGGCGGTCCTCGAGGGACTCCGCGTCCCCTTCGGGTTCCTCGGCGCGGGCGAGGACCGCATCCCGTTCTACTCGAAGCTCGGATGGCACGAGTTCCCCGAGGCCGTCGGCACCTTCTCGGCGTTCACGGCCGAGGGCGCGGGCGTCAGCAACACCGAGCAGGGCGGCTGGATGGCGCTGCCGGTGGCAGCGCAGCTCGAGGACTGGCCCGCTGGGCCGATCTGGCTGAACGGCCAGCAGGTCTAGAACCGCTTCAGACCGACGGACGGGAGGCCCGGTACCAGCTGGTACCGGGCCTCCCGTCCGTCAGGTGGTGGAGCGGGGCTTACGCCTCGACCGCGACCTTCTCCGGGTCCTCGTTGGAGCCCGGCGCGCTCGGCGTGACCGCGGCGCGCACGCGCGCACCCAGGTCGGCGTCGACGTTCGTCCAGTAGGCGAACACGCGCTCGCGCAGGTCGTCGCGCGTCACCTTCGAGACGTGGCCGGCGATGTTGCCGACCAGGCGCTCACGGGCGGCGTCGTCCAGGACCTCACGGACGAGCGTGCCGGCCTGGCCGAAGTCGTCGTCCTCCGGGTGCAGGGTCGCGGCGGAACGCTGCAGCGCACCGTCGGACTCCCAGCCCGGGGCGTCGTCGGTCGCGTTCGGGTCGGCGTGCGCACCACCGAGCGAGTTCGGCGCGTACACCGGCACCTCGGACTTCTGGAAGTCGAAGCGCATGCCGCCGTCCTTCGAGTACGAGTGGACCTCGTTCTTCGGGGCGTTCACCGGCAGCTGGGCGTGGTTCGTGCCGACACGGTAGCGGTGGGCGTCCGCGTAGCTGAAGATGCGCGCCAGGAGCATCTTGTCAGGGCTCGCCGCGATGCCGGGCACGAAGTTCGAGGGGGCGAACGTCGCCTGCTCGATCTGCGCGAAGTAGTTCTCCGGGTTGCGGTTGAGCTCCATCGTGCCGACCTCGATGAGGGGGTAGTCCGCGTGCGGCCACACCTTCGTCAGGTCGAACGGGTTGAAGCGGTAGGTCGCGGCGTCCTCGTAGGGCATGACCTGCACCTTGAGGGTCCACCGCGGGAAGTCCTGACGCTCGATCGCGGCGTGCAGGTCGCGGATGTGGAAGTCCGCGTCCTCGCCGGCGATGCGGTCGGCGTCCTCCTGCGTCAGGGTCTTGTGGCCCTGCTCGGTGATGAAGTGGTACTTCACCCAGAAGCGCTCGCCCTCGGCGTTGATCCACTGGTAGGTGTGCGAGCCGAAACCGTCCATCTCGCGCCAGCTCGCCGGCAGGCCGCGGTCGCCCATCAGCCACGTGACCTGGTGCGCCGACTCGGGCGACAGGGTCCAGAAGTCCCACTGCATGTCGTGGTCGCGCAGGTGCGAACCGGGCAGGCGCTTCTGCGAGCGGATGAAGTCGGGGAACTTGATGCCGTCGCGGATGAAGAACACCGGGGTGTTGTTGCCGACCAGGTCGTAGTTGCCCTCGGTCGTGTAGAACTTCAGCGCGAAGCCGCGGGGGTCGCGCCAGGTGTCGGGGGAACCCTGCTCACCGGCGACGCTCGAGAACCGGGCGAGCATCTCGGTGGTCTGCCCGGGCTGCAGGAACGCGGCTCGGGTGAAGCGCGAGACGTCCTGCGTGACGGTGAAGGTACCGAAGGCGCCGCCACCCTTGGCGTGCACGACCCGCTCCGGGACACGCTCGCGGTTGAACTGGGCGAGCTTCTCGACCAGGTAGTGGTCGTGCAGCGCGAGGGGGCCGTCGGCCCCGACGCCCATCGAGTGCTCGTCGCTCGAGACGGGTGCGCCGCTGTTGGTCGTGGTGGTCGGGGTGCCGGTCGGCGTGTTCTGGTCGGACACGGTTCCTCCTTGAGGTGGGACGTTGGTTCGGTCAGGGGTGCTCGGGTGGTTCGGGATCCGGCGCGTCGTGCGGCCGGTGCGGTGGGCGGTCGCCGTCAGGCGGGCGCGGGGGCGACGTCCGGGTCGTCGTGCTCCGCACCGTCGCGCTCTGCCGCTGCGCAGCGTTCGCAGATGCCCCAGTAGGTGACCTCCGCGGTGGTGACCGCGAAGCCGTGGGTCTCGGACGGCGTCAGGCAGGGCGAGTGGCCGACCGCACAGTCGACGTCCTCGATGGCGCCGCACAGGGTGCAGACGATGTGGTGGTGGTTGTCACCGGTGCGGCGCTCGTACCGCGCGGGGCTGCCAGCCGGTTCGATGCGGCGGACGAGCCCGACGCCGGTCAGGGCGTTCAGCACGCCGTAGACGGCCTGGTGACTCGTGGTCGGCAACTCCACGGCGAGCGCGGTGACGATGTCGTCCGCGGTGGCGTGCGGCATCGAGTCGGTCGCGCGGAGCACCGCGAGTCGCGGGGTCGTGACCCGGAGCCCCGAGGAACGGAGCAGATCGGCGTCGGCGTCCATGCTGAGCCTTTCTTTTGCAGGAATCAAGACAACGTGTTCACTGTACACGAGCTTCTGCTGCCGGCCATCGAAGGACGCATGCCGCCACCGGAATACGAAGTGTCACGATCCGGTCGCGATCCGCTGGGACGCCGCTGGACCGACCGATCCGCACGCTAACGTCCGGACATGTCCACGAGCCAGGGTCTGCCTGAACAGGCGAACAGCACCGAGGACGTCCGGGGGATCATCGTGAAGCGGGACCTGGTCGTCGACCTCATCCGGACGGCCTGCGTCGTCCTCGTCGTCATCGTGCACGTCACGATGGTCGGCGTCGCCGCCGACGACCAGGGGGTGCGGGTCACGAGCCCGCTGCAGGAACTCCCCTGGTACGTCGCCGCCACCTGGGTCGGGCAGGTGATGCCGCTGTTCTTCGTGGTCGGCGGGTTCGCGAGCGCCGTCGGCTGGCGCAGCACCGTCGCCCGAGGCGCACCGAGCCCCGCCCGCGACTTCCTGGCCACCCGACTGGTGCGGCTGTTCCGGCCCGCGGTGCCGCTGTTCGTGTTCCTCGCGCTCGGGCTCGGGGTCGCCACGGCCGCGGGGACGCCGCCGGAGCTCCTGGCCGAGGTCGCGTTCGGCATCGGTTCGCCGCTCTGGTTCCTGGCCGCCTACGGCATCACCCAGTGCTGCGTGCCCGTGATGATGCGCCTGCACGAACGAGCACCCTGGGCCACCCTCGCCGTGCTGCTCGTGCTCGCCGGAGCGGTCGACGCCGTCCGCCTGGCCACCGGTGTCGCCGAGGTCGGGCTGCTCAACCTCGGGCCGGTGTGGCTCTTCGCGCAGCAGCTCGGCTTCCTCTGGGCCGACGGCTGGTTCGCTCGCCGGTCGAAGGTGCTCCTGCTGGGCATCGCCGTCGCCGCCTACGCCGTGCTCGTACCGATGACCTCGGTCGGGCTCTGGGCACCCGACATGCTGCAGGACCTCAACCCGCCGATGCTCCCGTTGGCGTTCCTGGCGATCGCGCAGGCCTGCCTGGTCCAGCTCGTGCACGCTCCGCTCTCCCGACTGATGCGCACCCGGGCCGCCCTCGGGGCAGTGTTCGTGCTCGGCCGGGACGGCATGACCATCTACCTGTGGCACCTGCCGCTCTTCATCGCGCTGAACGGCGTCGCCCTGCTCGTCGGACTGCCGTTCCCGACGCCGGGTTCCGGTCCGTGGTGGGCGTCCCGGGTCGTCGCACTCGTGGTGGTGCTCGCCGTCGCGCTCGGGGTGGCCAGGGCTCTGCGCTGGTTCGACCGGCCGCTCCCCCGGCTGTTGCCGTCGGCCGACCGTCCGTCGTGGCCGGTCGTCGCGCTCGCCGCCTTCTGCACGATCGGCCCGGCGTTCCTCGTGATGCAGCTGCACCTGTCGTTCGGCGTCGCGCTCGTCGGTGCAGTGGCCGTGCCGGTGGGCGTCTGGCTGCTGTCGCGGACCGTCCCGGCACGCGGGGTCGCCCGGATCTGAACCGGTTCTCACCGTCCCGGGGCCAGCCGGACCCCCGGCGGACGTCGGGCGGACGGAGGATGGCTCCGGCGGCGCGGAGGACGAGCCCGCCTGATCCCCAGGAGGCTCCCCACGCCGTCGACACCCGAGTTCTGGAGCACCTGGCGGTTCGATCCCCTGGCGGCGGTGCTCCTCGTCGTCGCCGCGGTCGCCTACTGCCGGTGGGTCGGCGGCGCGGCGCGGCGGGGTGCCCGCTGGCCGTGGTGGCGCACGCTCGCCTTCGCCACGGCGCTCGTGCTGTTCGGCGTCCTGCAGTTCGGCATCGTCGGCGTCGACGACGAGCGGTTGCGCTGGGCCTTCGTCCTGCGGGCCGCCCTGCTGTTCTTCGCGGTCCCCACCTTCGCCGCGCTCGGTGCGCCCGTCGCACTGCTCCGGATCGGCGGCCCGGGTCGCCTCGCGCAGGTCGCCGACGCGGTCATGGGGTCACGTCCGGTGCGCCTGCTCGGCAACGCGATCGTCGCGCCGCTGGTCGCGCTCGCGCTGTTCGCCGTCCTGCTCACCCCGTTCTCGGCGGTGATCCGGGAGTCCCCCGCATGGGCGGCTGTCATCACCGTGGCCGTGCCGGCGCTGGGGTTCGGCCTGCTCGCGCCACTGTCCGAGGTCGGCGTGCTCGTCTCGTCGACGTTCGCCACGGCCGAGTTCCTGCTGGCGTTCGTCGAGCTGGTCGTCGACGCGGTCCCGGGCATCGTGCTGCGGATCACGAACCACGTGCTCGACGGGTCCCTCGTGCCGGTGGTCGGGCGGGCCTGGTACCCGTCGCCGCTGCAGGACCAGCACCTGGCGGGCGACCTGCTGTGGTTCATCGCCGAGGTGGCGGACATCCCCGTGCTCGTCGCCCTGTTCATCCGGTGGCAGCGGACCGACCGCCGCGAGGCCCGGGCCGTCGACGCCCTGACCGACGAACAGATGGACGAGCTGACCCGAGCGCACCTGCGGCGCCGCGGCTGAGCGTCGGGACGCCCCTCGTTCCACTTCGTGAGCAGCAGTGGTCGGGCGCCCGAAGGCGACCCGACCATTGCTGCTCACGAAGTGCGTTCGTGCGCTACTTCGACGGGGCCCCGGCGGGCTCGGCGTCGGGCTGCGTGGTCACCGAGCCGGTCTGCTGCCACGCGACGGTCTGCTTCGGCTTCGCCAGGAACAGCGCCGCGACGATGGCCACGACGAGCACGATCGCGGGCAGGTAGAGCGACTCACCCATGGCCTTCGAGAACGGCTCGAGCAGGAAGCCCGGCAGTGCGCCGACCTGCTGCTCCGCACCACCGGCCGAGGCCCCACCGGACGACGCCGGGAAGTTCGCGGTGATCCGGGCCTCCATCAGGGCGGCGATGCCGGCCGAACCGAGCACCGCACCGATCTGGCGGGTGGTGTTGTAGACGCCCGAGCCGGCACCGGCCAGCTTCGGCGGCAGGTTGCGCGTCGCCGAGACGGAGAGCGGTCCCCACATGCAGGCGTTGGCGAGACCGAGGAGCGCGCTCGGCAGGAGCACCCAGCCCCACTCGGCACCGCTCGACAGCAGGGCGCCGAACCAGAACAGGCCGGCCGAGAAGCAGGCGAGGCCGAACGCGGCGACCCAGCGCGGGTTCCAGCGGTTCAGGTTCTTGCCGACGATCGGGGCCAGTGCCGCCGACAGCACGGCCTGCGGCACGAGGAGCAGCGCGGCCTGGGTGGGCGAGAAGCGCAGGACGTCCTGGGCCCACAGCATGATCGGCAGGGCGAACGACGCGATCGCGACACCGACGGCCGTGATGGCGACGTTGGCCAGGGTGAAGTTGCGGTCGCGGAACAGGCCGAGCGGCAGCAGCGGCTCACCCTTCTGCACGCCCTGCCAGACGACGAACCCGGCGAGCACGACGAGGCCGACGATGATGAGCGCCCAGACCGAGATCGGGCCCGTGATGGTGCCCCAGTCGTAGGTCTCGCCCTCCTGGATGCCGAAGACGAGCAGGAACAGGCCGACCGCGCTCAGCACGATGCCCAGGTAGTCGAAGCGGTGCCCGTGCCGGTCGAACGACGGCACGAAGCGCTGCGCGAGCACGAACGCGACGACACCGACGGGGACGTTCACGAAGAAGATCCACTCCCAGCCGAAGCCGTCGACGAGCAGGCCGCCCACGATCGGGCCGACGAGCGACGCGACACCGGCGACGGCGCCCCAGAGACCCATCGCTGCGCCGCGGTTCTGCGGCGGGAAGATGCGCGTGATGACCGACATGGTCTGCGGGCTCATCATCGCTGCGCCGAGACCCTGCACGACGCGGGCGACGATCAGCACCTCGATCGAGCCGGCCAGGCCGCACCACAGGCTGGCGAGCGTGAAGACCACGAGGCCGATCTGGTACATGACCTTCGGGCCGAAGCGGTCACCGAGCCGGCCGGTGATGAGCAGCGGCACGGCGTAGGCGAGCAGGTAGGCGCTCGTCACCCAGATCACGGAGTTGATGTCCGCGTCGAGCTCCTGGGCGATGGTGGGGGTGGCGACCGACACGATGGTCGAGTCGACGAGGATCATGAAGAACCCGACGACGAGTGCCCACAGGGCGGGCCACGGCTTCTTCTCGGTCGTCCGCGGAGGCGTGACGGTGGTCATCGAGTGGTTTCCTTGCTGTTCGTGGTGGTGTCTTCGGACGCGGCGGGGGCGTCCCAGGAGATGTGGCCGGCGGCGATCCGGTCGGCCGTGGCGACGAGCCACTCGATCTGCGTCGTGAGGATGGCACGCACGTACGACACGTCGAGCCAGTACCGCTCGGGCAGGTCCTTGGCACGGACGACCCCGAGGATCTCGTCCGCCTCGTCGCGCTGGGCCTGGAGTGCGACGGCCCGTGCCCGGAGGGCGGACTCGGCCTCGTCGACCGACAGGTTCTCGATCTCGGCGACGGCCAGGTGGAAGACGGGGTACTCCTCGGCCGGTTCGGCGATCAGCCGGACGAGCCCGTCGTGCAGGGCCGTCCACCCGTCGTCCGTGATCGCGTAGGTGGTGCGTTCCGGGCGGTTGCCCGCCCGGTCGGTCCCCACGACCTCGGCGAGGCCGAGCTCCACCAGGCGGCCGACCTGGTGGTACAGGGTGCCGGGCCGGACCTTGACGTTCCGGCCGTCCCGGCGGTGCGTCATCGTCTGGAACATCTCGTAGGGATGCGTCGGCCCCTCGGCCAGGAGCCCGAGCGCGGCGAACGCGAGTGGCGTGAGCGACGGCACACGTGCCTCCAGTCCGCTTGTTCGTTGTTGACTATTCGAAGTGGAATATACGCATTGGAACATGCATGAGCAACCGCACAGCAACGGCCAGCCAGGAGGCCCGTGGCCGTCCCGGCGTGTCGCGCGCGCCCCGTAGACTGGTCGCGTCCCCCCACCCCTGAAGTGCTGGAGAGAACACGTGCCAACGATCGTCGTCGAGGTCATGCCCAAGGCCGAGATCCTCGACCCCCAGGGGAAGGCCGTGGGCAACGCCCTGGCCCGCCTCGGCAAAGCCGACCTGACCAACGTCCGCATCGGCAAGCGCTTCGAGGTGACCGTCGACGGCCCCGTCGACGACGCCAAGCTCGCCGAGGTCCGTGACATCGCAGCCGACGTCTTCTCGAACGCGGTCATCGAGGACGTCGTGTCCGTGACCGTCGAAGGCCAGTGACCCGGATGCGCATCGGCGTCATCACGTTCCCCGGCTCGCTCGACGACCGCGACGCCCAGCGCGCCGTCCGTCTCGCCGGCGCCGACCCCGTCGCCCTGTGGCACGGGGACCACGACCTGCAGGGCGTCGACGCCATCGTGCTGCCCGGTGGGTTCTCGTACGGCGACTACCTGCGCGCCGGCGCGATCGCCGCGAAGGCCCCGATCATGGCCGAGGTCATCGACGCCGCCGGCAAGGGCATGCCCGTGCTCGGCATCTGCAACGGTTTCCAGATGTTGGCCGAGGCCCGTCTGGTCCCCGGAGCGCACACCCGCAATGCGCACCAGCAGTTCATCCGCCGCGACCAGAAGCTCCGCGTCGAGACCACCGCGACCGCCTGGACCTCCGGCTTCAGCGCCCAGCAGGAGATCACCATCCCGCTGAAGAACGCCGACGGCCGCTTCGTCGCGGACGCCGACACCATCAAGCGCATCGAGGACAACGGCCAGGTCGTGTTCCGCTACGTCGGTGTGAACCCGAACGGCTCCATCGACGACATCGCCGGCGTCTCGAACGAGCGCGGCAACGTCGTCGGCCTCATGCCGCACCCGGAGCACGCGACCGAGGCCGGCTTCGGCCCGGACACCCCCGCTGCGATGGCCTCGGGCACCGACGGCCTGACCTTCTTCACCTCCGTGATCGAGCACGCGCTCGTCAAGTGACAGGGAACAACGACACCGTGACGACACCCGTTCGCCCGAAGCCCGACACCGTGCAGGACGCGGCAGCCACCCCCGACAAGGAGCAGCCGTACGACGCGCTGGGCCTGAAGCCGGACGAGTACGCCCGCATCAAGGAGATCCTCGGACGCCGCCCCACCTCGGGCGAGCTGGCGATGTACTCGGTGATGTGGAGCGAGCACTGCTCCTACAAGTCCTCGAAGAACTACCTCCGTCAGTTCGGCAAGAAGGTCACGCCGGAGATGACGAAGAACCTGATGGTCGGCATGGGCGAGAACGCCGGAGTCGTCGACGTCGGCAACGGCTGGGCGGTGACCTTCAAGGTCGAGTCGCACAACCACCCGTCCTACGTCGAGCCGTACCAGGGCGCGGCCACCGGTGTCGGCGGCATCGTCCGCGACATCATCTCGATGGGCGCGCGCCCCGTCGCCGTGATGGACCAGCTCCGCTTCGGCGCGATCGACCACGAGGACACCGCACGCGTCGTGCACGGCGTCGTCGGTGGCATCTCGTTCTACGGCAACTGCCTCGGCCTGCCGAACATCGGCGGCGAGACCTACTTCGACCCGGTGTACCAGGGCAACCCGCTGGTCAACGCCCTCGCGGTCGGCGTCCTGCGCCACGAGGACCTGCACCTGGCGAACGCGTCCGGCGCCGGCAACAAGGTCGTCCTGTTCGGTGCCCGTACCGGTGGCGACGGCATCGGCGGCGCGTCGATCCTGGCGTCCGACACCTTCACCGAGGGCGGCCCGACGAAGCGTCCGGCCGTGCAGGTCGGCGACCCCTTCGCCGAGAAGGTCCTGATCGAGTGCTGCCTCGAGCTGTTCCAGAAGGACCTGGTCGAGGGCATCCAGGACCTCGGCGCCGCGGGCATCTCCTGCGCCACCTCGGAGCTCGCGAGCAACGGTGACGGCGGCATGCACATCTCGCTCGACGACGTCCTGCTCCGCGACCCCACGCTCACCGCCGAAGAGATCCTGATGTCGGAGAGCCAGGAGCGCATGATGGCGGTCGTCCGCCCCGACAAGCTCGACGAGTTCCTGAGCGTCGTCGGCAAGTGGGAGGTCGAGACCAGCGTGCTGGGCGAGGTCACCGGCACCGGCCGACTCGTCATCGACTGGCAGGGGCAGGAGATCGTGAACGTCGACCCGCGCACCGTCGCCGTCGACGGCCCGGTCTACGACCGCCCGGTCGCCTACCCGACCTGGATCGACGCGCTGCAGGCCGACACCGCCGCCTCGCTCGACCGGCCGGCCGACGGCCCCGCACTGAAGGCACAGTTCCTCAGCCTGCTCGGTTCGCCGAACCTGGCGTCGAAGAACTGGGTCACGAACCAGTACGACACCTACGTGCTCGGCAACACCGCGCTGTCCTTCCCCGACGACGGCGGCATGATCCGCGTCGACGAGGAGACGGGGCTCGGTGTCGCCATCGCGACCGACGCCAACGGTCGTTACTGCCAGCTCGACCCGAAGCAGGGTGCACGCCTGGCCCTGGCCGAGGCGTACCGCAACGTCGCCGTCACCGGTGCCGTCCCCGCCGCCGTCACCGACTGCCTGAACTTCGGCTCTCCGGAGAACCCCGAGGTCATGTGGCAGTTCTCCGAGGCGGTCGAGGGCCTGGCCGACGGCTGCATGGAGCTCGGCATCCCGGTCACCGGCGGCAACGTGTCGTTCTACAACCAGACCGGCACGACCCCGATCCACCCGACGCCCGTCGTCGGCGTGCTCGGCATCATCGACGACGTCGCCAAGCGCGTGCCGTCGGGGTGGCAGGACGACGGCCACAACATCTACCTGCTCGGCACCACGAGCCTCGAGCTCGACGGCTCCGCGTGGGCCGGCACCGTGCACGGGCACCTGGGTGGGCGTCCGCCGGCGGTGGACCTCGAGCGCGAGAAGGCCCTCGCCGAACTGCTGTACGCGGCGTCCGGCGAGCAGCTGCTCACCAGCGCGCACGACCTGGCGGACGGCGGCCTCGGCCAGTCGCTCGCCGAGTCCGTGCTCCGCTTCGGCATCGGCGCCCGCGTGGTGCTCGACGAGCTCGAGGCCCGCGACGGCATCGACACCGCGACGGCGCTGTTCTCCGAGTCGACCGGTCGCGTCATCGTGACCGTCCGCCGCGAGGACGACGTGCGGTTCCAGGGGATGTGCGACGGCCGGGGGTTCCCGGTGCTGCGCATCGGCGTGACCGACGCGACGTCGAGCACGCTCGAGGTCCAGGGCGCGTTCGAGGCCACGGTCGACGAGCTGCGCGGCACCCACGCCGCGACGCTGCCGGCCCGCTTCGGCAACGTGATCGTCGAGGACGTCACCGAGGGGTACGTCGGCCGCGGGCCGCTCGACTCCGACGGTGCCTTCTCGCCGCGCACCGACGCCTAGGTCCGGGTCGCCGATGCCGATCGTCACCCTGCCCTTCGCCGAGCTCGTCGACCGGTTCGGCCCCGTGCCGGACGGCATCGAGCTGGACGTCTGGGACGTCGAGTCGCCGTACGGTCGCCCGGACGACGTCGCGATCACGTTCCTGCCGTTCTACTTCGAGGGGCGGCACCGCTGGCAGTTCGTGCACGACCTGCCCGAGCTCCAGCTGCTGCAGCTGCCGAGCGCCGGGTACGAGCACGCCGTCCCGCACGTGCCCGGACACGCGCAGCTGGCGAACGGTCGCGGCATCCACGACGACGAGACCGCCGAGCTCGCCGTCGGCCTCGCGCTGACGTCACTCCGCGAGATCTCGGCGTTCCAGGTCGACCGTGCGAACGGCGTCTGGGACTCCCGCGAGACCCGATCGCTCGCCGACCGCCGGGTGACCGTCGTCGGCTACGGGGCGATCGGGTCCGCGATCGCCACCCGGTTCGAGGCGTTCCGCACCGAGGTGACCGTGGTCGCCCGGACCGCTCGCGAGCAGGACGGCCGGCACGTGCACGCGTTCGGTGAGCTGCCCGACCTGGCTCCGACGACCGACGTGCTCGTGCTCATCGCCCCCCTCACCGCCGAGACCGAGCGCCTGGTCGACGCGGAGCTGCTCGCGGCGCTGCCGGACGGCGCCCTCGTGGTGAACGTGGCGCGCGGCAAGGTCGTCGACACCGACGCCCTGGTCGCCGAGCTGCGGTCGGAGCGGCTGTTCGCGGCCCTCGACGTCACCGACCCGGAGCCCCTGCCCGCCGGACACCCGCTGTGGACGACCCCGAACACCGTGCTCACCCCGCACGTCGGCGGCAACACCGACCTGAGCGTGCCGCGGTCGATCGAGCTGATGCGCAAACAGGTCGCCGCGCTGGCCGAGGGTCGCCCGTTCGAGAACCTGATCGAGTTCTGACGAGCGAGCGGAACCGCGGCGTCACTCGAGTCGCAGCGCCATCCCCAGGCTCGGCGCAACGTCCTCGAAGCCGAGGGACCGGTAGAGCCGCTGCCCCGGTGGGTCTCCGACGAGCGTGACGTACGCGCCCGCAGGTGCACGGTCGCGGACGTCCGCCAGCAACCACTCGACGACCCGACGGCCGAGACCCTGCCGCTGGTGTGCGGGATCGGTGGCGATGTCGGCGATGTGGAAGTACCACCCGCCGTCGCCGATCGTGCGACCCATCGCGACGGGCGTGCCGTGCTCGTCCACCACGTGGCACGCCGACCAGCTGCCCGCGATCGCTCCGGCACCCTGGGCGGGGTCCTTCGGGGACAGACCGGAGTCCCGGCGCAGCCGCAGGTAGTCCTCGAGCGGCGGTGCACCGACGATGATGCGGTACTCGGGCTGTTCCTTCCCGGCGGTCACGGTCAGAGCGGGACGATGCAGGTCGGGGTGCCGACCGGGATCTGCGCGACGGCTTCGCCGGGCACGCCCTCGGCGTCGAGCGGCAGCACGGCGACGGCGTCGGACATCTGGTTCGCCACCAGGACGAACCCGGGCACGCGAGCGAAGTGCCGCGGCCAGACCCCACCGCAGGGGACCGACCCGACGACGACGAGCCCGCCGTCACGCGCGTCGAGCACCACGAGCAGGTCCCGCCCGCGCACCGCCACGTACACGCGGCCGGCCTCGTCGACCTCGATGTGGCTGAGCAGCGACTCCCCCACGGCACCGTCGAACGTCGGCGCGGCGGCGATCGTCACGAACGAGCCGGAGTCGTCGCGACGCAGGCGGTGCACGTGCCCGTCGAGTTCACCGGCGACGAGCAGGTCACCGTCGATCCAGGCCATGTGCCTCGGGCCGGCGCCGGGTGTCACGTGGTGCACGCGGAGCGCCTCGATCTCGGGGACCCCGTCGGCCGACACCGACACGCGGAACTCGTGCAGGGCGTCGCCGCCGAGGTCGGCGACGAGCACCGTGCCGTCCGGAGTCGCGATCGACTGGTGGGCGTGCGGGCCGTCCTGGCGGTCTTCGTCGGGACCGGTCGCGTCGGGCAGCACGGCGACCGCGACGGCCTGGGCCGGCACGGAGCGCTGGTCGGCGTCCGCGTGCAGTACCACGCCGTCGCTGGCGGTCACCGAGGCGGCGTGCGACTCGGCCGGGGCGAGGGAGATCGCTGTGACCGTGCCGGAGACGTAGTTCGTGACGACGAGCGCACCCGAGGGGTCGACCCGCACGTGGCACGGGGCGTCTCCGCCGGCGGGGGCGTCCCACAGGTGCTCGAGTGCGCCGCTCTGCAGCCGGAAGGCCGACACTGCGCCGTCGTTCGTCTCGGAGACCGCGTAGACCCGGTCAGCCGAGACCGCCAGGAACGAGGGGTCGTCGAGCACCGCGACGGTCCGGGGCGCCGGACCGGCTTCGACCGGTCCGGCGTCGACCAGCGAGATGCCCGTGGCGTTCCCGCCGCCGGTCGCCGTGTACGACCCGATGAGCAGCGACGGCAGCTCGGCGCTCATTCGTCGCGGCCCGCGATGCGCTCGTGGTGGTGGATGACCTCGGCGACGATGAAGTTGAGGAACTTCTCGGCGAAGGCGGGATCGAGGTGGGAGTCGGCGGCGAGCGACCGGAGCCGTGCGACCTGGATCCGTTCGCGGTCCGGGTCGGCGGCCGGCATGCCCGACTCGGCCTTCAGGTGTCCCACGCGCTGCGTGTACTTGAAGCGTTCCGCGAGCATGTGGATCACGGCGGCGTCGATGTTGTCGATGCTCTGCCGGATGCTCCGCAGTTCGGCGACGGCGCTCGCGTCGGCCTCGGGCAGGGTGACGTCGTCGTTCATGGTCCGAGCCTACTGGCGGACGTGCAGCGGAACCCGGCCCGCTGCTGCGAGAATGTGCACATGTCGGTCCTGCTGGTGATCTCGGGTGTCTGCGCGGTCCTCGCGGGCCTCGTCCACGTGTACATCTTCTTCCTCGAATCGGTCATCTGGACCAGTCCGCAGGCACGCCGGATCTTCGGCATCGCTTCCGAGACCGAAGCCGTGGCGACCCGTTCGCTCGCCTTCAACCAGGGCTTCTACAACCTGTTCCTGGCGATCGGGGCGATCCTCGGCGTCGTGCTCGTCCTCGCCGGCAACACCGTGAGCGGCTGGACCCTCGTGGTGTTCTCGACCGCGAGCATGCTCGGTGCCGCGGTGATCCTGCTCGGCACGGGTCGCAAGTACGTCAACTCCGCCTTCAAGCAGGGCACGCTCCCCCTGATCGCGCTGCTCTTCGCGCTGCTGGGCTCCACCGTCGGCGTCTAGCCCACCGCTCCTCTCCCGAACTGCGAAAGCGACAGGGTACCACCGGACATCGGTGGCACCCTGTCGCTTTCGCGGTACTGACCGGCGGAACCGGGCCAGCAGCAACGACCAGCTCTAGCCGAGCTTCTCCTCGAACTGCGCCGGCAGCTTGTCGAGCGCCCACTCGATCGCAGCCGTGGTGCCCATCGAGAACGCGGACGACACGTCCTTGTCGTCGAAGACGATCGCGTGCCCGGCCTCGACCGACGGCACCTTCTGGAACAGCTTGTTCGACGACGCTTCCGACGCGTCGACGTAGATCGGCAGGATGAGCGTCAGGTCGGCGTCGAGCAGGTCGAGGTTCTCGTCGGACAGGTGCACGGAGAACTCCTTGCCGGCCTGCTCGTCGATGGCCTTCGGGATCTCGAAGCCCAGGTTCCGCATGAAGGTCGAACGGCTGTCGGTGGAGGCGTACGCCCCGAAGCCCTCGGAACTGTAGGCACCGACGACGGCCGTCTTGCCCTCGAAGTCCGGGTGCGCCTTGCGTGCTGCGGCGTAGGCGTCGTCGAGGCCCGAGAGCAGCTTCTTGCCCTCGGACTCCTTGCCGAGTGCCTTGGCGATCATGGTCGTCTGCTGCTCGGTCGAGGCGAGGTAGTTCTCGCCGCCCTTCGGGATCGCCACGGTCGGCGCGATCGCGGACAGCTTGTCGTACCGCTCCTTGTCACCCGAGGACTTCACGTCGAGGATCACGTCGGGGTCGAGCTTGAGGATGTCCTCGTAACTCGGCTCGAGCGTCTGGATGATCTTCGGCGACTCGTCGTACGCACCCTTGAGCCACGGACCGACACCGTCGCCACCGAAGGCGAGCCAGTCGCTCGCGCCGACCGGCTGGACCCCGAGGTCGAGCGCGGTCTCGGCGTCGCCCCACCCGAGCGCGACGACGCGCTTGGGCGCCGACTCGATGGTGGTGGTGCCGAGGCCGGTCGTGATCGAGACCGGGAACGCGGCGTCGGACGACCCCGACGACGCCGAGTCGGTCGAGGAGCCGGAGCCGGACGCGCAGCCGGCGAGGACGAGGGACGCTGCGACGACGGCGCCGGCTGCGGCGAGCACGCGTCGGAGACGCAAGGGAGAACGGTTCACGAAGGGTAGCCTAACCTAACGGAGTGCTCAGGAACACGCCTGGCTAGGCTGGGTGACCGTGGCGTTCACCGATCCAGGCCGTACGCACCTCGCGGTGCTCGGCTCCCCCATCGCGCACTCGCTCTCCCCCACGCTCCACGCAGCGGCCTACGACGCGCTCGACCTGCCCTTCACGTACGGGAGGCACGAGGTCGCGTCCGGCGAGCTCGCCGCGTTCGTCGCGGGGCTGGGTCCGGAATGGCGTGGGCTGAGCCTCACGATGCCGCTCAAGCGCGAGGTGCTGCCGCTGCTCGACCGCACCACCCCGCTCGTCGACGAGCTCGGGGTCGCCAACACGGTCGCGTTCCGCCACGAGGGCTCGACGATCGTCCGAGCCGGCGCGAACACCGACGTGCAGGGGCTCGTCCGCCCGGTCGAGGCGCTCGGACACCTGCCCGGCGAGGCCACGATCCTGGGCGGCGGAGCCACCGCGGCGAGCGCACTGACCGCTGCCGTCCGGCTCGGGGCGTCGCTCGTCCGGGTGTTCGCCCGTGACACCGCGAAGACGCACGCGCTCGTCGACCTGGCCGTCCGGCTCGGTGTGACGCTCGAGGTGCACCCGCTGATCGAACTCGCCGGCACGCACCACGGTTTCGTCCTGTCGACGCTGCCGGGTGGTGCCGCCGATCCCCTCGAGTTCCGTCCGTCGGGGCCCGACGCCGTGCTGTTCGACGTCGCCTACGAACCGTGGCCCACCGCGGTCGCCAGCCGGTGGACCGAGGCCGGGGGCCGCGTGCTGAACGGCCTCGACATGCTCACCGAGCAGGCGATCGGGCAGATCCGGTTCTTCCTGACCGGTGACGAGGACGAGCTGCTCCCCGACGAGGCCGGCGTCCGCCGCGCGATGCGCACCGCGGTCGGCCTGCCGGCGGTCATCGGCCGCTAGCCCCGGAGGCAACGTCGACGACGTCCGTCAGGCGACCACGCCGTCCACGTAGAACCATCGTCCCTGTTCGCGCACGAAGTCGCTCGTCTCCTCGAGCGTGCCGCGCTCGTCGTCGGAACGCCACCACGCGCGGAACGTGACGGTGCCGTGGGAGTCGAACGGGCCTCCCGAGGTGGTCGCCAGCACGTCCAGACGGGTCCAGCGCTGGGACGGGTCCAACTCGAGCCCGGCCGGCCGGGTGCGCGGGTGCCAGGTGAGCAGCAGGTACTCCGGCAGGCCCAGCGCGAAGGCGCTGAAGCGGGAGCGCATGAGCCGTTCCGCGGTCGGTGCCACGGCCCCGGCGTGCAGGGGGCCGCAGCACTCCCCGTAGGGGTTGCCGCTCAGGCAGGGGCAGCGCGTCGCGTCGGTGACCACCGGCCGAACGCTAGTCGACGATGGACAGGGTCACGGTGATGTTGCCGCGGGTGGCGTTCGAGTACGGGCAGATCTCGTGTGCACGCTCGGCCAGGCGCTGCCGCTGCTCCTGCGGGGCGTTCGGGGCGTAGACGTCGAGCTCGACGGCGAGGCCGAAGGCGCCGTTGCCGGCGCCGCCGATGCCGACCTCGGCGGAGACCTCGGCGCCGGTGGTGTCCACCTCGAGCTCCTTGCCGGCGGCGTGCAGGGCACCGAGGAAGCACGCGGCGTACCCGGCGGCGAAGAGCTGCTCGGGGTTCGTGCCCTCGCCGCTGCCGCCCATCTCCTTGGGCGGGCGGGTGTCGAGGTCGAGCCGGTCGTCCTCGCTGCGGACGTGCCCGTCGCGGCCGCCCCCGGTGGCGTGGGCAGCGGCGGTGTAGACGATGTCGAGACTCATGCTCCGAGGCCACCGTGCTCGCCTGGGCGAACCCTGAGCGGCAGCACCACGTCGCGGGTGCGGCGGCTCCGGGCGGGAACGCTCGGGCGTGTCCGGGTGGGGGCTGCGGGGCCGGCGCGCGATGCGCGATGCATCGAGTGAGCAGAAGGTGTCGAGTCCCCCGCCCACACCCGACATCTCCTGCTCACGAACGCGAGCGTCCGGGCGCCCTGCACCCCCACCGGGTAGACATGATGGGTGTTCAAGATCGGCTGGCAGGTGTTCCGGGAGCGGTTCCCCGCACTCATCGGGCCGCGGTACCGCCGTCGTGTCGTGGTCGTCGCCGCCGTCGTCGCAGTGGTCGCCTTCGTCGTGTTCCAGGCGGTCGCGCTGCTCGTCGACGACGGTTCGGTCCCCCTCGCGGTGTGGCTGGTCGCATCGGCGCTGTTCGCAACCGGCGTCGGCGGCATCGTTTCGTGCTTCGTCCCGATCGGCCCGAAGGGGTGGGCGGCCCCGCCGATCCCCGGCATCGGATGGCGCACACAGGAGGCCGTCGCCCGGTACTACCGCCGCAATCCGCCGCCGGTCGACCCGGAACACCGTGACGCCGTCCTCGACCGCATGCCCGAGACCCGCGACCTGATCGTCCGCAACGCGTTCCGGGGCTTCCTGCTGCTCGGCGGTTGGGCCCTGGCGCTCGTCGCGACCGTGGTGGTCAACGTCGCCACCGTGCCGGCCAGCGACGGGCTCGTCGGGCTGTCCGCCTTCTGGATCGTCGTGCCCCTGACCGGCGCCGTCACCGCGATCGGTGGCCTGCGCACCCTCGGCCGCCAGGAGCAGCTCCGCGTCGAGGCCGAAGCGCTCCCGCCGGTTCCCCCGCCCCTGCCACCCCGCGGCCGTCCCGGCGCACGGAGCGGCAGCAAGCTCGCCCTGCCGGAGGAGTGACCCGTGTTCACGCTCGGCTGGCAGGTCTTCCGCCGCCACGTCACGGACGTGCTGGATCCGGCACGCGTCCGTCGCGCTGCCCGGTGGTCCGGGTCCGCGGCGGTCGTCGCGCTGGTCGGCATGGCCGTCCTGGAGGCCCGGGTCGACTGGACGGGGACCGCCCCGGTCCGCAGCGCGGTCGCGATGGTGCTGCTGGCGCTCGGCGTCGGACTGCTCACCTTCGCGTGCATCCCGACGTGGCAGCCGCCGGACCCCTCGACCACGATCAACGGTCGGCAGGTGCGGCCCTCGTGGCAACTCGCCGCGCGGGGTGCCACGCAGCTGTACGTGCAGCGTCGGCCGGTGCCGGTCCTGCCGGAACACCGCGAGATCGTCCGCGCCGACGCCGTCCTGCTGCGGCGGGGGCTGATCGGTACGCTCGCCCGGACGGCACCGTTGCTCGGTTCGGGTCTCGTCGCCGTCCTCGGGGCGTTCGTCCTCGGGCCCGCCAGCTGGTTCCACGTGCTCTGGTTCGCGGCGTACACGGTCGGGCTGTCGGAGTACGTCGTCCGCCTCGGCCGCTCCGAACGCGCCCGCCTGTCCGCCGAGTCCCTCGAGCCCGCACCCGGGACGTCCGCTCGCCCCATCGAGTGAGCAGAAGACGTCGGGACGCGCGGTCGCACTCGACGTCTTCTGCTCACTCGGCGAACCGACGAACCCGAGCCGCACCCGCACCGGCACCCGCATCGGCTCCCGCACCCGCACCACTGTCGGCGGCGACGGGCACACTGGGCGCATGTGTGGAAGGTTCGTCGTCTCCGACACCACGGCCGATCTGTTGCCCGAGCTCATGGGCGAGCTCGCCGCCCGGACCGAGCACGTCGACGAGGACACCGGCGAGGTGCACCCCGGCCTCGCCCCGAGCTGGAACGTCGCCCCGACCGACCCCGTGTACGCCGTCCGCCAGCGGCACGGTGAACGGGAGCTGCCGCAGATCAGCTGGGGCTTCGTGCCGAGCTGGGCGAAGGACTTCCAGAAGCAGCGGCCGAAGCCGATCAACGCCCGCATCGAGACGGTCGCGACGAGCGGCATGTTCAAGCGCGCCTTCGCCACGAACCGCTGCATCGTCCCGGCACAGGGGTACTACGAGTGGGTGGTGCGCGAGGACGGCAAGGAACCCCACTTCGTGCACGAACCCGGCGGCGCCCTGGCGATGGCCGGCGTCGTGAGCGCCTGGCCCGACCCCACGAAGCCCGAGGGCGACCCGGACAAGTGGCGGCTGTCGCTCGCGATCATCACCCGTGACGCCCACGTCGCCCCGGGCGAGGTCCACGACCGCATGCCGGCGTTCCTGACACCCGACGGCTACGACGACTGGCTCGGTGGCGACTTGCACGCCGACGACCTGCTGGCCCTGCTCGACCACGAGTCGCTGACGGTGGCCGCGGGGCTCGAGCAGTACGAGGTCTCCCGCACGGTGAACAGCGTGCGGAACGACGGACCGCAGCTCATCGCGCCCGTCGCGTAGGCGGTCGCGCCCCGCGCGCAGACGGGAGGCCCGGATCACCGCAGCGGGTCTGCTGCGGTGATCCGGGCCTCCAGTCCGGTGCCCTGTTACGGACGTGCGCTGCGGCGGATGCCCGGCACGACGCGGACCGCGATCCGTCGTCGGGTCACCAGGAGCACGCCCGCCAGCACGAGCGCGAGCGCCGCGAGCCCGAGGCCCACCAGCCCGGTCACGCCCGTGAAGGCGAGCTCGGTGCCGTGGACGATCGCGGCGAGCCCGGTCGGGAACGTGACCGTGACGGTCGCGGTGACCGTCTGTCCCGCGCTGTCGGTGACCGCGTAACCGACGAAGGCGGTTCCAGCGAAACCGTCCCGAGGGGTGAAGACGACCCGGCCGTCGCGGACGGTCCACGTGCCCTGGTCGGCGGCGACCACGCGGTCGGTCGGCGTGCCGGACTCCGGGTCGAGCAGGTGCAGCGTGCCCGGCTCGAACCTGGCGCCGCCGGTGGCGGAGTCGTTGTCGAGCGGATCCACGACGACCCGGTGTCCGACGATCCCGGTGGCGGAGTCGTCGGTGGCGACCGCCGCGGCGACCACGGTCATGGTCGCGGTGGCGGTGGCCGTCTGCCCCGAGGCGTCCGTCACCGTGTAGGTGAAGGTGTCCGTGCCGGTGAAGCCGGCGGCCGGGGTGTAGACGTACGCGCCGTTCCGCTGGATCGTCACGGTGCCGTGGGCGGGCTTCCGGCCCGGGGCGGCGGTGAGGCCGGTGCCCTGGTCGTCGGCGAGCAGGCCGTGGCGGGCGTCACGGGCCACGGGCGTGCCGGACACGGTGTGCCCGGAGTCGTCCGCCGCGGCGATGCCGACCGTGATCGTGACGGTGGCGTCGACCTGCTGCTCCATCGAGTCCTGCGCACGGTACGTGACGGTGTCGGTGCCCGAGAAGCCCTTCGCCGGGGTGTAGACGAACGTTCCGTCGGCGGCGATCGAGGCCGTGCCGTGACGGGCGTGCCCCACCGCGACGACCGTCAGGGCGTCACCGTGGTCGTTGCCGAGCACGCCGTGGCCGGCGACCCGGACCGTCTTGCCGGCCGTGGTCGTGACCTTGTCGTCCTTCGCCGCCGGAGCAACGTCGATGACGACGCGCGCGAACGCCGCGGTGCCGTCGGCGTCGTTGGCCGAGTAGGTGAACCAGTCACGACCGGACCAGTTCGCCGTGGGCGTGTAGACGTACGAGCCGTCCTTCTCGAGCGAGAGCGTTCCGTTGAACGGCTTCGTCTCCATGGCGGCCCAGAGCCCGCGACCGGAGTCACCGACCAGCACGCCCCTGTCGGCGGCCATGCGCATGCTGCGGTTGGTCGACATGGTGTGCCAGTGGTCGACCGCGGCGACGCCGACGACGACCGTGACCGTCGCGGTCGACGTCCGTCCGGCGCCGTCGGTCACCGTGTACTCGAACGTGTCCGCGCCGGAGAAGCCCTTGGCCGGGGTGTAGACGAGTGAGCCGGGCTCGGTGCCCTCGGTCACGGTGCCGTGCTCGGCGCGGCCGTGCGCGGTGACGGTGAGGCCGGCGCCGCGGTCGTTGCCGGTCAGGGTCGCGCCGCTGATCGGCAGCGCGGTGTTCGCCGCGGTGCGCAGGGCGTCGGCGACCGCGGTCGGCGTGACGGTCACGGTGACCGTCGCCGTCGCGGTGCCACCAGTCGGGTCGGTCACCGTGTAGGTGAACGTGTCCGTGCCGGAGAACCCGTCGGCGGGCGTGTACGTGACCGAGCTGGCTCCGGCCGTCGTGCTGCCGGTGGTCGTGGCGGTGCCGTGGCCGGGCTTCGACACCGCGGTGACGGCGAGCGCCGTGCCCGAGTCGTTGCCGGTGACGGCGACGTCGACCGGGGTCGCGGCGCTCGTCGTCGCGGTGTCCGCGGCGGCCTTCGGGGCGACGACGATCGTCACGGTGCCCGTGGTCGTCCCGCCGGAGCCGTCGGTGACCGTGTAGTCGAACCCGTCCGGGCCGGAGTAGCCCGGCTCGGGCTTGTACGTGTACGAGCCGTCCTCGTCGACCGTGACCTCGCCGTGCGAGGGCTTCGTGTGGTCGGTGACCGCCAGGTCGGTGCCCTTCGCACCGTCGAGCAGGCCGGTGCCGGCCGGCACGGTGGTGGTGGCGTCGGCCTCGGCCGAGGTCGACCCACCGCCGGCGACCGGGGTGACGGTGACCGTCACGGTGCCGGTGTTCGTGGCACCCGACGGGTCCGTCACCGTGTAGGTGACGGTGTCCGTGCCGGAGAAGCCGTCCTTCGGCGTGTACGTGACCGTGCCGTCGCCGTTGCGGGTCGCGGTGCCGTTCTTCCCGTCGGTGACGGACACGACGGTCAGGCCGGTGCCGTGGTCGTTGGCCGTCAGGGCGCCAGAGGTGACCGTGGTGCTGCCACCCGCCGCGACGGTGACGGTGTCGGGCTCCGTGCCGGGACGGACCGTGACCGTCACGGTGCCGGTGGTGGTGCGGCCGGCGGGGTCCGTCACCGTGTAGGTGAAGGTGTCCGTCCCCGAGAAGCCGTCCTTCGGCGTGTACGTGTACGAGCCGTTCGCCGCGAGCTCGACCGTGCCGTGTGCGGGCTGCTGGTCGACGACCGCGGTCAGGCCGGTGCCCCGGTCGTTCGCGAGCACGCCGTCCCCCTTCGCGACGGTCAGCGTCGAGCCGGCCGTGGCGGTGGCGGTGTCGGCCGTGGCGCGGGGGCCGACGACGACCGTGACCGTGCCGGTGGTGGAGCTGCCGGCGGTGTCGGTCACCGTGTAGGTGAAGGTGTCCGTGCCCGAGAAGCCGTCGGCCGGGGTGTAGACGACGCGGCCGGCGGCACGGTCGAGGGTGACCGTGCCGCGGGTGGCGCCGGTCTCGCCGGTGCCGGTGCCGTTGCCGGCCCCGCCTGCGGTCACGTCGGTCACGGTCAGCCCCGTGCCCCGGTCGTTGCCGGTCAGGGCGGCGGCGTCGATCGTCAGCGCCTCGTCGGACCGGGACGACACCGTGTCGGCCGTCGCGACGGGCCGCACGGTGATCGTGACGGTCGCCGCACCGGTGGTGACACCGCTGCCGTCGGTCACCGTGTAGGTGAACGAGTCGCTGCCGGACGTGCCGGCGGTCGGCGTGTACTCGACCGAGCCGTCCGCTGCGACGACGGCCGTGCCGTGGGACGGGCCGGTGACGATCGTGGTCTCGAGGTCCGAACCACGGTCGTTGACCTGCACGTCGATCGTCACCGGGGTGCCGGCGTCCGTCGACGCGGAGTCGGCGCCGATGGTCGGGTTGACCGTGATCGAGACGGTCGCGGTGCTCGGCGAACCGGAGCGGTCGACCGCCGTGTACGTGAACGCGTCGGGGCCGGAGTACCCCTCGGTCGGCGTGTACGTGAACGTGCCGGTGGCCTGGTCGAGCGTCAGCGCGCCGTGCGAGGGGGACGTGTTCGACGCCACCGTGAGCCCGGTGCCGGAGTCGTTGCCGAGCACGCCGGTCGCGCGGGTGCCGGCGGTGGCCGTGCCGCCCGCGGCGACCTTGACCGTGTCGTCCTGTGCGGCCGGGGCGACCTGCACGGTGACCGTGACGGTGTCGGTCCCGCCGCTGCCGTCGGTCACGGTGTACGTGAAGGAGTCGGTGCCGGAGAACCCGGCGGCGGGCGTGTACGAGTACGAGCCGTCAGGTCGCACCGTCGCCGAGCCGTGTGCTGGGGTGCTGTTGCCCGTGACCGTCAGGCCGGTGCCCAGGTCGTTCGCCAGCAGGTTGCCGGTCGTCGTCGACCCGGCCGTCGCGGTGACGGCATCGGCCGACGCGGTGGGCAGCACGGTGAGCCGCACGGTCGCGGTGACGGTCGCGCCGGAGCCGTCCTTCGCCGTGTACGTGAACGAGTCCGGGCCGGAGTACCCCTTCTCGGCACCGTACGAGAACGACCCGTCGGCGGCGACCTTCACCAGGCCGTGGGACGGCTGGCCGTGGCCGGTGAGGGTCAGGTCCGACCCGCGGTCGTTCGCCAGGACGCCGTCCGCGGCGTTCACCTTCAGCACTTTGCCCGCGTGCACGCTGTACGCGTCGTCGGAGCCCTTCGGTGCGACGGTGACGGTCACGGTGCTGGTCGAGGTCTGGGCCGACGAGTCCTTCGCCGTGTACTGGAACGTGTCCGAGCCCGAGAACCCGCTGGCCGGGGTGTACGTGTACGAGCCGTCGGCGGCGACCGTGGCGGTGCCGTGCGCCGGCGTGGTGTTCGAGACCACGGACAGGCCGGTGCCGCGGTCGTTCGCGAGCACACCCGAGGCAGCCGGCACCGACAGCGCCGTGCCGGTGGGGGTCGTGGCGGTGTCGCTGCTGGTGGTGACGTGCGTGGCCTTCAGCGTGTTCGCGAAGGTGACCAGGACGTCCGTGCCGTCCGCGGTGGTGGCTGCCGGGAAGGTGAAGGTCCCCGTGGTGCCGGTGCCGCTGGCGACGGTCGTGCCCGTCGTCTGGTCGACCGCCTTCCACGTGGTGTCGTAGTTCGCCAGGTCGGTGGTGCCCGCGGCGGTCTGCTCGACCGTGTAGTCCTTGTTCGGCGTCGTCAGGACGGCGCCGGCCTTCTGCGCCTGCACGCCCGTGGCGGAGCCGGTCGTGGTACCGGAGACGCCCGCGGTCGCCGGGTCGATGCCGCCGCCGCTGATGGCCAGGGTGAACTGGTCGCCGCTGCCCCAGCGCTGGTCGACGCTCGCCGCACCCGTGACGGTGTCGGCGTAGTTGCAACTCGCCAGGTCACTCGCGGCGTAGTTGCCGACGATGGGGAAGCTGCGGACCTCCTTGCCCGAGGTCGGGTCGAGCTGGTAGATCGTGGTCGTCGCGACGCTGTTGGTCGTCACGGTGTTGGAGACGTAGAGGTAGCCGTCCGACGAGAACGCGATGCCGGGGCTGTTCGTGCTCGCCGGCAGGGTCGCGATCTCGGTGGTGCTCATCGCCGTGGTGCCCGCGGTCGCCGGCACCTGGTCGACGTTGACGCGGTAGACCTTGTTCGCCGCGACGACGAAGAACAGGCCGCGCGAGCTGAACGCGAAGTCACCGTTGGCGTTCGCGGTGTCCGCAGCGTTGCGCTTCGTGAGCCCGTTGATCTGACCGACCTGGCCGAGGTACTTGCCCGTCGACGGGTCGTACGCACCGAGCCACCCGGCGTTGTCGCCGTAGTAGTAGATCCCCGTCACCGGGTTGACCGCGCCCCGGATGACGGTGCGCGTCTTGTCCGTCGCGACCGGGTCGGACGCGACACCGGTCTTCGGGTCGAACTGCCGCAGGGTCGCCGTCTGGTTGTTCGACGCCGCGAACATCGAGACGCCCTCGCGCGAGATGCCGAGACCGTTGTTCGCGCCGGTACCGAGGTTCGTGACGTCGGCGGTCGTGCCCCGTGAGGCCCCGGTGCTGATGTCGACCGCGACGACCTTGCCGGTGCCGTCGATCGCGTACAGCGTCTCCTGCGGGGTGCAGACCATGGCGCCGTCCTTCGTGGCGCTGACGGCCGAGGCCGGCGCGGCCGCGACGACCGCTGATGTGGCGGTCAGCCCGGTGCCCACCAGGAGCGCCGCGCCGAGCACGGCGACGGCGCGCAGGCCGGGTCGGCGGGTGGCACGGGTGCCGACGGGACGGTCCGGACCGTCGGTGGGCACAGCGGTGCCCGGGTTCGTACGCTGCATGATCACTTTCGGGTCGAGACGATGCGGGCACCGAGACCGACCGGAGGATCAGGGAGAACGGTCGTTGGCGCCAGGTTGATCCTGGCAGTTCCTCGTGTTCGGATGGGGACAGTACGGGTCCCCAATAGGGGGGACCACTCGTTCAGGGGTCACGCGGCAGCCCGGCACGCCACGGCACTCGACGGCCCGCCGTCGCGACCCGTGCGCGCCCCGGGCACACGGAAGAACCCCCGCCGGCAGGCCGGCGGGGGTTCGAGGATCAGCGAGCGATCAGCAGCCGATCACACGGTCGGACGGATCACGTCCGGCAGCAGCACGTGCAGGCGCTCGGCCAGGCGCGCCTTCGCCTCATCGAGGGAGCGGAAGTCCCCGACGTACTCACCGAAGGTGTCGGCGACGAAGAAGTGGGTGCCCTGACGGTCGACGGTGCCGCCGTAGTAGCCGCCGTAGTTCGCGACCCACAGGCCCGTGTCGGCCTGGGCCCACGAGATGCGGACGGGGGCCGCCTGCACGGGAGCCACGACCTGGGCCTCGATCTCGGCGATGACCTCGATCGTCTGGGTGTCCAGGGTCACCTCGGCCTGCTGGCGGTGGGCGACGGTCGTGCTCATGGTCCTGCTCCTTCGTGCGGTGCTGCGTGCTGGGTGGTGCCGGTGGTTCCGGGTGGTGCGGGCGTCGCGGTCGACGCCGGTGGAGCTGGTGTCCGCTGTCGTCACTCGACCGGCCGGATGACCGGCGGGAGCATGACGTGCAGCTGGTCCTCGAGCTTGGTCTGCGCCTCTTCGAGGGACGAGAACTCGCCCACGACGAGCCCGAAGGTGTCGGAGGCCACGTACCGGTCGTCGCGCTTGTCGACGCTGCCGCCGAAGTACCCGCCGTAACCGGCGATCCACTCGCCCTGGTCTTCCTGCACCCAGGTGACCTTGGCGCGCTTGGGGCGCGAGGAGAGCGCTGCATCGGCCTCGAGGATCGCGATGGTGTCCACGGTGTCGGTGTCGAGGGTGACCTCGGCCTGCGTCGCGTTGTTCACGGTGATGCTCATGTCGCTCTCCTTCACGATCCGGGGTACATCTGCTGACACCAGAACGCTACGAGAAGTACCGAGGGGATCGCCAGCCAGGCCCGTCGATTCACGGGTTTCGTCAATGCCATCCGTCGGGCAGCCCCGGATTTCCGGGCAGGTGCGTCGCACTTCCGGGGTACAGCGCCAGGATCGGGGTACTCGTTTTCCGGATCGCCGCGTTCGGGGGACGAGATGGTTCGGACACCCGCCTGGAGGCGCGACTCGCTAGCGTCGGCACGTGACCTCCGACAAGCCCCGCGTCGACGACCGCGCCCCGGCCACCTGGCGCAGCCGTCGGTTCGCGACGGGGCTGGCGATCGCCTACGGCGTCGCCCTGGCGCTCGTCGGGTTCTGGGGCTCCCCCGTCGACGCTGCAGGGGCCCCGTGGCTCACCCGTGCCCTCGCAGCCGCGCACCGTCACGGCCTGCCGGAGCGCATCGACTACGCCACCGTGGAGTCCCTGGCGAACGTGGTCTACTTCGTGCCGCTCGGCCTGCTCGTGGTGCTGCTCGCCGGGGCTCGGTGGTGGTGGGCCGCCATCGCCGCGGGGCTCGTCGTCAGCGCGTGCATCGAGACCGGTCAGGCGCTGTTCCTGCCCGCCCGCACCGCGACCATCGACGACGTCGTCGCGAACGGCGTGGGGGCGCTCCTGGGCGCGGTTGTGGGTGTGCTGCTGCTCAGCCGGGCGGCCCGACGACGCTGAGGACGATCTCCAGACACGAAGAAGCCCCCGGAGCAGATGCTCCGGGGGCTTCGTTCAGTGTGTCGACACTCAGACGGACTCGCGCTGGCGACGGACCGAGCCGCGGACCAGCAGGAGGCCACCACCGAGGACGACTGCGCCGCCGGCGACCCAGAGGGCCAGGGCGGAGACGGTCGAACCCGTGAAGGCCAGCGTGCCGTCGGTGCCGGTGCCGGCGCCCGCGCCAGCGGCGGGGACAGCAGCAGCGTCAGCCGGAGCGACGGTGAAGGCCGCGAAGCCGACGACGCCCGAGGTGGCGCCGGTGGCGGTCAGGTTGTAGGTGCCCGAGGCGCCCTGGGGGAACGTGACGTTGACGTCGAGCGAACCATCCGAAGCGGCCGTGTAGGTCTTCGAGACGGTCGTGGTCGGCAGCGCGCCGAGCGTGACCGCACCGGCACCGGTGACCTGGACGTTGACGGTCTCGTTGTCCTGGAACGCGCCCTCGGTGAAGTTCACCGAAGCGGTGCCACCGGCGACGGCGGAGCCGGAGACGGAGACGTCGGAGTCAGGCGTGTAGCCGGCGGCGTTGGCGACGGCCGGCGTGGCGAGCAGTGCGGCGCCAGCCAGCACCACCGCTGCGATGAGCTTCTTCATGAATGGTTCCCCTAAAGATCTGATGATCCAGACCCTGACACCCAGAGCCCGCTGATCCGCCGGTGGTTGACCCCAGCCATGGAAATGGCGGTTGTGATGGCGAAGTTGTCTCAATCTAGCGGAGTTTCCCAGCTTGGTACCAGATCACGTGGATTTTGGTCATTGGTCGACGTGTGTTCACCCGTTCTCTCGGCGAGTCGATGTGTCCCGTCGCGGACACGCCGTAGCTGCTCGCGAGAGAAACCCCAGATGAGAGCCGCTCAGGAGTGTGCGTGCCGCACACTGTGCGGCGGCTCAAGAGGCTTTGGCCCCGGACAGGTTCGTCTACTGCCCCTCGGAGTGGGGGCATTCTTCTGGTTCGCTTTGCGGAGCTTCCGACCTCAGCCAGCGGCGAGTGGCCGCTCGCAATCGAACGTCAGAGGCTTCGCCTCGGCCTGCCGGACGCCAGGGGTCGAGGTCGCCTGCACCGCTGCCTTCGCGTACTTCGCTTCACCCAGGAAGGCGACACGGTAGGTCAGGCTCTCGCCGGGGGCGAGCAGGGTCTGCAGCTGGGCCACGGGGTGCCCGCCGTCGGTTGCCGTCTGCACGGCCGTCGTCTTGCCGTCCTTGGTGGCACCGAGGAAGATCGCGTCCTCGGGTGCGTACGCCGCGAGCAGGGTCTTGATCCTGCCCGGCTCCACGCCGAAGTCCCCGCCCCCGGTGACGTACCGCGGCAAGCTCGTCGCGGCGTCGGCCGGTGCCGTGTTCTTCAGGGTGATCTCGACGACCGACGTCGGGCGGCCGTCCTTCCGGCACACCGAGCTGCCGACGGAGACGCTCTTGTCGAGGTAGTAGTCCATCTTCGCCCCGGTGCCGTCGTTCAGGTAGACGGCGAACTGGCTCGAGTCGGCGGTTGCCGTCGGCAGCTCGCCGGCGACCGGAGTCCCACTGATGCGGCGCTGCTCGGCCTTCTCGGCGCTCCAGAGCCGAAGGCGGCCCTCGTCAGCGCTCTGGGTCAGCGCAGACACGAACGCCTTCGTGTCGAACCCGCCCGACGCGACCTTGTCGAACACCGCGCTGGCGGCGGACGCGAAGAACGCGTCCTGCACGACCGGGTCGGGGTACTTCACGTACACGTCGCTCAAGAGCAGCTTGACCGCGTTCTCGGACGTCAGGGTGTCGCCGGTCGGCAGCTGCACGGGACCCGTGGCCCTGAGCAGGTAGCTCAAGGTCACGGGGTCCATGGCGAGCACGCCGTCGACCTGCTGCCCGGATCTCTGCTTCCACATCTCGCGAGCCAGCTTCGCCGACACGTCGAATCGCGGTGTGAGGGTGACGTCCTGCATGTACTCGCCGGTGATGTCTCCGTAGAGCCCACGCGTGTCGTCGGTCAGCGGAAGCACCGGCTTGTCGTACGGTCCGAAGGACGACCCGGACGCTTGGCTCCCTAGGCTGATTGCTCCGTCCTTCGCCTGCAGGAGCGCCACTGCACCGGGGATGCCCCCGCCCGCGCGCAACTCGGCGTTGTTCTGGAACAGCAGCAGGTAGTTCCGGTCCCCGTCGTGCCCGAGCATCGCCGGCGCGAGCTGCACGATGCGGTTCGCCGCGACCGCCTGGTCGGACGCGGAGGACAACGCGTTCCGCAGCTGCCCCACGGCGGTGGTGACCGGCGACAGCGTCCCACTGGTGTCGATCCGTGCCGCGTCGGCGCGTGCCTGCTGGAGCGTCTTCGTGGCCTCGGCGACCGCCGGCTGCGCGTCCTCGATCGGTTGGAGGTCGATCCTGCCGTTCTTCGGTGCGAACGAGTCCGACCCGAGGCCGTCGATGACGCCGGCGACGGGACTGACGGCGTCGCTGGCGACGTCGTCGACGATCACCGAGACGTCCCGCACGGCCCGCAGGTTGGTCCCGAAGAACGGCACGGACTGCGCAGCGCCCCAGACGGGATCGCCGGTCAGTGACCGAGCCGACGCTGCTTCGTCCTCGAGGTGACGCGCCGTCTTCTGGGCGCCGGTGGTGTCACCGCCGCTGAGCTGGGACCGGAGGGTGTCCACGTCCCCGACGGCCCGCTCCAGGTGCCCCTTCGCGAGCATGCCGCGGACACCGACCCAGGCGACGGCGAGGATCAGCAGCAGGACAAGGGCGAGGACGACCCACAGGACGATCCGGGCCCTGGACCCCCGGCGTACTGCAGTGCGTCGCGACTCGGGCGCGTCGGACATGAGGCGATCCTACGGTTCCGTCCGTCCCACACCCGTCACTGACGGACGGAATCCGCGTGTTCGCGGTACCAGTCGATGGTGCTGCGGAGCCCGTCCTCGAGGCCGATCTGCGCCGTCCATCCGGCGTCCGCCAGCTTCGACACGTCGAGCAGCTTCTGCGGGGTCCCGTCCGGCTTCGTCGTGTCCCAGACCGTCTCACCCTCGAACCCGACGATCTTGCCGATCGTCTCCGCGATCTCCCTGATCGTGACGTCCGACCCGGTACCGACGTTGACCTGGTCAGGGCCGTCGTAGCGCTCCATCAGGTGGAACACCGCAGCCGCCATGTCGTCGACGTGCAGGAACTCACGACGGGGCGACCCGGTCCCCCAGTTCTCGACTGTCGATGCACCGCTGCGAGCGGCTTCGTCGTACCGGCGGATGAGCGCCGGCAGGACATGGGAGCCGGTCGGCGAGAAGTTGTCGCCCGGGCCGTAGAGGTTGGTCGGCATGGCCGAGATCCACGGACGGCCGAACTGTCGACGGACGGCCTGCACCTGCAGGATGCCGGCGATCTTGGCGATGGCGTAGGCGTCGTTCGTCGGCTCGAGGTGGCCCGTGAGCAGTGCGTCCTCGTGGATGGGCTGCTCGGCCATCTTCGGGTAGATGCAGGACGAGCCGAGGAACACGAGCCGTTCGACACCGTGCTCCACCGCGGCGTCCATCACGTTGACCTGGATCTGCAGGTTCTCGCTGAGGAAGTCGTGCGGGTAGGTGTTGTTCGCCATGATCCCGCCCACCTTGGCGGCGGCGAGCACGACGTGCTTCGGCTGTTGGTCTGCGAAGAAGGCGAAGACCGCGCCGCGGTCCTTCAGGTCGAGCTCGGACGAGGTCCGTCCGACCACGTCGGTGAAGCCCTCCGACTCGAGCTTGCGCCAGACCGCCGAACCCACCAGGCCGCGGTGTCCCGCGACGTAGACGCGGTCGGCTCGATCGATCGGACCGGGGGTGAAGTCGGTCGTGGTCATCAGGAACCCCAGCTCTCGAGACGGACGGTGTCGATCCAGGGACGGCCCTCGTGCTCGAGGGCGGAGATGTCGGCGTCGACCATGATCCTCGCCAGCTCGGCGGTGTCGACGGTCGCCTCCCAACCGAGCTTCTCCTTGGCCTTCGAAGCGTCACCGACGAGGGCGTCCACCTCGCTCGGTCGCAGGTACCGCTCGTCGAACCGCACGTGGTCTTCCCAGTTCAACCCAGCGTGCGAGAACGCCGTGGTCAGGAAGTCCTTGACCGTGAAGTCACCACCGGTCGCGAGCACGAAGTCGTCCGGTTCGTCGGCCTGCAGCATCCGCCACATGCCCTCGACGTACTCGGCGGCGTACCCCCAGTCGCGGACGGAGTCGAGGTTGCCGAGGTACACGTGGTCCTCCAGGCCGGCCTTGATCCGAGCGACTGCGCGGGTGATCTTCCGGGTGACGAACGTCTCACCGCGACGCGGCGACTCGTGGTTGAACAGGATCCCGTTCACGGCGAACATCCCGTACGCCTCGCGGTAGTTCCGGGTCACCCAGTAGCTGTAGACCTTCGCGGCGCCGTAGGGAGAACGGGGCCAGAACGGCGTCTCCTCGTTCTGCGGCGGCGGAGTTGCGCCGAACATCTCGGAGGAGGACGCCTGGTAGAAGCGCGTGTGGATACCGGACACACGGACCGCCTCGAGCATGCGCATCGTGCCCACACCCGTCACGTCGCCGGTGTGTTCCGGTTCGTCGAACGACACCCGCACGTGTGACTGCGCGGCGAGGTTGTAGACCTCGTCGGGCTTCAGCTCGCTGAGCAGGCTGACGAGCCGCGCGCCGTCACCAAGATCCCCGTAGTGCAGGAACAGCCTGGCGTCCGGGTTGTGCGGGTCCACGTACAGGTGGTCGATCCGCGAGGTGTTGAACGTGGACGCACGACGGATGAGCCCGTGCACCTCGTACCCCTTCCGCAGCAGCAGCTCGGCCAGGTACGAGCCGTCCTGTCCGGTGATGCCTGTGATCAAGGCCTTCTTGGGCAACTGTTTCCCGTCCTCACGTCGTTAGTTGGAGCGCGCGGCCGTCAGCCGCTCGGTCTTGATCTTGGTGCGGAGACCGGTGCTCGGTCCGGTCACGATCTTCCGGATGAAGAAGGCGTCGGAAGCCGCCACTTCCGGCCAATCCTCTTCGGTGAACACCCGGATGAGAGTCGGGTCGATCAGGTGCAGGTTGGCGTATCGCCAGTTCCCCGGGCCCACGTAATCCTCGAAACCGCCTGCGGGCGTCGCCGAGGCGAAGCTGGTCCGCATGACCAAGGACTGGTAGAACTTCTCCTCCGGGCAGAATATTGCCGCGAAGTAGCGCTCGATTTCCGGCGTTACCAGGGCTTCCATCTCGCGGAGACACGATGCCGTCACGGCGAAGTGAGTACCGCCGTGACCGACGCGCAGCCCGCCCGGAGGAGCCGGAGATCGCTTCACACTCAAGGGGCCGTCGATGAGCCGGATGATCCCGTTACGGAGTTTTCGGAGAGCTTTGTTACCGGTCCGGGTCGACAAGAAACGCATGTCACGATGGTGATGCCGGTCGACTTGACGCCGGTACTTCTCTTCACTCGCCGAGATTTCGAAAGCGCGGAGGAACTGCCGACCCTGGTGCTCCTCCAGGTGAGCGATCAAGTGATCGACGGCACGGAGTGGGTAGTCAGACCCGGAGAGCAGGACGAGGTAGTCGTCGTCGTCCGCGAACTCGAGTCCGTGCCGAACGAGGGCTCGGATCGCACGCACCTGCGAGTAGCCACCCCAGTTGACCTGCACCCTGTCCCTCACCATTCGGACGTTGGCACAGTCCTCGACGGCGACCGCGAACGGGGACAGATCGACCTTCGCGTCAACGTGCACGATCACTTCGTACGGTGACAGCGCTTCGACGAGTTCTCGGAGGTGTTCCGCATCCTGGAACGTGTAGACGAGGAAGATCGGTTTCACAGCCGCCCCTTCGTGATCGAGAGGGATCGGCCGGAACATCCGACCTCCCGGCCCCCTGATCGGCTGAATCTACCGTACGAGCGTCAGCGAAGTCCGCCGGACCGAACTCCTTTGCGTCCAGCGGAGGTTCTGAGTCTCATGGCGCACCTTCGCCGCGACGACGGAGAATCCGCCGGCGATGGAGGATCTCCATCGGCGGGAAGGATCGACGCGTCACGCCCACCCACACGGCGAGGGCAGCAAGGCCGATGAGTCCCACTGCCACGCGGGCGGGGCCGACACCGAAGTCGTGGAACAGCACCATGAGTGAGCCGTACAGAACCAGGGCGAATCCCGCTGGCTGTGCGTACCCGAGCGCGAGTTGCCGAAGGCCGAGCGCTCGGACACGGTGCGCCTGGATGATGTGGACCACGTGCCGACCGATCATCGCCGCGATGAGTGCTAGGAGGGCGAAGACGTACTGCTGATGGACCACGACCATCGCGACGCCGACAGCACTGGTGACGAAGGCGACGGCTTCGGACAGCCAGATCGCTTTGAACAGCGCCGCGGACTCGAGGGCACCGGCGAGGAGGATCATCAACGGTTGCACGGCTCCCAGCACCGCGAGCAGCGGCAGGATTTCGCCTGCGAGTTCCCACCCCGGCCCGAGCGCGACGTAGATGATTTCCGGTCCTACTCCGGCGATGACGGCGCCGAGTGGAAGGGTGAGCCATGCGACGAGGCTCAGCATGTCCAGCCACACGGCTTTCGCATTCAACGTGCCGACCTCGTAGCGACGGAATTCCGGGTAGATCACCTGCATCAGCGCGTTCTGCAGCTGCGAGAACGGGACCGTTGACAGGACATCTGCCCGGTTCCACGCCCCGAGCACGCCGGCTCCGACGAACTGGCTGACGCTCCACCGCGGAGCGTTGCCGGAGATGTACTGGAAGACAGATACCGCGACGAGCTTGGTGCTGAACCGAACATTGTCCGATCGGAGGGTGAGCCGCCCTGGAAGCAGAGCGCCGCGGAGCCGAGTAACCGCCCAGAGCAGCGTGCCCCACTGTCCGATGATTGCGGACGCGGCGAGCGATTCCGGGCTTCGGAAGAGGAGCACGGCTCCGGCTCCCGCGACCATTCCGACGACGTTGGAACAGAAGGTGGCGATCGCCATCTCACGGAAAGCGCCTCGGCGGCGCAGGAGGCCCGTGCTCAGGCTGAGGAACGGCATCACCAGCGCGCTCATGGCGAGGAGGCGGACAGCACCGGCTGCCTGCGGAGCACCCCAGAATGCGCTCCATAAATCGGCTGTGACCAAGGTGAAGAGGGCAGCCGCTACTCCGAGGAGCAGCGCATATGTCGCGAGGGGCCGCGTCGATGAACGTTCCGCATCAGGCGCGCGCGCGGCCGTCTGCGACAGTCCACCGGACCCCAGGAGGTTGACGAGCGCCGCGATGGAGAGCGCGACGCTGTACGCACCGAAGACGCCCGGAGCAGCGAGCCTCGACGTGAGGGCCGCGTAGCCGAGTTGCACGACGACGGTGAGGAGTTGCAGCCCGTAGACCCATGACGCCCCCGCAAGGAGGCGTCGCCCGTTCGACGTCACGAAGGGGCACCCGCGACCAGACGGCCAAGACGAGTGGTGTCGAGGCCCTTGTCAGCCTGGTAGGCAATCCAGCGGCCGGAGTCGGGCACATGGTGCCACCAGGGGGTCCGGGCGATGACGGGTGCCCTCGACACGAGCGCGGCGAGGAACCCGAAGGAACTCGGGGCCGCTACGACCACCCGAGCTGCCGCAATCTCGATGAAGTCCTGATCGCGCTGGCCTCCGTCACTGATCGACACTCCGACGCGCTCCAGGTCGCGCAGGTCGGCAGCATCTCCTGACGTGAAGAGCCTGATCGGCATGCGGCTGAGTGCTGGCACGCCCCTGATCTCGTTGATCAGACCTTGGTAGTAGTCGACACCGATCCAGCGGTCCGGATGTGACTGGGGACCAATGTCGCCGCGCCGAGCGTGGACAGCGATGTAGTCCGCGTTCGACTCGAGGCTCCGGAGCTGGTCGCCGAGGTACCTCCGAGGACTGCGCGTCGGAGCGGTTCTGCAGCCGGCGTTTGGTCCCAGCGACGCTGGTCCAAGGCCAGGCGCCCGATCCACGGACGGCTCGAACGAGGCGCTGCACGACTCGTCGATTCTTGGAGAGCGCGGAGCGACCAATCGTCGGTCTCGAACCCAGTCGCGGCGAGGCGATGCTCCAGCACGTGCCCGGACGGTGTGGCAGCAGTCAGCTGCGCCAGGTCGAAGAGCCCCTTCGTGTCCTTCGTCACTTTCCCACCGAGGTACGGCACCCCGAGATCGGCGGACCAGAGGTAACCCGCGATCCACGTCGACAGCTGATGGCCGAGATCGGGGTACGGATCGATGCGCACGCGGAGTCCCAGCAAGTTTCGCGGAGGTGTCCAGTCCCCGGGCGCAGTTCGGCCATCGCTCTTCCTGCGGAGGTCCTTGGCGTTCTTACCCCGCTCGATCCGAAGCGAAGCACGCAAGGGGAACGTACTGATCGGTCCGATCCTCACGGCCGTCCTCCCGTCGTCCGTCGCCAGACTGCGCGGGCGTCCGCTGGGTCGATCCAGCGGGTGCGCCAGTTCAGCATCTGGACCATGAGATCGTCCTGCCGAAGGTACTCGTCAGCGAAGCTACGGCCCGCGGCGATCGCGTCGAGGCGGTCGTTCGTGGTGGTCTCGGCCAGCACCTGCTCGATGGAATCGATGAGGGCCTCCGGCGTCCGTCCGCGCAACAGGAACCGGCTGCTGCTCGCGGGGAAGACATCGTCGTACCCGGGGTGTTCGGTCGTCGCATGGATCGACCCTGCAGCCAACGAGATGGGCAACCTGTTCGAGAAGTAGGACGCTTCGCCCGCGAAGTGGTCCCAGTTGGCGCTGACCCAGCCTGAGGTGATGGCCTCGTCTTGCGCTTCGAAGGGCACGGGCCCCTTGGCCGTCGTTCCGTCCCAGCCTCTCCCGAAGACAGCGAGCCGGTCTCCGAAATGCTGCTGCATCAACCCGACGAATCGAATGCGTTCCCGCCAGTCCGGCAGACCTCGGAGCCGAGGACGATTCCGGTTGGCGACGATGACGACGTCGTACGGGCGGTCCTTCCGGATCGGTCGGTCGAAGTTGGCGCTCCTCGTCGGTTCGTAGGCCGAAGGGATCCAGCGGACGTCCGCGCTCCCCGCCCTGCGGAAGTTCTCGCTGAACCCGCTGCTCCCCACGGTGAAGACGACGTCCGCGGCCCTGCCTGCAGCCTTCGCTTCGGGAGGGATCGGATGGAGGTACCTCGAGTACGGATCAGCCTCGTGGTAGATGAAATCACCGGGACAGGCTGCGCGCAGGGCCGCGAAGTGCTGCCGACGCAGCCCGGTGTGTCCGAGGTGCTGCATGAGCAGGATGTCCGGGCGGAACTCCGACACCCGTCGCACGAGCTCCTCACGGTGACGCTCGGCATCTCCACCGTTCCGGATCGCGTCCAGGACGCTGAAGGTCGCCAGTGAAGCGACGCGACCGGCCCGGACCAGCGCTTCCAGCGGATCACGGAAGCCGAGCTGGCGGAAACCGCCGAACTCGTTCGGCACGTAGAAGATCCGTGGCGACGATTCAGACATCGGGTGCACCTGCCGCCTTGTCAGTGGCGAGCCGGACACCCCGTCGCCGCAAGGCATCCCAGTGCGCGCTCAGTTCTCCTTCGCGGAAGCGAGGCCTGAGGACCTTCGCCGGGTTGCCGGCGACGACCGTGTTCGCCTCGACGTCCTGCGTGACGACTGCGCCGGCCGCGATGACGGAGCTGTCCCCGACCGTGACGCCGGACAAGATGATCGCTCCGAACCCGATCCAGACGTCACTTCCGATCGTCGTGACGGCGCTGAGCATCGGAGTATCACCCACCCAAGGACTCGCGGTGATGGGGACACCCACGACGGTCATGTCGTGATCACGTCGCCCGATGATGGCCGCCCGATTGGCGATGAGGACCGCGTCGCCGATGCTGCCGTCGACTTCGATACGGACGTCGGACCCGAGATGGACATCTGAGCCAATGGTCAGCGACGTCGGCGCCCAGAGACGAACGCGTGCGCCGTAGCGCAGGCCGCGCTCGCACGACACGGTCGTCGGCAGCGCCCGGAACCACCGCCGCCGCCGGATGCGTGTCAGCACTCCTCGGATCACGTGGCAGCCCTTCTTCGTCGTCTGATGGTGGTGGCTCGGTACACCGCCGTGTACTCGGCGACTCCCCTGGCGGCATGGAAGTCGATCGTCGGAGCGCCACTCGCCAAGGCTCCTGCTCGGAGACGTTCGCTCCACTTCGCCGGTTCTCGTTCGGCAAGTGCGACGACACCACTCTGCCCCAGGGCCCACCGCAGCCCCGGAACGTCCGAAACGATCGCGGGCAGGCCGACGACCAACGCTTCAGCAAGCGCAACAGGCATGCCTTCGTGACGGCTGGGCATCGCGAACACACGCCCAGCGACGAGCGCTGCTCCCGGATCACCAACCCCACGAGCGGCGAGGAGTCCTGCTCGCTCGAGTCGTTCGAGGAGTTCCCCTTCGACGGACCCGGCGTCGACTTCGGAGCCGACGTGGGCGACGCGGAGGTTCCCGAGGAGGGCTGCCTCGAGCACCACTTCGTGGTTCTTGATGCTCGAGCAGTTCCCGACGATGACGATCGGGGCCGAGGGCGCCACCACCGCTTCGGCACGCTGCCTCGCCAGATCGAAGAACCGGTCCTCCACCCAGTTGTAGATCACCTGGGGGCGACGGCCGAAGCGCATCTCATTTCCCGCCACGTCAGGGCTCGGAGCGATCAGAGCGCTGACCAACCGGTCAGCGACGAGCGCCTGCACGGCACGACGTACAAACCATCGACCGCGCGCGTCGAACACGTTGTGGATGGTCCTCACAACGGGCAGTCTCCGATCCAACCTCCGGAAAGCGAGCACTGTCTGCAAGTACCGGCCCTCGGTGTGGATGTGCACGACATCCGGTTCGGCCTCGACGAGGAGCCGCCGCAGTACCTCGCGCCCAGCGGCCGTGTGCAACGCGCGGTTGGTGGTGGTCACCGAGTAGCCAGCGTCCCGGATCGCGCCCTCGAACGGGTGCTGCTGGCCCACGCCGAGGACATGACCGTCAACGCCCGCCGCTTGGAACTCCTGTGCTCCGGAGACGAGCATCCGTTCCATGCCACTCGGTTTCAGTTCCCCGAGGACGTGCAAGACCCGAATCCCGGGCTTCACCGGTGCACCTCAATCCGCCGGGAGCCGGGCAGCGCGGGGATCTGTGTGGAGATTGCCTCGGGGAAGTCTCGATCGAGGAATGCCAGCGCGAGGGGCAGACACGTCCACCACTGCCACGAGTACGTCCATCCGTAGACGAGGAAGCACACGAGCACGGCGGTCAGGAACACGTCACGGTTGGCCCTGAACCCAGCGAAGAACCGGGGCAGAAAAATGACCAACATCGCGCCGAGCCCGATCAGCCCCTCTCGCAGGTACACGGTGACGTACCAATTGTGTGGGGCGAAGACCACCCACCGGCCGACGCCCTCGAACCTGCCGAAACCGTGACCGAAGGGTGCTCCGAACAAGACAGTCAGCACACCCTCGCCCACCGATTGCACAATGAGACCGATCCAGCTCGTGAGTCGCGCGGAATACGTCCCGGTGTTCGATGCTGAGCCGGCGAACTCAGCCACGATGCTGCTCGTCGACGACTGAACCGCCGACACCAGGACGCCCCCGACCAGGAGCGCCCCGAAGAGCAGCACGAGCTTCTGGCGAAGCGCACGAGGTCCACGGACCAGGAGGACGATTGCGACTGCGAGGGCTGTCAACCAGACAGTCCGCTGCTGACTGACGATCACGAACACCATGAACAAGCCGAACAACCAGACCCAGCGCGTTTGCGCATTGCGCTGCCAGAGCCGCAGAGCAAGAACCGCACAGAGCGTGAGGAGCAGGGCTTGGCCCGAGACCAGCGGCCGGCCCGTCTGGCTGAGTTCTCCGCTGACGAGAACGAAGTCTGCGGTCCCGCCCAACCCGTACCGCGCGACGTGGTACAGGCCCACGACGCACAGTCCGACACCTTGCACGATGACGAGGAACTTCTCCGCGTAGACGACCTCCGATCGAGGCCACGGACGCGTCACCGCCCAGAACAAGATGCCGAGGACGTACAAGAAGCCACGTGCTTCGTTCACGGCGACGCCGAGGCCGAAGGTCGCGATCCCCTGAACGAGCGAGATCGCTAGCAGTGCGACGAGCACCGCACCAGCGATGACAGCAACAGGTGGGAAACGCCGGACCACCGCCCGAGCGTCCAGGAGTCCCGCGACGATCAGGCTCACTGCAAGCCCGTCGCCGAGGGTGATGGTCGTGCCACCGAAGGTGCCGATCGTTCCGAAGTTCGGGTACTCCCATGCCGTCACTGCGTACAAGGACGCGACCCAGTAGACGACGCGCGGCTGCATCCGCACCAGCCCGATGGCGAGGACCATGAAGATGATCGCCACGACGAGGAAGAGCAAGGTCGTCATCGGTTCACCCCTCCGACGCGCAATGTCCGACGGAGGGCCCGAATCCACCAGAGCGCGTAGGACGCTGTGTAGAAGAACCACCACGACCGTGCACTATGCCGGCGCAGGTAACGCCGCAGCGAGCGCGGATTGCCCGCCCCTTTTTGACTGATGAACGAGCGCCAGGCGGTGATCAGTGATCGATGCGAGACGGTCGGGTTCCGGCTGCAGTAACCGACCGTGCCCCCGGTCACCCAGATCGGCACGCCTGTCGAGGTCGCCCGCATCCCGTAATCCACATCCGCGTAGGCGTGACTGAATCCTCCGTCGATCGATCCGACTGCCCGAGCGACATGGACCGGTAGGAGCACGACGTTGCCGTTGAACGCGTCGACTCGCTTCGCTTCCTCGACGAGTTCTGACGGCTCGACGAGATCGAAGGAGAGCGGGTGGATTCCCGCGCGCCGGAGACCTCCGTACGTCAGCTCGCCCGAAACTGCGTCGACGGTGCTCCCGATGAGGATGCCCCCCGGCAGGCGAGATGCCGCTTCGAACAATGCCCGGAGCCCCGAGCGCTCGAGCTGGACATCGTCGTTGAACCAGAGCAACCAGTCGTCGTCCCGCACGTCATCGCGTGCCAGCACTGCTGCTTCAGCAGTGGCCATGGACAGCGCCCAGAAAGCGGAACCGTCACCTTGGAGCACCGTCAGCTCATCCACGGCGGCGGTGGCTTGCTCGATGGTGTCGTCTGACGAACCGTCGTCGAACAACGTCACGTCGTACTCGACACCCGCACCGGAGGCTGCCTCGTGGAGGGACTGCAACGCGTTCCAGGTGGTCTCAGCGCGGTTGTGGCTGGCCACGATCACGTGCAACTTACTCATCGTCGTCCCTGATCGCTTCCTTCAGACCGCCGTGGAAATACTGCGCCATGTTCTCGATGGAGTACTTCTGAGATGCCTGGCGGCAGCTGTCTTGCATCGTCGCAAGCGCCTGCCGATCGCGAAGGAGCATCACGACAGAGTGGGCGGCGGCGTCGACACCATCGGACACAACGCAGGTCCTGCCGGGTTCGAGGTACCCGAACTCCGGCCCGTGCAGGGAGGAGGCGAGTGTGACGATCGGCCGGCCTGCTGCAAGGCTGTCGATGGCTGTCAAGCCGACTCGACCTGGAAGCAGGAGCAACTCGCTTTCGCGGAGCATCGACGCTTTCGCGCGTCCTGACACGGGGCCACGATAGTCGAGCCACGGAAGTCGGTCAGCGGCGGACTGGACCACACCTCGAAGCCGTCCGTCGCCCCCAACCGCCAGGCGGAAGGCAGGATCCGCACGGTGTACGCCCTCTCCGATCGCGATCAGTTCGGATATCTTCTTGCTGGCGTCGAGGCCGCCGATGAAGCACACCTGGTGCGCCGACGTCGCCGTGTGGACGGATCGGAGGTCCTCCTGCAGCTGCCCCACGTCGATGCTGTTGTACAGGGTCGTGGTACGCCGTGGATCCCTACCGATCTCGGCTGCCCACTCGGCACCGGAAGGTGTGTACGCAAAGAACCAGGCGGCCTTCCGCGTGATCAGGCGGCTGTACAGGCGTTCGAAGCGGGACGGCACCTTCACCACGTCAGCACCGTGACCCCAAAGCGCTGTCTTCCGCGCGGTGCGGGGCCAGAGGAGCAACAGTGGGACATCGAGATTCCGTCGGGCCTGCTCCACGACGATGAGGTCCGCTCGCCAGACGTCGCGAGGCAGAGCGCGGATGGTCAGTCGCTTGCCGAGCAACCTCAGCTCTCGCTGCCGGATCTTTCGCAACCACGGGCGGTTGCGAACGCCGTCTCGTCGTTGTGCGAGAGTGCCAGCTGGTTCTCCCGCGAAGACGGTGAGCTCATCGCCCTCCGCAGCCAGCACCTCCGCCAACCTGTCGAAGAGCGGCGCACGGTAAGCCGGAACGTACTCCTGCACGATCGCGAATCGTCGACCCGCCACGTCACACTCCTCGCTCGAGGAGCGCGATCCAAGCGGCGCTGTACTGGGCGAGTCCGAAGCGCTCACGCGAGGTTGCGAGGGCTCCGGCTGCGAGGCGTTCGCGATCACGCTGTGACGACAGGAGCTCCCGACACCGTTCGGACGCCGCCTCCCAGTCACCCAAACCGACGAGGAATCCGTTCTCGCCATCTTCGATGACATCGCGGAGGCCTCCGACGTCGTAGGCGACGACCGGAACACCCAACCGCATCGCTTCCAACACGGTCAACGGTTGTGCCTCGTAGCGGTAGGTGCTGGGAAACACGAGCACGGCTGCTGTCGAGAGCACATCGTCACGGTCCTCGTCGAACAGAGCACCCGTGAAGTTCACTCGATCGCGAACGTGCGGGTCGAGGAGCGCGCGGAGACCGTCGAGGTACTCGTCCGACGAAGCACGCCCGATCACGACCGCGCGCGATGCCGGTGTGCTGTTCAGGCATCGGTTCGCGATGCGCATGAAGTCCTCCGCGCCCTTGCCGGGGATGAGGTTCGACAGGAAGACGATTGACGGTGCGTCGGCCACGGGTGTGGCGTTCCGCTCCCGCTCCGGCACGGCGTTGGGGACCGTGCGGATCGAGTCGTTGAACCGCGATACGTCTGCGACCATCGACTCTCCGAGGACGACCACGGACACAGCACCGCCGAGGAGGAGAGCGACCCCGCGGCGTTGCCCTGCGCCCCGATCGGCGAGTTCCTGGTACCCCGACGTGTGCACGTACGCGATGTAGGGACGGCGTAGCACCTGGAGTGTTGCACTCATCATCACGTCGACCCAGAACGATGGCGGCCGGTTGGTGGTGAAGAACACCACCGCCGCACCTCTGTTGCGTCGGAGTGCGTTCCCGAGTCGGAACAGGAGCGAGAAAGCGCTGAGGACCTTCCTGAGGCTCATCCCGCCGATCTCGTCGACTGACTTGCTGAAACGCCGATCCACGAGGACCGCCCGCAGACCGGCATGGTGAAGTGCTTCCAGGAACGTCCTCGTCATGATGGTTGATCCGTGCACCGGTGGAGGAAGCTGACTGATCACGACAACGTCCGCGCCTGCCTCAGCCACGTCGTCTCCGAAGGGCGAGGAGCAAGAACCGCACGTTGCCCAGCAAGTACCGTCGCCAGAGGCGTCGTGGCTCGCGGAAGAGCCGGTACAACCATTCCAGGCCCGTGCGGCGCCACAGTCTCGGAGCTTCGACAACGTCTCCGGACACGAAGTTGAAGGCGGCTCCCACCGCCAACACGACCGCGGGGTGCCGCTCGGCGAGTCTCTGGACCTCGTAGTCCTGCTTGGGAGTCCCGATTCCGACCCACAGCATGTTCGCCCCCGACTCCCGGATCAACGAGTCAATCGTTTCCCGATCGCTTGCTTCGAAGTCGGTGAACGGGGGGCTGAACGACCCCACCACCACTGCGTCGGGATAGTCCCGCGCGATTGCCTGTTCAAGACGGGCCAGCGAGGCATCACTTCCGCCGAGAAGGAAGTGTCGGATACCGTGCGACGGGTTCGACGAAAGCAGTTCACGGAACGCATCTGGCCCGCGCAGATGTGCCACCTGGCCACTCGTCCGACGGGCGATCCAAGCGAGGGGCGTCCCATCGGCGATGTTCAGCCCGTCCGACTGGAACACGCGCAAGTAGCGCTCATCAGCGGTCAGCGAGACGGTGTACGCGTTGACGAAATGGACCGGCACTCCCGCATCGTCCAGGTGATCGGCGATCAGCCTCAGCTCGTCGAGGATCTTCGAGCCAGGTATGGCGACCAGTGGTACGCCCGCCGCACGCACCGTGGGAAGAGCCAGCAGGGTGTCGCGGGGACTGGCTTTGTCCCCGCCGTCGGGCAGGACATCGCGGTGAGTAACCATCAGTACGCACCCCGGCTGTTGGCGATTGCCTTGAAGGTCTTCCAGAGGATGAGGAGGTCGGCCACGATCGACCAGTTCTCCACGTAGTACAGATCGAGCCGCACCGAATCCTCCCACGACAGGTCGGACCGACCGCTCACCTGCCACAGGCCGGTCATGCCGGGCTTCACCAGGAACCGACGGTGGACGTGTGTGTCGTAGCGGGCGACCTCGCGAGCCAGCGGCGGCCGGGGTCCGACGAGCGACATGCTGCCGGCCAGGACGTTGAACAGCTGCGGCACCTCGTCCAGGCTGTAGCGGCGCATGAACCCGCCGACCCGGGTGACCCGGGGGTCGTTCCGCATCTTGAACAGCACGTCGTTGCCCTCGGCCCGGTCGAGAGCGCTGAGCTCCTGCAGGCGTTCCTCGGCGTCGACGACCATCGATCGGAACTTGATCATCCGGAAGGTGCTGCCGTTCAGGCCGACGCGCTCCTGCCGGAAGAAGACCGGACCGGTCGAGGTGGTCTTCACCAGCACGGCGAGCACGAGCAGCAGCGGCGACAGGACGACGACGAGCAGCGCGGCACCGATCAGGTCGAAGGCCCGCTTCGTGTAGAGCTTGCGCCCCGAGTACGTCGGCGTCTCGACATGGATGAGCGGCAGGCCCTGCACCGGCCGGGTGTGGATGCGGGGACCACCGATGTCGGTCAGGCTCGGCGCGACCACCAGGTGCTGCCGGCCCGGCTCGAGCGACCAGCTGAGTTCGCGGACGCGCTCCGGCGGCAGGTCGTCGGAGCTGGTGATCACGACCGTGTCGGCACCGGTCTCGCGCAGCGCGGAGCCGACGTCGTCGAAGCCGCCGTGGCTCTGGATGGTCGAACCCGTCAGCAGACCGCGGTGGTTCGTCGACACGACCGCCCCGACCACGCGGTAGCCGGCTTCGGGGGAACGCGCGAGTTCGCGGCCGATGTGCAGCACGCTGGCCGGTGACCCGACGAGCAGCACGGTCGCCGAGTAGGCGCCCTGCTGACGCTGGGCGACCAGCCACTGGCGCCAGATCCACCGCGACAGCAGGAGGACGAGGATCCCGATCGGGAACGCGATGAGCACGTAGCCACGGGCCAGGTCGACGTGCAACAGGAACGCTGCGATCGCGAGCAGGCCGAACACGCGGACGCTGGAGTCTGCGACCAGGCGGTACTCGGTGCTGCCGACACCGATCACCCGCGCACCGCGGGTGTCGTACAGGGCGAGCGCGCTCATCCACACGACGATCACGACGATGGAGATCGCGGAGTAGCTCAGCCGCAGGTCGGCGGTGTTGGTCGCCAGGTTCGACTCGAGTCCGAGCCAGGCGATCTGCACACCGAAGACGACCCAGATCAGCGCCAGCAGGTCGGTGAAGAGCACGCGGCGCGAGTACGTGCGGCTCCACTCGTCGGTGGCGCCCACGGCGCGCGGTGCGCGGAGCGCGTCCGCTGTCACGAGGACGACCCGGTCACCACGTCGCGCCACCGTCCGACGAGACCCGGACGGTCGTGCCGTCCCACAGCCACACGTCCTGCCCGGCACGGTCGATGGTGACCGTGTCGTCGGTGTCCGCGCCGTCGGCACAGCCGATCGGCGTGGTCGACGACGAGGGCGTCACGTCCGACGCGGACATGGTCTCGATCTGCACGCCGTCGCAGGCTGCTGCGCCGACCCGGGCGAGGGTGTAGTTGCCACCGTCGACGCCGATCGAACGGATGCCGCCCATCGGCACGTCGACCCACGCGGCATCGCCGGTGCGCCACTCGAGCTGGCCGTCGCAGATGACGACCGCGGTCTGCTCCCCCTGGAACGCGTCGATCGGGTCGGCGCACGGCGCCTGCTCCGTCCCGCTCGCGAGCACGACGCCGTCGGTGCTGATGCCGGCGCCGGCGGCGCCGGGCGCCCCGGCTTCCCACGTCACGCCGGCGTCGGTGCTGGTCCGCGCCGTCGTGGTGCAGTCGTCGCCGACGCCCGCCAAGATCGAGAGCTCCGCGCTGGAGGCCCGGATCGCCATGAGCGATCCGACATCCGTCCCGAGTCCCACCGGGACCCACGTCGCCCCGCCGTCCACGGAGTGTTCCAGTACCGGCCGCGGGCCGCCGCACGACCCGCCGGACGCGCGCCACGCCTCCTGGCCGTCGACCGCTGCCAACAGGCGGCGACCCTGCTGCTTGGTCGCAGCGGCGTCTGCGTCGGCAGACGCGCTCGGTCGCGGTGTCTCGCGCCGGTCCGGCGTCCCCGAGAAGGTGGGGATGGGGCCGGCGGGTCCGTTCTCCTCGGGGGCCGTGCGGCCCAGGGCGAGCGCCACGAGCACGACGTCGACGACGATCAGCGCCACCACCACCACGGCGACCAGGATGAGCGTGGTCCGGGGCAGTGCGCGGCCGAGGCTTCGGGTCCCCCGGCGAGTCTTCATGTGGGTGTCCCCGTTCAGCGTCCGGCGCGGCGGAGCACGCCGAGCTTCTTGCCGACCCGCTTCGGCGGGTTGACCGTCGGGGTCGTGTCCTCGTCCTGACCGTAGCCGTACCCGTAGCCGTAGCGTCCGTAGCCGTAGGCGCCGGGGCCCTTGAGCGGCATCTTCGTGATGACGAAGCCGGAGATCGGGGCGCCGACGTTCTCGAGCGTCGCGACGGCGGCGGCCAGCTGGCCCTTCAGCGTCTGTCCCGAGGCGACCGCGACGATCGCGCCGGAGGCCTTCTTGGCCAGGATCGCCGCGTCGGTGACGGGCAGCAGCGGCGGGGCGTCGAACAGCACGTAGTCGAACTGCTGCTCGAGCCGTTCGATCAGGTCCTGCATGGCGCGGGACCCGAGCAGCTCGGACGGGTTCGGCGGGATCGGTCCGGCGGGCAGGACGACGAGCTTGCCGCGACCCCACGGGTGGGCGACGTCCTCCAGGTCGGCGCGGCCGATGAGCACGTCCGTCAGACCGGCGTTGCCCTCGACGTCCATGTACTCGGCGACGCGGGGGCGACGCAGGTCGGCGTCGATCAGGATGACCCGGAACCCGGCGCTGTCCAGGGCGATCGCCAGGTTCGCGACGGTGGTGCTCTTGCCCTCGGACTGCATCGACGACGTCATGACGAAGGTGCGGGCACCGCTGCCGATGTCGAGGAACTGCAGGTTGGTGCGGAGCGTGCGGAACGACTCGGCACGGGGGCTGCGCGGGTCGACCTGCACGATGAGCGGGCGTTCGGCGGCCTTGGCGTCGAAGGCGATCCCACCCACGACCGGCTTGTCGCTGATCTTCTCGACGTCGAGCTCGGTGCGCACCCGGTTGTCCAGGGTCTCGCGCAGCACGGCGATGCCGACGCCCAGCGCGAGGCCGACGAGCAGCCCGAGCGCGACGTTGACGGGCACGTTCGGGCTGACGGGGACGCTCGGCACGTCGGCCTGCTTCACGCGGGTGAGCTTGACCGTGCTCTTGCCGCTCGCGTCGGTGGCCTCGATGTCCTGCACGACGTTGGTCAGGCTCTGCGAGGTCGCGTTCGCGATGTCGGCGGCCTGCACCGGGTCGGTGCCCTCCACCGAGATGGAGATGAGGGTGGTGCTCGTCGGTGCCGTCGCCGACACCATCGTCGCGAGCTGGTCGGCGTTCATGTCGAGCCCGAGGGACGAGATGACCGGCAGCAGCACGATCGGCGTCGACACCAGGTTCGAGTAGGTCAGCACCCGCTGCTGGGTGAACGTGTTGCCCTGGGCCAGGTCGCTCGCGCTGCCGGACGTCTCCGTGGAGACGAAGACCTGCGCCGATGCCGAGTAGACCGGCTTCTTCAGCAGGGAGAACCCTGCGGCTGCGGCCACTCCCACCAGGGCGAGTACGACGATCAGTACCCATCCCTTGCGGAGCACCGTGATGTAGTCGCGGAGTTCCACGCCTTTGCCTTCCCCGATCATGGCCGTCCCCCGTGGTCCCGACACAGGCGCGCCGGGGTACTCCCAGTGCACGGCATACAAATAGTGCCACAGGAACGAGCACTCCTCGGGGGAAGTCGCCATCCGGCGCGCGGTGTCCTCTACGGTGGCCCCATGCGCTCCGAGTCGGCCACGCCCACCACCGAGCCCAGCGTGCGGCGGCAGCGGGACCTCGTCGTCATCCTCGTCGCACTCGGCGTCGCCGTGATCCTGACCCGGATCGTCGGACAGGTCACCCGGACTGGGGGCATCCCCTCGCCGGTCCTGCAGGTGCTCGCCGCGGACGCCGCCGTGTGGGTGCCGCTCGTCGTCGCGGCCGCCGTGGTGCTCCGTCGGACCCCGCGTGCGGCGATGGTGTCGCGGCTCCGGCTCGACCTGGGGATCGTCGTCTTCGCGATCGGCATCGTGATCGTGTGCCGCGCGGTGGACGTCTTCATGTCGATCGCGTTCACCGGGTCGACCGGGCTGGTCCCCGCACCGTCCCTCGGCACGCCCGACGTCGGGCTGCTGCTCGTGTCGGCGATCGGCATCGTCGTCGTCAGCCCGGTGCTCGAGGAAGTGGTGTTCCGCGGGCTGTTCCAGCGCCGGCTCGCCGCCGAGCTCACGCCCCGCACCCGGTTCCTGGCGGTGGTGGTCACGGCGTTCCTGTTCGCGCTGCTCCACCTGCTGCTCGGCGCTGGTGGCACGTTGCTCGGCGGCTTCCAGGTGTTCGTGACGACGTTCCTGCTCGGCCTGCTCACCGGCACGCTCGTCGCGATGACCGACCGCATCGGCGGCGCGATCCTGGCGCACGTGCTGTTCAACGCGGTCGCGGTCGTCGCCACCTGGCCGCGCTGAGCGGTCACGAGCCCACCCCCAGATCGAGGCGACGACGGACTTCCGCAGGCTCGGACCACTAACCTGCACTGAGCATGACTCGCCCAACCAGCATCGTCGAATCACCCCTCGTCCGTCAGGCTCCGATCAGTGGCCTGCTGGTGGTGTCGGCTGTGCTCACGGTGGTCGTGCCGACGCTCGAGATCACCTCGGCGGAGCTCTTCCTCGCGAGCCTGATCGGTACGGCGGTCGCCACGGTGATGAGCGCGGTCCCCCTCGTCCTGCCCCGCGCCGGAGCGCTCGTGCCGGTGTTGCTGTGCCTGGACTTCGTGACCATCGCGCTGCTGCGCACCGGGACCGGCTCCGGCGCGTCGGTCTTCACCTCGCTCGTGGTGCTGCCCGTCGTCTGGTGGTCGTCGCTCGACGGCCGCCGCAACGTGGTCTTCTCGCTCCTGGGCGTCGCCGCCGTCATCCTCGCCCCCTACGTCCTGACGCCGGACGACGCCCCCGCGGTGAGCGAGCTCGCTCGGCTGACGATCACGGTCGCGGTGTTCGGCACGGTCGCGGTGGTGGTGCACGAGCTCTCGAGACGCGCACGCCGGAGCGTCCGGGTCGCGCAGGACCGCGAGGGCAAGGTCCGCGCCGAGATCGACCGGGCCGCCGCGGTGCAACGATCGCTGCTCCCGACGACGACCGGCCGCATCACCGAGGACGTCGTCGTCGCGGGTGCCTGCCTGCCGGCCCGGAGTGTGGGCGGCGACTTCTTCGACTGGTACCCGACCCCGACCGGTGTCGCGGTGACCCTCGGCGACGTCATGGGGAAGGGTGTCGGCGCGGGTTTGATCGCGGCCGCGGTGCGATCGACCCTGCGCAGTGCCCGGACGGTCGAGGACCCCGCCGAGGCGCTGAAGCGGGCGTCCGACGGTCTGTCCGCGGAGGGCATCGGGCCCGACCTCGCCTTCACCACGCTGTTCCACGCCCGGATCTCCGACGACGGCACGCTCCGTTGGTCGGACGCCGGGCACGGGCTGAGCTTCGTCCTGCGCGCCGACGGACACGTCGACCGGCTGCGGTCCGGTGACATGCCGCTCGGGCTCGGCATCCGCGAGGAGTGGGCGACGGCCGACGGTGCGCTCGAACCGGGTGACCTGCTCGTCTCGTTCAGCGACGGCGTGCTCGACCTGTACGACGACCTGGACGACACGATCGACTCCGTCGCGGCGATCGCGCGCGCCGGCCGCGACCCGCACGCGGTCGTCCTCGCACTGTCGGCCCGTGCCGACGAGGTGCCGCACGACGACGACGTCACGGTGATCGCGATCCGCCGGCAGCCGGTCGAGGTGGACACGGAGCGACCGCTCGCGATGCACGCGGACTGACGGCGCGGAACGAGCGCACGGCGACCGTCGAGCGGTGCGGAACGCACGGACACCTGCAGAGATTGGTACGCGCCGCCGCTCGAACCCGAATCGTGCGGCGACGCGTGCAGACGGTGAGCGTCTGCCCTCGGACGCCCTAGCGTCCTCGGTCTGTGGGGAGTGACCAGCCGGGCCACCCCGGCGGCTCAGTGGACCAGGTCGAGGTCCCAGACGGGCGGCACGTAGGCGCGGGACCAGCCCTCGCGCAGACGCGTCACGGCGCGGTCGAAGGCCTCGAGCAGGTCCATCTCCGGCCGCACCATCGACTGCAGCTGCAGTCCCTCGTAGGTCGCGAGCAACTGCTCCGATCCTCGGGCCGGCTCCATCGTCCCGGGCTCCCGCCCGAGCATCACGTCGCGCTCGAGCGCGTGCTGCACGAAGGCGTGGAAACGACGCCACCGGGCGTGCAGCATCGGCGCGAGCGGGTGCTCGGGCGACGCCGCGATGTTCAGCGTCGCCGTCAGGAACCGCATGAGCGACGGGTCGGCCACGTTCGCGGTGACGATCGCACGGAGGAACCGGATGGTGCCGTGCTGCTCGGCCAGGGGCATGAGCGGCACGGTGCGGTCCTCGTTCCACCGGTCGATCGTGGCGAGCAGCAGGCCGTCCCAGCTCGGGAACGTGCGGTCGACGACGTCGATGGACACGCCAGCCGCTGCCGCGACGACCTCGGGGGTCACCTCGTGCAGCGGCCGGGAGCGCAGCGCGGTGATCATCCCGTGGATGACCTCGCCACGGAGGGCGGTGTCGTCGAGGACGGGCATCGGCGGCGTTTCGATGTGCATTTATACACCTCACCAGCCCGACGCGCCCGTGCACAGTCCCCCGAACGGGAACGCGCGTTCCCCGGACAGTGCCACGCATGGTCTGGCGCGGTGTCCCCCCACCTGGGGGAAGATGAGCCGCCGTACAGCTTCTAGGGTGGTTTGGTTCGCACCCGAAACGAAAGATCACGTTGCCGCGCCTCCAGTTCCTCACCAGCGTCCCCTTCCTCGCCGCGGCAGCAACGCTCGCCGTCGCCGCCGGCTCAGTGCTCACCCCGAGTCCTGCCCCGACCCCGACAGGGACACCGGCTCCGGTGACAACGCCGACGGCAGCCGTCACCCCTGCTGCGCCGGAGACCGCGGTCGGCAGCACGGCCGCTGCAGCCGCAGCCCCGACGAAGTTGACGTGGACGTACGCCGGCGACTCGATCACCGAGATGCCGAAGTCGTGGATGCGGCAGCTGAAGGACTCGTCGATGACCAACGTCGGCGGCACGGCCATCGGCAGCGCGACGACGACCAAGATCCTCGCCAACACCGCCCACCACGGTGCCGACGTGCTGGTCGTCATGGCCGGCACGAACGACCTGCGCTACCAGCGCAGTTCCGCGTCCATCCTGCAGAACATCGACAAGATCGCCGCGCGGGCCGGCGCCGATCACGTCGTCATCTCGGCGATCGCGCCGTCGAACACCACGAACTACGGCAAGAGCCACATCGACCGCCGCAAGCTCGGCGAGATCCTGAACCGCGACCTGCAGAACCACGCGCTGACCCGCGGTTGGATGTTCGTCGACCCGTGGGCAGCCGACCGCCGGCTCGACGGCGGCTGGCCGTCCTCGCGCACGTACGACGGCGTCCACCCGACGGTCGCGATGTCCAAGAAGGTCTCGGTCCGGATGCAGCAGGCGATCCACATCGCCGCCGAGGGCGCCAAGGGTGCAGCGGGCTAGCACCCGTTCGTGTCGTGAGCCATACTCGCCCCATGCAGTGGGGACGGATGGCACCGGTCGTGGCACTCGTCGTGGTGCTCGGCGGCACCCTGGCGGGCTGTGGCAGCGAGAGCCGGGTGCAGTCGGTCAACGACGACGGCCTGCAGAGCACCGGGTGCACCGACTACGTCCAGCTGGGGACGCCGGCCGAACGCCGCGACGCAGCTGAGCTCGTCGTCGACGCCGACGTCACCAAGACCGACCGCACCGTGGAACCGCAGGGCATCTACCGGGTGTACGAGGCGACGGTCACCGACGTCACGAAGGGCGATGCCGCCGCCCCCGGCGACACGATCCAGGTCATCAGCACCTCGGACCAGTGCGAGACGAGCGGCGAACCGGTCGAGTACCTCTCGGGCGACCCCCTCGCCGACGAGGGCACCTTCCGCCTGTACCTCTCCCACGACGGAGACGACGACGTCTGGCAGCTCGTCGTCCCCGGCGCCGCCGAGCCGCAGCCCGCCGGCTGACGCCGCGGCTCGCGGACCAACACCGCTACGGCTGTTCCGGCACCGTCACGATCCGGTTCTGGTACGCCCACACCACGGCCTGCAGCCGCGACCGCACGCCGAGCTTCGGCAGCATCCGTGCCAGGTGCGACTTCACGGTCGACACCTCGAGCACGAGCGCAGCGGCGATCTCCTCGTTCGACATCCCCTGTGCCAGCAGCAGGAGCACCTCGCGCTCGCGGGCGGTCAGCACGCCGTCGGCCCGGTCGCCGGAGACCGGCTGCAGGCTCCGCCGTGACACGAACTCACGCAGCACCCGCCGGGTCAGGGCCTGGTCGAGCGTGCCGTTGCCGGCGGCGACCTGCCGCACGGCGTCGACGATGGTGTCCGGCTCGGCGTCCTTGAGCAGGAACCCGGAAGCACCGGCCTCGAGTGCCCCGAACACGTAGTCGTCCAGGTCGAACGTCGTCAGCATGAGCGCGGGGATCGCCGGATCGGCGTCCGGTGCGCAGAAGATCCGGGCGAGTTCGATGCCGTTCATCACCGGCATCCGGATGTCCAGGCAGGCGACGTCGGGTCGTGTCTCGCGCGCCAGCGCGAGCGCCTCGCCGCCGTCGGCGGCCACGCCGACCACCTCGATGTCCGGCTCCGCACCGAGGAGCGCGGACACCCCGGCGCGGACCAGGGGCTGGTCGTCGGCGACCAGCACGCGGATCACGCGACCACCCCGGTGCCGTCGGCGGCCTGCGTGGGTGCGGCAGGTGCCTCCCGGCCGAGCGCCAGCTCCACCAGCCATCCGCCGGTCGCGGTCGGGCCGGTCTGGAGGCGCGCCCCGACCAGGTCCGCCCGCTCGCGCATCCCCCGCAGGCCGTTGCCGCCCGAGGGAGAGGTCCCCGCTGCCGGGACGGTGGCCGGAGCGTTCTCCACCCGGATCACCACCCGGGTCGCGTCGCGGTCGTCGATGGTGACGGTGCACGGGGCGGACGGCGCGTGCAGGGCGGCGTTGGCCAGCGCCTCCTGGACGGTGCGGTAGGCGGCGAGCTGCGCGAGCGGGCCGACGCCGTCGGCCAGCGGGCGGTCCCCCGGCAGCACGTCGAGCCGGACGTCGCTGCGGAACCGGGCACGTTCGGTCAGGTCGACGATGCCGGCGACCGTCTCGACGGCGCGCTCGGCTGGGGCGTCGTCGCGGAGCAGGCCGACCAGGCGGCGCAGGTCCTCGAGCACGGCGGTGCTCTGCTCACGGACCTGGCGGGCGCCCTCGTGGGCGCGCTGCGGGTCCGCGTCGATCTGCCGGTCGATGACGGCGGCCATCAGGGCGATGCCGGACAGGTGGTGCGCGGCGATGTCGTGGAGTTCACGGGCCATCGCGGCACGTTCGCGGGACACCGCGGCGTCGACCAGGGCGTCCTGTTCACGGTTCACGGCGCTGGCCTCGGCGGTGCGGGCGACACGGACCTCGCGGCGGGACTGCACCAGCAGGGTGACCAGCAGGGGCAGGCCGACCGCGCCGATCGCCTGCAGCACGCCCTGCCCGAGCGAGCCGGCGAGGCCCGTCGAGAAGTCACCGCGGAAGGCGCCACCGGCGACGGCGGCCAGCACCGCGCTGCCGGCGGCGACGAGCGCACCGGCGAGCAGGAGCGTCGGCCACAGGCGGGCCAGCGGGACGCGGAGTGCGGCGAGGACGACCGCGACGACCACGGGCAGCGCGGTGAGGCCGAACAGGTCGGACGACTGCGGGGCGAGCGCCGCGACCACCACCGGCAGGGCGGCGACCACGATCAGCACGGTGCGCGGCGCGCGACGGGCGGCGAGGAGGGCGGCCGACTGAGCCAGCAGGCCGAGGGCCAGGACGGTCCACGCCAGGGTGAACGGTGCGGGGACACGCAGCGCCAGGGCGGCACCGTCGGGCTCGAGGGCGTCCAGGGGCGGCAGGCCGAGCAGCAGCCCGACGGCGACGACGGCCGTGCCGAGGGCGACGAAGACGTCGACGCGGCGGTCGCGCTGTGCGGGGTGGTGGGCCGGCCGCGCGGGCTGCGCTGCCGGCTCGGCCGGTGCGCGCAGCGCGTCGTGCTCAGCGGAGGCCATCGTTGGATCCTACGAGACGGGCGTCACCGGGGACCGGGGCGTCGAGGGGCAGGGCGCGTCGCGCGGGGTCGTAGCCCAGGCGGCCACGGGTCGCGATCAGGAGCACCGCGGCGGCGATCGTCGACATGATCGTCAGGCCGATCATCAGCGTGCCGGCGGTCATGCTCGGGTACATCTCGGGGAACAGCGTCGAGATCGTGTTGTTCACGCCGACGTGCAGCAGCAGGGCCAGGGGCAGGCTCTCGCGGGTCTTGTTGAAGACCTGGATCATCACGACGTTGAAGGTGATGGTGAACAGGGCGAACACGACGGGCTCGCTCCAGTGCGCGTTCGGCCAGCCGCCCCAGTCGCTGAAGTACAGCGGCATGTGCCAGAGCGCCCAGATCGGGCCGAGGATCGCGGCGGCGCCGAGGCCCCCGAAGCGGTGCTGCAGGCGGGGCAGGGCGAAGTCGCGCCAGCCGGGCTCCTCGCTCAGGCCGGTCGAGAACAGCTGGATGATCAGCCCGGGCACGAGCATGGCGAAGGCCAGGGCCGAGGGAGCCCGCACGTCACCACCGGCGAAGGGCAGCGCGGACACGACGATCAGGGCCGGCACGACGACGAGCGCCAGTGCGTACCAGTACCAGGCGACCCGCCAGCGGAACAGCCGTCCCACCCAACGGCGGAGCCCCGCGCGACCGTCGGCGACCGCCGTGACGATGAACGCGCTGCCCAACGGGCCGAGGAGCGCCCCGGGCAGGACGCCCGTGAACTGTCCGCTGCCCAGGACCTCGGGGAAGTGGATGTCCCACACGCCCATGCCGTGCGGGGACAGGATGTACGGCACCCACGCGAGCCAGCTCAGGCCGAGTGCCATGGTGAAGAAGGACACGAGCGGGTGCCGGGCGATGAGGCCGCGGACACCCCCTCGGTCACGGGCTGCGGTGCCGGCGGTGGGCCGGACTTCGGTGGTGTTCGTCATGCACACGACGCTAGGAACCAGCGCGCTCGGGGACGACCCGCTTCGGGACGCACCTGCGGGAGTTCCATCGAAGGATGCAAGCGCCGATCGGGCGGTTCGGTACTCCTGGACACGCCGTCGTCATCGCTCGACGCCGCGTCGTTTGGACCGACGAGCAGCCGCACGACACCGGCGTCTCGCGGGTCCGGTCAGGCGGCGCGCTGGGCGGCCACGTGGGCCAGGACGACGGGGTCCTCGCAGCCGCGGGCGAACCCCAGGATGCGCCGGTCGATGTCCCGCTGCAAGACCAGCACGCCGATCCTCTCGGCGATCGGCGCGAGCCACTGCGGCCGGCAGGTGAAGTTGTAGCGCCAGATCGCGAGGGTGTGCCCGGGCTGCCCCTCCGCCGCCTGGAAGTGCCACCCTCCGCCCATGCGCTCGAAGAACCACGAGCCCTTCGTCATCTTCATCCCCACGTTCGACGGCGGGTGGTACGAGACGTACTCGCTCTCCATCGCCAGCCCGAACCGCTGCACCGTGTACGTCCGGACGCCCTTCGCCGGCACGGACGCGCCGTCCATCAGGTGCTGGCGGCGGATGAAGGGGTCCCACCGCTTCCGGATTGCGCCCTGCGTCTGCGAGACGGCGAAGGCCACCGACGGCTCGACCGGGACGACGCAGCGGGACTCGACGACGGGCATGAGGCATCCTCGCACGTGCATGGTGCTGCGCGCTCCGACCCGTGCGAGCGTCGCCGGACTCGCACCGTGCGGTGCCCCTCGGCCCGCGCGAGCTTGCTCGCTCCGTGCGCCGCTGCAGCCCTGCACCAGGCCGCCGACCTCGCACCGGGCGAACAACCGCGCACCGTGCGCAGCGTCAGCGCAGCGTTGCCCGGAGTGCGTCGGCGATGAGCGCGAGCGCCGCACCGAGCTCGTCCGCGACGCGCTGGTGGGTCGCCGTCGAGCGACGGTAGGGGTCGTCCACGTCGTCGTCGGCCGGGTCGGCGGGCGGCGGGACCGTTCCGCGCAGCCGGGCGACGCGCTCCACGAGCTGCTGCGGGGTCGTCACGTCGGCCAGGTCACCGGGCTCGAGGCCGGCGAGCACCCGCGCGAACTGCTTGACCGTGAACGTCCGCTTGGACGCCCGGGGCGCCAGGGAGACGGCGGCTGCACGGTGCGATCGCTCGGCGGTCAGCACCAGGTCGGCGCGCTCGACGACCTCGGCCGTCAGGTACCGCGACCGGTGGGCCGAGGGGTCGCCGCCGAGCCGGACGGACTGCTCGGCCGCGACAGCGTCCATCGGGGCGCCGTCGTCGGCGATGGTGCCAGCCGACTCGACCACGAACGCGGGAGCGTCCGGGCCGAGTCGTGCCGTCAGGACCTGCGCGCCGAGCGGGGACCGGCAGATGTTGCCGCTGCAGACGAACAGGATCCGCATCGTCACGCTGCGTCGGTGCGCTCGCCGGCGCGCTGGTCGGCACGCTCGTCGTCGCCGAGCAGGTCGTGCCGCACGACGATGGCGTCACGGCCGGGTCCGACACCGATCGCCGAGATCCGTGCGCCGGACATCGCCTCGATCGCCAGGACGTAGTCCTGCGCGTTCTTCGGCAGGTCGTCGAAGGTACGGGCCCCGGTGATGTCCTCGGTCCAGCCGGGGAACTCCTGGTACACCGGCTTCGCGTGGTGGAAGTCGGACTGGTTGACCGGGACCTCGTCGACGCGGACGCCGTCGACCTCGTACGCGACGCACACCGGGATCGTCTCGAGCCCGGTCAGGACGTCGAGCTTGGTGAGCACGAAGTCGGTCACACCGTTGATGCGTGCCGTGTAGCGGGCGATCGGGGCGTCGTACCAGCCACAGCGGCGCGGGCGGCCGGTGGTGGTGCCGAACTCGAAGCCGTTCGCGCGCAGGAACTCCCCGGACTCGTCGAACAGCTCGGTCGGGAACGGTCCGGCGCCGACGCGGGTCGTGTACGCCTTGACGATGCCGATGATCCGCTCGAGCTTGCCCGGCCCGATGCCCGAACCGGTCGCGGCGCCGCCGGCGGTCGCGGACGACGAGGTGACGAACGGGTAGGTGCCGTGGTCGACGTCGAGCATGGTGGCCTGGCCGGCTTCGAACAGGACGGTCTCGCCGCGCTCGAGCGCCCGGTGGATCTCGAGGGCGGTGTCGGCGACCATCGGGCGCAGGCGCTCGGCGAACGAGAGCAGCGACTCGACGACTTCTTCCGGGTCGATCGCACGGCGGTTGAAGACCTTGACCAGCAGGTGGTTCTTCTGGTCGAGCGCGGCTTCGACCTTCTGCCGCAGGATGTTCTCGTCGAAGATGTCCTGGATCCGGATGCCGACGCGGTTGATCTTGTCGGCGTAGGTCGGGCCGATCCCGCGACCGGTCGTGCCGATCTGGCGCTTGCCCAGGAACCGCTCGGTCACCTTGTCGACGGTGCGGTGGTAGTGCGTGATGACGTGGGCGTTGGCCGACACGAGCAGCTTCGAGACGTCGACGCCGCGGGCGCGCAGGGCGTCGAGCTCCTGGAACAGCACCTCGAGGTCGACGACGACGCCGTTGCCGATGATCGGGGTCACGCCGGGCGTCAGGATGCCGGAGGGCAGCAGGTGCAGGGCGTACTTCTCGCCGCCGACGACGACGGTGTGGCCGGCGTTGTTGCCGCCGTTGAACTTCACGACGTAGTCGATGCGGGAGCCGAGGAGGTCGGTGGCCTTCCCCTTGCCCTCGTCGCCCCACTGGGCGCCGATGATGACTGCTGCGGGCATCTGGTTCTCCTCACGTTGGCGGAGGACCGCACACGGCCGTCCGGGCCGGTGGTCCACCCGAGTCTATCGGCTGGTCACCTGCGCGTCACCCGCTGTGACGTCCTGTGGACGGCGGGCCGCTTGTCCACATCCGGCGCACCTGGGTGTCCGTCCGGATCGGGCGGAGCACGGTCGGACGCGTCCAGATCCACGACGCGAAAGGAGCACGACATGAGCGGCATCGGAGACAAGGCGAAGGACTTCGCTGAGAGCGACAAGGGCGAGCAGGCCACGGACGCCGGCCTCGACAAGGCGGGCGACGCGGCCGACAAGGCGACCGGCGGCGGGCACGGCGACCAGATCGGCAAGGCCGAGGACGCAGCCGACGGCAAGATCGGCAAGTGACGTCCGAGGCGCAACCGGACACGCAGACGGGAGGCGCGGTGCCAGCTGGCACCGCGCCTCCCGTCTGTCGGTCGGTGCGTCCCGAATCGCCCGTCCGACCCCGGATCAGCTCCGGAAGAAGTCCTGGTACGACGGGTCACCGACGGGCTGGGAGTGCCCCGGCTCGGCCAGTCGCTGCTCGATCATGGCCTGGATGACGTCCGGCGGGGTGAGTCCACGACGGCGCCACTCGACCGGGTTGGACCGGAGCTGGTTCAGCGTGCTCTGCATGGGAGCCACACTTGCACCACTTCACTAGTTTGTCTAACTACCTGTCCCGAACGCGCGTTCAGGGGGCTGCCCCGTGTACGCCCGGGCCGCTTCGTGAGCAGAAGAGGTCGGATCCCCACTCGGGACCCGACCTCTTCTGCTCACCATGTGGCGCGCGGACCGCGCGCACCCTGACCTAGCGGCGCGTGACCTTCGGCGTCGCCCCGGACTTGGCGGTGCCGTCCACGTACCCGGAGGCGTGGGCCGTCACCTGCACGCTGATGCGGTGCCCGACGTCGGATGAGCCGAGCTCGTACTTCGTACCCGTTGCCGACCGGACGACCTTGCCGTCACGCAGCCACTGGTACTTGTAGGTCGCCTTAGTCGTGCTCCACGTACCGTGCTTCGCGGTGAGGGTCGAGCCGACCTTCGCCGTCCCGCTCACCGTGACCTTGCTCCCCTTCGCCAGCGCGAGCTTCGGCGGGACCACGTTGATGGTCGACGTGTCGGCCTGCTTGCCCGCCGCGTTGTCGAAGTGGAGCAGCAGCACCGTCGCCTTGGTGACACCCGAGGCACGGGTGACCGTGAGCGAGTCGGCGTCGGCGAACAGCACGCCGGAGGTACCGTCCTGCGAGAACGACAGCTTCGGCTTCGACGGGTCGAACGTGGCCGTCTTCGTCTCGTCCACGACCGAGGAACCGCTGGTGGCGGCACCCGGGGCGTAGGCTGACTCCGTCAGCACGGTGTAGTCGAACTTCTTCGACGAACCGATGGCCTTCGCAGCGACGGTCAGCACCTTCACGGAGCTGTCGAAGGTGTTCACGTCCTGTCCGGGCGCACCGCCGTTGAGGGGCTGGACGTCGACGACGGGGTCGATGTCCGGGTCGTCCAGGGCGGCCTTCGCCAGGTCGACCGTCGTGGCGAACGTGGCGTCCACGGCAGCCGACTTCGCGTTGTACACCAGGAAGTCGGGCTCGCCGTCACGGTCCGTGTCGATGAGGACCTCGACGTTGGTCACGGCTCCCGGGTTCGCGTCCGGACCAGCGGTCTGCACGCCGAACGCCAGGGTTCCCGACGCCTTGTCGTACGACGCACCGTAGGAACGGACGTCGGCCGCCTGCAGCGAACGCGTCGCCGAACCCTCGGGGAACGCCTCGGCGGGGTCGGTGCCGCCGAGCACGAACGGAGCGACGGCGGCGTGGTAGCCGGTCGTCAGTCCGCCCTGGTCGAGCGTGCGGCCCTTGAGCGTCAGCTCGGCCGACTTGCCGGGTCCCGTGAACGAGACCGTGGTGCGGGCCCGCACCGCGCTGACGGGCTTCGGGGCCACGTAGACCCCGAGGCGCATCGGGTTGAGCGAGCTGTCGGTCGGCGCGAACGCCACGATGCCGGAGGCCGCTGCAACGAACTCGCGCTGGTAGCCCTGCTGGACGGCCTCCTGGGTCGGGTCGATGACCCGGCGGAGCTTCGTCGCGTCGGCGACCGAGAACGTCAGCGTGACCGATGCTGTGCCGTTGGCGGGCACCGTGACCTGCTTCGAGCTGAGCGCGAACGTCACGCCCGGCTGCGACACCTGCGGCTGGTACGACACGTCGTACGTGTGCGCCGTGCTGTCGGTGTTGTCGATCTGCAGGGTGCGGGTCTCGCTCGTCCCGCTCGCGACCTCGACGACGCCGAACGACGCGGTGACGAGCTGGTCGTTCTCGGCGCTGCGGACCGTGGTGCCGGCGGTGACCGCCTGCAGCGCGTCCACGCGACCGGTGCCCTGACGGAGCAGGGTGGCCGAACGGTTGCCGTCCTTCACGTCGTGCGTCGCCGTGTTCATCAGCGCCGCCTTGACCTGCGGGGCGGACCAGGTGGGGTGCGACTGGAACGTCAGCGCCGCGATGCCCGCGACGTCCGGCGTGGCCATCGAGGTACCGCTCATCGACATGCGGCCGTCACCGGTGCCGTTGGCCGCCGAGATCACGTTGACCCCGGGGCCGGCGATGTCCGGCTTGACGATGTCGTCGAACGATCCGTGCACACCACGGCTGGTGAACGACGCGAGCGTGTTCACGGCGTCCGCCTCGATGGCGACCTCGAAGCCCTTGAGCTCGTCCGCGAAGCGCACGTGCAGGGTCCCCGCCTTCGCGGTGGCCTGGAGGCTCGCCACGCTCTTCGCGGTCAGCTCGGCACCCGGGATGGTCGCGTTGCCACCGATGCCGGATTCGAACGTGTCGAGCGTGCCCGCCAGCAGGACGCCGACGCCGCCAGCGGCCTCGACGTTGTTGAAGCGCACGAGGGAACCGCACTCGAGCGCGGCGTCCGTCCACTTCAGCCAGACGACCTTGCCCTTGATCTTCGCGGCGTCAGCGGCGCTGAACGCGGCACAGCCGTCGATGTTCGCGGTCGGGACGACGACGTCGCCCTCGACGGGCAGGGTGCCCTTGAAGTTGGACGAGTACTGCGAGCGGTAGGTCTTCGCGACGTCGGCCGGCGCGGTGACCTGGACGCCGTCGTACAGCGACTGGCCGGTGGCGCTCGCGGCGACGGTGAGCGCACCCTCGGCGTTGCCCGGCGAACCACCGATGTCGGTGAAGTCGTCGGCGTTGCCCGAGGCGATCACGGGGAGCACGCCGCGCGCGGTCAGTGCGTCGATCTTGGCGTTGTCGGGGTCATCCGGTGCGCCGTAGTCGGAGCCGAGCGACAGGTTCAGGACGTTGATGTCCTTGCCCTCGGTGAGCGCCTGGCCCACCCAGTCGAGCGCGGCACCGGTGACGTCGGTCGAGCCACCGTTGTCACCGAAGACCTTCAGGGCGTACAGGCCGGCCTCGGGCGCGGTGCCCGGACCGATCCACATGTCCTGTACCTGCTGCGTGGTGAGCTTGGTGTAGTCACCGTCGAACTGCTGCTTGTCGGCGGTCAGGCCGTAGCCGGCGATCGAGCCGGACACGTGCGTGCCGTGGTCGCCGCCCTTGCCGTCGATCGGGTTGTCGTCGGGAGCCGGCACCGGGTCGTAGGCGTCCGGGTCCGACGGGTCGGCGTTGTAGGTCGCACCGGCGAAGTCGTACCCGCCGAGGAACTTCGACGCGTCGTACAGGCTCGGGTCCGGGGCGCCACCGCTCGCGTTCGCCAGGGCCTGCTGGTACGCCTCGGTGGTGCCGGGGCCGCCGAAGTCGGCCTGGGTGTAGTCGAGACCGGTGTCGAGGACGGCGACGTTGACGTCCTTGCCGGTGTGGCCGGTCTGCTGCCAGGCGTTGAGCGAGCGCGTGTAGACGTCACTCGCGGCGTTCTTCGGCGCGACACCGTCGGCACCCGGCTGGACCAGGCTGGGGTCGACACCCGAGGGAGCGGCGTCGGCGTTCTCGTTGACCGTCGGCTCGACGATCTTCTTCGGCGTGAGCGGGATGATGCTCTCGACGTCGGAGCGCTCCGCGATCTGCCGGAACGCGTCGACGTCGGCGACGACCGCGACGCCGGGGACGGTGTACTCGGTCGAGTAGAGCTCGGTCGCGTCGGCGTCGGCGCGCTTGACGGCCGACCGCACCGCGGCGACGGTCGACTGGATCGCCTCGACGCGGTTCTTGGCCGCGGAGGACTGGGTCCGCGACTTCGTCAGGTCCCCGCCCTTCGCCTTGGCGTCCACTTCGAGGGCACCCTGGCCGGTCGTGCGCACGAACGCGGCGACGGTCTTCGTCGGCTTGGCGTCACGGAGCGGGGCGGAGAGCTTGAGGTCGGCCACCGAGATCCCGGCCGGAGCTGCGGAGGCCGCGCCCCCGACTGCGAGACCGCCACACGCGAGGGCCGCGACGGCGATGCCGGCGGTCAGGACGCGGGTGAAGCGATGGGGTGTTGGGTTCGGGTCGGTGTTCGGTGTTGCACGGTTCAAAGAGGACACTCCTGGCTCAGTCCGTGGTTCGCATGAGATTCCTGTGAAGCTATGCGTTCGTTCTCAGGGAAGACAGTCCGCACTTTGGGGGACCCCCCTCATCCGGGGGACGGAACCTGTTAAGTTGCACACGTGTGTGCACGTTATTACGATGGGGTGCGTGACCACCACTGAGCAGCACTTCCGCGCGCCCCGTCGCGACGCCACGGAGAACCGGGCAGCCCTCCTCGACGCGGCGAAGACGTGCTTGCAGCAGGACCCGGACGCCTCGATCGAGACGATCGCCGCGGCTGCGGGACTCTCGCGCCGTGCGGTGTACGGACACTTCCCCTCGCGCGACGACCTGGTGCGCGAGGTCGTGACCGCCGGCGCCGCCCGGATCGCGGCCGCCATGCCCACCGCTTCGGACCTGCAGGAGCTCCCGCCGGCCGCACGCCTCGCCGCGATCGCGGTGACGCTCTGGACCGAGGTGTCGCACGTCCGCTCGATGGCCAGGGTCGCCGTGCGCAGCCCGTTCGCCGAACCCGTCGCCGAGGTGTTCGCGCCGCTGCGCGCACAGGTGCGCCAGGCGTGCGCGCTCGGGATCGCCGACGGCGCCATGCGGGACGACGTCGACCCCGAGACCCTCGGCCGTCTGGTCGAGGGCGCGTGCATCGCCGTCCTCGACGAGGCGACCCGTTCCGGCACGAGTGACGAGGACGGACGGCGCATGGTGGTGGTGTCGGCGCTGGGCATGGCCGGCATCGACTGGCGCACCGCGCTGCTCTCCGAACCCGCTGCTCCCGCTCCCGCCCCGAAGGACCACGCATGACGCTCGAACTCGACCACGTCGGCATCGGCGAGGAGCCCGGCGCACCCCTGCCCGTCGTCTCCGCCGTCGCCGCCCCCGGACGCCCCGGGGTCCTCGCCGTCGAGACCGAGCAGGCACCCGTGCTCGCGTCACTCGTCGCCGGCGGCCGCATGCAGCCCGACACCGGCCGCCTGCTGCTCGACGGCCACGAGGACCCGGCAGCCGTCCGGCGCTCGTTCGCCCTGGTCGACACCCCCGGTGTCGCCGAGCCCTTCCCCGTCATGACCCTGAAGCAGATCGTGCGCGAGGAGCTCGCGTTCGCCGGGCAGCGCCCGAACCGCGAGCACGTCGACACCGTGCTCGACGAGCTCGGCCTGCGGGACTACGTCGACACCGCCGTGCAGCGGGTGCCGACCGTCGTGCGCGTCCGGCTGCTCGTCGAACTCGCCCTGCTGCGCGACGGTGTGACCGGCATCGTGATCACCTCACCCGAGCGGCACGGCGGCGCCGTCGAGGACTGGTTCCAGGTGATCCGCGACGTCGCACGACGGGGCGTGACCGTGGTCCTCGTGACCTCGAAGGCCGCCGCCACCACCGTCGAGCACCTGCTCGACACGATCGACACGCACGACGATGTCGCGACGCTCGTGACGCCCCAGACCGAGGACCCCGAGGACGTGGCCCGAACCGACGGAAGCGAGCCGGGCCTCCCGGCCGCTCCTTCCGTCACCGAAGCATCCGCAACCGTCCCGACGGAGGCACAGAAGTGACCACCACCTCGCTCGTCCGCGCAGAACTCGCGCGGCTCACCGCGACCCCGCTCGCACGCCTGGCGTTCATCGCGCTGATGATCGTGCCGCTGCTGTACGGCGGCGCATACCTGTGGGCGAACCGCGACCCGTACGCGAAGCTCGACCAGATCCCCGCCGCGATCGTGAACCTCGACGCCGGTGCCACGCTGGACGGCGAGCACGTCGACTACGGCAAGGACGTCACGAAGGAGGCCATCGACGGCGCCGACTTCAAGTGGACGAAGACGAGCGCCGCCGATGCCCGCTCCGGCGTCCGCAACGGCACCTACGACTTCGTCGTCACCATCCCGCACGACTTCTCCGAGCACCTGGTGTCCGCGCAGTCCGACGACCCGACGCAGGCGAAGCTCGTGATGACGACGGCCGACACGAACTCGTACCTGGCGTCGACCATCGCCGAGCAGGCGGGCAAGACCATGCGCACCGCCGTCGCCGAGCGCGTCGGCAAGCAGGCGGCGAAGACCCTGCTCGTCGGACTCGCCGACGTGCGGGACAGCCTCGGCGACGCCGTCGACGGGGCCGATGAACTCGCGTCCGGAACCGCCAAGGCGGACTCGGGCGCGCACCAGCTCGCCGACGGCACCGGCAAGCTGTCGTCCGGGGCGGCGGAGCTCGCGTCCGGCACGGCCGACCTGCCGTCGCAGACCCAGCAGCTCAACAGCGGGGCGCAGCAGGTGGCGTCGGGGGCGTCGACCCTGGCGTCCGGGCTGGCCAGCGCGCAGCAGCAGACGGCGGCGCTGCCGTCGCAGACGCAGCAGTTGGACACTGGGGCGCAGCAGCTGCAGTCCGGGCTGCACCAGCTCCGTGACCAGACGGCTTCGCTCCCCTCCGACTCTGCGCGCCTGTCCAGTGGTGCGTCGCAGGTCGCCACCGGGAATGCCACGCTGGCCGACGAGGCCGCACCGTTCATCGCGGGCGTCCAGCAGCTCTCGGCGCAGTCGCCGGAACTCGTCGCGTCACTGAAGCCCGTCGTCCAGGCCTCCACGGTGCTCACCGCGGAACAGAAGACCCAGCTGCTCGCCGGGCTCGACCGCCTGCAGGCCGGCAGCACCGAGCTCGGTGCCGGTGCCGGCGACCTGTCCGGCAACCTGCAGAAGCTCAAGACCGGCAGCGCGCAGGTGTCCGCGGGGGCATCGCAGCTCGCCGAGCAGGCTCCGGCGCTGACCAGTGGCATCCAGCAGCTCTCCGACGGCTCCGACACGCTCGCCGCCGGGACGTCGAAGCTGGCTGCCGCGGCACCGACGTTGACCTCGGGCATCTCGTCGGCGGCGACTGGCGCGTCCGTGCTCTCCGCGGGTGCCGCGAAGGTAGCAGACGGCACGTCGACGCTGGCCTCGGCCGCTCCGACCCTGTCGTCGGGCGCATCGTCGCTCGCCACCGGCGCGGCGTCCGCCGACAAGGGCGCCACGTCGCTCGCATCGGGCCTCGACGAGCTCAAGACCGGCTCGTCGAAGCTCGCGTCGTCGCTCGACGAGGGCCGCACGAAGATCCCAGCCTCGAACGCCTCCGAGCGCGAATCGCAGGCCTCGGTGATCTCCGACCCGGTCAAGGTCGGCGACGACAACGTTGCCGCGGCGTCGAACTACGGCGCCGGCCTCGCACCGTTCTTCATCTCGCTCGCGGCCTGGATCGGCATGTACGCGCTGTTCCTCATCCTCAAGCCGATCTCCAAGCGTGCGATCACGGCGGTGCGGAAGCCCCTCGCGGTGGTGTTCGGCGGCTGGCTGACCCCGGCGCTCCTCGGCCTGGTGCAGATGGTGGCGCTGTTCTTCATCGTGCGCTTCGCCCTCGACCTGAACGTGGTGCACGTCGGCGGCACGATCGGGATCATGGTGCTGGCCTCGGCGACCTTCGCGGCGATCATCATGGCGCTCAACGTGCTGCTCGGATCGGTGGGGCAGTTCCTCGGCCTGGTGCTCATGCTCGTGCAGCTCGTCACCGCCGGCGGGACGTTCCCGTGGCAGACGCTGCCGGGGCCGTTGGCGGCGCTGCACTTCGCGCTGCCGATGACGTACTCGGTCGACGCGATCCGGCAGACGATGTACGGCGGGAACCTCGGCACCGCGTGGTCGGACGCGGGCGTGCTGCTCTGCTGGCTGCTCGGGGCGCTCCTGGTGTCCTTCGTGGTCACGGCGCGGCAGACCCGCTCCCGCACGCTGCGCGACCTGCGCCCGAGCCTGATCGGGTAGCGGGGCGCCGGGCGCGGCGCCGGGGCGCGGGGCGCTTCGTGAGCAGAAGAGGTCGGGTGACATCAGGTCACCCGACCTCTTCTGCTCACGAAGGACGTTCGCCGAGCGGCTGGTGCACCATCCCGCCGCCGAGGGTGCGCAGGTCGTCGGTCGGCAGGGCAGCACGGGCGTCTGCATCGAGCACCGCGGAGGCGTCGTCGAGGGGGTGGAACCCGATGCGCTCCCCGGCGGACAGGTCAGCCGGCGACCCGGTGTTCCGCGACAGGGCCCAGACCACGTGGTGCCCGGGGTCACGGAGCGCCACGGTCGCGAGCACCAGGCGCGTCAGGTCGTCGGGCGAGGTCCACATGAGCAGCGCCCGGGTCGTCGGCGGCAGCGCACCGAACGCACCGATGCGCGCGGACACGATCGACATCTCGTACCGATCGACGAACAGGCTGCCGAGCAGTTCCATGGCCGCCTTCGTCACGCCGTAGTACGTGTCCGGACGGGGCAGCCGGTCGCCGGTCACGCTCCCAGGCTGGTCGAGGGGTTCGGGCACCAGCCCCACTGCGTGGATCGAACTGGCCTGCACGACCCGGAGCACGCCGGCGGCGGCCGCCCGTTCGAGCACGTTCTTCGTGCCGGTCAGGTTCGCCGCGATCAGATCGTCCCAAGCGGCCTCGGTCGGGATGCCCGCCAGGTGGACCACGGTGTCGACCCCGGCGAGCGCATCGTCCAGCGCTGCCGGGTCGTTCACCGAACCGGGCACGAACCGTTCCCCGGCGCCGATCGGATCGTGGGGCTGCTGTTCGTCGAGCAGCACGAGGTCGTGTCCCGCGGACCGCAGGCGAGGACGCAGGGCGCTCCCGATGCGACCCGCGGCTCCGGTGATGAGCAGCGTCGCCATGCCGCGGACGCTACCCCCGGCGCGCGAGCAGCGACCTCAGCTGTACGACCGCGCCGAACGCCGGGGTGTCGAGGTCGGACTTCGTCCACCGGACGACCGCCCAGCCGAGTCGTTCCATCTCGCGGTAGCGGCGGAGGTCACGGCTCCACTGCTCGGCGTCGGTCCGATGGTGGTCGCCCTCGTACTCGATGACGATGCGCCGCTCCGGGTAGGCCATGTCGACGCGGCCGACGAACCGACCGACTTCGTCGAGCACGTCGACCTGCAGGTCGGGCTCGGGCAGCCCCGCGCGGACGATCGCCAGTCGTGCCCGGGTCTCCTGGGGCGAGCCAGCACCCACCCGCACGAGCTCGAGCGCGACCCGCAGTCGTCGGACACCCGATCGTGCGCCGGCCAGGGCGACGGCGGCAGCGAGGTCGTCGATCGTCGTCCCACACCGTCGTTCCGTGACGATGGCGTCCCCGAGTACGACGAGCTGGTCGACCGAGAGCACGGCGCCGCAATCCACCCACAGCGCCGCGGGCGTGCTCGTCGGCATCCCCCACCGCTCCGTCACCCGGGCACGGTCCGGTGTGATGCGGTGCCCGACGACCCCGCGGCGTCGCGGTTGTGCGATCGGCACGGGACTCGTGACGTGCACCGGTCCGTCGTCAGCGAACGGGACCGGCAGCTGCCAGAGGACCGCCGCCGAGACGTGACTGATGAACTGCCCGGGAACCAAGACCGGCCGGAACGCCCGGATCCGGTGAACCGGATCGGGCGGACGGTCACGTTCCCATCGGATCGACCGGGTCGGCCGGATCAGGTCACGCCGTCGGAGACGTTGTCGGGAGACGCCCGCGCGGTCGGCGGCACCGACGTCGAACGTGCGCCCGCGCAGCGGTGTCGGAAGTGGTCGTGCTCGCATGACCACCACGTTCGCGCCCCGCGCCCGCCGCCCGCGCGCCGAACGCGACTTCTGTGCACAACGCGCCCCGGGCCTCCCGCGTGGAGGACCAGGCACGCGCAGATCGTGAGCAGAAATGGTCGGGTCGCCGCCCCGCACCCGACCATTTCTGCTCACGAAGCGAAACCCCCACCGCGACCCGCCGCCACCGCCCACGACACCGCCCGGCCCATGTCACGTCAACCGCTACGATCGACGCACGAGCCAACGGAGGTCGAAGCGCATCATGGGAGACGGCAAGCCCGCGACCATCTACGACGTCGCCGCACGCGCCGGGGTCTCGAAGTCCCTCGTCTCCCTCGTGCTGCAGCGCTCCCCCCGGGTCAGCGACCAGCGCCGGGCAGCCGTGCTCAAGGCCATCCAGGAGCTCGACTACCGCCCCTCGACCGCGGCCGTCTCCCTCGCCGGCACGCGCAGCCGCACCATCGGCGTGGTGCTCGACGACTTCCGGAACCAGTGGTTCGTCGACCTGCTCACCGGCCTGCGCGAGAGCCTGCAGGACCAGGGGCACCGGCTCGTGGTGGCCGACCGGTTCCTCAACACGGGGCTCGATGCCTCTCCGGTCGAGGGCTTCCTGTCGATGCGCGTCGAGGGCATCGTGATCGCCGGCGAACCCACCACCGACCTCGCGATCCCCGCCTCGATGCCGCTCGTCATCGCCGGCGGCCGCGTCGCGATCCCCCGCGCCGACACCGTGGCGAACGACGACCACGCCGGTGGCGGCATCGCGGCGCACCACCTGCTCGACCTCGGCCACACCCGCCTCGGGTTCGTCGGTGCGAGCTCGGCGGCCTCGTCCGAACGCCGGTCCGGGTTCGAGCAGGCCGCGGCGACACGTGCGTCCGTCGTCACGACGGTGCTGCCCGGCGAACCCACCGAAGAGGCCGGTTCCCGCGCCCTCGGCATGCTCCTCGACGAGCACCCGGACGTCACCGCCGTCTTCGCCGCGAACGACGTGATGGCCCTCGGCGCCCTGTCCGAACTCGCCGAACGCGGGTTGCGCGTCCCCGAGGACGTCTCCGTCATCGGCTACGACGACACCCCGGTGGCGGCGATGCGGTACGTCGGCCTGACGAGCATCGACGACCGCAGTGTCGAGATCGGCCGTGGCGCCGGGGAGCGCCTGCTGGCCCGCATCGCCGATCCACGGATGGCCGCCTCGGAACTCCTCGTCGAACCCCGCCTGGTCGCGCGACGCACCACCGCCACGCGCTGACGGCACCCCGGACGGGAGGCCCGTCCCACCTCCGACCCGCCCGCTTCGTGAGCAGGAATGGTCGGGTCCAGGGCCCGTACCCGACCGTTTCTGCTCACGAAGTCGTGCCGGGCGGCTCCGCGTGCTGCACGATCCACGAGTGCATGACGATCGCCGCGGCGGCCGAGGCGTTGATGCTCCGCGTCGACCCGAACTGCGTGATCTCGAGGTGTGCGCCGGCACCGGCGACCGCCTGCTCGGTCAGCCCGGGGCCCTCCTGCCCGAACAGGAACACGCAGCGCTCCGGGATCGTCGCGGTCTCGATGCGCTCGGCACCGGGGGTGTTGTCGATGGCGACGACGGGACGCTGCTCCTCGGCCATCGCGGCGAGGAACGCCTCGACGTCGGGGTGGTAGCGGACGTGCTGGTAGCGGTCGGTGACCATCGCCCCGCGCTTGTTCCACCGGCGTCGCCCGATGATGTGCACGGTGCCGGCCAGGAACGCGTTGGCGCTCCGGACGATCGAGCCGATGTTCAGGTCGTGCTGCCAGTTCTCGATCGCCACGTCGAACGCGTGTCGTCGGGTGTCGAGCTCGGCGACGATCGCGTCCATCGACCAGTACCGATAGCGGTCGAGCACGTTCCGGGAGTCCCCGGCGGCCAGCAGCTCCGGGTCGAGCCTCGGGTCGTCCGGCCAGGGTTCCGGGTGCGGCCCCACCCCGTTGGTCGTCAGCTCGTGCGACGGTTCGGGCGCAGTGGTCACCCGACCAGCGTACGGCCGGGCGCTGCGTCAGGCGGTGCGGACCCCGTGGGCGATGCGCGACTCGATGCCGGCGATCAGGATGTCGAGGCCGAGCGCGAACCGGTCGTCGTAGGAGTGCTCGCCGAGGATCTCGCCCACCAACCGGTGCCGCTCGGGTCGGCCGGCCTCGGAGTCGCCACGTCCGACCTGCACCCCGGCGTGCCCGACCACGAAGTCGTACACGACGAAGAAGGTGTACATCGCCTCGGCCGGCGGCAGCCCGGCGTCCTGCAGAGCACCGACGACCTTCGCCACGACGGCGTCGGACTCGGTCGAGGCGAGCGGGGCGCGCTGGCTGTGCGACTCGAGCACGAGCGGATGGGTCCGCATCAGGTCACGGAACGTCGTGGCGAACGTGCGGACGACGGCGTGCCACTCGTCCGGCCAGACGAAGGTGGCGGTGAACTCGTCGACGGTGCGGCGGACGAGCTCGGCGTGCAGGTCGTCCAGGCCGCCGATCGTCCGGTGCACGGTCATCGGGGCGACCCCGAGCCGCACGCCCAGCGCCCGGAAGGACAGGCGGTCGAGGCCGTCCTCGTTCGCGATCGTCGTGGCGGCGTCGATCACCTGCTCGCGGGACAGCACGTTCGGGCGGCCTCGGCGTCGTCGCGGCGTCACCTCGAGCTCCGTCTCCGACACCGTGGCGGGTCGGGGCGCGGCGGACGGGGTTCCGGGTTCGACGAGCACGAGGGGGCCTCCTTGATTCGGTACGTGTCCCGAAAAGCGTAGAGCAAAAGCCGACCGCGGTTCGGTGTCTCGACCTTCTCGGGTCTCGGAGCAGCGCGCAAGAGCCGCCCCGGGCCTCCCGGCCCTTTCCGAGCCGGCCACGAGCAGGCCACGAGCCGCCCACGAGCCGGGCCTGAGCCCCTGCGCAGTAGGGTGATGGCCATGGCGACCCGAGACGACGTCGAGTGCTGGCTGACCGACATGGACGGCGTGCTCGTCCACGAGAACCAGGCACTCCCGGGGGCCCCGGAGCTCATCCAGCAGTGGCTCGACGACGGCACCGAGTTCCTCGTGCTGACGAACAACTCGATCTTCACGCCGCGCGACCTCAGCGCCCGCCTGCGGAGCTCGGGCCTGCACGTGCCCGAGGAGCGGATCTGGACGAGTGCGCTCGCGACCGCCGACTTCTGCAAGTCGCAGATGCCCGGCGGCTCGGCGTTCGTGATCGGTGAGGCCGGCATGACGACCGCCCTGCACGAGGCCGGGTTCATCATGACGGAGACGGCTCCCGACTACGTCGTCGTCGGCGAGACCCGCAACTACTCGTTCGAGGCGATCACCAAGGCCGTCCGGCTCATCCGCGCGGGCGCCCGCTTCATCGTGACGAACCCCGACGCCACCGGCCCGAGCGCCGAGGGGGTCCTGCCGGCCACCGGCGCCATCGCGGCGATGATCGAGAAGGCCACCGGCAAGCAGCCCTACGTGGTCGGCAAGCCGAACCCGATGATGTTCCGCTCCGCGATGAACCGGATCGGCGCGCACTCCGAGAACACCGGCATGATCGGCGACCGCATGGACACCGACGTGCAGGCCGGCATCGAGGCGGGGCTGCACACCGTGCTCGTGATGACGGGCATCAGCGACCAGGCGGAGATCGACCGGTACCCGTTCCGCCCGAGCGAGGTCATCTCCGGCGTGCACGAGCTCGTGCGCACCGAGCCCTTCGAGGTCGAGCTCTAGCCGGAGGCTCGCGACCGCTCGCGACCGCTGGCGACCGCTCGCGTCGCCCGCGGCCGCTACCGGGCGTCGACCCCGGCGCCGGAGGCGACCGCGGCACCCGCCGCAGCCGGTTCGTGGGACGCCCCACGGGCCTCCAGGGCGAAGGCCGCCATCGGCGGCACCGTCCGCCACCGCTTCGCGAGCCGACGGGGCCGGTCGTCGTACCAGGCGATGATCCCGCCAGCGACGATGCCGAACGCGAGCACCCCGAACGAGAACAGCCCGATCAGGCCGAGCAGGGTCAGCTTGCCGAAGTCGCCCGTGTCCGCCGTCGCCGAGAACCCGATCGACCCGAAGTCCCAGAAGGCGTGCAGCAGCACCGGGGCGAGGAGCGACCCGGTCAGCCGACGCGCGACGTACAGCGTCGACCCGAACGACGCCGCGAACACGACCTGGACGAGCGTCGGCCCGATCCCGGCACCGGCGAGCGCGTTGAGCAGGTGCAGCAGCCCGAACAGCGCGCACGACAGGGCCCACACCCCCATCTCCGGCAGCCGCCGCCGCAGCCCCACGAGCAGGGTGCCGCGGGCCATCAGCTCCTCGAAGACCCCGACGAACAGCACCCCGACGGCGAGCAGCACGAAGTAGTGCGCCGGCAGCGCCGTCCAGTCGATCAGGGGCAGCCGGACGACGCACACCACGAGCACGAGGATCGGCGCGAGCATCGTCCACCGCAGCCGTGTCCGGACCGGGTCGACCGTCGCAATCCGCCACCAGCCGAGCGCCGTGACGAACAGGGCGAGTGCCGCGACCGCGATGCCCTCGGGGATGACGAGGGCGTGCACGACGCTGTCGACCGTCTGCCCGAGGGTCGCGTAGTCGTCGCTCGGCCGTGACCGCCAGGCGCTGATCGCTGCGAACACCACGATCGGCGCGAGCCCGAGCAGCAGCGACGGCGGCACCGGCCAGCGACGGCGAGGGGCTCGGACGGAGGCGGTGGTGGTCATCTGCTGGTTGTACCAGGCGGGACGTACGATTGGCGGTATGCGCCTGCCATCCCTGTCCACCATGGCAGAGGACTACGTCAAGCTCGTCTGGAAGGCCAGCGAGCGCGGCGGACCCGGCTTGGCGACGCGCGACATCGCGGCGTCGCTGAAGGTGTCGGCGTCGACGGTGTCGGGCAACCTCAAGAAGCTCGACCGCGACGGCCTGATCGAGCACACCCCGTACTACGGCGTCGTGCTCACGCCGCTCGGGCAGCAGGTCGCGGTGGCGATGGTCCGGCGGCACCGGCTGATCGAGACGTTCCTGGTGGAGCGGCTCGGCTACTCGTGGGACGAGGTCCACACCGAGGCCGAAGCCCTGGAACACGCCGTGTCGGAGCAGTTCCTCGACCGGGTCGACGCCGACCTCGGCCACCCGACGCACGACCCCCACGGTGACCCGATCCCCGGTGCGGACGGCATCGTGCCGGACTCGCCCGGCACGCTCCTCGGGGCGATCGAGCCCGGTGCGTGCGGCACCGTCGACCGGGTCTCGGACGACGACCCGTCCCTGCTGCGGTACTTCGACGAGCTCGGGGTGGGGCTGGGGACGCACCTGCGGGTGGAGCGGGTGCGGGACTACGCCGGCGTCATCGCGGTGTCGCGGCGGGCGACCGACGGCTCGGAGTCCCTCGTCGACCTGCCGGCGGCGGCGGCGTCGTCCATCTGGCTCGCGCCCGACGGCGACTGACCGCGCTGCGCGCGCTGGTCGGCTGGTCGGCTGGTCGGCTGCCACGCATGCGTTGGCCGGCCGGTCGAGACACCCCGCTCACGTTCGCTGAGGGGTCAGGAGCTGTCACCCGGGAGCCCCGCAGCCGACGGTTCGCGACCACTCGGCGCCCAGCGCACGGGGTGTCGTGACCGCACCGCGGCCCGCGAACGCGCGTGGCGTCGGACGGGAGGCCCGGTGCCCCGCCGCCACGCGCCTCCCGTCCGCCGCCCCCATCGGTCACGACACCCCGCTCACCTCCGCCGAGCGGTCACCATCTGTCGCCCGGGAGCCCCGCAACCGACGGTTCACGACCACTCGGCCCCCCGCCCACGGGGTTTCATGACCGCGCGACGCGCCCGCCCCACGCCCGCGGCGGCGACGCCTCGCGACCACCCGGCGCTCCCGGCCGGGCGCGCCCGCCGGCCCTACCCCTTGACGGAGCGCGTCCGGCCGAGCGCGACCTCGCGCCGAGCCCGTTCGAGGGCGAGCGCGGATGCCGCATCCGGGTCGTGCAGCAGCCGTTCGGTCTCGTGCACGTGCTCCCGGACGGCGTCGGTCCCACGGTCGGCCGCCGCGGCGAGGACCGGTTCGACGACGACCTCGCCGAGTCCCACCAGGGCACGCGACAGGCTCAGCCGACGCTCGCGGTCCCCGACGCCGAGCTGCACGGCGAGGGTCCGCGCGAGCGACGCCCGCTCGTCGTCCGGCACCAGTGCGACGGCCGTGCGCCACGCCGCGCGGAGCACCTCGTCGTCGCGGTCCTCGAGGAGCGGGCGCACCGCGGGCCACGCGTCCGGGTCCCCGATCTTCGACAGGGTGTGGAGCGCCTGGCTGCGGGCCTGCGGCTCGGGGCGCTCGAGCTCGGGCAGGACGCGGGCCACGACGTCGTCGGCGGGGTGCCGGGTGAGCGCCCACGTCAGCATGTCGCGGACGAAGAAGTCCGGCTCCACGGCGCACTGCGCGACGAGCACCTCGAGGTCCGCGGGGTCCGGGGTGGTCCCCGCGGCCATCACGGCCTGCAGCCGGGCGGAGGATCGCGGGTCGGCGAGGGCATCGCTGAGCGTGGTCATCACTCCATCGAAGCCCCTCGCGCCGGGGCCGTGTCAAGCATCGGGGCATAGCGTCGGGAGACGTGCGGTTCGCTCCCACCGCACCTCCGACCACGAAAGGACCTCCGTATGCCCCGCATCGGTACCAGTGACCTGCACGTGTTCCCCCTCGCCCTCGGCGGCAACGTCTTCGGGTGGACGGCGGACGAGTCGACCTCGCACCACGTCCTCGACGCCTACACCGCGGCCGGTGGCGACTTCATCGACACCGCGGACGTCTACTCGGCCTGGGCGCCGGGCAACTCGGGCGGCGAGTCCGAGCGGGTCATCGGTTCGTGGCTGCGCGCCTCGGGCAAGCGGGACGACGTCGTCATCGCGACGAAGGGCTCGCAGCATCCGGAGTTCCAGGGCCTCGCTGCGGACACCGTCGCCGCCGCTGCCCGCGCGAGCCTCGAGCGCCTCGGCACCGACCGGATCGACCTGTACTACGCGCACTTCGACGACCAGTCGACCCCGCTCGAGGAGACCGTCCGCGCCTTCGACCAGCTCGTGCAGGACGGGCTGGTCCGCTACACCGCGATCTCGAACTACTCGAAGGACCGCGCCGCGGAGTGGATCCGCATCGCGACCGAGAACGGCCTCGCCCAGCCCGTCGCCATCCAGCCCCACTACAACCTGGTGACGCGCCAGCCGTACGAGGCCGAGATCGCACCGCTCGCGCACGAACACGGCCTCGGCGTCGTGCCGTACTTCTCGCTCGCCGCAGGGTTCCTGACCGGCAAGTACCGCTCGAAGGACGACTTCGCCGGCAAGGACCGCGAGGGCCAGGTGTCCGGCTACTTCACCGACGAGGGGCTCGCCGTCGTGGACGCGCTGTCCTCGATCGCCGACGCACACGGCTCCGAGATCGCGACCGTCGCACTCGCCTGGCTGCAGGCGCAGCCCGACGTCGTCGCACCGATCGCGAGCGCCCGGAACACCGAGCAGCTGCCGGCGCTGCTGGCCTCGGCGGAGCTCGAACTCACCGCCGACGAGCTGCAGACGCTGTCCGACGTGTCGGCGAAGGTGCCAGCGAGCGCCTGACGCCGGCGCATCTCAGCCGATGCGCGTGCATGTTGCGACATCCCACTCGTCGTTCGACGGGTGGGATGTCGTTCGTTGCACACGCATTCGCTGCGTGTGCATGTTCCGACAGACCACCGGTCGATCACGGGGTGGAACGTCGCAGAACAGGTGTGACCCGCCCCGACCGCCGGACGCCGACGACCGACCCGCCTCGCCTACGCCCCCGGCGCCAACGACCCGGACAGCGGCTGCCCCGACGACCGCGTCACGAAGCACGAGATGAACCGGTCACCCTGGTCCCACGTCGCCTGGTCGGGCGCGTAGGACCCCTGCACCTGCACGTCGCCCACGGCAGCGGCGGCCGAGGCGTTCAGCGCCGTGTCGGACTGGCACTGGTCGGCGGCCTGGGTCGCCAGGGCCTCGGCGCCCGGGTAGGTGTCGCCCTCGACCGCGAGCCTCGCGGTCAGCTGCCCGATGTGGGGCGTCGCGCAGTCCACCACCGTGAAGGTCTGCGACCACGCGTTCGTGAACGGCGACAGGCACTCCCCTCCGGCCAGGTCGGTCCACGGGTGCTCGCCGGGCAGGGCCGGGGTCGTGGCGAACTGCAGCGTGGCGGACGGTGCTGCGGCGTCACTCGACTGCGAGGCCGACGCCGACGGCGCAGCGCTCGGTGTCGCCGGCGCCGACGAGGCAGCGACCGGCGACTTCGTCGGCACGGCCTGGTCGGCGATGTTGTTGCCGAGGATCCACTTCGACAGCAGGAACACCAGCACGATGAGCACGAGGATCAGCGCGATCGAGCCGTAGATCAGCAGCTGCTTGCCGCGCTTGCCCTCGTTCCGCAGCCGCGCGAAGCCCTCGTTGATGAAGTTGTCGCGGTCGCCGGACTGCCGGTCCGGACCGCCGGCCGGCCGTCCGGCAGCAGCGGGCGCGGAGGCAGCAGCAGGAGCGGCAGCCGCCGCGGGCACGGCAGCCGCCGGCATCATCCGCGTCCCGGTCTCCTCCGGGTCGTAGCCCGTGCCACCGAGCTGCCCGACGGCCTCGGTGCCGAACAGGTCCTTGATGGCGCTCGTGTCGCTGGTCTCGCGGCCGTCCCACTCGGACTGGTCCAGGTCGTCCGGCGCCGCGGCCGGCAGGGACTCCGGCTGCGGACCGGTGTCGTTCCCGCGCAGCCCGAGCACGGCGTCGAGGTCCTGCCCGACCGACGGCGGCAGGTGCGCCGGGTACTCCTGTGCACCGGCGGGTTCGACGAGCGGCGGCGCGGCGGTCGGCGGCGCGGTCGCGTCGGGCTCGGACCACCAGGGCGTGCCGGCAGCCGGCATCGCGGTGGTCGGCGCGTCGGCCTGGAGGCCCTCGGTCGCGTCCGGCACGTCGTCCCCGGCGGACCCACGGGGCGCGTCCACGGCCTCGGTCGCCTCCGACGGAGCACCAGCGGCAGCAGCAGCGGCACCAGCGCCAGCGCCGGCGCCAGCGCCAGCGCCAGCGCCAGCGCCGGGAGCGGCCGGGGGCACCACCGGCGGCACGGGGACCGCGGGCGGCACCGGGTAGGTCCGCGGCGCCTGCGGCAGCCCGGTGGCCGGGGTGTCGACCTCGCCGGCGACGACCTCGTCCTCGTCGTCCAACTCGTCGGCGAGCGACCAGGACCCGGCGGACAGCGCGGTGGTGTCGAACGAGTCGGTGGTCAGCGTCGCCGGTACCTCGCCGGGCTCGTCGTCGCCGATCGCCCAGTCGAACGGCCGGTCGTGCGCGCCGGTCTGCGTGGGGACCGGCCCGGTGCTGGTGATGCGCAGCAGGTCGGTGAAGGTCGGCGGCTCCTCGGTCGGGGGCAGCACGTTCTCGACGCCGACGGGTTGCGGGGCAGCGGGCGCAACGGACTCCGGGTGGTTCCCGGTCGCGCGCCCGAGCCAGTCGACATCGGCGCGGCCCTCGCCGAAGGGATCCACGCGACGACGTTCGTCCTCGATGGCCTTCGCCGCGGCGGCACGTTCGTCGCGGTGCGTCTGCGCGGTCGGCAGCACGATCGACGACGGGTGCGGCGCGGTGGAGTCCGGTGGGACGTCAGCGGCGGCCGGGATCCGGTCGTGCAGTGTCGAGCGCTCGTGCTCGACGACGGCGTCGGGGTTCTCGGAGGGGGCGAGCAGCTCGGGCGGCATCGAGATGGCCTGGGTCGCACCGTCGTCGAGCGCCGGAGCCGGAGCGGGCGGCACCGGCGCAGCCGCAGCAGGAGCCGCAGGCGCGGCGTCCTCCGCCTCCCCCTCGGCCACGAACGGCTCGGGCAGCGGTGCGCCGGTCTCGCGGGCGGTGCGCTCGGCCGCACGGCGCTCCCGCCGCGACGGCCAGTCCTCCTCGCCGCGTGGAGCCCCGAAGATGTCCGCAGCGCTGCGGAGACCGTGGAACGGAGCGTCCGATCCGGACGCACGCCGAGCCTCCAGGCCGTCGTCCCCGTCTGCCGGGCCGGCGGTGCCGTCGGGTTCGCGTGCGTCGTCCGGACGCTCCTCGGTCACGCGGTCAGCCCCAGATCAGCCAACCCGATGGCCGCGAAGTAGGGGTAGCCGGCCGCCTCGATCGTCTCCTTGGCACCGGTGTCCCGGTCGACGACGACCGCGACGGCGGCGACGATCGCGCCCTCGCGCTCGAGCGCTTCGGCCGCCTTGAGCGGCGAGCCGCCGGTGGTGGAGGTGTCCTCGAGCACGACGACGCGCTTGCCCTTCAGGTCCGGTCCCTCGACCTGCTTGCCGCGGCCGTGGTCCTTCGGCTCCTTGCGGACGACGAAGGCGTCGTAGGTCAGGCCCCGGGCGGCGGCCTGGTGCAGGACGGCGCTGGCGATGGGGTCGGCGCCCATGGTCAGGCCACCGACGGCGGAGACGTCCGGCACCTGCTGCACGAGCTCGGTCATGACCTGCCCGATCAGCGGCGCGACGCGGTGGTCCAGGCTGACCTTCCGCAGGTCGATGTAGTACGTCGCCTTCTTCCCGCTGGTCAGGGTGAAGTCGCCGTGGAACACCGCTTCGGAGGAGATGTACTGGATCAACTGTTCGCGCGCGTCGGTCACAGCGCACAAGGGTAGTCGTTCGGGCCCGCAACGCGCTCCCCCAGCCTGTGGGCCGCGGGGTGCCGGCACCGAGGCGGCCTCGGTACGCTCCGGGGCATGTCCCGAGCACCGCGCCGCCCCGCCGTGGAGCCGGCTCCGTCCGGCGACCGCCGGCCCGGCGCGGTGGCCGTCACGGTCGGACGGGAGGCCCTGGGCGGCCTGGTCGCGCTGGCCCTGGCCGTCATCGCCCTGCGCCACGTCATCGCGACGGAACGGGTGGCGTTGCTCTGGTACGACGGCGACTCGGTGCTGCTGCCGCTCGTCGAGCGCTCGCTGCAGGCCGGCCAGCCGTTCGAGTGGGCGATGTCGCCCGCGCTGTTCTTCTTCCCCGAGCTGCCGGTGTATCTGTTCTGCTCGCTGGTGACCGCGACGCCGCAGCAGGCCCTGGCGCTGAACGGGGTGCTCGTGCTGCTCGCCGTGTACGCGCTGGTGCGGGCGGCCGCGAACGAGCTGATGCCGTCCGCCGGGCGCCCTGCCCGGATCGCGGTGTCGGCGGGGGCACTCGGTCTGGTCACGCTGCTCGTGCTCACGGAGTCGTCGGCGACGGCGACCTCGCTCGAGCTGGCGTCCCTGCTGCTCACCACGACCTACTACTACGGCGCCGTGCTGGCGGTGCTCGGCACCGCGGTGCTCGTGCTGCGGGCGGTGCGCCTCGGCCGGGCGTCGGTGCCCCTGCTCGTGGTGCTCGGACTCGTCGCCGCGTGCACGACCGCGTCGAACCCGCTGTACGTGCCGTGGTCGGCGGCCCCGGTGGTCGTCACCCTCGGGCTCCTGGTGCTGGCACGGCGGGTGCCGTGGCGCCCCGCTGCGCTGCTCGCCGGTGCCGTGACGGTCGGTTCGGTCGTCGGGTACCTGGTGCGGATCCCGCTCCGGCCGTTCGTCTCCCTCGACCCGGCGACGTACGTGCAGCCGTCGCGGGCCGGGGAGACCCTGCGGTTCTTCGCGGCGCTGACCGACGACCGGGCGGGGACGGCACCGGGCGACCTCGGACTCCTGCTGCTGTTCGCCGGGGTGCTCGTCACCGTCGGCGGCACGGTCTGGGCCTGGCGGGTCCGCACCGCACGCACCGTGCTGGTCGCGACGCTGCTGCCCCTGGTGACCGTCGTCGCCGTGTCCGTCGGCGTCGTCGTCGCCGGGTCCGAGACCCCGCGCTACCTGCAGCCGATCGTGACCGCACCGCTGCTCGCACTCGTCGCCGTGGCAGAGCTCACCCGCACCGCGGTCCGCCGCACCCGCGTGCACCGCCCGCACCGCGGGGTCCGAGCGGGGGTGGCGGTCGCGATGGCCGCCGTGCTCGCGACCGGGGTCGCAGTGGCCCCCGGCACCGCCCACGCCGTGTCGACCGCGCGGTACCCGGCGGCCGCGTGCCTGGACCGCTGGGCCGACGGACGCCAGGTCACGGGCGTCGGGCAGTTCTGGACGGTCCGGCCCCTCGCGACCTACGCGTCGACGAACGTCGAGTTGCTGCAGGTGCGCGACACCTTCGAGACGTACCCGTGGCTCGTCGACCTCGGTGCCTACCGCGACGCCGACCCGAGCTTCGTGGTGGTCGGGTCGCACGACCTCTGGACCACCGCGGTCGAGGACTCACTCGGCCCCCCGGCGACGATCACCCACTGCACCGGGTTCGACGTCTACGACTACGCCGGCACCGCCGGGCAGGCGATCCTGCGGCGCGACGTCGTCGGGAGCGCCGACGTCATCCGGCGCGACCGCGGCTTCTGATCCACTGCTGAAGTTGTCCACAGCGGCGCGTTGCCGTCCGATGCTCGCTGTACGGATGTATAGGCTCGTGCTCGATGTCTCGTCCCAGCAGCCCCCGCGCCCACCGTGTCCCCGTGCGCCTGCGCCTCGCCGTCACCGGCCTGGCACTCGCGGGCCTCGTCGGCACGGTCATCGCCGACGCTCCGGCGGCCCAGGCAGTGACCTACCCCACGTGGGACGAAGTGAAGTCCGCCCGCGGCAAGGAGTCCGCCAAGCAGGGGCAGATCACCGAGATCCGCGGCATCATCAGCGAGCTCGACGCCAAGGTCGACGCTGCCGAGGCGAAGGCGCAGAAGCTCGGCGACGTGTTCTACAAGGCACAGCGCAAGGCCCAGACCGCCGCCGAGAAGGAACAGCAGCTCCGCGCCGACGCGAAGGACCACGCCGAGGTCGCCGACCAGAGCGCCGCGCAGGCCGGGCAGTTCGCCGCGCAGATGTCCCGCTCCGGTGGCGCCGACGTCACCACATCGGTGATCACCCAGGGCGAGGACGCCAGTGACCTGCTGTACAACCTCGGTGCGCTGAGCAAGCTCTCCGAGCAGGCCGAGCGTGTGCAGGCCGCCGCGAGCGCCGACGCCGCCGTCGCCAGCTCGCTCGAGGCACAGGCCGACCGCGCCGCCGAGGCGCTGGGCGACCTCGCTGCCGAAGCCGAAGATCGCATGCAGGAAGCCCAGGCGGCGTCCGACGCCGTGCAGGCCGCCTACGACGAGCAGCAGTCGAACAAGGCGCGACTCGACGCCCAGCTCGCGACCCTGACCTCCGGCCGCGTCCGGACCGAAGCGGAGTTCGCCAAGGGTGAGCGCATCCGCAAGGCGGCGGAGGAGAAGGCAGCTCGCGAAGCCGCAGCACGCGCAGCCGCCGCGCAGCGAGCAGCCGCCGCACAGGCCGCGAACTCCGGCGGGGGCGCTCCGTCAGGCGGCGGCTCGACCGGCAGCAGCGGCTCGGGCGGCGGCGGTTCCGTCGGCGCGGGCTCGGGGACCGGCTGGGTCCGCCCGGCCAGCGGCTACGTGATCAGCCCGTACGGGTACCGCGTGCACCCGATCACCGGCGTCGTGACCATGCACGAGGGCACCGACCTGGCGAGCGGCTGCTACACGCCCATCGTCGCGGCCTCGGCCGGCACCGTCGACTACGTCGGCTGGTACGGCGGCTACGGCAACTACGTCCGCATCAACCACGGCGGCGGGGTGCAGACCGCGTACGGCCACATCGTCGACGGCGGCTTCCGGGTCGCCACCGGGCAGCAGGTCTCCGCGGGGCAGCTCATCGCCCTCGTCGGCTCCACCGGGGCCTCGACCGGCTGCCACAGCCACGTCGAGGTGCACATCAACGGCGCCACCACCGACCCGGTGCCGTTCATGAGCGCCCGCGGGGTCGCCTTCTAGGCGATCGGCCCCGGTGGGAACGCCGCGCATCGCCGCGGCAACTTCTCCACACGTCGACGTGGAACTCCACCGTTCGCACTTCCGCTGCTACGGTCCGAATCGTTCGCGGTCGTGTCCTGGGTCGGGTACCGCGCACCGGGCGCAGTCGAAGTCCCCAGCCAGGCGCGTGCGACAGCGGGCGGGGCGAACCTCGCCTCGTTCCTCGACGGCATCCACGACAGCCGGGGCAGCGCGCCGCGGTCACTGACCGTCCTCGGGCACTCATACGGGTCCACCACCGCGGCCGAAGCGCCTGTCCCGCGACGCCACCGCACAACAGACCATCGCGAAGATCATCGCGACGGGGAAGCCATGATGAAGACCATGCGACCGATGCTCCGTGCCATCACGACTGCAGCCCTGACCCTCGGGCTGCTGTCGGGGTGCACGGCAGGAGGAAACCAGATGCCCACCGACGCAGCCGGCCTCACTCAGCACGACGTCGCCGAGATGTCCCTGCACCAAGAGTTCGACGCCTACCGCGACCACTACGAACACATGCAGCAACTCCTCCGGAACGCGCAACTCCACGTCCACGAGGGCGAATGGGAATGGGGCGGCGGCGACGACGTCCCCGGCATCGGCGGAGACGGCGTCGCACCCCTGCCCGGCTCCGACACCAAGAACAGCTACGACATGAGCACCACACGACTCTGGTCCCCACCCGGCCCCACCGACCAGCAACGCGACCTGCAACCGATGATCGACTACTTCACCGAACAGGGCTGGGACATCGAACACCGCACCATCACCGGCGACGAAGAAGTCTGGGCCACCACCGGCGACGGCTGGCAGATCCAGTACACCGCCCAGGAGAACGGCGACAACCCCATCACCGTCTACAGCGAACCCTTCTGGACCAACGACGCCAACGCGCTCTCGACGGCCATCTACGGACGCTCGACCGTCAAGTTCCCTGATCGGTCCCTCCCCGGCGTCTACCCGAACTTCCCCCAGTGGGACGACCCCGTCGTCAACAAGCCGAAGATCTGAACCGATCGAGCACCACGACGGCTCCGGTTCAGCGCGCCGCAGGTCACGTCGTCCACGTCCCCGTTCCAGAGCGCCCGGTACCACGCGGTGCGCTCCGGGTCGTCCGGCAGCCCGTACGCCCGGTGGAACAGCGGCTCCCACCCGGGTCCGTAGTTCCACCCGAGCGCCATCGTCGCCACCGCGATGTCGGCCCAGCGGTCTGCGACGCCCATCGCGTCCAGGTCGACGTGCCCGCTCCACCGCCGGTCCGCACCGATGAGCGTGTTCGGGGTGCACGGGTCACCGTGGCAGACGACGATCCGGTCGGCCGGCGGCTCCGGGCCGAGCTCGGCGTCGGCGTCGGCGTCGGCGGCAGCCCCGCGTGCGCGATCGAGCCGGTCCGCGGTCGCCCACGTGAACGGGCAGTCGTCGACGGGCAGGGTGTCGTGCAGCGCGCGCAGGCCCTCCCCCACCGCGACCACCGCGGTCCAGGGTTCGTCGTGCCAGCGCGGGTCGACGGCGCTCCACCCGGGCACGGCACGGGTGTGCAGCCAGACGCCGTCCTCGTCGGTGCCGTGGTCGAGCACCTCCGGCACCCGGGCGTACCGGGACGCCCACGTCAGCCGCGCGGCCTCGCCGCTGATCCACGACCCGTAGGCGTGCGGCAGCACCTTCACGAACTCCTCGGCGTGCGCATCCGGTCCGATACGGAACGTCGTCCCGCCGATCTCGTTGTGCCAGACGAGGGCGACCTCCCGGCCCCGGGCCATCTCGGTGACCACGCGCGGCACCGGGACGGTCTCGCCCGGCCGGGGCAGTCCACCGATCGAGCGCACCACGGTGACGCTCAGTGCACGCGGTCCGGACGGGACGACCCCGACCCGCCACGGGCGATCTCGAGCAGCACCGGCAGGCGTTCGCCGAGCAGGGCGTCCAGGTCGGCGACGACGGCCTCGACCCGTTCGGTGATCTCGCGCGGCGCGGCACCCCGGCGCGGACGGACCCGCACCCGGATCGCCCGACCACCACGGACCCGGTAGACGTCGACGGCGAGCGAACCGACCTGGGGCATCTCGCCGATGGCCGAGGAGAGCGCGTGCTGCACGGCCGTGGACTCGATGCGCACCGAACCGGCGACGCCGTCGGCCGAACCGTCGCTGTCCACGACGGTGCCCTCGCGGCCACCGCCGAGCGTCGTCAGCACGACGAGCGCGAGCACGCCGAGCACGACGCCACCGCCGAGCACGCAGGTCCACGCGAACACCGAGTCGTCACGCGACGCCCCGGTGCCGAGTCCGGCGAGGACATCACCGACCGTGCGCCACCACGAGGCGACGAGGGGCAGCCCCTGCGCGGTCTGCACCAGGATCGCGGCGACCCCGGCGACGAGCAGGACGAGCCCGAGCACGACGAGCGCCGTCCGGCCGAGCCCGCGGTTCGTGGCGTTCATCCGTCCACCCGCCCGGTCGGCTGCACCCGGACCCGTGCAGCGAGCGGCGGCTGCGCGTCGATCGCGACGAACTCCCGCTCGACGGCCTCGGTTGCGGCGACCGCGGGGACGTCCACCCCGGCTGCTGGACGGAGCACGACGTCGACCGTGCGACGGCCGACGGTGCCCACGGCGGCGTCGGCACCCAGACGGGTCGCGGATCGGGCGGCGCGGGCCGCAGCGGAGGCCAGGACCTCGTCGTCGACGACCACTGCGAGCCGGTCGGACGACATCACGTGCCGCGGACGCCGCTGGGGCAGGATCCCCTGCAGCAGGAGGACGAGGCCGATCAGGGCCACGACGGCACCGATGCCGATCACGATGGTGGTGTCGAGGCCGTCCGGAGCGGCGAGCGCGGCGTCGACCACCGCACGGGGGTCGACGCCGAGCACGTTCTGGTCGAGCAGGACGAGTGCGCCGGCGAAGACCGCGGCGGCGGCGAGCACCAGGGCGATGAGCATCGCGACGACGACGGCGCCCGAACGGGAGACGTGGGTCTCGCGGCGCAGCAGGCGGCGGTGGGTGGCGTGGTGGTCGTCGGGCGAGGGGCCGGCGGGGGCGATCGGATCGGCGTTGCCGCCGGCGGGATCGACGGCTGTGGCGGCGGTCACCGGACCCTCCGTGGGGTGTCCACGACCGACGAGGCGAAGGTCACGGTCACGCGGGCGACCTGTCGGCCGGTGATGGTCCGGAAGCGCGCGGCGATCGTGCCGCGAGCGCGGTGCGCCGTGGTGACGACGGGTTCGTCGGGGAGTGCGTGCGAGCCCAGCACCGGCAGGGCGAGCGGGGCGGTGATCTCGACCGCCAGCGCACCGCGACCGTCGTCGGCGACCCGGGCGCGGACCTCCCGGAAGGCCACGCGCAGTGCTTCGGCGGCGACCGCCTGGGCGGTGTGCACCAGCGCGGACGTGCCGATGCGGTCGGAACCGCGGAGCCGGACGCCGCTGTCGCCGGTCGTGGCGACGGCGGCGTCGCTCACGACGAGCTCCGGCGTCCGCGCAGCACGTCCAGCAGGCGGCGGAAGTCGACGTCGCCCGTGACGATGCGAGCGACCAGTGCGCCGACCGCCATGCAGACGGCGACGACGACGAACGCCCAGAACCCGAGCGTCACGGCGACGATCGCGAGCAGGGCGCCGGTGCCCATCCCGACGACGGTGGCGTTCACCGGACCCGACCGTCCCGGGTGTCGGGCTCGTCCGCGACGCCGTTGAGTGCCGGGATGTTCACGTCGTTGATGGCGATGTTGACCTCGGTGACCTCGAGGCCGACGAGCTCGGTGACGGCGTTCGTGACGGCGGCGCGCACCGCCGAGGCGACCTCCATCATCGGCGTCGGGTAGTCGACCACGATGGTCAGGTCGACGGCCACCTGGGTCTCACCGACCTCGACGCGGACGCCCTGGCCGAGCGCGCTGGAGCCGATGGCGTCGCGGATGGCGCCGAACGCCCGCGAGGCGTTGCCGCCGAGTGCGAAGACGCCGGGGACGTCGCGAGCGGCGATGCCCGCGACCTTCGCGACGACCGTGTCGTCGATGATGGTCCTGCCCTTGGCGGTGACCTGCGTCGTGGTGGTGCCGGCGGGCTGGGTGCTCCCGGCCCCGGTGCCGAGCGCTGCCCCGGTCGTGGTCCCGGTCGGGGTCCCGTCGACGCGGTTCGTCGTCGATGCCATTGCTGCCTCCGTGCGATCGATTGCTGGCCTCCAGCGAACACCATCGTGCCGCACGCCGTACAGGCGGCGCACGTGCCGTCCGGTCGCGCAGCCGACCTCGTCGTCAGTCGACACCGGTAGGTTCTTGTTCCATGCGCGTGGCGACCTGGAACGTGAACTCCGTCCGCACCCGAGTGGGTCGGATCGTCGACTGGTTGGTGCGTGAGGACGTCGACGTCCTCGGCATGCAGGAGATCAAGTGCAAGCCGGAGCAGTTCCCGGTCGAGCAGTTCGAGGCCGCGGGGTACCACGTCGAGGCGCACGGCCTGAACCAGTGGAACGGCGTCGCGTTCGCCAGCCGGCTGCCGATGGAGGACGTCACCCGCGACTTCCCCGGCCAGCCCGGGTTCCTGAAGGGCCACGAGGGGCCGGACCTGCCGGTCGAGGCCCGCGCGATCGGCGTCACGGTCGACGGCGTCCGGCTGTGGAGCCTCTACGTGCCGAACGGCCGCGAGCTCGGCGACCCGCACTACACGTACAAGCTCGACTGGCTCGCCCAGCTGGCCGACCGCACCTCGGAGTGGATCCAGGCGTCGCCGGAGACCCCGCTCGCACTGATGGGCGACTGGAACGTCGCACCGCTCGACCAGGACGTCTGGGACATGCGGGTGTTCGAGGGGTCGACCCACGTCAGCGAGCCGGAGCGGGCCGCGTTCCGCGAGTTCGAGGCACGGGGCCTGCAGGACGTCGTCCGCCCGATCGTGCCCGACGGCTACACCTACTGGGACTACAAGCAGCTGCGGTTCCCGCGCAACGAGGGCATGCGCATCGACTTCGTCCTCGGCTCGCAGGCCTTCGCCGACGTCGTCACCGATGCCTCGATCCACCGGAACGAGCGCAAGGGCGACGCCCCGAGCGACCACGTCCCCGTCGTGGTCGACCTCGACCTGGACACGTCGCTCGACGACGACCGCCCGATGATCTTCTGATCGGAGTCGGGTCACCGGTCCGGATCGACGGCGCCCGCCCGGCTCTGTTACGCCCGGCGTCCGCCGTGATTGAGCCGTCCGTCACGCCGACGTAGGTTTCCTGCACCGAACCCCTTCGAGAGCAGGTGAAGCCATGTCCCGCACGACGATCCTTCCCATCCAGCGCCTCATGGCGACCGCAGCCCCCGGTGCGTGGCGCGACGGCATCGTCGTCGAGACCCGCGCAGCCGACGCCGTGGTGCTGTTCCTCGACGGGAGCACCACGCAGCTGCGGGTGGCGGACGCCGACGGCGTCCTGTCGGTCGGCGAGCCGGTCGCCCACCACCCGGTCGCAGAGATCCTCAGCGCCAGCGGTCGACAGAACACCGCACGCGTCGCGTAGCGCGCACGCGTCGCGGAGCGCAGGCGGAGTTGCTCAGGCCGCCATCGAGTCGAGCATCGCCTGGCACTTGGACACCATCTCGTCGCAGGCCATGGCGCAGTAGCGGCACGACTCGTCCATGTCCTGGTGCCGGCGGCACTCGGCGGCACACGCGGTGCCCATCGCGACGACGGCCATGAGCATCGCCTGCATCGCGGCCGTGTCCATCCCCATCGGACGCATCATCATCCGCATGCCGGTGTCCGCGAGCATCGCGGTGTTCGAGCACATCGCGGCGCAGGTGGCCATCTCGCCGCCCATCCGCATGTCGGCCGCGGAGCACATCGTCGCAGCCATCGACGCGGCGTTCATCGCCATCATCGTGTCCTGCATCGTGTCCATGTCCATCTCCACGGGCATGTCCGTCATCGACATGTTCTTCATCATCGCCATCGTGTCCATCGCCGGTCTCCTCGTCGTGGTCATCGGTCACGGAGCGGTCCGCCCCGCGTGCCCGCCAGGGTACGCGCGCGCCGTCCGTGCTTCGTGAGCAGTCGTGGTCGGGTCGGCGGACGCGACCCGACCGTTCCTGCTCACCATCCGCAGTGGTCGCGACCACGGCCGGACGGGAGGCCCGCTGCGCCCCCGCCACGGGCCTCCCGTCCGCCGCGGCGCGCGTCCAGGGCGCGCTACGGGTGCAGCAGGGCGGCGATCGCGACGAGCACGGGCACCGAGCCGAGCGTCGAGATGAGCACGACGTCGCGCGCCACCGGGACCGCTGCCCCGTACCGCTGCGCGTAGTTGAAGACGTTCTGCGCCGCCGGCAGGGCGCCGAGGGTGGTGAGCACGAAGACGTCCTGGTCGCCGAGCCCGAAAACGAACCGGGCGAACACGAACGCCACGGCCGGCATCACGACGAGCTTGATCGACGACGCGACGATGACGTCCGTCCGGATCGCAGGGTCCCGCAGCGGGGTCGCACCGTGCAGGCTCATCCCGAACGACAGCAGCACGACGGGCACCGCGGCGGCGCCGACGAGCGAGAACGGCTCCAGTACGGGGTCCGGCAGCGTGATCCCGGTCGCCGAGCACACGAGCCCGACGAGCGAGGCGATGATGATCGGGTTCCGGAACGGCCCGGCGATCCGCCGCCCCCACCCGCCGCCACCCGCGGTCGCAGCGTCGAGGATCGTCAGCGCGATCGGGGCCATCACGACGAGCTGCAGCAGGATCACCGGGACGACCGCGGTCGCCTGGCCGAGCACGTACACGGCCACCGGCAACCCGATGTTGTTCGCGTTGACGTAGCTCGACGCCAGCGCGCCGACGGTGGTCGTGGTGACGGGGCGGCGCAGCACGAAGCGGAACACCGCCGCGGCGCCGAGGGCCACCACGGCGGCGCTCAGCAGCGAGACCCAGAGCATCGAGGACAGCAGCGACGCGATGTCGGCGGTCGCGATGGTGTGGAACAACAGGCACGGCATCAGCACGAAGAACGCGAGCCTGCTCATCACGAACTGCGCGTGCGGGCCCAGCAGGCCGATGCGTCCGACGACGTACCCACCGGCGATGATCGCGCCGATGATCGCGAAGCCGGTCAACACGCCACCCATCCCCTCCATCCTGGCACCTGCCGGCGGTGATGTGACGTCACTCAGGTCGGAAATGCGTACGCATCGAATACCGTTGAGCGCACCATGACCTCGACGAACGCCGACACCCTCACCCGGTCCACCGACTCCAGCCAGCCGCTCGTGCCGCTGCTCGAGGAGCGCTGGAGCCCCCGCTCCTACGACGAGACCGCGACGATCTCGGACGACCAGCTCGACGCCGTCCTGGAGGCCGCTCGCTGGGCGCCGTCGGCCATGAACTTCCAGCCCCGCCGCTTCATCGCCGGCCGCCGCGGCACCGAGACGTTCCGGAAGATCAACGAGAACCTGCTCGGCTTCAACGCGGCCTGGGCCTTCCGTGCCAGCGCCCTCGTCGTCGGTGTGCTCGAGACCGTGACCGCCGACGGCGAGGAGCGCCCCTTCGCGCAGTACGACCTCGGCCAGTCCCTCGCCGCCCTGACCGTGCAGGCCCACGCCGAGGGGCTCCACGTGCACCAGATGGCGGGCATCGACCCCGCCGGGCTCCGTGCCGCGTTCGACCTGCCCGAGCGGTTCCTGCCGTACACCGTCACGGCCGTCGGCACCGTCGCGCACCCGTCGCAGCTCGACGACAAGGCCGCCGAGCGCGAGGTCGCCCCGCGCACCCGCATCCCGCTCGACGAGGTCGTCCTCGTCAAGGAGTGAGCTCCGGCGGGATCGCCGCCCGCGATCGCCACGACGGCCGCGTCCCTGCGGGAGCGCGGCCGTCGGCGTACCATGACGTGACATGGATCAGCACCAGGACGCCCCACCGGAGATGAACTTCTACACCCGGAAGTGGGTGCGACCGGAGGACCTCAACGCCAACGGCACGCTGTTCGGCGGCAGCCTGCTCCGCTGGATCGACGAGGAGGCCGCGGTCTACGCGATCATCCAGCTCGGCAACGGCAAGGTCGTCACGAAGTACATGTCGGAGATCAACTTCCTGTCGTCGGCGAAGGAGGGCGACATCGTCGAGATCGGCCTCGTCGCCACCCGGTTCGGCCGGACGTCGCTGACCATGCGGGCCGAGGCGCGGAACCTCTTCACGCACCGCAGCATCCTGACGATCGACGAGGTCGTGTTCGTGAACCTCGACGAGGACGGCAACCCCGCCCCGCACGGCTACACGGACATCACCTACGCCCGCGACCGGGTCCCTGCCACGCACCGCGCGTGACCCCGCAGACATCGCGCAGCACCGCTGCACCCGCGTGGTCGCACCCTGCGGGTGGTCGGCGGGCTCTGGCAGGATCGGGGGCATGACCACGCCCCGCCTCGTCGCCTTCGACCTCGACGACACGCTCGCCCCGTCGAAGTCCTCCCTCGATCCCCGCATGCTCGAGACCTTCGCGTCCCTGCTCGAGGTCGTGCCGGTCGCGGTCATCTCCGGCGGCAACTTCACCCAGTTCGAGCAGCAGCTGGTCACCCCGCTCCGGCAGCGCGACGGCCTGACGCTCGACGCCCTGCACCTGCTGCCGACCTGCGGCACCCGGTACTACCGCTGGGAGGACCAGGACTGGGCGCTGCAGTACGCCGAGGACCTCACCGACGAGCAGAAGGACCGCGCCCTCGCCGCGGTCGAGGCCCGTGCGCAGGAAGCCGGGTACTGGGAGTCCGAGACCTGGGGTGCCATCCTCGAGGACCGCGGGTCGCAGATCACGTTCTCCGCCCTCGGCCAGTCCGCCCCGGTGGACGTCAAGAAGCAGTGGGACCCGACCGGCGAGAAGAAGGACCACCTGCGCCGTCTGGTGCAGCAGGACCTGCCTGACCTCGAGGTCCGCTCGGGCGGCTCCACCAGCATCGACATCACCCGCAAGGGCATCGACAAGGCCTACGGCATGCAGCGCCTGGCCGAGATCACCGGCATCGCACTCCACGACACGCTCTTCGTGGGCGACCGGCTCGACCCCGAGGGCAACGACTACCCGGTGAAGGCACTCGGGGTCCCCTGCCACGCGGTGCAGGGCTGGGAGGACACGGACGCGTTCCTGACGGAGCTCATCCCCACCCTGCGCTGAGCGCGCGGCGGACGGGAGGCCCGTGGCGGGCCCGCACCGTGCCTCCTGTCGGTCCGCGGTCGCGTCCAGAACCGCGACCGCGGCCGATCGGTGCGGCCGGCTCAGCCCAGGCTGCGGACGGCCTCGACGAACGCACGGATCTTCGCGGGGTCCTTGACGCCGCGCTCCGACTCGACACCGCTCGACACGTCGACGCCGTCGGGGTCGAGCGCCTCGACCGCGGCGACCACGTTGGCCGGGGTCAGCCCGCCGGCGAGGATCCAGGCCTCGTCCACGCCGTCGATCGTGGCCGGGTCGATCAGCCGACCGCTGCCGGGCACGGCGGCGTCGAGCAGCAGCAGGTCGTGGTCGAACGCGGCGCGCTGCTCGGGCGTCTCGCGCAGGTAGTCCTCGGCCGCGATGGCCCGGATGGTGAAGAAGCCGGCGTCGCGTGCCCGGGCGAAGTCGGACGGGGACTCGCCACCGTGCAGCTGCAGCGTGGTGAGACCGACCTCGGAGGCGATGCCGACGATCTCGTCGATCTTCTGGTCGCGGAAGACCCCGACGGCGTCGACGCCGTCCGGCACCCGCTCGACCAGTTCCTTCGCCAGGTCGGCGGTGACGGTCCGGGGGCTGCCCGCCGCGAAGACGAACCCGACCGCGTCGGCACCCGCGTCGATGGCGGCGTCCACGGTGTCGGGCGTCGACAGGCCACAGATCTTGATCCAGCGCTGGTCGGTCATGCTGTCCATCCTGCCAGGGTGCTCCGGTGCCCGGAGCACCGAGCCGCCGAGCGGGTCAGTGCAGGGCGCCAGCGACGTACGCGGCCACACAGGCCGCGGTGACGCCGAAGGCCGCGAACGACCCGACCAGGACGTTCCGCCGACGCCAGCGACGCACCGCCGAGAACGTGCCGCGCTTGGCGTGCCGGTGGGCGGCGCGGTGCATGCGGTGGTCTCGCTGGTGCTTCACGCGTTCCGGGCCGAGCGGCACCGGGCCGGTGATCTGGGTGGAGCCGCCGCGCAGCGCGTTGGCGATGGCGACCGCCGTCGGCCGGCGCTCCGGGTCGCGCGCGGTCATCCGGCTGAGCAGCTCGCGCCACTCGTCGGCGACGTCGTCCGGGATCTCGGGATCGCGGCGGAGCCGGGCGAGTGCAGCCTCGATGAGGGTGCCCGAGTACTCCTGCTTGCCGGTCAGCGCCTCGAGCAGGACGAGCCCGAGTGAGTACACGTCGGTGGCGAAGCTGATCGGTTCGCCGGCGACCTGCTCCGGGCTGAGGTAGGCGGCGGTGCCGATGACCGTGCCGTCGTTCGTCAGGCGGGAGCCGTCGACGAAGTGGGCGACGCCGAAGTCGGTGAGCTTGACCGTGCGGGCGAACCCGGACGAGCCCTCGTCGCTGATCAGGATGTTGGCGGGCTTGACGTCGCGGTGCACGATGCCGCGTGAGTGCACGTACGCCAGGGCGTCGGCGAGCTGCGCACCGAGGTCGGCCACCTCGTAGTTGTGCAGGGCCCCCTCGGACAGTCGGCGGAGCAGCGTCGTGTCGGCGATGAGCTCCATCACGATGAACCGGTGCGGGCCGTCCTCGAACTCGTGGGTCCCGGCGTCGTACAGCGGGATGAGGCCCGGGTGGGAGAGCATGCTGAGCAGCCGAATCTCGCGCTCCTGACGGACGCGGTCGGCGGTGGTCATCTTGTCCGGGGTCGCGAAGAGCTTCACGGCCACGGCCCGGTACGTGTGCTCGTCACGGGCTTCGTAGACGGATCCCATACCGCCGGTGCCGATGAGCTTCACGAGCCGGTACCGCGCAGCGAGCACGGTGTCCGCCCGCGCGCTGTCCAGCAGGGTCATGGTGTCCGTCGTCCTGTCCGGAGCCCGTGGTTCCGCGGCCGCTGCCGGCGTGTGGGCTCATGGGAAACGGTACGCGTCCGACTCTCGATCCGCATGGCCGTTACGACATCGTGATCGCCGTGGTTCCCTGATTCCCCGGGGATCGGCGGGGTACAGTCCGACCTCCATCACGACGAGGAATCGCGCAAGGAGGACAGCATGGCATTGTCGAAGGGTGACGAGGTGCACTGGAACACCTCGCAGGGCAGGACGACCGGCACGCTCGTGCGGAAGCGGACGAGCGACTTCGAGTTCGACGGGCAGCACTTCAAGCCGACCGACGACGACCCGTACTGGATCGTCGAGTCGGAGAAGAGCGGCAAGCAGGCCGCCCACAAGGAGTCAGCGCTGACGAAGGCCTGAGGCTCAGTCGCGGGCGGGCTCGGCGCGACGGCGACCCCGGGCACCGCCCACGGCAGGGCTGCCGGCGTCGTCGTCGTGGTCGTCGCGGCCGCCCGCACGCCGCTCGGCACGCACACGACGGACCCGACGCACGACGAAGGTCACCACGACCACGGCGATCACGACGTAGAGCACGCGGTCGATCCACTCGGTGTACGCCTCGACCTGGTCGTACTGCGACCCGAACGCGGCACCGAGCAGCACGAGTGCGCTGTTCCAGATGCCGCTCGCGATGATCGTGAACACCGAGAACGTGCCGAGGTGCATGCGGTCGGCGCCGGCCGGCAGCGAGATGAGGCTGCGGACGATCGGGACGAACCGGCCGAAGAACACCGCGCTCTTGCCGTGCCGGTGGAACCAGCCGGCCGCCTTGCGGAAGTCGTCCTCGTCGACCAGGGGCAGCTTGCCGAACCACCGCGTGGTGCGTTCGAACCCGATCTTCGCGCCGAGCCAGTACAGCACGAGCGCCCCGAGGTACGAACCGATCGTCGCCAGCACGAGCACCAGCACGAGGTTCATCTGGCCGGCACCCGCGAGGAACCCGGCCAGCGGCAGGATGACCTCGGACGGGATGGGTGGGAACACCGTCTCGACGAAGAGCATCAGCCCGACGCCCCACTCCCCCAGCGCGTCGATCAGCTGCAGCACCAGGCCGGAGAGCCCGCCGAGGTCCGACGGAGCGGTGGAGTCGCCACTGGCGACGGTCATGGCACGGGCGGTCACGGCAGTCGTCATGGACCCAGCATCCCTGAACGCCCTGTCAGGACCCGGCACGCTCCCTGGGTGTCAGCCGAGTCCCATGTGGGCGGCGCGGACGTGCGCGAGCGACCGGGCGAGCGCGCCCCGGGCGACTGCGTCGCGACCGACGGTCGACGGGGCGAACACCACGGGGTGCCGGAGCAGTGGCGTGACGATCTCGTCGAGCGCGGCGCAGAACACCTCTGCCGCCGGCAGGACCTCACCACCGACGACGACGACCTCGGGGTCGATCGTCGTCACGAGCTGCACGACGCCGGGTGCCACGTCGGCCGCGAACGCACGGACGATCCGGACTGCCGACACCGAGCCCCGGGCCGCCGCCGCGAAGACGGACTCGAGGTCCGTGTCGGACGGAATCCGGGCCTCCAGGCGGGCGGGTGCTTCGGGCCAGCCGGTCGAGGCGATGCCGCCCATCTCGCCCGCCGCGCCGCGCGCACCGCGCGCCAACGAGCCGTCGACCACCAGGGCGGCACCGATCTGCCGACCCATCACCAGGTACAGGCCGTCCCGGACGCCGTGGAACCGCCCCCACCGGGCCTCGGCCGTGGCCGCCAGCTTGGCGTCGTTGTCGAAGAAGGTGGCGACTCCGGGGAAGAGGTCCTGGATCCGGCCGGGCACCCGCCGCTCGACCCACTCCGGCACCGCGACCGTGTAGTCGATCGCGCCGTCGCGGTCGACGACCGCCGGGACCCCGAACGTGGCGCCGAGCACCGGCGCGCCACCAGGGGGGCCGCCGACCGTGCCACCGACGGGCGACGTCAGCCGACGGACGACGTCCTGCACGCTCGACCAGGCCTGCTCGGCGTCGGCGAGGTCCGTGTAGCGCTCCTCGACCCGGGCGAGCGTGACGCCGCGCAGGTCCGCGCGCACGCCGACGATCCCGTGCAGGCCGAGGTCCACGCCGAGCACGGAACCGGCCGACGCGTCCGCCGCGAAGCGCTTGGCCCGACGACCGGCCTTGTTCGGGGTCGCGATCGCCTCGGTCTCGGTCACCCACCCCTCGTCGACCAGGTCGGACAGCGCGGCCTCGACCGTGGGGCGGGAGAGGCCGACCGTGCGCCCGAGGTCGGTGACCGTGCGGGAGACGTCGTCGCGCAGGAGCTCGTCGAGGATCGCCCGCGAGTTCATCTGCCGCAGAACGCCCGGGGTCGTCCCGACGGCACCCGCGGTCGTTGACACGGTCTGCTGCACGGCCATAGCCTCCACATTACGAAAGATCATTGAGGAATGGTGGCTCCGACATGCTCGTCCCACGACCGCGCCGCACCGCTCCCGGTGCCGGGGCCTTCGAGATCACCCCGTCGACCCGGATCGCCGCCGACCCGGCGAGCGAGTCCGTCCGACTGTACCTGCAGCAGACCCTGCGGGGATCGACCGGGCTGCCGGTGCGGGACGCCCTCGACGACACGGCACCGGGGGCCGGCACGATCGCACTGCGCGTCGCCGACGACCCGTCCCTGCCCGCGGGCCCGACGACACCGGAGGGTGAGCGGGCGGAGTCGTTCCGCCTCACGGTGACGCCGGACGGCATCGACGTCGTCGGCGGCTCGCCCGCCGGGGTCTTCTACGGCGTGCAAGCACTGCTGCAGCTGCTGCCCCCGGACGTGTACCGTCGCGGCCGGGTCGCGACGGGCCCGTGGTCCGTCCCCGCCGTGGTGGTCGAGGACGCTCCCGCCTTCGCCTGGCGCGGCGTGATGCTCGACGTCGCCCGGCACTTCCGCACGAAGCACGAGGTCATGCGGGTGGTCGACCAGCTCGCCGCCCACCGGATCAACCGCCTGCACTTCCACCTCACCGAGGACCAGGGGTGGCGCATCGAGATCCGGAAGTACCCGCGCCTCACCGAGGTCGGGTCCTGGCGTCGGGAGTCCCAGGTCGGCGCGCACGTCCCCGGGCCGGACGGCACACTCGTCGTCCCCGGGTTCGACGGCCGCCCGCACGGCGGGTACTACACGCAGGACGACGTCCGCGAGATCGTGACCTACGCGGCCGACCGGTTCGTCACCGTCGTCCCCGAGATCGAGACCCCCGGGCACGTCCGTGCGGCGCTGGCGGCCTACCCGTCGCTCGGCGTCACGGGCGCACCGGTCGAGGTGTGGACGGAGTGGGGCATCGCCGACGACGTCCTGAACGCCGAGGACGCCACGATCGACTTCTTCAAGGACGTCCTGAACGAGGTCATCGCGCTCTTCCCCTCCGGGTACATAGGCATCGGCGGCGACGAGTGCCCGAAGGTGCAGTGGGAGACCGACCCGCGCACCCAGGAGCGCATCCGCGAGCTCGGACTGCAGGACGAGGAACAGCTGCAGGCCTGGATCATCGGACAGCTCGCCGCACACGTCGAGTCGCACGGCCGACGGGCGTTCGGGTGGGACGAGATCCTCGAGGGCGGCACGCTCGACCCCTCCGCCACCGTCGTCTCGTGGCGCGGGCTGACCGGCGCACGGACCGCCGCCCGCCGCGGGCACGACGTCATCTCGTCGCCGGACGACCAGGTGTACCTCGACTACCGCCAGAGCGACCTGCCGACCGAGCCGATCCCAGTGTCGATCGTGCTCACCGTCGACGACGTCTTCGCCTTCGACCCGGTGCCGTCGGGGCTCACCGACGCCGAGCGCGCCCACGTCATCGGCGGCCAGGGCAACATGTGGACGGAGCACGTCGACACCGCCCGTCGGCTCGACTACCAGCTCTTCCCCCGTGTCGCCGCCCTCGCCGAGGCACTGTGGTCGGCCGACACCACCGGGCCGCGCGACCTCGCCGAGTTCCGCGGGCGCCTGGCCGAGCACACCGCCCGGCTCGAGGCCATGGGCATCGAGTACCGGCACGAGGCCGGCCCGTTCCCGTGGGAGCAGCGACCGGGCGTCCCGGGACGCCCGCACTCGCGCGAGGAGCGTGCGGCGTACATCGACGCGGTCACGGCGAACATCGGCGAATGATCAATTGACATTTCACATGCGATCGGGTCACACTGGGGAGGACTTCACGGAGGAGACCCCATGGCACACCGCAGCATCCCCGGCCTCGACGGACTCGACATCGACGCACTGATCGGGGATCGACAGCCCGAGGCCGAGCTCGAGATCACCGTCGACTTCGTCCGGGGCCGGTCGGTGCTGATCACGGGCGCCGGCGGCTCGATCGGCAGCGAACTCTGCCGACAGCTCGTCCGGTTCGAGCCGGCGGAGATCATCATGCTCGACCGCGACGAGACCGCCCTGCAGCAGGTGCAGGTCTCCGTGGACGGTCACGGGCTGCTCGACACGAAGAACGTCGTGCTCGCCGACATCCGCGACGCCGACGCCGTCCGCGACATCATGCTGAGCCGCCGGCCCGACGTCGTCTTCCACGCCGCGGCGCTGAAGCACCTGCCGATGCTCGAGCAGTACCCGGACGAAGGCTGGAAGACGAACGTCCTCGGCACCCTGAACGTCCTCCGCGCCGCTGCCGCCGCGGGCGTCGGGACGCTCGTGAACATCTCGACCGACAAGGCCGCGAACCCGACGAGTGTGCTCGGCTCGACCAAGCGCATCGCCGAGCGGTTGACCGCCTGGACCGCCGCCGACACGGGCCACGACTACGTGTCGGTCCGGTTCGGCAACGTCCTCGGCAGCCGTGGCTCGATGCTCCCGCTCTTCGCGGAGCTGATCCGCGCCGGCCGACCCCTCACCGTCACCCACCCGGACGCCACCCGCTACTTCATGTCCATCCCCGAGGCGTGCCACCTCGTGATCCAGTCGGCTGCGATCGCCCACCCGGGCGAGGTCCTCGTGCTCGACATGGGCGCCCCGGTCCGGATCCTCGACATCGCACGGCGCATGCTCCAGGCCACCGGGAGCCCGTCCGACATCGTGTTCACGGGCCTGCGGGCGGGCGAGAAGCTCCACGAGGACCTCATCGGACGCGGCGAGACCGAACGTCGTCCCGTGCACCCGAAGATCACCCACACGTCGGTCGCGCCGATCGCGCCGTGCGACGTCGTCGAGTGCGTCCCCGGTCAGGTCGACCCGTCGGCACTCGCGATGGCCGCCTGACCGACGCACGTCCGGCCCGCGACGCGACCGGACGACGAACGGGAGGCCCGGTGCCAGCTGGCACCGGGCCTCCCGTCCGTCGTGTGCTGCGGTCGACTACGCGGCGACCGGCGCGCGCTGGCCCACCGTCTCGCCGGCCACGGCAGCCTCGCTGCCCGCAGCGGCCTCGTCGACCGGGCGACGACGCACCCACTTCTTCAGGGCGACGAGCACACCGGCCGAGATGAACGCACCGAGCACGACCGCACCGAGCCAAGCCCAGAAGTTGCCGATCGCGAAGAAGACGAACACGCCACCATGTGGTGCCCGCGAGGTCACACCCACCGCCATCGAGATCGCACCGGTGACGGCGGCACCGACCATCGACGCGGGGATCACGCGGAGCGGGTCGGCCGCGGCGAACGGGATCGCACCTTCCGAGATGAAGGAGAGGCCGAGCAGATATGCGGCCTTGCCGTTCTCACGCTCCGGCTTCGTGAAGCCATTCCGGTAAAAGAGCGTCGACGCGAGCGCCATCGCGAGCGGCGGCACCATACCGGCACCCATCACCGCGGCCATGATCTCGAACGGCACCACGTTCGTGGCGGTCCCGGCGCCGAGGCCGGCGACGGCGAACGCGTACGCCACCTTGTTGACCGGACCACCGAGGTCGAACGCCATCATCAGACCGAGGATGATCCCGAGCAGGACGGCGGAGGCACCCGACAGCGAGTTGAGGAACGCGGTGAGCTCGGTCATGACCCAGGCGATCGGGCCACCGAGCACCAGGAGCATGAGGCCCGAGGCGATGATCGACGCGAACAGCGGGATGATCACGACCGGCATCAGGCCACGCAGCCAGCGCCACGTCGGGATGCGCCCGATCCAGTACGCGGCGGCACCGGCGATGAGGCCGCCGACCAGACCACCGAGGAACCCGGCGTTCATGAACACGGCGATCGACCCGGCGACGAAGCCGGGCGCGATGCCGGGTCGGTCGGCCATCGCGTAGGCGATGTAGCCGGCGAGCGCGGCGACGAGGAAGCTGAGCGACACCTGTCCGATCTGGAACGCTGCGGCACCGAGGTAGTAGCCCAGGCCCTCCGCCGGCAGGTTCAGCAGGGTCGAGTGGGTCAGCGTCCACGCGGCGTTGCTCATGCCGTCGTCCCCGTGGGTCGACGCGATCTGGTACCCCGACAGCAGGAAGCCGAGCGCGATGAGGAGCCCGCCACCGGCGACGAACGGGATCATGTAGCTGACGCCCGTGAGCAGCCAGCGCTTGAGCGCCTGACCGAAGTGCTCGTTCTTGGCGGTGGACGCGCCCTCGACGGCGGCGCCGCCCTGCACGCGTGCGGCGTGCGGGTCCTCCGAGGCGCGGATGGCCTCGGCGATCATCTCGTCGGGTTCGTCGACACCACGCTTGACGGGTCCGGACACCAGCGGCTTGCCGGCGAACCGACCGCGGTCGCGGACGTCGACGTCGACCGCGAACACGACGGCGTCGGCACGGGCGATGAGCGCCGGGTCGAGGGGCTCGACCTGCGAGGACCCCTGCGTCTCGACGTGCATCTCGGCACCGGCGCGCTGGGCTGCGGCGACGAGGGCGTCGGCCGCCATGTAGGTGTGCGCGATGCCGGTCGGGCAGGCCGTGACGCCGACGAAGACCTTCCGGTCGGCGGCGGGCGCGGTGGCCGGATCGGAGGCACTGCTCGCCTTCCCGACGCCGGCCTCGGCCACTTCGCCGCCCACCTCGTCGTCGACCAACCGGACGATCTCGTCGGCCGTGGTCGCGGCCCGCAACGCGGCCGTGAAGTCGTCACGGATGAGCGCCCGGGCCAGGGTCGAGAGGACCGTCAGGTGGTCCTTGTCCGCCCCCTCGGGCACGGCGATCATGAAGACGATGTCGGCGTCGCCGTCCGGAGCACCGAACGGCACCTTCCGGGCCAGGCGCGAGAACGCCAGCGTCGGCTCGGACACCGACGCCGACCGGGCGTGCGGGATGGCGATGCCACCGGGGACGCCCGTTCCGACGCTCGCCTCGCGCTTGACGGCGTCGTCGGCGAGCGTGGCGCCGTCGGCGGCGCGGCCGGTCGCGGCGACGCGGTCGGCGAGCACCCGGATGACGTCGGTCGACGTGGCTCCGAGGTCCTCGTCGAGGCCGACGAGCTGTGCGCTGATGAGGCGCGGACTCGAGTCTGCGGACATGTGCTTGCTCCTTCGCAATGGCGCTGATCGCGCGGTGGTGCAGGTGTTCGTGGGGTCGTCGGGCGGGGTGGGGAGGGGATCAGGCGGGTTCGGGGGCCGGGTGCGTGCCGAGCACCCGCACGGAGACCGCCGTCGGGTCGGTGTGGTCGAGTGCCGGCACGTCGCTGCCGGGCAGTGCTGCGGCCGCGGCACCGGTGGCCACGGCCTGGGCGAGACGTTGCTCGGGTGACGCTCCGGCGACCTCGGCGAGCAGGTAGCCGGCGAGCGAGGAGTCCCCCGCGCCGACGGTCGAGCGGGCGACGATCTCGGGTGCGGCGGCGGCGAAGGCCCCCTCGTCGGAGACCAGCACGGCGCCGGCGCCGCCCAGGGTGAGCAAGACCGTACCGACGTTCCTCCGCCGCATCCGCTGGGCTCCGGCGACCGCGGCGTCGAGGTCGCGCTCGTACTCCTCGGGGTCGCCGCCGACGACCTCGGCGAGTTCCTCGGCGTTCGGCTTCACCAGGTCGATCCGTTCGCCCGACTGCAGCAGCGCCGTGAACGGCACTCCGGACGAGTCGACGGCGATCCGGACGTCCGCACCGTGGCGGGCACGGACGGCCCGGACGAGCACGGCGAGTGCGTCGTCGGGCAGACCGGGCGGCAGCGACCCGGCGACCACGACCCAGCGGGCGGCGGGGCCGGTGGCAGTGGCAGCCGCGGTGTCGGCGACCAGCGCGGCGAGGTCGTCGAGGCGACCGGCGAGCGAGGGGCCGGGTTCGTTGAGCTTCGTCGTGGTGCCGGTCGGCTCGGTCACGGTGACGTTCGAGCGGAGGGGCGCCCCGATCGGCAGCGCGGCGGTCGGGATGCCGCGCGTGGCAAGGCCGAGCAGGACCGGGTCGAGCTCGTCGCCGGGCAGGACGGCGACGGTGTCCCCGCCGCTCGCGACGACCACGCGGGAGACGTTGACGCCCTTGCCGCCGGGTTCCGCGGTGGACCGGGTCGCACGCTGGACGGCGCCGCGCTGGAGTTCACCGGCGAGCTCGATCGTGCGGTCGAGCGACGGGTTCGGGGTGACCGTGACGATGCGGCCGTTCATGCGACGACCACCTCGACGTCGGCGTCGGCGAGCGCACCGGCGAGGTCGGCCGGCGGCTGCTCGTCGGTGACGAGCGTGTCGATCTCGTCCATCCGCGCGAACCGCATGAGTGCCTCGACCCCGTGCTTGGCGGCGTCGGCGAGCACCACCGCCCGACGGGCGGCGAGCACGTACGCGCCCTTCACTGCGGCCTCGTACTCGTCGGGGGTGCTCAGGCCGAAGCCCGCTGACAGGCCGTTCGCGCCGACGAACGCGATGTCGGGCCGGAGGGCGCCGATCTGCTCGACGGTGGCCGTGCCGACCGCGGCGCTCGTGACCCCACGGACCCGTCCGCCGAGCAGGTGCAGCTCGACGTGTTCGCTGTGCTGCAGGGTCGCGGCGATCGGCACCGAGTTGGTGACGACGGTGATCGTCGCGCCGGGCGTGGACGGCTCCCAGCGGGCGAGTTCGGAGGCTACGGCGGCGCACGTCGTGCCGGCGTCGAGGGCGATCGAGCCGGTGAAGGTCGGCGGAACCAGGCGCATGGCGGCCCGGGCGATGGCGGACTTGGCCGAACCGTGCTGCCCCTCGCGTTCGGCGACGGTCAGTTCGACGACGCTCGAGCGCCCGACGGGGACCGCTCCCCCGTGCACGCGGCGCAGGACCCCGGCCGACTCGAGCAGGTCCAGGTCGCGGCGCACGGTCTCGGTCGTGACGTCGAAGTGCTCGGCGAGGTCGGCCACCGAGACGCGGCCCGCGGTCTGCAGCGCCGCGGCGATGGCGTCGTGCCGCTCGGTTGCGTACATGCCCGAACTCCTTCGTTCCGTTGGGTTTCGAGCACTGTACGTCTGAAACCCACAAGAACGCAACCGTTCCGTCATGCAACCAACACGTCCACAGGTGCTGGTCGTCCGAGCGCTACCCCTTCACGGCGCCCGCCGTCATCCCGCTCACCAGCCGGCGCTGCACGACGAGGAAGAAGACCACGACCGGGATCGAGAACAGCACGCTCGCCGCCATCAGCCCACCGAAGTCCGTGCCCTTGTTCGTCGAGAACCCGGCGAGCCAGACCGGCAGCGTGTACATCCCCTGGTCCTTGAGCATCACGTACGCGATCAGGTAGTCGTTCCACGCCGCGATGAACGCGAACACGCTCGTGGCGATGACCCCGGGCATGACGAGCGGGAACAGCACGCTCCACAGGATCCGGAAGGTGCCGGCGCCGTCCACCTTCGCCGCCTCCTCGATCTCGACGGGGACGGCCACGAAGAAGCCGCGCATCACCCAGATCGAGAACGGCAGCACGCTCGCCACGTACGCCAGGATCAGCCCGACGTAGCTGTTCAGCAGCCCCAGGCTCTGGAACGACAGGAACAGCGGGATGAGCAGTGCGCCCGAGGGGATCATCTGCACGAACAGGATCGCGACCAGGATCGCCCGCCGTCCGCGGAACCGGAACCGCGACAGTGCCGCCGACGCCAGGAACCCGACGACGATCGACAGCAGCACGGCAGCCACCACGACGATCGCGGAGTTCCGCAGGTAGACCAGGAAGCCCTCCTGCGTGAGCGCCCGCGTGAAGTTGTCGAGCGTCGGGTGCAGCGGCGCCCAGATCGGGGTCATCGTGGTGACCTCGTCGGCGGGCTTGAAGGCGGTGTTCACCATCCAGTAGATCGGGAACACCCAGACCAGGCAGAACAGCACGGCGATGGTGTTCGCGACGACGCGTGGCTTGCGCTTGCGCACCCGCACGGGGGCCGGCGCGGACGCGCTGCCCGCACGGGGCGCCGTTCTCGAGACGGTCACAGGTCCTCCTCACCGCTGCGGACGAGCCGGCGGATGTAGTAGCTGGTGAGCACCCCGAGGATCAGGGTGGAGATCACGGCGATCGCCGCCCCCTGCCCGTAGGCGTTGGACACGAACGACTGCACGAAGGTCCAGATGCCGAGGGTCAGCGTGGCCTCCTCCGGTCCGCCGCGGGTGAGCAGCCAGATCTGGTTGAAGACGTTGAAGTCCCAGATCACCGACAGGATCGACACGAGCAGCAGCGTCGGCGCGAGTGCCGGCAGCGTGATCGCGCGGTACATCGTCCACACCGATGCCCCGTCGAGCGCACCGGCCTCGTAGTACTCCGGCGCGATCTGGGACTGCGCGGCGTACAGCGTCAGCGCCACGAACGGCACGGCCTGCCAGATGACGAGCGTCAGCACGATCGTGTACGCCTGCCCCGGGTGCGACGCCCAGTTGTCCTGCGTGTGGTCCCCGAACACCCGCAGCTGCGTGATGAGCCAGTTGAGCACGCCGTAGAACGGCTGGAAGAGCCACTGCCACACCAGGCTCGAGGCCACGTTCGGCATCGCCCAGGCCAGCACGAGCACGACGCTGACGATCGTGCGCATCGCGACCCCGAGACGGGTGAGCAGCTGCGCCACTCCCACGCCGATGACGATCGTGCCGAGGACCATCGCACCCGTCACGAGCACGGTGCGCAGGATGACCGGCCAGAAACTCGCGTCGGTGAGCACGCCGGTGTAGTTCGCGAACCCTGCGAACCCGGCCTGCCCGGTGAAGATCGCCCGCAGCCCGTAGTCCTGGAACGAGATGACAACGAGCCGGACGAGCGGGTAGACGACGAGGGCCAGGAGCAGCAGCGCCGCCGGGGCCAGCAGGACGAGCGGCGCCCGCGACCCGACCGGCGAGCGACGACCCGCGATGCGCCCACCTCGACGGGCATCCCGCGACGGCCCCTGAACCGGACCGCCGCCGGCACGCCCGCCGGTGACCGGCGCGGACTGCTCCGCGTCGGTCACCGGCTCCGCAGTCGACGTCATCGCCTACGGCTGCGCGTTCAGCGCGGTCGTGAGGTGCTTCGAGAACCCCTCGGCGGCCTGCTCCGGCGACTTCCGACCGGTGGCGACGTCGGCGAACATCGACTGGAACGAGGCGTCACCCTCGATGGTGGCCCAGCCCGGGGTGGCCGGGGTCGGTCGGCTCGTGCCGGCCGCCTCGAAGTACGGCTTGTGCAGCTCGTCGACGTCGCCGGCGACCGCGTCGAGCAGCTCGGTGGAGTTCGGCTCCCAGCCGTCGACCCCGAACACCTGGTCCTGCTGGAACTCCTTCGAGGTCAGGATCTTCAGGTAGTACAGCGCGAGTTCCTGGTTCTGCGCCTTCGCCGGGATCCCGAGGTCGGAGCCACCGAGGAACACCGGTTGGGTCTTCCCCGCGGTCGAGGACGGCATCGGGAACGTGCCGATCCGGTCGGCGAGCTCCGGCTTCGCCGTGGTGATCGAGCCGATCTCCCACGCGGACCCGAGGAACGCCGAGGTGTCACCCTGTGCGAAGACGTCGCTCTGCGAGGGCTTGTCGGTGTTGATGTCCTGGGTGGACTTCGCCGAGTACGCGTTCTGGAAGTCCTTCCAGGCGGTCAGCCCCTCGACGGCCTCGGCCGAGTCGAGCGTCCCGGTCCACTTGCCGCTCTCGTCCGTGGCGATCTCGCCACCGGCGTCCCAGACCCACTGCAGGCCGCCGTACCAGTACTGCCCCGGCATGTAGAAGGCGGAGAAGTCACTGGCCGGGTTGGCGGCCTTGACCTTGTCGAGGTCGGCGGTGAGCTCGTCGTAGGTGGTCGGCACGTCGGTCACGCCGGCGTCCTTCCAGACCTGCTTGTCGTAGACCACGGCCCGGTTGCCGGCGAACAGCGGTGCCCCGTAGAGCTTGCCGTCGACGGTGGCGGGGCCCTCGAGCCCGGTGAGCCAGGTCTGGCCGTCCTTGAGTTCGTCGCGGTACGGCGTCAGGTCGGTCAACCCGCCGGCGGCCGCGTAGACCGGCACCTGCGTGTTGCCGAGATCGACGACGTCGGGGGCGTCGCTCTGCGCGAGCGCCGTGGTGAGCTTGGTGGTGATCCCGTCCCACTGCTGGGTCTGGATCTTCACCTTCGCCCCGGTGTCGGCGGTGAACTGCTTGCCGGCGGCGTCGAGCACCTTGTCGCTCAGGTCGCCGTTCATCATCCAGACGGTGATGGTCTTGCCCGTGCCATCGGGCGTGCCGATGGACTTCGTGCCGCCGTCGGAAGCGGCGTTGCTCCCGGCGGAGCACCCGGTGAGGGCGAGCGCGCCTGCGAGGGCGAGCGCACCGAGTGCGGCGAAACGCGTTCGTGTCACGATGACTCCCTTGGTCCGACCTTTATGAAAGGACGTTGCGTATTCGCAATAGAAGACCCTGCTCGGCCCCTTGTCAACCGTTGGATCGGTCCTGGTGACCGCTTTCGATCCGCGTGTTTCCGGGTCATCACGGATGTCGAACAGATCGGTGCAGATGCTTGACCAGGTGGTCATGACCAGGCATGATCTGCGGCTCGCGTCCGGCGTCGGGAAGCGACCGCCCGGAGGCCCGGCGCCGGTCCGCCGGACCGGCCCCGGGCCTCCCCTGCGCGCGTCCACCGCACGCGTCAGACGGCCGCCAGGGCGGACGTCGGCGGGATCCGCGCTGCGCGTGCCGCCGGGTAGAGCCCGGAGACCCCGCCGATCACGACCGTGGCGCCGAGCCCGCCGACGACGGCCCACACCGGCAGTGCGACCGGCCAGCCCTGCGTGACGGCGAAGACGACCGTCACCGCGACGCCGAGCACGACGCCGGCGAGCCCGCCGAGGAGCGACAGCAGCAACGACTCGACCAGGAACTGGTCGCGGATGCTCCGACGACGTGCGCCGAGCGCCCGACGGACGCCGACCTCGGCACGGCGCTCCAGGACGGTGATCACCATCGTGTTCGCCACACCGATCCCGCCGACGAGCAGCGCGACGCCGCCGATGCCGACGAGCAGCCCGGTGAACGAGTCGTCCGTTGCGTTCTTCGCTGCGAGCGCGTCGGACGGTCTCGTGACCCCCACCTGCTGGGGTGCCCCCGGGCGGATCGCGCCGGCGAGGATGTCCCGGGCCTCGGCCACCCGGGTCGGGTCGACGCGGGTGTACACCGCGGTCGGTGCGCCGTCGAAGCCGAGCTGTCCGGCGAGTCCCCGCGGGACGAAGACCTGGCGGTCCAGGTCAGCGGCCAGCTCGACGGGCTCGAGGACCCCGACGACCTGCACCCACTGCCCGCCGATCCACACGCGGGTGTCGGCGCGGACGCGGTCGACCCCGAGCGACCGCGCGGCCTCGGCACCGAGGACCACCTGCGGTGCCGCGCCGTGCGCGTCGTCGATCCAGCGTCCGGACGCGAGTCCGCCGCCGAGCACCCCGGGCACGTCACCCCAGGCGGCGAACACCCCGATGCCCTTCGTCTCCGGTGCGGGGACGTGGTCGTTCCGGTACACCGCGGCATCCGGCACCGTCCCGACCGCCGCCGCGGACTCGACCTCCCGTTGCCGCTGGGCCGATCCGAGGGCGGTGGTCGGCAGGGGTTCGGGTGCACCGAACCCCTGCGCCTGGGTGACCGTCAGCACGTTCGTGCCGAGCGCGTCGAGCACCTGGTCGAGCTTCGCCTTGCTCGACGACGAGATCCCCACGACCGCGATCATCGCTGCGATGCCGATCGCGATGCCGAGCGCCGACAGCACGACGCGGCCCGGGCGGGTCCGCAGGCCGAAGACCCCGAGCCGGAGCAGGTCCGCGGGACTGACGCTCCCCCGGGCCCTCATCGGTCCTCCCGGATCGCCGCGGCGAGTGCAACCGCACCTGCGGCCGCACCGGCCCCGTCGTCCTGCGAGACGAGACCGTCCCGCATCCGCACCTGCCGTGGCAAGGAGGCGGCGAGCTCCAGGTCGTGCGTGATCACGAGCACGGTGGTCCCCCCGTCGTTGAGCTCGCGGAGCAGGGCGAGGACCGCCGCGCCCGAGGCGGTGTCGAGCGCCCCGGTCGGCTCGTCCGCCAACAGGATCGTCGGGCCGCCGACGATCGCCCTGGCGATGGCGACGCGCTGCTTCTCGCCGCCGGACAGCTCGTGCGGGCGGTGGTCCACACGGCGCCCGAGGCCGACCCGGCCGAGCGCGTCGACCGCCAGACGGTGCCGCTCCCGACGGAGGACGCCCGCGTAGAGCACCCCGTCCGCGACGTTCTCGGCGGCGGTGGCCCCCGTCTGCAGGTGGAAGTGCTGGAAGACGAACCCGATGTGGTCGGCTCGCAGGCGTGACAGCTCGTCGTCCGACATCGTCGCGACGTCGTTGCCGGCGATCGTGACGGTGCCCGACGTGGGTCGGTCGAGGGTCCCCACGATGTTGAGCATCGTGGACTTGCCGGAACCCGACGGCCCGACGACCGCGACGAACTCGCCGGCGACGACCTCGAGCGACACGCCGCGCAGCGCGTGGACGTCCCCGTACGTCTTGACGACGTCACGCAACGCCAGGACCGCGCCGCTCATCCGGGCACCACCACCCGGTCGCCGGCCTCGACGTCCCCGGTGACCGCGATCCTGCCGTCCGCGGAGAACCCGGGGCGCACCGGGACGCGTTCCGTCGTGCCGTCGGGGCGGACCACGTCGACGGCGTACCGGCCGCCGTCCCGGGCGACCAACGCCGTGACCGGGACGGACAGGACACCACGCTCGGTGGTGCCCTTCGCGTCGATCTGGGCCGACGCCGCCGTCGGGAGCTTCCGCTTCCCTGCATCGAACGACACCGAGACCTGCACCTTGGTCGCGCCGTCGTCGCCCGTGACCGGTTCGACGTCCGTCACCCTGCCGGCCATCCGTCCACCGGCGCCGTTGACCCGGACGTCGACCCGCGTGCCGACCGCGAGCCGCTCGGCATCGCGCTGGGACACGGTCGCCGACACGATGCGCCTCGGACTCGTCACCTGCAGGACGTCGCCGCCGACGGTGCCTGCTCCACCGCCGTCGGCAGCACCCGGGTCGTCACCGCCGGCAGCTCCGAGCCCGGCGGCCCCGGTCGCCCCGCCGCCCGCGCCCGTCGGCTGGCCGAGCCGCCCGCCGACCGAGGCCACCCGGACCGGACCGTCCACGAACGCGATGTCGGACGCGGTCAGCACACCGTCCCCCTCGCGGTCCCGGTCCTGCTGCCACTGCCGGACCGCCCGTTCCGTGCGCGGACCGAACTCGTCGTCGACGGACACGTCGTACCCCAGGGCGGCCAGGTTCTCGTTGAGCTGCCGGACGTCGGCACCGCTGCGGCCGCGTGCCAGGTCGCGCCACAGCGGCACCGCGCCGTACAGCGCCCGGACGGGCTGCTCGTCGACCGCGTACAACGCCCCGTCGCGCTCGATCACGTCGCCGGGGTGCGGCAACCAGGTGATCGTGCCGGGTGCCGCGCCGGGGATCCCGACCGGCGTCCCGTACCCGAGCGCGCCCGCGAAGACCTTCGAGTCCGTCAGGTCACCCCTCGTCACCGGCGCCGTCGTGTCGGGCCGAGCGGTGCCGGACCGGGGACCGGAGGTCGCCGAGGCCGAGTCGCCCGCACGGACACCGACGATCGCCCAGGTCCCTGCGCCCGCTCCGAGCACGGCGACCAGGCAGATCCCGGCCACCAGTGCGCGACGCCGCGTCGGGCGGCTCACTCCCCCGCTCCGACCACGTCCGAGCCGAAGGCCCGCTCGTTGCAGGTCTTCGCGACCTCCTCGAACGCGGCCTCGTCGTCGGGCCGGTAGGACCGCATGCCGGCCTCGTCGTCGGGGTAGTCCGAGAACCCCTCCTCCCGGATGCACGCCGCAGCCTCGCGGAGCTTGTCGTCGAGGCCCTCCATCGGCTTCGCCTGCACGCCGTCCCCGGCGCCCTCCCCGTCACCGATGCACGTCCCGAGGTCCGCCGTGTACTGGTCCGGGTCGACCCCGTCCGGCACCTGCACCTGGGCGCCACCGTTCCCCGCGGTCGGGTCCGGCATGTCGTAGCCCTTGTCGCGCATGCACTCCGCCAGGTCGTTGCCCTTCGCGTCGACGGCGCTCGAGCCGGCGGCGTCGGTGTCCGAGGTGGTCGGTGAGCACCCGGCGAGGAACCCCGGCAGCAACACGGCTGCGGCGGCCAGAGCGACCAGGGAGCGGGAGCCGCGGACGGTCCCGGAGGGCTTGCGTGTCGTCGTCTGCTTCATCATGCATCCAGCACACCGCCCCGGCTGTTTCGGACCGCGGGTACATCGGGTTGCACCGGCGAAACACCGATCCGCACCACGAGGCCGCCACCCGGTCGCGCCCGCACCGACAGCCGCCACCCGTGCGCCTGCACGATGGCCGCCACGATGGACAGTCCGAGCCCGCTGTGCCGCCGGGCGGTGGGCGTCGGGTCGCGCCGCCAGAAGGGCTCGACCAGGCAGGGAGCCTCGTCGTCGGGCACGACCGGCCCCGAGTTCTCCACGACGACGCCGTCGGACGACGTGGTCACCCGGACGAACCCGCCGGGTCCGTTGTACTCGACGGCGTTCCCGACGAGGTTGACGACCGCCTGCCGCACGAGCGTCGGCTCGCCGTCGACGACCATGCCGGGAGGCCCGTCGAGCGTCTCGTGGGTGAGCGTCACCCCGGCGTCGGTCGCGTCACCCGCCATCGCCGCGACCACCGCGGCGGTCACCTCGTCGACGTGGACGGGCCGGGTCGCTCCGGCGAGCCCGCGATCGGCCTCGGCCAGCACGAGCAAGGACTCGACCAGGTGCTCCGTCCGGCGGTTCTGCTCGAGCAGCTCGTCCCGGACGGTCAGGACCTCGTCGGGGGCTGCGTCGACGGTCAACCCGACCTGCACCGCTGCACGCTGGACGGCGAGCGGGGTGCGGAGCTCGTGCGAGGCCTGCGCGACGAAGCGCCGCTGGCTGGCGAAGGCGGCCTCCAGCCGGTCGAGCAGGTCGTCGACGGTCCGGGACAGTCGCCGGAGCTCGTCGTCGGGGCCGTCGAGGGCGATGCGTTCGTGCAGGTTGGACGCCGAGATCCGGTTCGCGGTCGCAGTGATCCGGTCGATCGGGTGGAGCATCCGTCGGCTGAGCACCCACCCGATGCCGCCCGCCGCGACCCCGGCGACCGCGACGCCGATCGCCGACCACTGCCACTGCTGCACGGCGACGAGCTGGACCACCGCGACCGAGGGCGTCCCCGCAGCACCGCCGTCGACCCGGGCCCGCGTCGCCGGCGTGAAGTCCGGCGTCGGGACCGCCGTCCGGAAGGCTGCGGTGTCGAGTCCGGCGCCGACGCCGGCCAGGGACATCACGTTGCTGAAGACCACCACGCCCGCGGCCAACGCCATCGCCGCGAGTGCGAAGGTCACCGCCGTGCGCGTCCGGATGCTCCACGTCCGGGGTCGGCGGGTCACAGCGCGTACCCCTGCCCCGGCACCGTGCGGATCGGGTCCGGGTCGCCGAGCTTCCTCCGGAGCTTCGACATCGTCACCCGCACCGCGGCGGTGAACGGGTCGATGTTCATGTCCCAGACCTTCTCGAGCAGCTCCTCGGCCGCCACGATCCGACCGTCCGCGCGCAGCAGCTCCTCGAGCACGCCGAGCTCCTTGGACGTCAGGTCCAGGGGCCGCCCCTGCCTGGTGGCCATCCGCCGGTTGGTGTCCACGACGATCCCCGAGCGCTCGAGTACGGGCGCGACCGGGGCGACACTGCGTCGACCGAGCGCACGGACGCGGGCCACGAGTTCGGGGAACTCGAACGGCTTCGTCAGGTAGTCGTCGGCTCCGAGCTCCAGGCCGTTCACCCGATCGGTCAGGGACGTCGCCGCGGTCAGCATGAGGATCCTGGTGAGGCTCCCCCTCGATGCCAGCCGCCGGGCGACCTCGTCGCCGTGCAGTCCGGGGACGTCCCGGTCGAGCACGACGACGTCGTAGTCGTTGACGCCGAGCAGTTCGTCGGCGTCGTCGCCACGGTAGGTGACGTCGACAGCCATGTCCTGCCGGGTCAGCCCCTTCGCGACGAGGTCGGCGAGGGCCCCTTCATCGTCCACCACGAGTACACGCATCCGTACATTGCACGTGATGTTCCAGTGGACGGGCTGGGAGCAGCCGCGCTCGGACTACGCGTCGAACGGCACCTCGCCGTGGTCGCTAACGCCCGCGCGCTGCCGGTAGGACAGGTGTCCGCCCAGGTACCCACCGACACTGACGACGGCGAGTCCCGCGAGACCGAGCACCTTGCCCGCTCCGTGGTTGCCCCGCTTCCGCTCCAGCCAGGACAGCCCGTACAGCGACAGCCCCGCCCAGTTCACGGCCTGGTGCACCCACCCCGTCCGGAGCTGCTCGCGGTCCAGTTCGGACCAGTCGACGTACCCGGCGACCGATGCGCTGCCGGCCGACACCACCCCGACGCCGACGAGGGTCTTCGCGGCCTTCGCGTTGCCCTTCCCGCCGAGCAGGTCGAGCACCGCTGCCGAGATCCAGGCGCCGAGCGGCACCTGCACCATGAGCGGGTGGATCGGGTGACCGAACGGCACGCCGTGCAGCAGCTGGCGCAGGGCCTTCGGCTTGGCCAGGGCGTTCACGACGGCACGGTCGATGTCGACGGCTTTGTCGAGCACGCTCGCGTGCTCGACGGCGGCGGTGAGGCGGCGGAACGCGCGGATCTCAGGCATGCCGTGGACGGTAGACGAACGGCCCGTCACCGGTCCCAGGAACCGGTCCCAGGACCCGGTCCCAGGACCCGGCGACGGGCCTCCCGTCCGTCTCGGTGGACTACTCCTCGACGATCTCGGCGAGCTCGAACGGCTCGACCGTCAGGCCGTCGCCATCGGCGGCAACGTCCACCCGGACGGTGTCACCGTCGCGGACGTCACCGGACAGGATGGCGCGGGCCAACCGGTCGTCGATCTGCCGCTGCATCAAGCGACGCAGGGGCCGCGCGCCGTACAGCGGGTCGTACCCGCGCTCCGCCAGCCAGCCGCGTGCCTCGGGGGTGACGGCGAGCTCGAGCCGGCGATCGGTCAGGCGGCGGGCCAGCCGGTCGACGTAGAGCGACACGATCTGGCCGAGGTCGTCGGCCGTCAGGGCCTGGAACACCACGATGTCGTCGAGACGGTTGATGAACTCCGGCCGGAACGCCTGCTGCACGAGCTCACGGACCGCTTCTTCCCGCTGCGCGTCGCTCAGGGACAGGTCGGTCATGAACTGCGACCCCAGGTTCGACGTCAGCACGAGGATCGTGTTCCGGAAGTCGACCGTGCGGCCCTGGCCGTCGGTCAGTCGCCCGTCGTCGAGGACCTGGAGCAGCACGTCGAACACCTCGGGGTGTGCCTTCTCGATCTCGTCGAGCAGGATCACCGAGTACGGGCGGCGGCGGACCGCCTCGGTGAGCTGTCCACCGGCCTCGTACCCGACGTACCCGGGCGGGGCACCGATCAGGCGGGCCACGGAGTGCTTCTCGCCGTACTCGCTCATGTCGATCCGGACGAGGGCCTTCTCGTCGTCGAACAGGAACTCGGCGAGGGCCTTGGCCAGCTCGGTCTTGCCGACGCCCGTCGGGCCGAGGAACAGGAACGAACCGGTCGGACGGTCCGGGTCGGAGATGCCGGCGCGGGTGCGACGCACGGCCTCGGACACGGTGGTCACGGCCGTGCGCTGCCCGATGATCCGGCGGCCGAGCTCGCTCTCGAGGTGCAGGAGCTTCTCGGTCTCACCCTGCAGCAGCCGGCCGAGCGGGATGCCCGTCCACTGCGCGATGACCGCGGCGATGTCCTCGTCGGTGACGCTGTCGTTCACCATCCGGTCGGCGCTCTCGGCCTGTTCGGCGGCGGCGAGCTCGGCCTCGATGCGGGGCTTCTCGCCGTACTCGAGCCGGGAGACGAGTTCGTAGTCGGCCTCGCGCTGGGCCCGCTGCGACCGCATGTTCAGGTCGTCGAGCCGCTGCTTGAGCTCACCGATGCGGTTCAGGCTCGCACGCTCGGCCTGCCAGCGCTGCTCGAGCTCGGCCAGCCGTTCCTCGCGCGTGTGCAGCTCGTTGCGCAGGGTCTCGAGGCGGGCCTTCGAGGCGTCGTCCTTCTCCTGCTTGAGCGCGAACTCCTCGACCCGCAGACGGTCGACGTTCCGCTTCAGCTCGTCGATCTCGACCGGGCTGGAGTCGATCTCCATGCGCAGACGGCTCGCAGCCTCGTCGATCAGGTCGATGGCCTTGTCGGGCAGCTGTCGCCCGGAGATGTACCGGTTCGACAGGCTCGCGGCCGCGACGAGGGCGGAGTCGTTGATCGTCACCTTGTGGTGCGCCTCGTAGCGTTCCTTGAGTCCGCGCAGGATCGCCACGGCGTCCTCGACGCTCGGCTCACCCACGTAGACCTGCTGGAAGCGCCGCTCGAGCGCGGCGTCCTTCTCGATGTACTCGCGGTACTCGTCGAGGGTCGTCGCGCCGATGAGCCGGAGCTCACCGCGGGCGAGCATCGGCTTGAGCATGTTCGAGGCCGCCACCGACCCCTCGCCGCCGCCGGCACCCATCAGGGTGTGCAGCTCGTCGATGAACGTGATGACCTGCCCGTCGGAGTCGTTGATCTCCTTGAGCACGGACTTGAGCCGCTCCTCGAACTCGCCGCGGTACTTGGCGCCGGCGATGAGGGCGGAGATGTCGAGCGAGATGAGCCGCTTGTCCTTGAGGGAGTCGGCGACGTCGCCGGCGACGATGCGCTGCGCGAGTCCCTCGACGACGGCGGTCTTGCCGACGCCGGGCTCGCCGATGAGCACGGGGTTGTTCTTGGTGCGGCGCGTGAGCACCTGGGAGACGCGCCGGATCTCGGAGTCGCGTCCGATCACGGGGTCGAGCTTGCCGCTGCGCGCGATCGCCGTGAGGTCGATGCCGTACTGCTCGAGGGCGGTCTTCTGTCGCTCTTGGGAGTCAGGAGCGCCCTGGAGGTTCGCCATGCGTTCCGTCCTTTCGTTGCGGTGGTCCTGGAGTTGAGTCTACTCCACTCAACTTAGGTGCGCTCGACGGTATTCCGGATCCCGACGGCGCAGACGACGGCACCCGCGAGCAGCAGGAGCGCCATCACCACCATGGCTCGGTGCAGCCCGTCGACGCTCACCTCGCCGCCGAGCACCACGCCGGCCAGTGCGACCGTGACGAGTCCGGCGATGCGCGCGACCGCGTTGTTCACGGCCGAACCGGACCCGGCTTCGGACTGCGGCACCGACCCGAGCACCGCGCTCGTCAGGGGCGTGACCATCAGGGCGATGCCCACGCCGATCAGCACCAGCCCCGGGAACACCGACCACCAGTACCCGGTCGGATCGTCGCCGGCGAGCAGCAGCAGGAGCGCCCCGACCGCGCCCACCGCCGGCCCGGCGGCCATGAACCACCGCGGGCCGAACCGACCCGCCGCCGACCCGACGGCGGTGGAGAGGGCGAGCAGCATGATCGTCGGCGGCAGCGTCGCGAGGCCGGCGAGCCAGGCCGGGAACCGCCACACCTCCTGCAGGAACAGCGTGACGACGAAGAACACCATGCCGAGCGCCCCGTAGATGGACAGGGTCGCGAGGTTCCCGACCGTGAAGTTCCGCGCCCGGAACAACTCGAGCGGCACGAGCGGCGAACCCGTCGTCCGCGTCACCCGCAGTTCCCACGGCACGAACGCCACGAGTGCGGCGGCACCGAGCACGAGCGCGCCGACCACCACGGGCGCACCCCACCCCAGCCGCTCCTGTTCGATGAGGCCCAGCACGACCCCGCCGACACCCACCACGGCGAGCACGGCCCCGACGACGTCGATGCGCGGGCGGACGGCGGGGTGCACGTCGCCGGTGATGCGCAGGACCAGCGGGATCGTCACGGCGATCGGCACCGCGGTGAGCACGAAGACCCACCGCCACCCGATGCCGTCCACCACGAGCCCGCCGACCACGGGGCCGAGGATCGTGGCCGCACTCGACCACGCCGTCCACGTGCCGATGGCCTTCGCCTGCGCCGCCCCGCGGAACGCCGCGACGATGAGGGCGAGCGCGCTCGGCATGACGAGCGCCCCGCCGACGCCCTGCAGCGCCCGGGCGACGATGAGCACCTCGCCGGTGGGGGCGATCGCGCACACCACGGACGCGATCCCGAAGACCACGAGTCCCCACGTGATGATCCGGACCCGGCCGAACAGGTCGGACAGGCTGCCGGCGACCAGGATGAGCGAGCCGAGCGTGACCAGGTACGCGTCGACGACCCACTGCTGCACGACGAGTCCACCGCCGAGCTCCTGCCGGATCGCGGGGAGTGCGACGTTCACGACGCTCGAGTCGAGCCCGACGACGAACGACGCCAGGATCGCCACCACCAGCACGATCCGCCGGTCGTCCCGGAGGGGCGCGACCCCGTGCGGCGCGGGGACGGGAGCGGGAACGGTCATGTGCTCATCCTGCGGCACGGGGGACCCCGCGGTCGATCCCGCACGACGAAGCCCCCGCGACCGGTGTGGTCGCGGGGGCTGCCGACAGGACGGGGCTGGGTGTCCTAGTTCTGGGAGTAGTGGCGGGAGTCCGCGTTCGGCTGCACCGACGGCTCCGGGTTGACGACCGGCTGCACCGGCGCCGCCGGCCCGGCGGTCGTGTTCTGCACGGTACCGTCCGCGCCCTTGGCCTTCTTCTCGTCGTCCGACATCTCCTTCTTGAAGATGTTGATCGACTGGCCGAGGCCCTTGGCGAGCGCCGGGAGCTTGGTCGCGCCGAACAGCAGGATGACGATCCCGAGGATGATCAGCAGGTGAAGGCCGGTCAGGTTTCCGAGCATCATGACTCCTTGATCTGGAACTGGTCGCCATCCGGTGATCGTCGTCGACCCACGCGGCGAAAGTCCGTGTGCCCCCATCGTAACTCCCCCGCCCCTGGATGCCCAGGCCGGCCCCCGGAACGGACACCGTTCGCACAGGGAAGCACCCCGGTCACCCGAGCACGCGGTCGATGCTCCACAGCACGGGTGCCTCGCGGAGCGCCGGGATGTCGGCCTCGGTCACGCCGCCGAGCCGGAACACCACACGCTCGCCGGGCAGCAGCGTCATGAACCCGCGGTCGACCGTTCCACCGGCGGCGACCCGGTCCGGCTGCACCAGCAGGTCGCGGACGAGCGAGTCGGCCTCGACGGTCAGGTCCAGGCCACCGTCGACCACCGCGAACGAGGTCCGGTAGCGCGCCGGCTCCCACCGCATCGCGGCGTCGGGACCGGGGGTCCAGACCGCGCGGCGCCAGTCCATGTCGGCGACGATGAGCTCATTGGCCGGGTCGTCGACGACACCGACCGACTCGGGCAGGGCGACGACCGCGACGCCCGCGGACGACAGCCGGACCGGCAGTGACACCTCGGCCAGGATCGTGCCGGCCGTGGTGATCCGGCGCACCCGCACCACGCTGTCGTGCCCGGTGCGGGTCGACCGGACGGCCACCTCGACGGGCGAGGACCCGAAGGCGCCGGGCGAGACCCCCAGCGAGAGCGTGTCCGCGAGCTCGCCCAGATCGGCCGTCTCACCGACCGCCGCCGATGCACCCGGGTGATCCGGGCCTCCAGTCCGCTCCGCACCCGGCGTGACCGGGACCGACGACACCGGACGGATCGTCAGCAGCACGTCGTCGTACAGGCGGCGCAGTTCGTGCGCGAGCGGCTTCAGCCGCCCCGCCGAGTCGATCGCCGACCACGACGACACCGGCCACAGGTCGTTCAGCTGCCACACCACGACACCTGTGTTGCGCGGCCAGTGCGTGCGCCAGTGCTCGATGCCGGTCGCGATCGCCCGCGCCTGCTGCAGCTGCGTCAGGTAGTGCCACGCGTCGAACGCGGCCGGGCCGACCGCGCCGAAGCGCGGCTCCAGCCCGCGGGCCAGCTTGGCCATCCCGTCGGCCGCCTTCTGGTGGTGGACCACACCGGGCGAGTCGACCCGCAGCGGCGCGTCCGTGACCGCGTCGCGCAGCGTGCGCCAGGCGGGCGGCGCCTGCCAGCCGAACTCCGACACGAAGCGCGGCACCGACTCGCGGTAGGCGGTGTCGGGCAGCCGGTTCCAGACGTCCCACGAGTGGTGCGTCTCGTGGTCGACCTCGTTCGCGGGCAGCGACTCGGAGCCGGACCACGGCGACGCGACCGTGTAGAACCGCGACGGGTCGACGGCGTCGACGATGGTCGGCAGCAGGTCGAGGTAGTAGTCGAGTCCCCAGCCCCGATCGCCCAGCTCCGCACCCCAGCCGTCGGCGTCGTGCAACCAGATGTTCTCGTTGTTGCCGTTCCAGACCACCAGCGAGGGGTGGCGGGCGAGGCGGGCGACGTTGTCCCGCGCCTCGGCGATGACCTCGCTGCGGATCGGCTCGACCTCGGGGTAGGCCGAGCACGCGAAGGGGAAGTCCTGCCAGACCAGGAGACCGAGTTCGTCGCAGACCTCGTAGAAGTCGCGCGATTCGTACACTCCGCCGCCCCAGACGCGCACGAGGTTCGTGCCGAGGGATGCCGCGGCACCCAGCCGGGACTCCAGTCGCGCGCGGTCGACGCGCGAGACGATGACGTCGTCGGGGATCCAGTTGACGCCCCGGACGTCGATGAGCGTGCCGTTGACGTGCACGGCGAAGGGGCGGCCGATGCCGTCGACCTGGGTCTCGATTCGGGTCGACCGGAAGCCGGTGCGGAACGTGTCGCGGTCGAGCACCTCGCCGTCGACGGTCTGCAGCTCGACCACGACGTCGTACTGCGGCTGCGCGCCGTAGCCGCGTGGCCACCAGCGCCGCGCCTCGGGGACGCGGACGGTGACGACCGTCTCGTCGTCCTTCGGGGTCAGCTGCGCGCGGGACCGCTGGCGCGTGGTGCCGCCGTCCTCGGTCTCGCCGCTGACGGTGACGACGAGCACGAGGTCGTCGTCCTCGCCGTCCTGGTCCAGGTCGTTCATGCCCGAGCGCTCCACGGTGATGTGCGCGTCGAGCACGCCCTCACCGGCCTCGACGTCGACGAGCGGGCGGACCTCGCGCAGGCGCGCGGTCGACCACCGCTCGATCGCGACCGGCCGCCACGGACCGCTCGTGACCGCCGTCAGACCCCAGTCCCAGCCGAAGTTCGACGCCATCTTGCGGACGTACGGGAACGGCTCGTCGTACGGACCGGGCATGCTGCCGGCCTTCGCGGCGACCCGGCCGGCCTCACGGTAGGGCGACTCGAACAGGATCTCGAGGTCCTTCGTGGTGCCGCCGGAGCCCGTCTGCACACGGGCGTCGAACCGGTACCGGCGGTGCATGTTGCGGGTCGTGCCCACGACGACGCCGTCCAGGCTGAGCTCAGCGACCGTGTCCAGACCGTCGCAGACCAGGTCGACGCGCTCGTGACCCCGCGGGTCGACGTCGACCGCTCGGCGGTAGGCCCAGTCGGCGCGGCCGACCCACTTCGCGGCCTGCTCGTTCAGGTGGAACGTCGGGTCCGGCAGCAGGCCCTCCCGCTCCAGGTCGGTGTGCACCTGGCCCGGCACCGTCGCCGGGATGGTGCGGCCCGCGACACCGTCCGGCGCGCCGGTTCCTCCGGCCATCGTCACGGTCCAGTCGTCGCGGAGTTCCTCGCGTTCGAGGGTCATGCGGGTCCTTCTCTTCGGCGGCAGGGTTTCCGTCAGCCTCGGTCGGTGCCCCCGGCCGGCGTCCGACCCGCGGCCGGTTCCCACGGCCTGGAGGCGCGGCACCGGTTGCCCGGGCGTCGTCACGTCGCGCGCACGAACGGGTTGCGCTCGCGCGAGGGGTGCTCGGCGATGCTAGTACGGGATGCTTTCGGCAACCTAGGTGGTGACAGGGGCGGGTCGCGCGGGCAGGGTGGGAACGTGATCACCGTCGAACTCGCCAGGTCCCTCCGTGACGCCGGTCTCCGCTGGCACCCCGAGACCGGGGACCGGTTCGTGATCGACAAGCCCGGCATCGACGACGACGTCTACACGGTGTCCGAGATGACCGTCGAACGGCACGACTCCCCCACCGGCACGATCCTCGGCTTCAACGGCACCACCGAGTGGGCGCTCGACTCGGTCACCGCCACCGAGTCGCTCTGGCTGCCCCGTGAGGACCAGCTGCGCGAACTGCTCGGGCCGTCGTTCGTCGGGCTGACCCGTGTGCAGGTCGGCGGTCGGGTGGTCTTCACCGTGACGGCGACGATCGGCGGCACCGACCGCAGCTTCGCGTCCGAGGTGCCGGCGATCGCCTACGGACAGGCGCTGCAGGCGTACATCACGGCGGCGCTCGCGTGACGCGAGACTGAACGTTCCCGGAAGGCGCGCTGAGGGACGTTTGGTTGCATGGAGTCATGACCGTTCCGAACATCACCCTGAACGACGGCAAGACCATCCCGCAGCTCGGCTTCGGTGTCTTCCAGATCGACCCCTCCGAGACGAAGGCCGCCACCCTGGCCGCGCTCGAGGTCGGCTACCGCCACATCGACACCGCCGAGATGTACGGCAACGAGAAGGAGGTCGGCGAGGCGATCGCCGAGTCCGGCATCGACCGTTCCGAGATCTTCGTCACCTCCAAGCTGAACAACGGCTTCCACGCCCCCGAGGCTGCGCTGGAGAACGGCAAGAAGTCGGCCGACCTGCTCGGCGGCTACACCGACCTGTTCCTCATCCACTGGCCGCTCCCCACCGTCTCGGACTTCGTCCCGACGTGGAAGGCCCTCGAAGCGCTGTACCACGACGGCACCGCCCGCTCGATCGGCGTCTCCAACTTCCAGGCGCACCACCTGCACCGCCTGCGTGCCGAGACCGACGTCCCGCCGTCGGTGAACCAGATCGAGGTGCACCCGTACCTCGTGCAGGACGAGCTCCGCGCCGTCAACCGCGAACTCGGCATCGCCACCGAGGCATGGTCCCCGATCGCGCAGGGCCTGGTCCTGGACGACGAGACGATCACCCGCATCGCGGGCTCGGTCGGCAAGTCCCCGGCACAGGTCGTCCTCCGCTGGCACATCCAGCGCGGCGACATCGTGTTCCCGAAGTCGGTCACCCGTGCCCGGGTCGAGGAGAACTTCGCGATCTTCGACTTCGAGCTCTCCGACGAGGACATGACCGACATCTCGGGCCTCGACAAGGGCCACCGCACCGGTCCGGACCCCGACACGTTCGACTACGTGCCGGCCTGATCGGTCCCGGCACCGCGCCACACGACGAGAGCCGCCCGGGGTCACCCCGGGCGGCTCTCGTCGTCACCGGGAGGTCGCGACCGACGCCGTGACGGTGAACTTCGCGGTCCGCACGACCTGTCGCGTCGGACCCACGAGTCGTTCCAGCACGGGTCGGTACCGCAGGTGGGAGTTCCAGACGCACCACAGTTCCCCGCCGGCCTGGAGGATCGTGGCCGCGTTCCGGAACATGGCTTCGGCAGCGTCGGTGGTCACCGTCGTGTCGGCGTGGAAGGGCGGGTTGCACAGCACCAGCTGGGCGGAACCGCTCCCGAGCTCGTCCCCCGCGTCGGTCTGCACCACGGTCACCCGGTCGCCCACCCCGTTCGCCTCCGCCGTCGCCCGCGTCGACTCGACGGCGATCCGCGACACGTCGGTCGCGACCACCCGGACCGCGGGCCGCCGGAGGGCGACGGCCGCGGCGATCACGCCGTTGCCGCTGCCCAGGTCGACGACGGTCCGGGCACTCGGTACCGCGGCGTCGACCTCGTCGAGCAGGACCCGCGTGCCCTGGTCGAGCGAGGTGCCAGCGAACACGCCGCCGTGGGCGACCAGGGTCATGCCGAGGTCGTCGACGTGCACCGACCTGGGCCACGGGTTCGTGACCGCAGCACGGTTCGCCTGAGCACGCAGCGGGTCCTGCGCGATGAGCAGGCGCGACTTGCCGCGGCCACGCGACGCGGTGACCTCGCCGAACGACCGACGCAGCACGTCGTTCTGCGACGCGTGCATGTACTTCACGTTGCCGCCGCACAGCAGGACGACGTCGGGCGCCGCGAACCGGGCGACGGCTCGGGCGATCTCGTCCAGACGGTCGTGCGACTTCGACAGCCGCAGCACGACGAGCCGGACGTCGCGGAAGGCGTCCTCGAGCGTGTCCGGGTGGTGGAAGCCGCGCAGCCCGAACGTCCCGGCGTTCGCCTCGAGCGCCCGTTGGCCGACGAGCGAGTCCTGCACGACCCGGAGGTTCGACGCGCCGTACTGCGTGATGAGCCCGAGGGTCAGGACGCCGTGACGGTCGTCGACGACCGCCACCTCTCCGGGCTGCCGGAGCGCGTCGCCGTGCACGTGCGGGGCCTCGTCGATGAGGAACCGGTCGGTGCCGTCGATCGCGATGAGGTCCGGGGCGGAGTCGTCGCGGCGGCGGAAGAGGTCGGCGAAGTCGGGCACCGCGTCAGCGTATCCGGGCGTCGCTGCGTCGTGGGCATCGCACTCGGCATGTTCACCGCGTGGGTATACGAAATGTCAATATTCTGGACATTCCCTACCCCAAGGAGCCCCCATGGCACCCTCTCCGTTCCGGAGCGCCGCAGTCGCCTGCGGCATCGTCACCGCATCACTCGCCTTCGGCGTCCTGACCCCCGACGTGGCGACCGCCGCGAGCGCGGACGCCCCGACCTCGTCCCGACCGTCCGCGTCCGACGCGGTGTTCGTCCCCGACCTCCCGGTCGACCCCCTGCTCGAGTCCCCCGCCATCTCGAGGATCGAGGACACGTTCGCCGGTTCACGCGCGGTGACGGGGTTCGCGGGGACCGACGACGTGTACCTGCTCGACGGGGACGAGACGGTCAGCCGATGGGCCGGCGGCCAGGGCTTGTTCCTCCTCCGCGCCCTCGACAAGTACCGCGACACGGGTCTCGACCTCGTCCGCGTCCACATCGCAGCCGACGGCACGGCGACACGGACGGAGCGCATCCCGCTCCCGCGCACGCTCCGGGTCGACGGACTGCGGGCGGAGAACCGGTTCGTCCCGGGCCCGAAGCGGTTCGAGGGCACGGCGACCGTCGGCGCGACGATCACCGCGACGGACACCGTCACGGGTACCACGCTCTTCAGGACCGAGGTCCCGTCGGCCCGCTCGGCCGTCGGTACCTGGAGCGCCGAAGCCGACCTGACCGCGGGCGACCACACGATCACCTTCAGCCAGACGCTGCCGGACGGCCGGAAGAGCACGATCGAACCGGTGGTCTTCTCGGAAGGCACCGGTGCGACCCCTGCTGCTCCGCAGGTGCAGCCGTCGGAGCGCCGCCTCGACGGGGACTTCACCCTGTGGGGCGCGGTCGACGACCGGACGGTCGCTGTCGAGGTGCGCACCGCCGGGGGCACGAGCGTCGGCGAGACACGGGTCGTCGACGGGGAGTTCGTGGCGACGGTCCCGCAGGAGCACCTCGGTGCCGCGCTCGAGGTCGTCGGGATCTCCGAGGACGGCTCCGAGTCCCCCGCGACACGGGCCGAACTCCTGCCGCTCGCCGTCGACCCGGACGTCGAGGCGCCGGGTGTCCGCGACGTCAACGTCCTGCCGAACGGATCGATCCAGCTCGTCGGCGACGTCAAGAGGACGGCCGGGCTGCAGGTGCTCGACGGCGATGTCGTCGTCGCGCACATCCGTCCCGACACGGCCGGGTGGAGCTTCACGATCGGCCAGGCGCACACCGGGCGACAACTCGACCTCGTCGCGCTCGCCTTCAACGGACAGCACTACTCCGCGACGTCCGAACGCCTGGCACTCCCGCGCCTGCTGCAGGTCGACGGCATCCATCAGCAGAACGAGTACACGCCCGGCACACGTCGGTTCAGCGGCTCCGCCGAGGCAGGCGCCACGGTCGTCGCGACGGACCAGCACGGCGCAGAGCTCTTCCGTACCCGGGCGGTACAGACCCGCTCCGGCGTCGCCGCGTGGTCGGCGTCCGCCGAGCTGACCAGCCGCGACGGGTACGAGGTGACCTTCACGCAGACGACGGCCGACGGCCGGACCTCGGTCATGCAGGACATCGCATTCACCCCCGCGACGGACGAGACCCAGCCGATCGAACCGGCCACGGTGCAGACGACGGCCGTCTCGGCCGGCGCCCTGAACACCTTCACCGGCACCGCCACCCCGAACGCCTCGATCCGCGTCCTCAACGCCTGGGGCACACAGATCGTCCCCGGCACCGTCACCGCGGACGAGGACGGCGACTGGAGCTTCCAGCGCGTCGTCTCCACGGGAGCCACGAAGTTCGACTTCGTCATCGAACAGACACTCGACGGCACCGTCGACACCAGCCGCGTGTTCAGCATCGCGGCGGCGGCAGCCCTCCGGGATGCATCGGTCGCGACGTCGTCGGTCTCCCCGGGCGTCCTGAACACGTTCACCGGCACCGCCACCCCGAACGCCTCGATCCGCGTCCGCAACGCCTGGGGCACACAGATCGTCCCCGGCACCGTCACCGCGGACGAGGACGGCGACTGGAGCTTCCAGCGCGTCGTCTCCACGGGAGCCACGAAGTTCGACTTCGTCATCGAACAGACACTCGACGGCACCGTCGACACCAGCCGCGTGTTCAGCATCCGCGCATCCTGACGGGGCGGGCCCGGCCGTGGTGCACCTCCCCGGCCGGGCCCGTCGCCGTGATCAGCTCGTCACGACCGCGCCACCGCGCGCGAGGTGCACCCGAGCGTTGCCCCAGTCGTTGTCCGACACGTGGAACCGGTTGTCCGGATCCCCGAACCGCACCGCGACCGCCAGCGCGGGTTGCGTCACCGCGAAGGCGTTGTGGTGGATGGATCCGTCGTTCGCACCGGCGCGGATGTTCACGCCGACGCGGGTGGCGCTCACACCACGGACGGAGTTGTTCCGGGCGACTGCGGCCGCGTTCGAGTGGACGAGGCAGATCGCGTTGTCGGCACTGGACCGCACGCGGTTGCCGTCGAGCACCATGCCACGCGTCAGCTTGACCAGGATGCCTGCTTCCCCGCCGCCTCCGTATCCGGTCACGACGTTCCCGATGACCCGTCCGGTCGCGCGGGGACGCGTCGATCCGACGGTCGTGCCGGCACCGCTGACCAGGATCCCGGAGCCTGCGGGCAGCCCGGCGCCGCGCGTGACGACGTTGTCGGCGATCACCAGGTCGATCGGCGCAACACCCGTCTGCGTCCGGTCGTCGGGGTCCTTCGACGGCACGGCCGCGATGCCCACGCGGCACGCCGTGACGACGTTCCCGCGGATCTCGATGCCCTCGCCGGCATGGGTGTCGATGCCCTCCCACGCCGGGACGCCGCTGACGTGGTTGTCCACGACCCGGACACGCGCCGACCGCCGCGTGACGTCGGGCGTCGCGGTCGCATCCCGGGTCAGCGCGATCCCGTACGAGTTCACGCGACCCCGGGGCTGCCGGACGTCGGACACCCGGTTGCGGTCGATGACCCCGTCCACCACACCGACGCCGAGCACCCCCGCGTACCCGACACGGTCCATCGTCGTCCCGGTCACCCGGAAGTGATCGCAGTACTCGAGGTGGACGCCGTCGTGCGGCAGGTCACGGAACCGACCGCCTCGCACCACGACCCCGCGGAGTGGTGCCAGCCGGTCACCCATGACGGCGATCCCGTGGCCCTCGCCCCCACTCTCGCTGCCGACTCCGCGGATGTCGGCATCGACGATCTCGACACCGGACGCCGTGACGACCACTGCGGTGGCCGTGGTGACCATCCTGATACGTCCTTCCTCGGTGAACCGGATGCGGACGGGGCGGTCCACCACGAGACTCCGGGAACGCACCCACTCGCGGTCGATGACGATCGCACCGCCGAGGGGAACGGCCCGCAGCGCGTCCTGCAGGACGTCCTGGTCAGCGTCGTCGGCGGCTCTCGTCGCGGTCGTCCTCCCCACCGCACCCAGGAGCGCAGCTCCACCCGCCAGCGCCGCGGCCGCCGTCAACAGCGTGCGGCGGCGAACGGTGCAGCTGCTCGCAGGGCCACCGCCCGGTGTTCGGCTGCGCATGGCCCCTCCCCGAAGACACTCGACCAGGCGGGGTCGCCGTGGGTCGCCACCCCACCGTAGGGGCACGAACACCGCTCGTTCGAACACTCCACATGTCGCGGCGGGCCCATCCCGTATCGGCAATGCGCACCATCGTCGATGAAGCTTCACGTCTGATATGTTACCCGCAGCCGGCAGAGCCGGCCCGGCTCGGCACCTGTCGATCCGGACTCAGTGACGAGGAAGACGAACGCATGACGAGAACACCCCGTTCGATCACGGCAGTCGGTGCCGCAGGGTTGACGGCCCTGACGATCGCTGCTGCCGGCCTGACACCGGCACAGGCCGCATCGACGCACGAGACAGTCCCCACCCTGGTCGGTCCCCTGGTGACGGAGACGTCCGCCTTCGCCGGCGACCCGACGACGCCGACCTTCGGCTCACCGACGGTCGTGGCCGCCGGGCAGGAACTCCCGGCGAACCGCACCCGCACCCTCGAAGCCGCCCGGGCCGCCGCCGTGCGGTGGGTCATCCCCGCCCCCGGCGCGGTCACCACCGTCCGCCCGGTCTCCGCGCCGGAGCTCTGCCTGACGGCCGGCACCGCATCGATCACCAGCTCCTCCCCGGTCACCCTCGAGACGTGCGAGCCCGGGGACGCCAAGCAACGGTTCCGGACGGCTGCGAACTCGGGCTCGAACAACCCCGTCGGCACCGGCCTGCAGTCGACGTACAACCGCGGTTTCCTCGGCCTGTTCAACACCGACGGCGTGATGCGGCTGCAGTCACAGAACGTCGCCGACCGCGTGCCCACGATCGAGGACTTCGTGCCGTCCTTCAGCGCGTCCGTCGCCTCGGTCGACGTCCTGTCCCGCAGCGCGCAGCTCTCCGGCACCGGGACGCCGTCGGCCACCGTGCTGATCGACGGTCGGAACCCGCAGCGGATCGACGCCGACGGGCGGTGGAGCGCACGGGTGACGAACCTGCCGCTCGGCACGAGCACGCTCGCCCTCGAGCAGTACGAGGGCACCGAACGCACCGCCACGGCCGACCTCGACGTCACCGTCACGGCCGCGCCGTTGACGATGGAGACGACCATCGAGCCCGACGAGCGCACCGAACCCGCGACCGCCTTCGGCACGGCACAGCCCGGTGCCGAGGTCCGGCTCTTCGGTCCGACGGGAGCCCAGCTCGGTACGTCCGCCACCGCCGACCCGGACGACGGTTCCTGGAGCATCACGATCCCGGCGCCGGGGACCGGCGGGGTGCTCCGGGTGACGGGGGCGCAGTTCATCGACGGCGCGCGCGACACCGAGCACGAGGTGGAACGTGACGTCGACTACGGCGCAGCGGTCAGCATCAGCACCCCTGAGGACGGCGACGCGCACCGCGGTGGGCCGGTCTCGATGTCGGGCGGTGGAGAGCCGGGATCCTCCGTCGAGGTCCTCGACGTGTCCGGCGACGAGGACCGCGTCGTCGGCCGGAGCGACGAGGGCGTCCTGCCGAGCGGTCGCTGGTTCGTCGAGACGGACGACCTCGACCGCGCCGAGCACGTGCTCCGGGTCGTCCAGCAGTCGAAGGGCGCGAACACCACGGTCGCCGAGGTCACCATCAACCCGGGCGCGACCGGACGCCTGACGCCCGCGCGTCTCTCCGGTCCGGAGACCGTGATCCCCGGGGTCTCGAACCGGTTCTCCGGCACCGGCGAACCGGGGGCGTCGTACCGCGTGCTCAACGCGTCGGGGACGCAGATCGTGCCGGGTACCCGCACGGTCGACGAGGACGGCAACTGGAGCTTCGACCGCGTGGTGACGGCCGGCGCGATCAAGTTCGAGTTCGTGATCGAGCAGACGAAGGACGATCAGGGCCCGGAGACCTCCGACCTGTTCAGCATCGACGCGAACGAGGGCCTCGATCCGATCATCGTCGACACACGCGCGGTCGACCCGGGCGAGGTGAACACGTTCCAGGGCTCCGGTCCGGCCGGCGCGACCATGCGCGTGCTCAACGCCTCGGGGACGCAGATCGTGCCGGGGACGGTCGCGGTGTCCGAGGACGGTGACTGGAGCTTCCAGCGCGCCGTGTCGCGTGGCGCAACGAAGTTCGAGTTCAAGCTCGAGGTCTCGGTGTCCGACGTGCAGTACACGTCGTCGCTCTACACAGTGTACGCGAACACCCGCTGATCACCGCGCGCACAGTTCGCCCCCGGGATCGGCGATCCCGGGGGCGACGTGTCCGCGCAGAGCCGTCAGCGCGGCCCGCGGTAGAGGACGATCTGCGTGTTCCGCTGGGGTCGTGCGCCGGCGCGCAGCGACACCGCAGCCCCCGTCGTCGTCGCCGCGAACACGCGCGCACCGGGACGGTTGATGAGCTGGTCGGCCAACGCCGACTCGAGCTCGCGCACCCGGTCGCGGAGTTCCTTGTTCTCGTTCTCCAGGTCGAGCACCCGCCGGATCCCCTCCAGCGACACCCCCTCGGAGCCGAGGCGCGCGATCTCGCGCAGCTGCGCGACGTTGCGCATGGAGTAGCGGCGGGACCCACCACGGGTGCGCCCCGGCACGACCAGGCCGAGCCGGTCGTACTGGCGCAGCGTCTGCGGGTGCATCTCGGCGAGCTCCGCCGCCACCGCGATCGCGAAGACGGGCGAGTTCTCGTCCATGTCGGTCATGGCGCGTTCCTTTCCGTCGTCCGCGGGGTCCTGGAACCAGTCTGGAGGAACGGTGCGGCTTCCTGACGGAGCCGCACCGTTCCTCCAGACCGGTTCTACTGCTGTGCTGGCGTGACGCTAGTCACGCGCTTTCGCGAGGAGGTCCTCGCGAGGGTTCTCGTCGGGCAGAGCGGCCGCGAGCGCCTCGACGGCCTCGCGCTGCTTGTCCGACAGGTGGGACGGCACCGCGACCTGGACGGTCGCGAGCAGGTCACCCGTGCCGTTCTTGGTCGTGACGCCGCGGCCCTTGACGCGCAGGACGCGACCCGACGGCGTGCCGGGAGCGACCTTGAGCTTCACGGGCGAACCACCGAGCGTCGGCACCTCGATCGTCGCGCCGAGCGCCGCCTCGGTGAACGTCACGGGGACGTCCACGCGCAGGTTGAGCCCGTCGCGCTCGAAGACCGGGTGCTTGCGCACCGACACCTGGACCACGAGGTCACCGGACTCCCCGCCGTCGGGCGAGGGTTCGCCGCGCCCGCGCAATCGGATCTTCTGCCCGTCCGCGACCCCCGCGGGGATCCGGACGTTCACCGGCCGGCCGTTGCCCTGCGACAGCTTGACGGTGTCACCGGCGATGGCCGTCGTGAAGTCGAGTGTCGTCGACGCCGTGACGTCACGACCCTTCGTCGGCCCGCCGAAGCCGCGGTAGCCGCCGGAGGTCTGACCGAAGCCACCGCCGCCGCCGAACATCCCGCCGAGGATGTCCTCGAACCCCCCGGCACCGCCCGCGCCACCCTGGCCGAAGCGGACGCGCTGTCCACCGCCGCCCTGCTGCCCGAACATCCCGCCGAAGACGTCCTCGAACCCGCCTTGGCCTCCGCCACCCGCGGTGAAGCGAGCGCCGGACCCCATGGCACGGACCTGGTCGTACTCCTGACGCTGCTCCTTGTCGGAGAGCACCGAGTACGCCTCACTGATCTCCTTGAATCGGTTCTCGGCGGCGGCGTCACCCGGGTTGGAGTCCGGGTGGAACTGCCGCGCGAGCTTCCGGTACGTCTTCTTCAGCTCGGCGTCGGAGGCGTCCTTGGACACGCCGAGGACCTTGTAGAAGTCCTTGTCGAACCAATCCTGACTGGCCATGGATCACCTGCCTTCTTCTGTCGTCGCCACGGGGACCCGGCTCAGGCCGGGACCGCCACCGCGACCTTGGCCGCGCGGAGCACGCGCTCACCGAGCTTGTAGCCCGGCTCGACGACGTCCGCGACGGTCTGTCCGGTGGCGCCCGGTGTGGGGAGCTGGACGATCGCCTCGTGGATGTTCGGGTCGAACGCCTCGCCCTTCTCGCCGATCTGCACGAGCTTGAACTTCTCGAAGCCCCCGCGGATCTTCTGGCCGATGACCTGCATCGGACCCTCGGCGAGGTCACCGTGAGCCTCGGCACGGGTGAGGTCGTCGAGCGCGGGGAGCAGTGCCCGGACGACCTCGGCGATGGCGACCTCGCGGTTCGCCTCGCGGTCACGCTCGACGCGCTTCCGGAAGTTCACCAGCTCGGCCTGCGCACGGAGCATGTCCGCACGCATCTCGGCGACCAGGTCGCGGTCCTCGGTGCTCAGCTTGTCCTCGGCGATGCCGCGGGCGGCGTCGGCGAGCAGGGCCTCGTCCTCCGGGGAGAGGTCGTTCGCCGCGTCCGCAGCCGGGCCCCCGGCGGCGGGGCCGTCCGTCGGCACTTCGACGTCGGGCCCCTCCGCCTCGATGAGGTCCTCGGGCTCCTGCGCGTTGGTGGCGTCGCCCTCGACCTGGGGCTCGCTCTCCTCGGGCACGTTGTCCTTGGGATCCGTCATCGCTACTTCTTGTCCTTGTCGTCCTCGTCGTCCACGACCTCGGCGTCGACGATGTCCTCGTCGTCCGCCTGGGCCTGGCCGTCGGCGGTGGGCTGCTCGCCACCGGCCGCGGCGCCCGCGTCCTGCTGCGAGTAGATCGCCTGACCGAGCTTGCCCTGCGACTCGTTGAGCTTGTCGAAGGCGGTCTTCACGGCGTCGTCGTCCTCGCCCGCGAGTGCGGACTTGAGCGCGTCGACGTCGGCCTGCACTTCGGACTTGACGTCCGCGGGGAGCTTCTCGTCGTTCTCCTTGATGAGCTTCTCGATCGAGTAGACGAGCTGCTCGGCCTGGTTGCGACGCTCGTTGGCCTCGCGACGGGCCTTGTCCTCGGCGGCGTGCTCCTCGGCCTCGCGGACCATGCGCTCGATGTCCTCCTTCGGCAGCGACGAGCCGCCGGAGATGACCATCGACTGCTCCTTGCCCGTGCCCTTGTCCTTCGCGGACACGTGCACGATGCCGTTGGCGTCGATGTCGAACGTGACCTCGACCTGCGGCACGCCACGGGGAGCCGGCGCGATGCCGGTGAGCTCGAAGGTGCCGAGCGGCTTGTTGTCGCGGGTGAACTCACGCTCGCCCTGGAAGACCTGGATCGCGACCGACGGCTGGTTGTCGTCAGCGGTCGTGAAGGTCTCGCTCCGCTTGGTCGGGATCGCGGTGTTGCGGTCGATGAGCTTCGTCATCAGGCCGCCCTTGGTCTCGATGCCGAGCGACAGCGGCGTGACGTCGATGAGCAGGACGTCCTTGCGCTCGCCCTTCAGCACACCGGCCTGCAGCGCGGCGCCCACGGCGACGACCTCGTCCGGGTTGACGCCCTGGTTCGGCGACTTGCCGCCGGTCAGCGACTTGACGACCTCGGCCACGGCGGGCATACGGGTCGAGCCACCGACGAGCACGACGTGCGCGATGTCGTTGACCGAGACACCGGCTTCCTTGATGACGTCGTTGAACGGCTTCTTCGTGCGGTCGAGCAGGTCGGAGGTCATCTGCTCGAACTGTGCGCGCGAGATGGTCTCGTCGAGGTTCAGCGGGCCGTCGGCGGTGAGCGTCAGGTACGGGAGCTGGATGTTCGCCGACATCTGCGACGAGAGCTCCTTCTTGGCCTGCTCAGCCGCTTCCTTCAGGCGCTGCTTGGCGATCTTGTCCGTGGACAGGTCGACGCCGTGCTCGTCCTTGAACTTCTTGATCAGGTGGTCGACGATGCGCTGGTCCCAGTCGTCACCGCCGAGGCGGTTGTCGCCGGAGGTCGCGCGGACCTGGATCGTGGAGAAGTCGTCGTCCTTGCCCACCTCGAGCAGGGAGACGTCGAACGTGCCGCCACCGAGGTCGAAGACCAGGATGAGCTCGTCTTCCTTGCCCTTGTCGAGGCCGTAGGCAAGCGCGGCAGCGGTCGGCTCGTTGATGATGCGCAGGACGTTGAGGCCGGCGATCTCACCGGCGTCCTTCGTGGCCTGGCGCTCGGCGTCGTTGAAGTACGCCGGCACGGTGATGACCGCGTCGGTGACGTCCTCGCCGAGGTACTGCTCGGCGTCGCGCTTCAGCTTGCCGAGGGTCCGGGCCGAGATCTCCTGCGGCGTGTACTTCTTGCCGTCGATCTCGACGGTCCAGTCGGTGCCGATGTGACGCTTGACGCTGGCGATGGTGCGGTCGACGTTCGTCACGGCCTGGCGCTTCGCGGTCTCGCCGACGAGCACCTCGCCGTCCTTCGTGAACGCCACGATCGACGGCGTGGTGCGCATGCCCTCGGCGTTCGCGATGACGGTGGGCTCACCGCCCTCGAGCACGCTGACGACCGAGTTGGTGGTTCCGAGGTCGATGCCTACTGCACGTCCCATGTGGTGATGCTCCTCTTGCTAGGGGTAAGTCGTTGGACTTGCGTCCGATGGACTCAACTCTACTCGGGACCGCGGCGACGTCAACCCAGGAAGGCAGAAGTTGCGTCGAACCCACTCAACTCCCAGTAAGCAGTGTCGCACCAGTATGTGTATTTCACATGATATTCTGGATGTACATGCCGCGGCGCTCATCGTCGCCCGCGTGCTTCCCTCCCGCACAGCCGCCGTCGCGCGGCTTGTCCTGAAAGATGCACATGTCTCACAAGAAGAGGGCCTCGACGGCCTTCAAGTCCATGGGCGCGGCCGGGCTGGCCGCCGCCACGATCGTCAGCGGGTTGTCCTTCGGCACCGCCCCCGCCTCAGCAGCGCCTGAACTAACGGCAACGAAGACACTTGTCGGCACGTTCAAAGCAGTTTGGGGTTCCACTGGATCGTGGAAAGCCTCGAGCCAGGGCCTGGCTGGTGCCGTATCAATAACCACCCATTCGTCCTACGCTGCGGCACTTTCTGCAGCAGGCACAAACACTGTTTACAAGGTCGGCAATAATTATCAGCTCTATTACAACAGCACAGAATGCTTCTGGCCCCTCACTAATTACCACGACTATCCCGGTACGGTACTCACTCAAATCAATAGCGAGTACAAGTGCAGGACGGGAGCATCGGACACGCTGTGGTCTATCTCCTCCGACGGCACTCTCACGAGCGTTTCCGCGAACCGACCGGTCGGGTCGACGTCCTACTCGACAAGCATGAAAGCTACTAAGCTTGCTCTCGGGTCCACGGGGTACAAGTTCACGGACTTGGATCGGTTGATCAAGGAGAAGAGTACGACCCCGCTGACCGCGTCGGTGTCGAAAACGAACAACATTGCGAAGTCGGCGATTATCTCAGGGTCGGCAACACCGAACGGAACGGTGACGATCGGGTCGAAGTCGGTGAACGTGTCGAATGGTGGCACGTGGTCGATGACGGTGGAAGGGCTCTCGGTTGGGACCCAGACGTTGACGGCGAAGCAGCGGTTCAACAACGCCGACGTCGATGAGAAGCCCGTCACGGTGACGATCGTGGAGGGTGGCACCGTCGTCGGTGTCGACCACGGCCCGGTCGACCTGACGCGTGGCGAGAGCACGCAGGTGCCGTTCCTGGTGCAGAACAACGAGACCCGTTCGAACATGAAGGGCTCGGTCACGCTGACCGCGCCGACGGGCACGACGTTCGCGGACGGACAGGCGACGGTCGCTGCCAGCTATCGTTCCGGCACGAGCGGTGACTTCCGTCCCTACACGCCGCTGGACCTGAAGAACGGTGTGCGTTCGGACGGGAACACGAAGATCACCTTCGACCTGGACACCGCTGGCGGCAATATGGTCGCCGGCGAGCAGTACCAGTACATGCTCAACGTCACGACGCCGGCCGATGCCGCCGCAGGCTCCGGGCAGATGAGCTTCACCTACTCCGGCGACAGCTCCAAGGGTGACTACCGTGCCGAGGGGAAGACGACCACGAACATCGAGGTCGCGCAGCGTGCGCTGACGGCTGCAGTCGACTCGATCGACCACGCAGCCGGCAGCGCGGTCCTCACGGGCACGGCGACGCCGGGTGCGACGATCGTCGTCGGTGAGCAGAGCGCGACCGCGAACGAGGACGGCGACTGGAGCCTCGAGGTCCCCGGCCTGGAGTCGGGCCCGAACAGCCTGCTCGTGGAGCAGAAGATCGGCAACGACACGGTTGACTCGAAGCCGGTCACGGTCACGATCAACGACGCCGCGATCGTCGGGCAGGACGGCGCAGCTGCAACCCTGCAGCGCGGCGAGACGACGAAGGTCGAGGCGCAGTTCCAGACCAAGGGCGACGTGTCCCGTCCGGATGCGCAGGTGACGTTCACCGCGCCCGAGGGCACCACCTTCGCCGAGGGGCAGAACACCATCGAGGGCTCCTACAAGCGGCCCGGTGAGGACTGGACGAACCGTTCCGCCACCCTCACCAACGGCGACCTGTCGATGGACGGCAAGACCTACACCTTCACGTTCAAGCCGACCAGCAGCACGTGGACCCTGCCGGACGCGTCGCTGCTCCGTTGGAGCATCGAGGTCGAGACGCCGGCGGAGATCGCAGACGGAACGCCCTCGATGACGACCACGCTCGCCGGAACGGCGGTCGAGGGGTCGTTCGACACGTCCAGCACCACCGCGACGACCATCGCCGCTCCGCTCACGGCGGCGGTGGACTCCGTGGACGACGACGCGATGTCCGCGGTCATCTCCGGGACCGCCACGAAGGGTGCCGAGGTCTCCATCGGTGACCAGCGCACCACCGCCGACGAGACGACGGGCGCCTGGAGCATCACTGTCACCGGTCTGGAGGACGGCGACAACGAGCTCACCGTCGTCCAGAAGGTCAACGGCGTCGAGGTCGACCGCAAGACCGTCACCGCCACGGTCGAGCGCGACACCGAGCTCGCGCCGATCACCCTCTCGGGCCCGGCTTCGGTCACTCCGGGGCGCTCGAACACGTTCACCGGCACCGGTGAACCCGGCGCGACCTACCGCGTGCTCAACGTCTCCGGGACGCAGATCGTCCCCGGCACGCTGGACATCGACGAGAACGGCAAGTGGACGTTCAACCGCGTCGTCTCCAACGGCGCACCGAACTTCCGCTTCGTGATCGAGCAGACCAAGAACGGCCAGACCACGAAGTCCGAGCTCTTCACGGTCGACGCCACCGCCCTCGCGCCGGTGACCGTCACCACGCCGGCCGCCGTCCGCCCCGGTGTCTCGAACACCTTCACCGGCACCGGTGAACCCGGCGCGACCTACCGCGTGCTCAACGCCTCCGGGACGCAGATCGTCCCCGGCACGCTGGACATCGACGCACAGGGCAACTGGACGTTCAACCGTGTCGTCTCCAACGGCGCACCGAACTTCCGCTTCGTGATCGAGCAGACCAAGAACGGCCAGACCGAGAAGTCCGAGCTGTTCACGATCAACGCCGCGGCGCTCACCCCGGTGACCGTCACGACGCCGGAACGGGTCACCCCGGGTCGCTCGAACACCTTCACCGGCACCGGTGAGCCCGGCGCGACCTACCGCGTGCTCAACGTCTCCGGCACCCAGATCGTCCCCGGCACGTTCGAGATCGACACACAGGGCAACTGGACGTTCAACCGCGTCGTCTCCAACGGCGCACCGAACTTCCGCTTCGTGATCGAGCAGACCAAGAACGGCCGGACCGAGAAGTCCGAGCTGTTCACGATCGCCGCCGCGGACTTCGCTCCGGTGACCGTCGCCAACCGTTCCGTCACCCCCGGTGTCGTGAACACCTTCTCCGGCACCGGTGAGCCCGACGCGAGCTACCGCGTGCTGAACGTCTCCGGCACGCAGATCGTCCCCGGAACGTTCGAGGTGGACGGGCAGGGCAACTGGACCTTCGACCGCGCGGTCTCCCGCGGTGCGACCGAGTTCCGGTTCGCCCTCGAGCTGACCAAGAACGGCAAGACCGAGCGCAGCGAGCTCTTCACGCTGCCGGCCGACACCAAGTAGCACCCCGGCCCCTCCCGTCCACGAGACGGGAGGGGCCTCCCTTCTTCCGCACGGCGTCAGCGCCGAACGAACTCCTCGGAGAGGAAACCCGATGAACACCACGCTCCGCCGCGGCCTCGCCGCAGCATCCATCGCCCTCGTCGCCGCGATCGGCGTCACGGCGTGCAGCTCGTCCGAAGCGAAGGACCCGAAGCCGACGGCCTCGAGCACGACGAAGGCGGCTGAGACCGTCTACAACGAGTGCATCGACGGTGCGGTGCAGCTCTGGGACGAGAACGCCGAGTCCGACGAGACGATCACGACTGACGACTGCGCTGCGGCGAACCTCATCAGCTCCGACCGCACGTACGCGCTCGGCTCGGTCGGGACCATCACCGTCGAGGCCAGCAACGCCACCATCACCGTGTCGTCGACCAAGAAGGTCTTCTTCAGCGGCTCGAACAACACCCTCACCTACAACGGGGAGGCGCCCGAGGTCGACGACCAGGGGAAGGGGAACACCATCACGGCAGCCGGCTGAGTCCGACCGCCGACGGCACCGAGGAGGGGACGGGAGCAGTCTTCCCGTCCCCTCCTGCGCGCCGTATTGTTCTTTCAGATGTGATGTTTTACACTGGTGCCACATCCCGACCGGAGGCTCCTCTTGAACTACCTCGCCGTCATCCGCGCCCTCCTCTCGGGCTGGTGGATCATCGCCGGTGCAACGCTCCTCGGAGCTGGCGTATCGATCGTCATCACGAGCGTCACCCCGCCCACGTACGAAGCGTCGACCTCCTACTACGTGTCCGTTGCCGGCGACACCTCGGCTTCCGCGGGCGAGATCGCGCAGGGATCGAACGCGGCGCAGCAGAAGATCAAGTCCTACACGCAGCTCGCGACCTCCCCCCGGGTGCTGCAGGGCGTCATCGACGAGCTCGGCCTCGACACCACCCCGGCGGCACTCGCCTCCCGAGTCACGACATCGGTCGACACCGGCACCGTGATCATCCGGATCGCCGTGCAGGACGGGTCCGCCGACGCCGCGGCCAGGATCGCCGAACGGATCGGCAGGAGCCTCGCAGCGGTGGTGCAGCAGATCGAGCCGGCCGGCGCCGACCGGGCGCCGTCCGTCAGACTGGAGGAGGTGACCCCCGCGACCCGTCCGCTGAGCCCCGTCGCCCCGAAGAAGGCCACAGACCTCGCCCTCGGCCTGTTCGGTGGTCTGGCAGTGGGCGCGGCCCTCGCGTTGCTCCGCGCCGCGGTCGACACGCGCGTCCGCTCCGGCGAGGACCTCGAAGGCGACGTCCCGCTGGTCGGTGACATCGCATTCGACGCCGATGCCGCCCGGCACCCGCTGATTATCCGAGACGAGGTGAACTCGGCGCGGTCGGAGGCGTTCCGCAGCCTCCGGACGAACATCCAGTTCCTGCGGACCAGTGGGGCACCGACCATCGCCGTCACCAGTGCGCGTCCGTCCGAGGGCAAGACGACCACCACCGCCAACCTCGGGATCGCTCTGAGCAAGAGCGGCATGCGGACGGTCATCGTCGACGCCGACCTCCGCCGCCCGAACGTCGCTGCCGTCATGAACGTCGAGGGCGCCGTCGGGCTCACCGACCTGCTCGTCGGTCGCGTCGAACTCGTCGACGTCCTGCAGGACTGGGGGCTGGACGGCCTCTCGGTCCTGCCCGCCGGCACGATCCCCCCGAACCCGAGCGAACTGATCGGGTCCGAGGCGATGGCGCGCGTCCTCGCCGAGCTGGCCGCCGACCACGACGTCGTCCTGGTCGACACGCCACCGGTCCTCGCCGTCACCGACTCCGCGCTCGTCAGCACGCTCGTGTCCACGACGCTGCTCGTCACCGCCGCCAACCAGACGAAACGGTCCGACGTGCGACTCGCGATCGAGGCGCTGGCGCGCGTCGGCCAGCAGGTCGACGGCGTCGTCCTCACCAAGACCAAGCACAAGGCATCCCGAAGCGCGTACTACCGCTCGGAGTACACGAGCACCCGCACTGCCGAACGATGACAAGGATCCGACCCATGCACTCCCCCAGCCGCAGACGCACCCTCCGTGCGAAGCGCTTCTCCGACGTCATCGGCGCTTCGCTCGCGCTCGTCGCACTCGCTCCGGTGCTCGCCGTCGTCGCCGTCCTGGTCGCGGCTCGGCTCGGTCGTCCGGTGCTGTTCCGGCAGCCCCGCCCCGGGCTGCACGGCAAGACGTTCACCATCCTGAAGTTCCGGACGATGCTCGAGCCGGACCCCGTGGCAGGGCTCGTCAGCGACAGCGACCGGCTCACGCCGATCGGTTCCTTCCTGCGGTCGACGAGCCTCGACGAGCTCCCCAGCCTCTGGAACATCCTGCGGGGCGACATGAGCTTCGTCGGCCCCCGCCCGACCCTCTGCCGCTACCTCGAGCTGTACACCGCCGAGGAGTCACGCCGACACGACGTCCTGCCCGGTCTGACCGGTCTCGCCCAGGTGCGCGGCCGCAACGCGCTCCCGTGGCCCGAGCGACTGCGGTCCGACGTCGAGTACGTCGACACGGTGACGCTCGGCCTGGATCTGCGCATCCTGCTCCGCACGGTCGTCATCGTGCTCCGCCGCGAAGGGATCGCCGCGCCGGGTCACGTCAGCTCCGACGTCTTCGAGGGCACCGCCGCGATGACGGGTCGTTCCCGGTGAGGACCGTCTGGATCGTCAACCACTACGCGCACCACCGCGAGCGGGACGGCCGCGCGACCCGACACCAGCACCTCGCCGCGGGTCTGACCGAGCACGGTTGGCGCACGGTGGTCATCGCCGCCGGCACGGACCACCCCTCCGGCCGCTCCCACCTGCACGGGACGACGCTGCGCGAGCGCTGGACGGGCGACGGGTACGAGTTCTGCTGGCTCCGCGGAGTCGACCACCGTGGCGCTGGAGCCCGCCGAGCGATCCGTCGCATCGCCGACATCGGCTTGTTCACCGCGCTACTGCTCCGACCTGCTTCACTCCGAGGGCTCCCCCGACCGGACGTCGTGATCGGTGGCTCCTTCCATCCCCTGGCCGCGTGGGGCGCCTCGGTGCTCGCACGACGGATGGACGTGCCGTTCGTCTTCGAACCGCGCGACCTCTGGCCGGAGTCAGCCCTCGGGCTGGCGGGCATGACCGAACGGCACACGGTGGTCCGGCTGCTCCGACGGCTGGAACGGACCGTCGTCCGTCGGGCAGCGCACATCGTCTCCCCGCTCGAGGGCGTCGGCCGGTACTACGCCGACCGCGGTCAGCCCACGCCCTTCACCTGGGTCCCGAACGGTGTCGCGCTCGACGAGCGAGCCGACGAACCCGACGCACCCGAAGAGCCCTCGGACGAGCCCGACTCCGCACTCGCGCCCGCGCCCGATGACGACCGCTTCACGGTCACCTACATCGGCTCGATGGGGCCGGCGAACGCGCTCGAAGCCGTCCTCGACGGCTTCGACCTCGCCGCCCGCCGGGCCGCCGCGCGCGGCGGCCCACGTCTGGTGCTCCGCATGGTCGGGGACGGATCGGACGTCAGCGCGCTCCGGGAACGCGCGTCGCGCCTCCCGGCCGGCGCCGACGTGATCTGGGACGGACGGGTGCCGCAGGACGACGCCCGCCGCATCGGACGCCGGGCGGACTGCCTGGTCGTCAACATGCACGACCTCCCGCTCTACCGACACGGCGTCTCGATGAACAAGCAGTACGAGTACATGCTGCTCGGCCGCCCGTTGCTCGTCGGAGCACCCGTCACGCTCGAACCCGTGGCCGCCTCGACCAGCGGCCTGCACGTCCGGCCGGACGACCCCGAGGCGATCGCCGAGGGCATCCTCGCGCTCGCGACGATGCCCGCCGCCGAACGCGAGGCCATGGGTGCCCGCGGCCGCGACCACGTCGTCCGCGAGCACGACTACCGCCGGCTGGCCGGCGTCCTGGCCGGCGTCCTCGACGACACCGTCGCCGCCTGACCCTCCCCTCCCCCGTCCTGTCCTGTCCCGTCCGAGGAACCCCGAGCATGCTCCCCGACATCGTCCACGTCTCCAGCGCCCACCCCTGGGTCGACAACCGCGTCCACCTGCGGGAAGCCAGGGCAGCCGCCGACGCCGGCTACCGCGTCCGGCTCATCGCGGTCGAATCCGACCTCGACGCGCCTCCCACGTCCGTCGAGGTGGTCCGGATCCCCCGGCGTTCCCGGGTCCGGCGCATGGTCGTGTCGACCACGCAGGCACTCACCCTCGCGCTGCGGTCGCGCGCCCGGGTGGTGCACCTGCACGATCCCGAGCTCATCTGGACCATCCCGGTGCTCCGGCTGGCCGGTCGCACCGTCGTCTACGACGCGCACGAGGACCTGCCTGACCAGGTCTGGGGCAAGGACTACCTGACCCACCGGCAGCGTGCCGTGTTCGCGTTGCTCTCGCACGGGCTGCTCCGCGTGGCCGGGACCGCGAACCGGGTGGTCACCGCCACCGAGTGGACCGGACGCCGGTTCCCGGCGCCGCGCCGGATCGCGATCCACAACTTCCCCTTCGCGCGTCCAGAGGACGACGCCCAGGTCGGCCTGGAGGCGCGGCCCGCCCTGGTCGCGCACGTCGGGGTCCTGAGTCACGACCGCGGCATCGACGTGCTCGCGTCCGTCGTCGAGGAACCGTCGTTCCCGGCGGGATGGCGGATCGAGATGGTCGGATCGATCGACCGGGCGACGTCGACGGAGCGGTTGCGTGCCGCCGAGGCCACCGGCCGGGCTGTGCACGGTGGCGTCGTCGGCCCGCTGGAAGCGCGCGACCTGCTCCTGCGGGCTCGGATCGGCGTGGTCCCGTTCCGCCGGACGCCCGTCACCGACCAGATCTTCCCGACGAAGCTGTTCGAGTACCTCGCGGCCGGACTCGCGGTCATCGCCACCGACGTGCCTCTGTGGCGGCACCTGTTGCGCGGTGTCGAGTGCGTGACCTTCGTTCCGGCCGACGATCCCTCTGCCATCGCGGAGGCGATCCGCCGGTACGCGGACGACCCCGCGCTCCTCGAGCGCCACGGGGCCGAGGCCCGGCGGGCCGCCGCACGGTTCAGCTGGGCGCCGGAGGCCGAGCGTCTGGTCGCGATGTACGACGACCTCCTGCCCGGCGTCCGCGCAGCACGACCGACGCCGACGGCAACCCCGTGACGCGGGCGACGATCGACCGCGGCGAGCTCGCCCGTCCGGTGGGACGGGTGATCGGCGTGTTCATCGCGGTCGGACTCCTCGGCCTCACGATGAACTGGATCTCGGCGAACCTCGTCGCGCCGATCTTCTCGTACCTGGGGTACGGCTACGTCCCCGCAACCTGGCAGGCGCTGCTCGTCGTCATCGTGCTGACGACCGGGGTGGCGCTCACGCTCCCCCGGGTGCTCGTCCGGCCGTCGCACGTCGTGCTCTGGACGATCTTCGTCGTGTGCGTCAGCCCGACGATGATCATGAGCATCTCGACCGGGTACGTGTCCACCGCCACGGCGATCGCGCTGAGTGCCGCGGTCGGGACGGCCTTCGCACTGGTCAGCCTCGCCACTCCGAGCGGCGCGACTGCTCCGGAAGCCCGGGTCGAGCGGGCGGACGACGTGCTGGTCATCGGTGCGCGACGGATCGACCGTGGCACGCTCACGTGGCTGGTGTGCGGCCTCTACTCCCTCGTCACGTACGGCCTGATGGCGGGGACGGTCGGCATCCACATTCGTTTCCTGGCGCTCGACGACATCTACGAGGTGCGTGCCGACTACTCGGCAGACGTCGGGACCGGCGGTGCCCTCGGGTACCTGCTGACCGGTCAGGCGTACGTGATCAACCCGCTGGTCCTCGCGCGGGGCATCTTCCGTCGGCGCCCGTCCCTGGTGGTCCTCGCCCTCGCCGGGCAGTTCCTGCTGTACTCGAGCACCGGGTTCAAGGCGGTCCTGTTCTCGTTCATCGCCGTCCTCGGCATGGCCGTGCTGTTCCGGGGTACGAAACCGGCGCGGTCGCTCGCCTTCCTCACTGCGCCCCTCGCGATCATGATCGTCTCTGCGGTCGCCGATGAGGTGCAGGGCGGCATCACCTGGACGTCGGTGTTCACCCGTCGGTTCATGCTGACGCCGGGGCTGCTGTCCTCGGTCTACGTCGACTACTTCTCCGACAACCCCATCGCACGCTACGGGTACTCGTTCCTCAGCCCCTGGATCGAGTACCCGTACGACCTGCCGCCGCCGAAACGGATCTCCGACTACCTGGTGCCCGGGTCGGTGGGTTACGCGAACGCCAACCTGTTCGCCGACGGGTTCGCGAACCTGGGCTGGATCGGGATCTTCGTCGCGGCGGCTGCACTGTTCGTCTGGCTTCGGTTCCTGGACGGTGCGAGCCGGGGGCTCCCGATGCGGGTCGCGGCGATGGCGGTGGTGATGCCGAGCATCATGCTGTCCAACACGTCCATCTTCACGGCGATGCTCTCGCACGGGCTGCTGATGGGGACGCTGATCCTGCTGATCGCCCCGCGCAGTGGCTGGGAGCGGGCCGCGCCCAGACGGCGCCTCACCATCCTGGGCGACGATCGGCTGCGAGCACGATCCCGGGCCGGCCGCCGCTCGGCGCTCGCGTGCGAAGCACCCGCACCCGCGCTGTCACAGGGGCCGGCATCGATGCTGCTCCGCGCGCTGCCGGGGCAGGGCGCTGGGCGCCGCGATGCTGCAGCACGTGCACGGACCGACCGGCGGAAGGTGCCCGGGCGTCGGGCAGCTCAGCCCTCGCGGATCCGGAGCACCGCGCCGGCACCCGCCACGACCGCGGTCGTCGTCGCGGCCCAGTCGTTGTCCACGAGCACCAGGTCGTTGGCCGTCTGACGGCACAGCACCCCGTAGACGGCACCGCTCTCGACACTGCCCTCGTACCGGTTCCCCACCAGGTGCCCGCGGTTCTCGGTGGCGCGGATGTCGATCGCGACCGATGCGGCAGTGCCCTGTCGCCGCAGCCCCGCGATCCGGTTGCCGACGAGCGTGATGCCGTCGTTCGAGTGGTAGAGGGAGAGCCCGCGACGGACGCCACCCGGGCAGTGGTTGTGCGCGACGATCAGATGCCGCGTCAGGTACACGAGGACGGCCCCGTCGCGGTCACCGTCTCCGTACCCCGACACCGTGTTGCGGAGGACGATGCCGTTCGCCCGTTCGGCGGGGTCACCGACGGTCTCGCCCGCGCCGCGGATGACGATGCCGGACCCGGGGCCGGACGTCGTCCGGCGGACGACGTTGTCGATGACCGAGCAGTCGAGGGGCGCGTACTTCGTGGCGCCGGCGTTCGACTCGTCCTTCGAGGGGACGACGGCGATCCCCACCCGGCAGTTCTCCACGAGGTTGCGGAGGATCGCGATGGACTGCCCGCCGTGGGTGTCGATGCCCTCCCACGCGGGGACGTCGGAGACGTGGTTGTCCGCGATGACGACCCGGGCCGAACGCGGTGCGCCGAGGAGCCCGGTGGTGGTCGCGCGGACGGCTTCGATGCCGTACGAGTTCAGGTAGGGCGCAGGCTGGGTCACCCGGGCGATGCGGTTGCCACGCACCGTGCCGTCGGTGCAGGAGAACATGAGCACTCCGGCGTAGCCGACGTCGGCGATGACGCAGTCCGCGACGGTGAACGCGGCGCAGTGGTCGAGGAGGACACCGTCGTGGGAGAAGTCGCGGATGTCCGCGCCGAGGATCCGCACGTCGTGGAACGGCCGTGTGACGGTGCCGACGACGTGGATCCCCCGACCGAGCCCGGAGTGGTCCGACCCGGAACCACGGAGGACCGCGTCGATGATGGTGACGTCCGACGCAGCGACGACGAGCACGTCGATGTCGCGCGTGGTGGAGAGCGATCCGCCGACGAACCGGATCGTCATCGCGCGGTCGATCCGCAGCGGCTCGGACAACACCCAGTGCCGGGTCACGACGAGCACGGCACCCGCGTCGGTGGCCGCGACGGCGTCCTGCAACCGGCCGACCCCGGCGTCGGTCACCATCCGGGCCGTGTCCGCCGGCGCGGGAGTCGAGCGTCCGGACGCGGCGGCCGACCGGGTTCCGGTGGCGAGCAGCGCTGCGGGGATCGCTCCGGCCGCGCCGAACAGCGCACCCCGTCGGCTGACGACCGACCGGGGTGGCGGGAGCGGCGTCACCGCCCGACGGCTTCCGGCATCGGCGGAGCGCCGGACAGCGACCGGTACAGGTCGAGCAGGACGTGCTCTTCGTGGTCCCACCGGAAGCGTTCGAGCACCAGGGCGCGGCCGGCTTCGGCGTGCCGCCGCAGCAGCTCAGGATCGCTGTCGTACCGGCGGAGCGCGGCCACGACGGACTCCGGGTCACCCGGTGGCACCCACGTCGCGCAGTCGGCGCCGTCGAGCAGCTCGCGCCAGAGCGGGACGTCGGTCGCGACGACCGCCAGTCCGGCCGCCAGGTACTCGAACAGCTTGGTGGGGATCGACGCCGCGTAGGCGGGCGTCGGCAGGAGTGGGAGGAGCCCGACGCGGGCGGTCACCAACAGGTCGCGGGCCGCGTGCGGGGCCAGGACGCCCCGGTGGTCGATGCGCCCGGTGTCGACCAGTGCGTCGAACGCACGCGGTCGACCGCCGAGTCGATCGGACCGGCGGTGACCACGCGCCAGCCGTCCGGGAGCCCGGGTGACGCCGCGACCCCGGTCAGGACGTCGATCCCCCGGTCGCGGCTCATCGAGCCGAGGTAGACGGCCACCTGACCACGAGCAGCGGCTGGCGGGGCGTCGGTGTCCTGGGCACGGAGCCGTGGGACGTTCCGGACCAGGACGGTCCGGTCGGCGCGGAAGCGGCGTGCGATGGTTGGCGTCGCGGCCACCACGGTGCGTGACCGGCGTGCCAGGGCCACTGCGGCGTGCGCCGCCACCGTGCTGCCACGGCGGGCGACGGGGCCGAGGTACTCCTTGCCCCGCACCTGCTCCGGCAGGTCTTCGTGGGCGTCGTACACCACCGTCCGGTGCAGCACCCGCAGGAGCGGGAGCGCCCAGAGCAGTTCGGGGTCGTGCAGGTGCACGATCGGCGCCCGCGACGAGAGCGCCGCCCCGATGACCTGCACCGAGGACACCAGGACCCGTCGCCCGCGACGCCGGGCCGGGATGCGTCGGACGTAGACCCCCGTCTCGGGGTCGGGGAGGTGCCAGTCCGTTTCAGGGCCGGCACCGGCGGCAGCGACGGCGACCAACGCCGTGCGGTACCCGGCACGCGCCGCGCTCGCCGCAGCACGGAGGTGCACTCGGTTGTCGGTCCACGGGTGGGCGCTCGAGACATGGACGATGTCGAACGGGCGGGGTCGAGGGGCCATGCAGCGAAACTACGGGGCGGCCCGGCACCCGCGCGAGTTATCTACATGTTGCATTCCAGCGGACCGGTCCACTCACGGCACCACACCGAGCATCTCGTCGTGCTGGCGGGTCGCTCGCACCACGAGCAGCAGGACCGCCGCGTAGGAGACGGTCATCGCCGAGGCGAGCGCGACGAGCACGACCGGCATCGGGGCCCCGAGCACGGAGGGCACGAGCACCGCGGCGGCGCACACCACGAGACGCGATGCGTCCCACGTCAGCTGCGCACCCTGCCGCTGCAGCATCGACAGCACCTGCGTGACCGGCGATGCGGCGACCTGGACCGCGAACGCCGGGACGAGGACCTGCGCGTAGGTGCCGGAGACCGCCCACTCCGCACCGAACACGGTCGAGAACACGGCGGGTCCGAGCAGCACGACGACGAGTACCGCGACCGCACCCGCGGTGGCGAGACGCACGACGAGCCGCAGGACGAGCCGGCGCACCGGATCACCCGACCGGATGCGGAGTCCGAACGCCCCGGCGGCGTACTGCGCGGTGGCGTCCGCGACCATGCCGACCGGAGCACCGAGCACCCGCATCGTGAGGGCGACGAAGCCTGCGGCGACGCTGCCGTGCAGCGCCGCGATGAGCAAGCCGGGCGCCTGCTGGCCGACGACGTTCAGCATCGAGGACCACGGCGTGATGACGAGGAACCGCCGGTGGTGACGGGCGGCGGCCGTGAGCGACCGAGGGGTGGTCCGCTCGGCGTCGCCTCGCCGGAACCGGACCATCCCGAGCACGGCCGCGATCCGGCCCACCGCCAGGCCGCCCACCAACCCGACCGGACCCGCCGCGGCCATCGCCACGTTCCAGACGGACTGGCCGATGCCCTGGCAGGCGTTGCGCACGGCGATGGACCGGTGCTGCTGCCGCCGCGCGAGCACGGCGGAGGCGATCCGTTGCGCCCCCACCGCGACGACCGTCACGGGGACCGTCCACCACAGGTCCTCGAGGGCCGGTGCGGTGAACCACCGTGCCGCGTCGCCGCGGAGGACCCAGGCGACCCCGGCGGTGCCGACGCCGACGATCAGCGTCGAGAACAGACCGAGTGCGACCAGCGCGCTGGTCGTCGCCCGGTCGTGCGCGACGACCAGTGCACGGTCGGTGCCGAGCGTCGCACCGGCTCCGAGGATGCTCGCGACCGCTGTGACGACCGCGAGCGTGCCGAAGTCCGCCGGGGTGTAGAGCCGCGTCAGCAGCGGTGAGATCGCCACGACCAGACCCTGGCCGAGGACCGTGCCGACGAGGATCGTCGCGATCGCCGGGAGCCGCCGTCGTGGCGAGGACCGCACGGCGTCAGGCCACGGGGACCACGGGCGGCGCACCGATCGCGGTCACCGTGGTGGATGCCCACCGTTCGACGTCGAGGACCCGTCGTCCGTCGACGACCGTGCGGACGCCGGGGAGCCGGGACTCGTCCCACGTCGCGTACTCGGCGTGGTCGGCCTGCACGACCGCCGCGTCCACCGGTTCACCGTCGGCGTGGGGCTCGAAGCCGAGACCGCGGAGTTCGACGTCGGCGTACAGGGGGTCGGACACGGTCACCACTGCGCCGTGCGCCCGGAGCGCGTCGACGGTGCCGAAGACCCCGGAGAACGCGGTCTCCTTCACGCCGCCACGGTAGGCGGCACCGAGGACGACGACCCGCTGGCCCCGCAGGTCCCCGTGCAGGCGCCCGAGGAGGTCGACCGCGTGGGCCGGCATCGCGGCGTTCCTGGCACGAGCGGCACGGACGACCGTGGCCTCCGGGTCGTTCCAGAGGTACAGCCGCGGGTACACCGGGATGCAGTGACCGCCGACCGCGATCCCGGGACGGTGGATGTGGCTGTACGGCTGGGAGTTGCACGCGTCGATGACCGCGGCGATGTCGATGGACTGCCGTTCGGCGAACCGGGCGAACTCGTTCGCGAGCGCGATGTTGACGTCGCGGTAGGTGGTCTCGGCGAGCTTCGCGAGCTCGGCGGCCTCGGCGGTGTGGAGGTCCCAGACGCCGTTCGGCCGGCCGAGGTCGTCGCGCTCGTCGAACTGCAGCACCGCTTCGTAGAACGCCCGGCCGCGCGCCGAGCCCTGGTCGGAGAGACCACCGACGAGCTTCGGGTAGCGCCGGAGGTCGGCGAACACCCGGCCGGTCAGGACCCGCTCCGGCGAGAAGACGACGTGGAAGTCCTGCCCCTCGAGGAGTCCGGAGCGGGCCTCGAGCCGGGGTGCCCAGCGACCACGGGTCGTACCGACCGGCAGCGTCGTCTCGTACGCGACCAGGGTGCCGGGTCGCAGGTGGTCGCCGATCGTGTCGGTGGCGGCGTCCATCCAGCCGAAGTCGGGGATGCCGTCGGCGTCCACGAAGAGGGGCACGACGACCACGACGACGTCGGCGCCGGGGATCGCTGCCGCGGCGTCAGTGGTCGCACGGAGCCGCCCCGCGGGGACGACCTCACGCAGGCCGTCGGCGAGCCCGTGCTCGCCGGGGAACGGCTCGGTCGCGGCGTTCACCGCGTCGACCACCCCGCTCGCGACGTCGAGACCCGTGACGCGGGCACCGGACCGTGCGTACTGGACGGCGAGCGGGAGCCCGATCTTGCCGAGACCGACGACGACGACGTTCATGCTGCTGCTCCTTCGGCGTCCGTGCCGAGCTGCACGGTCTGCTGGATCCGCGAGGACTCGAGGACGGCCTCGGCGACGAGCACCGTCCGGAGGCCGTCGCGGAGGGTGACGATGTCCGACGGCCGCCCGAGCACGGCGTCGCGGAACGCCTCGTGCTCGACCAGGAGCGGCTCGCGCTTGCTGATGGCGAACCGGGTGCTGGCCCCCTCGGACACACCCCGGAACGCGGCGACCTGGTCCCACTCGGTCTGGACGGTGCCGTTCTCGTGGAAGGTCAGGTCGGCGGTGAGGGTGTCGGCGACGAACGTGCCGCGGTCACCGGTGACGATCAACAGGCGCTCCTTGTACGGGGTGAGCCAGTTCACGAGGTGCGAGGTCAGCGTGCCGTCGGCCAGGCGACCGGTGACGGTGACGAGGTCCTCGTGGGGGCGCCCGCTCTTGGTCCCCGCGAGCGCACCGACGTGGACGAACGGTGACCGGGCGATCCACGACGTCGAGTCGATGTCGTGCGTGGCGAGGTCCTTCACGACGCCGACGTCCGCGATCCGTGCAGGGAAGGGCCCCTGTCGACGCGTGACGATCTGGTAGACGTCGCCCAGCTCGCCGGCGTCGAGCCGCTGCCGCAGTGCCTGCAACGCCGGGTTGTACCGCTCGATGTGCCCCACCGCGCCGACGAGTCCGGCGCGGTCGAACGCGCCCACGAGGCGCGCCGCAGCCGGACCGTCGACCGCGACGGGCTTCTCGATCAGGGCGTGCACCCCCGCCGCGGCGAGTTCCAGACCGACGGTCTCGTGGTGCGCAGTGGGCACCGCGACGACCGCGGTGTCGAGGCCGAGCGCGATGAGCTCCCCGACCGACCGGACGACCGGCACGCCCTGGGCGACGTCGTGCTGGTCACCGAGGGCATCGGCGACGCCGACGAGTTCGACCCCCTCGAGCGACCGGAGGACCCGGGCGTGGTGCCGCCCCATCATCCCGAGGCCGATCACCCCGGCCCGCAGCACGCCGCTCATCGTCCGGCCCCGGCGAGGGTGTTGACGGCCTCGACGACCCGGTCGAGTTGCGAGAGCGTGAGGGTCGGGTACACCGGCAGCGCGAGGACCTCGGACGCCGCACGCTCCGTCTCGGGCAGGTCGAGGTCGTGCCCGAACGACGGGAGCCGGTGCACGGGGGTCGGGTAGTAGACGCCGGAGCCGATCCCGAACTCGGAGCGGAGTGCGGCCGCGAAGCCGTCGCGGTCCGAGGGCACCCGTACGACGTACTGGTGGAAGACGTGCTCTGCCCGCGGATCGGTCGTCGGCGTCACCACGCCGTCGAGCTCGCGGCTGAAGTAGGCGGCGTTCGCCTGCCGCTGCGCGGTCCACCCCAGGACCTTGCGGAGCTGCACGCGCCCGATCGCGGCGTGGATGTCGGTCATCCGCGCGTTGAAACCGATGACCTCGTTCGCGTAGCGCTGCTCCATGCCCTGGTTGCGCAGCAGCCGGAGCATGCGGTCGACCGCGGCGTCGCGGGTCGAGACCATGCCCCCTTCGCCGGCGGTCATGTTCTTGGTGGGGTAGAGGCTGAACGCCGCGGCGTCGGACGAACTGCCGACGCGCGTGCCCGCCCACCGGGCTCCGTGCGCCTGCGCAGCGTCCTCGACCACGAGCAGGTCGTGCTCCTCGGCGATGCGCGCGATCGCGGTCATGTCGGCCGGGTGTCCGTAGAGGTGCACCGGCATCACCGCCCGGGTCGCCGGGGTGACCGCAGCGCGGACGGCGGCCGGGTCGACGCAGTAGGTCAGGGGATCGATGTCGACGAACACCGGCTCGGCGCCGACGAGTCGGACGGCATTGGCCGTGGCGGCGAAGGTGAACGACGGCACGATGACCTCGTCACCCGGACCGATGCCGAGCGCGACGAGCGCCAGGTGCAGTGCAGCGGTGCCGCTGTTGACCGCGGTGACCGAGGCTCCGGCGACGAGGACGTCGCCGAACTCGCGCTCGAAGGCGGCGACCTCGGGGCCCTGCGCGAGACCGCCGCTTTCGAGGACGGCATCGACGGCGCGGCGTTCGTCGAGGCCGATGAGGGGCTTCGCCGCGGGGATGAGTTCGAGTGTGGTGGTCAACGGATGGCCTCGATCGTGTCGGTGGTCTCGGAGTGGAGGAAGCGGTCACCGGTCTCGGTGCAGACCAGCGTGTGGTCGTCGACCTGCGCCAGCCGTCGGCCGGTCCGGCTCACCCAGCCGATGCGGCGCGCGGGGACCCCGGCGACGAGCGCGTGGTCCGGGACGTCGTGGACGACGACGGCGCCGGCCGCGACCATCGCCCACCGGCCGATGCGGATGGGGGCGACGCAGAGCGCCCCGGCCCCGATCGACGCACCGTGCTCGACGACGACGGCCGTGGGCCGCCAGTCGTCGGCGTCCTGCACGGAGCCGTCCGGGTTGATCGCCCGCGGAGTGTTGTCGTTGGTGAGGACGGCACCGGGTCCGATGAAGACTCCGTCGCCGACGACCGCCGGTCCGTAGACGAGAGCCCCGTTCTGGACCTTGCAGCGAGCACCGATGCGGACCCCGGCTCCGATCGTGACGCCGCGACCGACGAGGGTCTCGCTGCCGACGGACGCGTGCGCCTCGACGTGGGAGTCGTCCCAGATGCGGGCTCCGGGAGCGACGTCCGCCGAGGGCGACACGACGGCTGCCGGGGCGATGAACGCCGTCGGGAGGGTGGGACTGGGGGTCATGGGTGCGCTGCCGGATCAGGCGCGGCGGGACCTCCGCTGCCGGACCACCATACGATATACCGGTACGACATATCAAGCGTGATGATCACGAGTGCCAGGGGTTCGCGCCCCCGCCCCGCAGCCGGACGCCGGTAGTGTCGTCCCGTGCGATGGAGTCGAGTGAACTGGCCCTCCGTTGGCTACGTCTCCCTCGAGGACTTCGACGGCCAGCGCGAACACGTGACCCGGTTGCTCGAGGACGCCCCACCCACGGTCGCCGCGCTCCTGACCGTCAAGTGGACCGACTCACGGGTCGAACGCTGGGTCGTGGAGTCCGCCGACGCCGTCGTCGACCCGGACGCCGACGAGGACGACGTGACGACACCCGTCGACCTGCCGGGGCACGGTGTGCCCGACCCGGTCGTCGTGCACGCCGACATCGTGGTGCGCAACGACGAGGTCCTCGACACCTCGGACGGCCTGTGGCGCCGCTGGAACCACGCCAGGGTGTCGCTCCGACTCCGGGACGCCGTCATCGACCCGCCGGGCATCGACGCCGCAGCACTGCTCGCCGGTGACGCGCACGTCGCCCGGGGCGAGCTCGAGTACCTGAACGAGCACGACGCCTGGGAACTCCGCCTGCTGATCTCCCCCGTCGGCGAGGTCGCGATCCGGTTCCGGGGCGTCCGGGTGGCGATCCGGAGCGTCGCCGAGAGCGTGTACGCCGGCCTCGAGGCACGCCCGGCACGCGGCTGGCACGGCCCGGTACCGGACGGCTGGGTCGAGTGGACGACCGAGGTGGTGCGGGCAGCGGCCTCCGGCGACCTCGGCGGACTGCACCTGGCCGACGACGCGAGCGACGTCGACGACGTCGACCCCCGCTGGGGCTTCGCCCCGCTGCACGCCGCCGCGTGGTTCGACCACCCCGAGATGCTCGAGGAACTCCTGCGCCGCGGCGCGACCCTGCAGCTGGAGGACACCGAGGGGCGGACGCCGCTGACGCTGGCGATCGACCGCGACGCGCGACGGGCGGTCGACGCGCTGGTCGCAGCGGGTGCCGACCTGGAGGCCCGTGACGGCGACGGCAACACCCCGATCGTCCGCGCTGCGTGGGGTGGGCACGCCGCGATCGTGCGTGCCCTCGCCACCGCGGGTGCGGACACCAGGGCGCGCGGGTCACGGGGTGCGACGCTGCTGATCGCGGCCGTCGACTCCGGCGACCTCGACACGGTCCGGGTCGTGCTGTCGCTCGACGTCGACCGGGACGCCGTCGACGACGAGGGCTCGACCGCCGCGGACCGCGCGGAGCTGCTCCGCGAGGCGGCCGTCGCAGACCTGCTCGCCGCGGCCTGACCGCGGCCCGCACCACGGCCCGTGCCCCGGTCATGTGCCGGGCGCGCAGAAGCGCGGCGGACGGGAGCAGGGCCTCCCGTCCGCCGCGCGCCTGCGGGGTCGACCGTCCTAGACGGTGACCTGCTCGATGGCGTTCGCCCGCGCGACCCGCCCGTACCAGCGGGCGGAGTCCTTCGGCGTGCGCTCGAAGGTCTCGCGGTCCCATGCGACCAACCCGAACGTCGGGCGGAAGCCCGAGGCCCACTCGTAGTTGTCCAGGAGCGACCAGTGCTGGTAGCCCAGGACCTCGATGCCGTCCTCGATGCAGCGGTGGATGCCCTCGAGGGCGCCCTGTGTGTACGCCTGCCGGCGGGAGTCGTCGGCGGTGGCGATGCCGTTCTCGGTGATCATCAGCGGGACGCCGCCGGACAGCTCCCACGCGCTGCGCAGCCCGTCGGCCGAGGCCTCGGGGTAGAACTCCCAGCCGGTCAGGGTCGTCTCGACGTCGTCCGACACGGGCAGGGGCCCGTCCGGACCGATGAACGTGCGGGTGTAGGCCTGCACCCCCAGGAAGTCGTCGCCGGCGGCCTGCTCGAGGTACCAGTCGTCGCGCGGGTACCCGTACTCGCGGAGCATGGCGTCCGCCCCGGGCTCGCCGGACGACTTGAAGGCCTGCGTCGCGATGGTCCACCCCGACCGGAGGCCCGACACCTGTGACAGGACCTCGCGCGACCGCCTGTGGCTGGCCAGCAGGGCGTCGGCGACCCCCAGGTCCGGGTTCGGCAGGCCGAAGGCCACCAGGTTGGCCGCGTCCTCGCCGCCGGCGAGCATCGCCGCGATGTTCGGCTCGTTGATCGTGCAGACGTAGCGGACACCGTCCTGCACCACGGGGAGCGCAGCCTCGGTGTAGCGGGCGAACAGGTCGGCGGCGTCGGGTGCCCGCCAGAAGCCGTCGCGTTCGAACCAGCGCGGCACGGTGAAGTGCATGAGGGTGACGATCGGTTCGATGCCGAACTCGTGGCAGGCGTCGACCATGCGGCGGTAGTGATCGACCTCGGCACGGCTGACGAACCCGCGCTCGGGCTCGATGCGGGCCCACTCGATGCTGAACCGGTACGAGTTCAGCCCGAGCTCGGCCGCGATGCGGATGTCCTCGCGGTACCGGTGGTAGCTGTCCGCCGCGTCGCCCGACGGCTCGACGATGGTGGTGTCCGGCTCGTGCTCGTGCACCCACCAGTTGCTGTTGACGTTGTTGCCCTCGATCTGGTGGGCGGCGGTGGCGGCACCCCAGAGGAAGCCGTCGGGGAACTGCAGCGTGGAGATGATGGTGCCTTTCAGTGCTTGTTCGAGTCAGTGCTGGCTCAGGAATGCGTCGAAGACGGCGACCGTCCCGAGCGGGTTCTCGACCTGGGGGCCGTGGTAGCTCGCGGGGATGACGACGTACTCGGCACCGGTCTGCTCGGCCATCGCCCGCTGCCACGGGATCGGCCAGGCGTTGTCCCACTCGCCGTGGGCGACGAGGACCGGCAGGCCCGTGGCGCGCAGGGCGTCGGAGGCGTCGGTGTGGTCCTCGAGGATGTGGCCACCGGCGACGACGCTGAGCGGGCTCGTCGCGTCGAAGCGGTCCCGGACCATCCGGACGTCGTCGGGCAGCTCCTCGTCGGGCCGGCCCGCCCAGAGCGGGTTCGTCGAGTCGAACAGCTGCCGAAGGTTCCCGCCGGTGTCGTGCAGGATCGTCAGCTCGGCGACCTTGCGGTACGGCCAGCCGTGCGGCCCGGAGCAGAACTGCACGACGTCGCGGAACGCCGTCGGGTCCTGGAGCGCGGCGGCCCGGACGATCACACCGCCGAGCGAGTGCCCGACCAGGTGCACGGGGGCGCCGTCGTCGAGCAGGCGCGCGACCCGGACGACGTCGGCGGCTTCTTCGTCGAGGGAGTAGTCCCGCGGCTCGGTCGGCGCGGCCGAGTCGGCCTGACCCCGCCGGCTGATCGCGACCGCGGTCCACCCGGCGTCGCGGAGGACGGGCAGGAAGGTCCGCCAGTCCTCCTTCGAGCCGGTGTAGCCGGGGACGATGAGCACGGTGCCCTTCGACACCCCCTCGGGCACGATCCGGTAGGCCGTCAGCCGCCCGACCGGGACGTCGATCCCGACGACGTCGACGCCGTCCGGGGTGGGCAGGTGCCCGAACGGCGGGACCGTCGGGAAGTCGTGCAGGGTGGTCATGGTCGTCCTTCCACGAGCGTGCGCCGCGGGTTCGGCACGGCGTCGAGGAGGGCGATCGTGTACGGGTCCTGCGGATCCTGCAGCACCTGGGCCGTGTGACCGCGTTCGACGACGGCGCCCTCGTGGAGCACCATGATGTCGTCCGTGATGAGCCGCGCACTCAGCAGGTCGTGCGTGATGTAGAGGAGCGAGACGCCCCACTGCTCGCGGAGGTCCTCGAGCAGCGCGAGCACACCGGCACGCAGCGTCACGTCGAGCATCGAGACCGGTTCGTCGGCGATGATCACCTGCGGGTCGCTGGCGAGCGCCCTGGCGATCACCACGCGCTGCCGTTGCCCGCCGGAGAGCTGGTGCGGGAGCTTCTGCGCGAACTGCTCCACGGGGGTGAGCCCCACCGTCTCGAGCAGCTCGAGCACCCGGCGCCGGGCATCACGGCCGGTCAAGCCGGTGTAGTTCGCGATCGGCCGGGACAGCGTGTACTCGACCGTGTGCAGCGGGTTGAGCGCCGAGTACGGGTCCTGGAACACCATCTGGACCTCGGAGCGCAGGTCCCGCAGGCCGCGCTTGCCGAGGCGGGCGACGTCGAGGTCGCCGAACCGGACGGTGCCGGTGGTCGGCTTCTCGACGCCGGTGAGCAGCTTCGCGATGGTCGACTTGCCCGAACCGGACTGGCCGACCAGGGCGAGCGACTGCCCGGGCTCCAGGGTGAACGACACGTCGCGCACGGCCTGCACCGGCTGCTCGCCGCGGCGGGGTGCCGGGTAGGTCTTCACGATGTGGTCGACGACGATCGGGTTGCGGGCGGCACTGCGCTCGCGGGACCCGACGGTGCTGAACGAGCTGGTGGTCTCCTGTCGGGTGGCCGACGGGTCGCGGAGCGATCGATCCGGGAACCCGGGGAGCGAGACGACCTCGGCGCGCGGGTCGGCGTAGTGCGACAGGAGCATCTGCGTGTACTCGTCCTGCGGGTCGCGGAGGATCTCGCGGGAGCCGCCGTCCTCGACGATGCGGCCCTCGTGCATGACGAGGACGCGCTCGGTGGCCTCGAGGACGATGCCGAGGTCGTGGCTGATCAGGATCGCCGTGAAGCCCTCGGTGCGCTGGAGCTCGATGATCGTGTCCATCACCGCGTGCTGCACCAGGACGTCGAGCGCCGTCGTCGGCTCGTCGAACACCATGAGCTGCGGTTCGAGCGAGAGCGCCAGGGCGATGGAGACGCGCTGCCGCATGCCGCCGGAGAGCTCTCCGGGGAACCGGGCGAGCATCGAGGCCGGCAGCTTCACCTTCTCGATGAGCTCCTTCATCCGCGCGTCCCAGCGGTCGCGCGGCACGTGGCCGTGTGCCTTGAAGACGTCGATGAAGTGGTTCCGGATGGTGCGCACCGGGTTGAGCGCGTTCATGCCGGACTGCAGCACCATCGCGAAGCCACCCTGCCGCTGCTGGCGCAGGGCTTCGTCGTCGAGGTCGCGGATGTCCTTGCCCGCGAAGACGATGCTGCCGCCGTTGGTGCGCGCCGGCGGCTTCTGCAGCCGGGTCAGCGCGTAGCCGAGCGTCGACTTGCCCGAACCGGACTCGCCGACCAGGCCGACGAACTCACCCTTCCTGAGCTGGAACGACACGTGGTCGACGGCCTGGACGGCCGTCTGGCCGGCCGACTCGTAGACGACCGACAGGTCGCGCACGTCGAGCAGGACATCCTGCGTGGCGCTCGTGGCGTCGGAGGGGAGGCGCGTGGCGGCGCCGGTGGGCGCCTCCAGGCCGTCTGCGGGGTGCGTTTCTGGCGAGCCGCTCATGCGCGCTTCTCCTTACGGGGCCGCGCGCCCTCGCGCAGCCGCGGGTTGGACACGGCGTCGACGCCGAAGTTGATCAGGGTGAGGCTCATCGCGAGCAGCGCGATGCAGAGACCCGGCGCGAACAGCAGGATCCACTGCCCGGTGAGGAGCGCGTTCGAGTTCTGGGCCCAGTAGAGGATCGTGCCCCAGCTGACGATCGACGAGTCGCCGAGCCCGAGGAACTCGAGGCCCGCCTCGGCGAGGATCGCGCTGGTGGCGGCCCCGAAGAAGCTGCCGACGATGAGGCTCGTCATGTTCGGCAGGATCTCGCGGAAGACGATGCGGGTCGCGCCGTCGCCGGAGAACTGGGCGGCGGTGACGAAGTCCCGACCGCGCAGCGACTGCGTCTGCGAGCGGAGCACGCGAGCGCCCCACGCCCATCCGGTCACGACGATGACCGCGATGATCACCGCGATGCCGCCGTTCTGCAGGTACGCAGCGATGACGATCATCAGGGGCAGACCCGGGATGACGAGGAACAGGTTCACGATGAACCCGATGACCTCGGCGATCCAGCCGCGGACGTAGCCCCAGCTGAGGCCGATCGCGACGGCGACGAGCGTGGACAGGATGCCCGCGACCGCGCCGACCATGACCGAGATCCGTGCGCCGTAGATGATCTGAGACAGGACGTCCTCGCCGGCGGCGGTGGTGCCCATCCAGTGGTCGGGCGTCGCGTCGGCGGACCGGGCGAAGCCGTTCTGGCTGGCGCCGTACGGGGCCAGGAGCGGGGCGAAGACCGCGACGAACACGAAGACGCCGAGGATGATGATGCCGATCCGGGCCTTCTTGTTCGACCAGACGACGCCGAACTGGCGGACGGCGGCGCGGAGCTTGCTCGGGGCGTGCTGTTCTTCTTCTTGCGTGCGGACTGCGACTGTGGCGTCCGGAGTGGTGGTGTTGGTCATCGACGCGTCCTCGGGTCCAGGACGCCGTACATGACGTCCACGATGAAGTTGGCGATGAGCACCGACACGGTGATCATCAGGAAGAGGGCCTGCATGAGCGGGTAGTCCTGCCCGATCACGGCGTTGAACAGCAGGTAGCCGATGCCCGGGTAGCCGAAGACCTGCTCGACCAGGACGGAACCGCCGACCACGCCACCGAGCGCCAGACCGAATCCGGTCAGGTTCGGCAGGATCGCGTTGCGGGCCGCGTAGCGGATGGCGACGGTGCGCCCGCGGAGGCCGTTGGCCTCGGCGAAGGTCACGTAGTCGTCACCGAGGGTGTTGATCATCGCGTTGCGCATGCCGATGATCCAGCCACCGAGGCTCGTCACCAGGATCGTGACCGCCGGTAGCACCGCGTGCTGCAGGGCGTCGCCGACGAACGCACCGTTCAGGCCCGGGGTCGTCGTGGCGGAGTAGGCGCCCGTGGTCGGGAACCAGTGCAGCACGTAGCCGAGGAAGAACAGCAGCAACAGGGCGGTCCAGAAGTACGGGAACGTCGACATGAAGCTGCCCGACAGGGTGGGGAGCGAGTCGAGCCAGGTGCCGCGCTTCCATGCCGCCGCGACACCGATCAGGGTGCCGAGGACGAACGCCAGGATCGTGACGACCCCGACCAGGATCAGCGTGTAGGGCAGGGCCTTCGACACGAGGTCACCGACGGGCTGCGGGTAGAACGTGTAGCTCGTGCCGAAGTCGAGGGTGATGACCTGGTGCAGGTAGCTGACGTACTGGTCCCAGAGGTTGCCGGTCGGCACCCCGAGCTGGGCCTCGATGGCCTTCTTTGTGGCGTCGGTGACCGGGCCGTTCTGGCTGAGCTTCGCGAGCGCGGCGTCGGCCGGGCTGCCGGGCATCAGGCGCGGGAGCACGAAGTTCAGCGTGACCGCGGCCCAGAGGGTCAGGACGAAGAGGACGAGTTTCTGGAGGATGTACTTCACTTCTGGTCCTCCTGCTGCGCGCCGTCCTGCTCCTGCAGGATCTGCTCGCCGGCGGCGCTGTCGCGCAGACGGAGCTTGGTGAAGATGAGCAGCGGTGCCGAGTCGTAGTTCTGCGGTGCCATGTAGGGGTCCTTCGCGCTCGGCCAGCCGACGAACTTGCCGGTGTTGAACAGGCCCCAGAGCCCGCCGTAGTACATGCCGATGACGGGGAGCTCGTCGTAGACGGTCTGCTGCAGCTGGTCGAGGATCTCCTGCTGCTTCGCGGTGTCCGTCGTCGCCTTGTACTCGTCGAGGAGCTTCTGGGTGTCGGCGTTCTTGTACCGCTCGTAGTTGTTCACGGTCGACTTGCCGACGGGCTGGTAGAACTCGCTGCTGAGCAGGGAGTTGAACGCCTGGTAGACGTCACCGTTGCCCATGCCGCCCATCGCCATGTCGAACGTGCCGTTGTTGATGTTCTGCTGGTACCCGGCGGGCTGCGGCGCCTGGATCGTCACCTTGATGCCGATGGCCGTCAGTTCGCGGCGGACCTCCTGCGCGGCGCGGAGCCAGTCGGAGTAGCCGTTCGCGGTCATGATCGTGATCGCGAGCTGCTTGCCGTCCTTGACGACCTTGCCGCCCTGCACGGTGTAACCGGACTTCGCGAGGCTGGCGAGCGCCGCCTTCGTGTCCTGGGTGATCATGCCCTGGTCGGGGATGTCCGGGTTGAGGTACCGCTCCTGGTTCGGCAGGATCAGGCCGGTCTGACCCGCCGCCGACAGGTTGCCCTCGGACGCGGTCTCGGCGATGGCGTCACGGTCCAGCGCGAGCGAGATGCCCCGGCGGACGTTGACGTCGTTGTACGGCGCCTTCGTGAGGTTCGGGATGAGGCCGATCACACCGCCGGCCGGGAACCACCACTCGTTCGTCTTCGACGCGGCACCCCAGGTGCCCTTGACGTCGGAGATGAACGAGTACGCCCAGTCGTAGCCGCGGGTGACGGTGTCGAGCTGCGTGTTCGTCGCCGGCAGGATGAGGTGCTTGATGGCGATCTTGTCCGCTTGCCAGTACTTCGGGTTCTTGTCCATCGAGTACTGCTGGTCGGTGTAGTTGCCGAGGACGAACGGCCCGGTGCCGACCGGGTTCGGGTCGCGCCAGGTCGTCGGGTCCTTCACGCCGCCCCAGTGGTCCTCGCCGAGGATGTACGTCTGCCCGATGATCGTCAGGCTCGGGACGTCCTCGCTCTTGAGGTGGAAGACGACGTGGTCGCCGTCCTGCTCGATGCTCTTGATGTGCTGCCAGGCGCCCTTGACGTCCATGGCGGGGAACTTCTTGAGCAGGTCGAAGGTGAAGACGACGTCCTTCGCGCTGAACGGCGAACCGTCGGACCACTCGACGCCCGATCGGATCGTCATGTCGATGGTCTTCGCGTCGGGCTGGCTCCACGCGCTGGCGAGCCACGGGTTGCGCTTGCCGTCGAGGGGGTTCACCTCGATGAGGGGCTCGTACATCCACTTGGAGGCCGTGCGGGCGTTCGCGATGTACGGGTTGAAGTTGCGGTCGAACAGCGGGTTGCCGCGGTCCGCGTTGATGAGCATCGTGTCCTTGCCGATGGTGGGATCGGGTTCGGATCGGACCTGGATGCTGCAGCCGGTGGCCACGAGGGCCACTGCGGCGAGGCCGGCGATGGCCGCGACGAGGCGGCCTCGGCGGCGGGGGCCCGGGTCGCGCGTGCCGCGCGTGCGCTGTGGGGGAAGCGTCATTGCTCGGTCGACCTCCATGTCGATTCGGTACCTGCTCAATGTATGCGCTTACATCGCAGCGTGCAAGCGCGGGTGTTGTTTTGCGGGGTGGCACCGTGCGAGGTGTCGTCGGCGCGGGGCGCCGCACGGTGCGAGGGTCGTCGCGCGTGGTGCGAGGTTCCGTCCGTGGTGCGAGGTCGCGAGGCTCGCACCGAACACGGAAGCTCGCACCACACGCCCCTCGCACGGTGCGAGGCGTCGCACGCCTACAGCGCGGGCGGGCAGCTCTCGCGCAGCAGCACCTCGACGGGCAGGCGCACGGCGCGCGGCGGCCCCTCGCGGCGCTCCAGCCGGTCGACGATCGCCTGGACGGCGGCACGCCCGAGGGCCCCCATCGGCTGGTGCACGGTCGTCAGGCGCGGCGCCGAGAACCGCCCGGCGTCGATGCCGTCGAACCCGGTCACGACGAGGTCCTCGGGGACGCGGAGCCCCCTGGCAGCGGCGGCGTCGAGCACCCCGAGCGCGGACTGGTCGTTCGAGCAGACGACGGCGCGCGGGACGTCGTCTGCCAGCAGCGACACCGCGAGCTCCCGCGCCCGAGCCCGCCCGAAGTCGCCGTGCACGGTGCGCACCGCCGAGGCCGGCACCCCGTGGTCGGCCAGCGCCGCGCGGAAGCCCGCCGAGCGCTCCATGTCGTCGGGCGAGTCGATCGGGCCCGCGACGTACGCGAGGGACCGGATACCCAGGCGCCCGATCACGTGCGACGCCAGGGTCCGCATGCCCGCGGCGTTGTCCACGCTCACCGAGTCGAACCCGTGCGAGCGCCGGTCGTCGGCGAGCACCACGACGGGGATGCGGCGGGCGACGTGCTCGAGCAGGTCGTCGGGCACGGTCTGCGCCAGCACGGCGAGCCCGTCGACCCGGCCGGCGACGTCGTTCACGATGACGTCGCGTGACGAGCCCCGCCCGGCGGCCACCATGAGCGCGAGCCCCCGCTGCCAGGCCTCGGTCTCGGCACCGCGCAGGACCTCGTCGAAGTACAGGTTGGACGAGAACGGCTGCGTCACGTGGCGCCGGTCGTCGACCACGCGGACGCCGCCGTCGGTGACCAGGTCCGGGCGCTCGTCGGGCACCACGTCGAACCCGGGCAGCAGGAGCCCGACGACGCCGGTGCGCTTGCCGGCGAGGGCCCGGGCGTTGCCGGACGGGACGTAGCCGAGGCTCCGGATCGCCGCCTGCACGCGGTCCCGGGTGCCCTCACGGACGGCGTCGGGCGTGCGGAGCACACGCGAGACGGTGGCGATGGAGACGCCGGCCGCCGAGGCGACGTCGTAGACCGTGGGAGGTGCGGTGCGCTGGTCGGCCAACCCGTGCCTCCCCTTCGACGTCCGCTGGTGCCGCGCCTCGCGCTGTGCGGCCGGACCATCCTAGGCATGCCCTGTGCCGGGAGTCCTCCACAGGGCGCCGGGGACGCTTGCGGGAGAGCGCGGGCCGCGCGACACTGTTCCGACCTCAGTACGTCCCGTGAGGAAGCGCACCAGCGGGCCGTGTGCCCGCACCGAACAGGTTGCCCACACGCAGGGGAAGGACACGACATGTCGCAGTCGACACGTTCCGGGAGCAAGCTCGCACTCCGCGCGAGCCACGACGAGGCCGAGGTGCGCGACGCGCTGCTCGAACACACGGGTTCGATCAGCACGTTCGACGACGCCGACGCACCGCAGGAGACGACGGACCTGCGCTAGCAACTCGCGCCCGGCCTCCCCCGGACACGGCCAGGAGGCCCGGGACACGCCCGCAGACCGCTCACGTCCGCGGGCACTCACCCCTCGGTCGCGCCCACGATCGTCATGCCCGCCCCGCGCAGGCGTCGGCGCTCCTGCGCGATCCAGCTGAGGAGCCGGTCGTTCGTGCCGGCCACGTGGGCGGCCACGAGTTCCGCTGCGCGGTCGGCGTCACCGTCGCGCACCGCGTCGATGATGGCGCTGTGCTCGTCCCAGGCGGCGTCGCGGGCCTCGGGCGTGCGGACCTCGATCCAGCGCGTGCGCTCGAGCCGCGTCAGGGCATCGGCGATGGCGTCGGTGACGAACCGGTTGCCACCGAGCGCGGCGAGGTCGAGGTGGAACGTCGACCCCATGCGGATACCGGCTTGCTGGTCGGGGGTGGGCCGGAGCGCGTCGAGGTGCCCGCGGACCTCGGCCAGCTGCTCCGGGGTGGCGCGCTGGACGGCCAACCGGACGGCAGCGGGCTCGAGGATGCCGCGGAGTTCGGCGAGCGAGGCGATCTCGTCGAGGTCGATCGGGGTGACCGTCCACGAGCGGCCCTCGTGCAGGATGAGTCCCTCGCGCTCGAGCCGCGACAGTGCGGCGCGGACCGGCGTGCGCGAGGCGTGGAACCGTGCCTCGAGCCCGCGCTCCGAGATGCGCTCCCCCGGTGCGATGTCGAGGGTCAGGATGGCTGCGCGCAGGTTGTCGTAGAGCTGGGCCGTCTGCGACACGGGCGCGGCGTCGGTCGTGTCGGTCACGGCGGACAAGCCTAGCGGCGTGACGGCGGGAATGGTATACCGTTCTGGTATACCAAACCGTTCCGCGATGGAACGACGACGAACGGCCGAGACGACCCATGCCCACGACCGACGCCGCGCCGAGATCGACCACGACGCCGCCGGTCTCCGCCCGCGCCTGGACGATGCTCGCCCTCGGGGTCGCGGCCCAGGCGGCGGGGACGCTCGTCGTGTCCGCGCCGGCGCTCCTCATCCCCCACCTGCTCAGCCGCGGTACGTCCCTGCCGGCCGCCGGGCTGCTCGCCGCTGCTCCGACGTTCGGCATGGTCCTGACGCTCATCGCCTGGGGTGCGATCACCGACCGGTTCGGCGAGCGCGTCGTCATCGCCGGCGGCCTCGTGCTCACCACGCTGGCCGTGGTCGCTGCCTGGCTGGCTGCGGGCGACCCGGTGCTGCTCGGGTCGGCGTTCCTGGCCGGCGGCATGACGAGTGCCTCGACGAACGCGGCGAGCGGCCGGGTCGTGGTGGGGTGGTTCCCGAAGGAGCGCCGGGGGCTCGCGATGGGCATCCGACAGATGTCACAGCCGCTCGGGGTGACGCTCGCGGCGGTCACGGTGCCGCAGTTCGCCGAGGCCTCCGGGATCCGCGCGGCCCTGGTCCTGCCGATCGTGCTGTGCGCGGTGCTCGCCGTCTGCTGCACGATCGGGATCACCGACCCGCCACGCCCGGCCCGGGCCACGGTCGCGACGACGATGACCGCGAACCCCTACCGGTCGAGCGGCTTCCTGTGGCGGGTGCACGCGGTCTCGGTCCTGCTCGTGGTGCCGCAGTTCACGCTGTCGACGTACGGGCTGGTCTGGCTCGTGGGCCTCGGCTGGTCGACACCGGCGGCCGGGCTGCTCGTCGGCGCTGCGCAGTTCGTCGGGGCGATCGGCCGGATCCTGGTCGGTGGCTGGAGCGACCGTGCCGGATCGCGCGTCGGACCCCTGCGCATCGTCGCGGTGAGCGCCGCGGGGGTGATGGCGGTGCTCGCGGTCGTCGACGCGACGCACCTGGCCGGGGCCGGGGTGTTCCTGGTGCTCGCGACGAGTGTGACGGTCGCGGACAACGGGCTGGCCTACACGTCGGTCGCCGAGGCGGCGGGACCGTTCTGGTCGGGCCGGGCACTCGGGGCGCAGAACACCGGGCAGTTCATCGCGGCGAGCGCCGTCGGTCCGGGCATCGGCGCCCTGGTCGGTGCGCTCGGCTTCGCGGCGTCGTTCGGCATCGTGGCGGTGCTCCCGCTGCTGGCGGTCCCGCTGGTGCCCAGCCGCGACCGCTCGCACGACTGACTCCTCACCCCGTTCGTTCCTTCCCAGGACACGTGCGATGCCTTGCCGGAACGGGCGTACCCGGTCGGAAGAACCGACCAGGTACGCCCGTTTCGACCAGGTACGCCCGTTTCGACCAGGTCAGCTCGAACTCCGGCTCACGCGGGGACCACCGGACCGACCGGCCAGCGGAGCAGCGCGGCCGCGGGGGCACCTGCGGGCAGGGACGCGGCGTTGACGAGCACGAGCTCCGCATCCGTCAGCACCGCCGCACGGACGAGCGCGCACACGGCGGGGACGGCGGCGATGACCGGCACACCGACGGCCTGCTCCGGCGCGGTCGCGACCCAGGGCGCCCCCGCCAACGCGAGCAGCGTCCGGTCCCCGACGGCCACCGCGTCGAGCGCGATCGTGGCGCCCTGGGCCTGCTGCAGCGCCTCGACGACCGGCCCGAGACCGGTCACGACCTGGTTGTCGCCGCGGCCGACGTGGGTGCGGAGCGCATCCTCGAGGTCGTGGCGACGAGTGGCGACGACACGGGCGAGCGCGGTCTCGACGTGCTCGACGAACGCCTGCTTCGCTGCGGCGTCCGCGCGGGGATCACCGGGGAAGACCGAGACGAGCGCCCGGGTCTCGGCCGAGAACGCCTTCACCAGCAGCTCGCGCGCGGTGACGTCACCGGCGACGACGACCAGACCGGGGCGGATCGTCCGTACGGTCTCGTCGACGGCGGCCGCGGTCTCCGACGAGTTCTGCTTCCAGATCTCCTCGGTGTGCTGCTGCCAGTGCGGCTGCTTCCACCCGGTGCCGGCCTTCGCGTAGTGCAGGGTGTCGTTGCGACCCTGGACCTGCTGCTCGGACGTGTTCCCCGCGACCGGCGCGTGCCCGAGGCGGTAGGCGCGGAACGCCCCGCCCTCCTTGCCGGCGTGGACCACCAGGAACGGCAGGTCGACCGGGCGGTGGGCGACGAGCGGCACCAGGTCCGGCACGGCACCGACCCCCACGGACTCCGGTCCGTGCAGGTGCCCGGGCAGGACCTCGCTCAGCACCACGACGTCGTCGTGCACCAGGACGTAGCGCGCGACCGGCGACGGGACGCCCGGCTCCTGCTCGAACTCGGCGGCGACCAGGTCGACGACCGCGTCGGACGCGCCCTGCGCACGGAGGGTCTCCTCGATCCCGCGCAGTCGGAGTGCCGCCTGCCGTCGTGGGTCTTCGACGTTGCCCGAGACGTCGGCGTACGCCCAGGCCCAGGTGCCTCCGCCCTCCAGCCGCTCTCCCAGGATCCGGTGCAGTTCGCTCGTCGCGTTGGTCGACGTCATGGCAGCTCCTCTCGGACGGATGCCGGAGCCGATGAGCCCCGGCGCTCTCACGTGCGACAACACTCCACCCGTCGACCTGCGCTCGTCCGCAGTCGGGAGGGAACACCCAGGCGACCCCGGGCCGGCTCGGACACGGCAACGAGTCGGCCACGAAACCACACCGGCGTTCGGTTCTGTGGTTGGGTGTGGACAACCCCGATCAACGACGAACGGAGTGCGGCAATGGCGCCACGACCACGACCCATCACGAGACGACACCTGTTGGGCTTCGGCCTCGGCACCGCGGCGGCGGGACTCCTCGCCGGCTGTGCGGTCCCGGGCTCGACCAACGTCAACAAGGCGGCCCTCGTGCCCGCCGCAGCCTCGGGTGAGACCGTCCGGCTCACCTACTGGGCCTGGCTCAAGGACCTGCAGAAGGTCTGCGACGTCTGGAACGAGACGCACCCGGACATCCAGGTGACCGCGAACTGGATCCCCGGCGGCAACAGCGGCGGGTACCAGAAGATGTACTCCGCGCTCGCGGCCGGCGGCGGCCCGGACATCGGGCAGGTCGAGCTCCGGCAGATCCCCGAGTTCATGCTCGCGAACGGCCTGGTCGACCTGGCCCGGTACGGCGCGAAGGACTTCGAGTCGAAGTACGACGAGGCCGCGTGGGCGCAGGTGTCGTTCGTCGACGGCATCTACGGCATCCCGCAGGACACCGGCCCGATGGGGTTCTACTACCAGACCGCGATCCTCGAGCAGGCCGGCGGCGAACCCCCCACGACGTGGGACGAGTGGCGTGACCTGGCCGACAAGGTCCGGAGCACCGGGAAGCAGAACTACCTCGAGGTGTTCCCGGTCGCCGACGCCTCACCGTTCGCCGCGTACGCACAGCAGGCCGGCGCGCGCTGGTTCACGGTCGACGGCGACGAGTGGGTCGTCGACATGACCGACGACAAGACCCTGATGGTCGCGGACTTCTTCGACGGTGTGATCGACGACGAGCTCGTCGACACGAGTGCCGGCGCGTACTCCCCCGGGTGGTACGCGGCGGCCGCGAGCGGCAAGATCGCCGCGGTCACGAGTGCGAGCTGGGGTGACGCCCTGATCGAGTCGGTGCAGGGCGGCGAGGGCAAGTGGAAGGTCGCCCCGATGCAGAAGTGGGGCGCCGACGGCTTCGGCTCGAGTGCCATCGGCGGTTCCACCGCCGCGGTCCTGGCGAACGCGAAGCACCCGAAGGAGGCGCTCGAGTTCATCACGTGGATGACCACCTCGAAGGCGGGCATCGACGCGATGATCAAGTACTGCGGCATCGGCTGGTCGCCCGCCGTCGACTACATCGGGGCACAGCGCGAGAAGCCGTCGAAGTGGTTCTCCGGGCAGAACTACAACGAGGACGTCTTCGTGCCGGCCTCGAAGGAACAGAACATCGACTGGTCCTGGTCCCCGGTGACCCAGTCGGCCTTCACCAGCCTGCAGAACCAGTTCCGCCGCAAGCTCACCTCGGGCCTGAAGCTCAGTGACGCGGTGGAGCTCGCACAGCGGGAGATCGTCCAGTCCTTCAAGGACAAGGGCCTCAGTGTCAGGACGGCACGATGACCCAGCAGACCACCACGCCACGGTCCACCGGTCGTCCGGCTGGCGGCAGTCCCGCCTTCCGTACGAGCACGAAGGCCACGAGCGCGCAGAAGCGTGCCCCGTGGATCCTGCTCGCCCCGTTCCTGGCCCTGTTCCTGCTGACGTTCGTGATCCCGATCATCAGCGCCCTGTTCCAGTCGTTCACCACCGTCGACCGCGAGGGCCTGTTCGGTGAGGACGGCGTCGTCGGCCGGTTCGCCGGGTTCGACAACTACGCGATCGCCCTGCAGGACAGCGGGTTCGTCGCCTCGATCGGCCGCATGCTGCTCTTCGGCATCGTCCAGGTCCCGGTGATGATCATCGCCTGCACGATCCTCGCGCTGCTGCTCGAGTCGGCGAGCGCCCGCTGGCCGGGCTTCTTCCGGGCGATCTACTTCATGCCGTACGGCGTCCCCGGCGTCATCGCCACGATCCTGTGGTCGTTCCTGTACGTGCCCGGCCTGTCGCCCATCGTGTCGCTGCTGCAGTCGATGGGGTTGCAGCCGGACTTCCTCGGCGCGGACAGCGTGCTGTGGTCGATCGCGAACATCGTCACGTGGACGTACACCGGCTACAACATGCTCATCATCGTGGCGCAGCTGAAGTCCATCCCCGGCGAGGTCTACGAGGCCGCCAAGGTGGACGGCGCGAACGCGTTCCAGGTCGCGTGGCGGATCCAGATCCCGCTCATCGCACCGGCCCTGGTGCTCACGACGGTGTTCTCGATCATCGGCACCCTGCAGCTCTTCGCGGAGCCGCAGATCCTGTCCACGGTCGCCCCCGCGATCGACACCGAGTACACGCCGAACTACGCCGCCTACACGAACGCGTTCGCGTTCAACGAGTACGGCGTCGCGAGTGCGCAGGCGGTCATCATCGCCCTGGCCGCGTTCATCCTGTCGTTCACGTTCCTCGCGCTGACGAACCGTCCGCCGAAGGACGAACGAGATCGCCGCAAGCGGGCGAAGCGGGACGGCCAGGAGGCGCGGGCCGCGCTCCAGACGCGCGTCACGTCGGCCGGGACGGTCACCACCCAGGCCGCACCGCGCCTCCAGGACCGCTCCGGTCCGGACCACGGCATCAACGTCACGAAGGGGGCGGACGCATGACCAGCGAAGCCATCGAAGCGCCGGCCACGGCGAAGACCGCGGTCCCGGTCGACACCACGTCGATCAGTGCGCACCAGCGCCGCAAGCTCGACCGGTCCCCCCGGTCGCAGATCGTCGTCACGGGGATCCTCGTCATCGTCGCGCTGTACTTCATCGTCCCGCTGTACTGGGTCGTCATCGCCGCGACGAAGACCACGGGTGCACTGTTCTCGACGAACGGGTTCTGGTTCGGCGGCGAGTTCGCGCTCTGGAGCAACCTGCAGCAGGTGTTCACCTACGACGGCGGCATCTTCGTCCGGTGGATCGCGAACAGCATCCTGTACTCCGGCGTCGGTGCCGTCCTGGCGACCTACTTCGCCGCGGCCGGCGGGTACGCGCTGGCGAAGTACGACTTCCGGGGGCGCCAGTTCGTGTTCGGCACGATCCTCGGCGGCGTGCTCGTGCCGGGGACCGCGACGGCGCTGCCGCTGTTCCTGCTGTTCTCGTCGATGGGCCTGACGGACACGTACTGGAGTGTGCTCATCCCGAGCCTCGTCTCGCCGTTCGGCCTGTTCCTGTGCCGGGTGTACGCCGCGGCGTCGGTGGACACGGCGCTCCTCGAGCAGGCACGCATCGACGGGGCCGGTGAACTGCGGATCTTCCACACCGTGGTGCTCCGGCAGATGACCCCGGCGCTCGTCACCGTGTTCCTGTTCCAGGTGGTCGGGATCTGGAACAACTTCTTCCTGCCGCTCATCATGCTGGCAGACCAGAAGCTGTACCCGATAACACTGGGTCTGAACAACTGGCGCTCGCAGGTCGACCGCCTGCCGGAGTTCTACCAACTCACCACCGGCGGGGTGCTCGTCTCGGTCATCCCGCTCGTCATCGCCATCATCGTCCTCCAGCGCTTCTGGCGTGGAGGCCTCACGGAAGGATCGGTCAAGGGTTGACCCACTCCGCACTCTCGTCCACCGCACCCGGCTCCGACTCGCGGCTGGCACCCCGTGCCTGGCTGCACACCGACGCCCCGTCCCTGTCGCTGAACGGGGACTGGCGGTTCCGGTGGTCGCCCGTCGCCTCGGTCTCCGAGGACTTCGCGACCGAGGGTGGGGAGGACGACGACCCGGCCTGGGGCGAGCTCCCGGTGCCGTCGCACTGGGTGCTGCACGGCCACGGGGCGCCGAGCTACACGAACCTGCAGTACCCGTTCCCGATCGACCCGCCGCACCCGCCGGAGGAGAACCCGACCGGAGACCACCGCCGCACGTTCGAGCTGCCGTCGTCGTTCGACGGTGCCGCCCGGGTGCTGCTGCGGTTCGACGGGGTCGAGTCGCACTTCCGGGTGTGGCTGAACGGGACACTCGTGGGATGGTCGACGGGCTCGCGCCTGGCGACCGAGTTCGACGTCACCGAACTGGTGCGCCCGGGGGCGAACGAGCTCGCGGTGCGGGTGCACCAGTGGTCGGCGGCGTCCTACCTGGAGGACCAGGACCAGTGGTGGCTGCCCGGCATCTTCCGTGACGTCACCCTGCTCGCCCGGCCCACGGCGCCGATCGACGACGTGTTCGTGCGCGCTGGATGGCGGGCGACGCTCGGCACGGCTGCCTCGGCGGGCACCGCGGCGTCGGGACGGCCGGAGACGGGGACCGGCACGATCACGTTCCCGACGCTCGACGCGGTCTTCCCGGTGCGGTTCACGGTGCCCGACCTGGGCGTCGACGTGACCTGGGCCGCGGCGGACGACGTCGCGCCGATCGAGGTCGAGGGCGTCGAACCGTGGAGCGCCGAACTGCCGAAGCTGTACGACGCGACGCTGTCGACCGGTTCCGCGGCGGCCGGCTCGGGCGCCGCGGGCGGTACCGCCGGTGGCGAGACCGTCTCGCTCCGGCTCGGGTTCCGCACCGTGTCGATCGTCGGCGACCGGTTCCTGGTGAACGGTGAGCGCGTGGTGTTCCACGGCGTGAACCGGCACGAGACCCACCCCGTGCGCGGCCGGGTGTTCGACGAGGCGCACGCCCGCGCCGACATGGCGCTGATGAAGCGGAACAACGTCAACGCGATCCGCACCTCGCACTACCCGCCGCACCCCCGCGTGCTCGACCTGGCCGACGAGCTCGGGTTCTGGGTGATCCTGGAGTGCGACCTGGAGACCCACGGGTTCCTGTTCACCGACTGGGTGGGCAACCCCTCGGACGACCCGGCGTGGGCCGAGGCCTACCTCGACCGCATCGCCCGCACCGTCGAGCGCGACAAGAACCACGCGTCGATCGTGATGTGGTCGCTCGGCAACGAGTCCGGCACCGGCCGGAACCTCGCGGCGATGTCGCAGTGGGTGCACGACCGCGACGCCGAGCGCCCCGTGCACTACGAGGGCGACTACACGGGCGAGTACACGGACGTCTACTCGCGGATGTACCCGACGCTGCAGGAGACCGAGTCGATCGGCGGCGGCACCCCGACGCCCCTGCTCGGCTGCGGCCCGGCCGAGGCCGCTCGGCAGCGGTCGAAGCCCTTCATCCACTGCGAGTACGTGCACGCGATGGGCAACGGCCCCGGGCAGATCGCCGAGTACGAGGCCCTGGTCGACCGGTACCCACGGCTGCACGGCGGGTTCGTGTGGGAGTGGCGGGACCACGGCCTGCTCGCGAAGTCGCCCACGGGCGAGGACTACTACGCGTACGGCGGCGACTTCGGCGAGGTCGTGCACGACGGCAACTTCGTGATGGACGGCCTGGTGCTGCCCGACGACACCCCGACGCCGGGGCTCGCCGAGTTCGCCGCCGTCGTGGCCCCGATCCGCCTGGCGGTCTCGGACACGACGGTGCTGGTCGAGAACCGGTACCACTCGGCTTCGACCGCCGGGCTCCGGCTGTGCTGGACCCTGTCGCGGAACGGCGTCGTCGAGGCCTCGGGGCGCCTGGCCGCGGGCATCGTCGCCGCTCGGGAGTCGGCGACGGTCCCGGTGCCCTCGGAGGTGCTCGACGCGGTCACGTCCGAACTCGCACCAGGCGACGAGCTCTGGTTCGACCTGACCGTGGAACTGGCGGGGCCGACCGCGTGGGCGGACACCGGCCACGTCGTCGCACGCACCCAGCGGCTCGTCGCGGCGCGCGCGGCGGACGCACCACGGGCCTCCCGGCAGGGGTGGGACGGCGACCACCTGGGCGAGGGAACGTTCAACGCCCGCGGTGACCTGGTGTCCTGGAAGGACCACGTGGTCGCCGGGCCCCGCCTGGAGCTCTGGCGAGCGCCCACGGACAACGACAGCCTGGCGTCACAGGGCGGCTACGAGACCGCGGACCCGGTGCTCACGCACGGAGTCGGCGACCCGAGCGCTCCCCCGTCGGCGACGCGCTGGCGCGATCGCGGGCTGGACCGGCTGACGCACCGGCTGGTGTCGGTGTCACGCACCGACTCCGGTCTGGAGCAGCGTGTCCGCGTCGCGGCGGCGAACAGCGGGTGGGGGCTGGAGGTCACGCACCGCTGGACCCTGACGTCCGACGGGCTCGTGCTGCAGACCGACGCCGTGCCGTTCGGCGCCTGGGACGTCACCTGGCCGCGGATCGGGGTGCGGTTCGACCTGCCGGCATCGCTGGCCGATGCGGACGCCACCTGGTTCGGGACCGGACCGCTGGAGTCGTACGCCGATTCCTCGCACGCTGCCCGTGTCGGCCGGTTCACCGCGCCGGTGCGATCGCTCGGGGTGGCGTACTCGCGGCCGCAGGAGACCGGGCACCGGCCCGACCTGCGGGAGCTGTCCGTCGGGCCGTTCACCGTGACCACGGTGGGGTCGCACCGTGCGGGGTTCACGCTGTCGCCGTGGACCGCGCAGCAGATCGACCGTGCCGAGCACCCGTACGAGCTGCCGACGTCCGACCACCTGTACCTGTACCTCGACGCCGCGCAGCACGGGCTCGGCAGCCGGGCGTGCGGGCTCGACGTGTTGCCGGAGCACCAGCTCTGGCCGCAGGCGTTCAGTTGGAGCGTGCTGCTGGGCTAGGCGGGCGGCGGCCCCGCAAGACACCGGTGTTCGCACGTTGCACACCCGCATCCCGCGGCGTGCAGTGCGAACACCGGTGTTCCGCGTGCGGGACCTACGCGCCGGCGGACAGGGCCCGCAGGGCTTCGGGGTCGCTCGCGTTCAGGAAGTCGGTCAGGCGCTCCGGCTCGCCGGGCTCGTCGATCGCCTCGGCGGCACGGCGCAGGGCGAACAGCGCCCGCAGCACGCCTCGGTTCGGTTCGTGCGACCACGGCACCGGACCGACACCGCGCCAGCCGGCCTTGCGCAGGGCATCGAGCCCACGGTGGTACCCGACACGGGCGTACGCGTAGGACTCGAGGGTCGCGCCGCGCGCCCACGCCTCGTCGGCGAGCAGCGCCCACGCCAGGCTCGACGACGGGTAGGACACCACCACGCTGGCGACGGGGGCGTCCGCCTCGATCGCGGCGGTCACCTCCGGCTCGGCGGGCAGCAGGGTCTCGGGGTTCGACGACGGGGTCGGCAACAGGTTCTCCGGCATGCCCCCAGCCTGTCATCCCTTGCGGGTGCCCGCGTCACGGGATTACCGTGGAGGTCACCTCGTCGTCATCGCGGGGCCGCCGGGGCGGGAGACCGACCGGCGGAACGGATGGCGGACACGGGGGTCCCCCGACGGAAGCAGACGGATTGCTGTCGATCACCGGTACCGCTCAGCCCACGCGCTGACACCGTGATCGCGCGCCCCGTCGGGCGCTCCACCGCACCGCGGTGGCCTCGGTGTCGTGCGCCCAGCATCGACACCGGGAGACACCCCCATGCCCACCAGTCCGTCCGTCGTCCTGCACGACGTCAGCTTCGCCTGGCCCGACGGCACCGTCGCGCTCGACCACCTCACCGCCGCCTTCGGACATGGCCGGACCGGCCTGGTCGGGAGGAACGGGGCCGGCAAGTCCACGCTGGTCCGGCTCGCGACCGGCCGGCTCCACCCCACGTCGGGCAGCATCGCGACGTCGGGTCCCGTCGACCACCTGCCGCAGCGCCTGGCGACGGGTGCCGACGACACCGTCGCCGACCTGCTCGGCGTCCGGCCCACACTCACCGCGCTCCGGGCCGTCCTGGCCGGCGACGCCACGGCCGCACAGCTGGAGGCAGTCGGCGACGACTGGGACCTCGAGGAACGGGCCGCCGCCGTGCTCGACCGGGTCGGGATCGACGGCGACGACCTCGACCGGCCGGTGTCGACGCTGTCCGGCGGGCAGTCGGTGCTCGTCGCCGTCGCCGGGGTGCGGTTGCGCGCCCGGCCGATCGTGTTCCTGGACGAGCCGACGAACAATCTGGACCGCCGGGCCCGCGGGCTGCTCCTCGACCTGGTCGACGACTGGCGCGGCACGCTCGTGCTCGTCAGCCACGACCGGGAGCTCCTCGAGCACGTCGACGAGACCGTGGAGCTCCGCGCCGGGGCGGTGACGGTCTTCGGCGGGACGTTCAGCGCGTTCGAGGAGCACCTGGCCGTGCAGCAGGCGGCCGTCGAACGCGAGGTCCGCGTCGCCGAGCAGCGGCACCGCACCGAGAAGCGGCAGCGCATCGAGGCGGAGACGAAGATCGCGCGTCGTGCGAAGGCCGGTGCGAAGGCGGGCCGCTCGATGCCGAAGATCCTGGCGAACGAGCAGCGGAAGAAAGCACAGGAGACCGCCGGCCGACTGCGCGTCGGGTACGCGGACGACGAAGCCGCCGCGCTCGCCGCCAAGCGCGAGGCCGAGCTCCGCCTGCGGGACGACGAGTCGATCCACGTCACCCTGCCCGACCCGGACGTGCCGGCGTCACGGCGGATCGCGACCGTCACGGTGCGTGGACGGGACGTGATCGTGCAGGGGCCGGAACGGATCGCCGTCACCGGGGACAACGGCGTCGGCAAGTCCACCCTGCTCGAACAGCTGGTCGGCGACCCCGCGGCCCGGGAGCACCCGCTGCCCGAGACCACGGCCGTCGCCCACGTCGACCGGATCGCGTACCTGCCGCAACGGAAGGACAGCCTGGACGACACCGCCACGGTGCTCGACAACGTGCGCCGGGACGCCCCGCACGTCCCCGTCGCCGAAGTCCGCAACCGGCTGGCGAAGTTCCTGGTGCGCGGGGACACCGTCGACCGCCCGGCCGGGGACCTGTCCGGCGGGGAGCGGTTCCGGGTGGCGCTGGCGGCCCTGGTGCTCGCCGACCCGCCGCCGCAGCTGCTCGTGCTCGACGAACCGACGAACGACCTCGACCTGACGAGCGTCGACCAGCTCGTCGACGCGCTGCGGGCCTACCGAGGAGCACTCGTCGTGGTGAGCCACGACGCGACGTTCCTGGAGCGGCTGGAGCTCGACGCGCGCATCGAGCTGACGTAACCCGCGGTCAGCGCCGTCGGGTCGGTCGGATCGCGAGCGACTCGACCGTGCCGCGCTCGGGCAGGTCGACGACGGTGCGGACCGCGGCGGCGACGTCCTCCGGCGCCAGGTAGTAGTCGGTGTCGTAGGACTCCCCGAGCTTCGCCACGAGCTGCCGCTGCATGTCCGAGTCGGTGCGGCCCGGGTGCACGCTCGACACCCGGACGCCGTTCGCCCGTTCCTCCTCACGCAGGGCGTCGGCGAAGGCCCGCAGCGCGAACTTCGACGCCGCGTACACGCCACCGCCGGGGCCGGAGTGGAACCCGGACCCGCTGTTGATCGGTACGACGATGCCTCGCGCCACCCGCAGTGCCGGCAGCGCCGCCCGGGTGAGCTCGGCGACCGCGAACACGTTCGTCGCGAAGACCTGCTCCCACACGGCACGCGGGGTCTCGGCGACGGTGGTGCCCTGCTCGACGCCGGCCGAGTGCACGAGCACGTCGAGCCGCTCGGGCAGCGCCGGGACCTCGCCCGCGCCGAGGTCACCGACGAACGGCGCAGCACTCGGCAGCTCCTGGACGATGGAGTCCACTGCGTCGGCGGACCGGCCGCCGACGAGCACGTGATGCGTGCGGCCGAGGTCGGCGGCGATCGCACGGCCGATGCCGCGGGTGGCTCCGGTCACCAGGGCGACCGGACGGTTCTGGAGCGGTTCTGTCGTCACGTGGGCCAGCCTACGGAAGCCGGGATGGGCCTCCTGTGCGGTCGCGGCGACGACGCAGCACCGTCAGCGCGACACCGGCGGTGACCACGAAACCCACGAGCGCCGCGATGCCCCACGGCGAGCCGGCGAGCGCCGCGACGACGGCCCAGAACACCGCGAGCCCGACGGTCGCGTACAGGAGCGCCCACGCCACGCACCCCGGCACCATCGCGATCGTGTACCGCCACCAGGCGACCCGTGCCAGCCCGGCTGCGGCGTTCATCACCGTCTGCAGGCCGACCACGACGAAGCTCACCGTCACGACGGGCAGGCCCCAGCGGTCGAGCAACGCCGAACCGCGACGGACGGCTGGCGAGCGCAACCAGCCACCCCACCGCGAGCGGGACGCACCCGCCACCGCGAGCCGCGCGACCCAGTACGTGGCCTGCGCGCGGCAGAACACGACCAGGAAGAGCGCGAGGACGAGCCACCGGAACGGGAGCCCCTCGAGGAAGGACGGCACGCTCGCACGGTAGCGCCCCGACCCGGGGACCGACCGTCAGTCGTTGTCGACGCCCTGGCGGATGCGGATGCCCTCCAGCACGTCCTGCGCACGCTTCTCGTCCTGCTTCTCGATCTGGCGGGTGTCGCGCTCGGGGAGCTGGATGTCCTCCTCCGCGCGGATGCCGGCCTGCAGCTCGCGACCCCGCTCGATCTCGGCGTCGAACTCGGCACCGAAGAGCAGGGCGTTGTTCGTGATCCAGATCCAGAGCAGGAACACGATGACCCCACCGAGCGAGCCGTACGTGGCGTTGTAGTTCGAGAAGTTCCCGACGTAGAACCCGAAGCCGACGCTCGCGATGATCCAGATGAGGAGCGCGAGGATCGACCCGCCGCTGACCCAGGTGAACTTCGGCTGCTTGACGTTCGGCGACCAGTAGTAGAGCACGGCGACGACGATGATCGCGATGACGAGCAGGATCGGCCACTGCACGATCGACAGGACGGTGACGGCCACGTCGCCGAGGCCGATGACGTCGCCGAAGCTGCGGGCGAGCGGCGCGCTCACCAGCACCAGCAGACCGACCACGAGCAGGACGACCGTGGTGACGGTCACGCCGAGCATGGTCGGGCGGAGCTTCCAGATCGGGCGGCCCTCGCGGACGTTGTAGATCCGGTTCATCGCGCGACCGAAGGCGCCGACGTAGCCGGAGGCCGACCAGAGCGCACCGACGATGCCGACGATGAACGTGATGGGAGCAGCGGGCGAGCGGACGAGCCCCTCGACCGGATCCCGGATCAGTTCGACGACCTGCTGCGACCCGATGTTGCCGATGATGTCGAGCAGTGTGTCGATCGTCTTCTTCGGGTCGGACACCAGCCCGAGGATCGACACGACCGCCAGCAGCCCGGGGAACAGCGCGAGCACCGAGTAGTACGTCAGGCTCGCGGCGAGATCCGTGCACTGGTCACTCGTGAACTCGCGCAGCGTCTTCTTCAGCGTGTAGACGAGCGTCGGCTTCTTGAGGTCGGTGGGGTTGTCCGGCTTCCGGGCGTCGTCCGGATCCGGCTTCTGCTGTGCGTCGGTCATCGTCTCAGCCCTTCCGCGCCGTGTTCGCCCGCTTCGCGGCCTGCTTCGACCGCTTGACCGCCTGCTTGCGGTTCTTGTTCGCCCGTCGCTGCACTGCCGCGATGCCGACCTGCTGCTTCACGCGCGCCTTGTGCGCCGGGTCCTGCTCGAGGGCTTCCTCGGCCGCCTTGGCCCGCGCCTTCCGGCCCTTCCGGCCTGCCTGGGCCTGCTCCTTCGCCGAGGGGGCGTCGCCGCGCGCACCGAACGGCAGCAGCGCGGTGAACGCCGAGTTCGCCGGCGGCGCGGCCAGGTGCCCGGCGGGGCGGTTCCGCAGCGCGATGCCGAGGACGATCGCCGCGACACCGGTCAGCCCGGTGATGCCCATCGCCACCAGGGGTGTGGGGTCCCGGTGCCACCGCTGCTTCGTCTTGGCGACCGCGAGACGGGTGCGGGCGGGCAGGTCCGCGCGTCGCTTCAGCTCCGTCACGGTGTCCGTGATGCCTTCGCGGGTGCGCACGTTGGCGAGTTCGAGCTCGGGCAGACTGTCCTTGGCCATTCCCCATTTCGTACACGTCCCACCCGGGATCGTGCCCAGCAGGCCGCGTCTACCGTGCCGCACATGCTCTTCCGGGACGCCGCCGAGGGGATCCACCGCCTCGAGATCGCACACACCAACACCTACCTCGTCGAAACCGGCGATCGGTTGCTCGTCGTCGATGCGGGGTTGCCCGCCGCGTGGCCGCACCTGCAGCTCGCCGTGCACGACCTCGGGTACACGCCCGACCAGGTCGAGGGGCTCCTGCTCACGCACGGGCACTTCGACCACGTCGGTACCGCCGCACGGATGCACCGCGACTGGGGCACGCCGGTGTTCGTCCACCCGGGCGACCGGCACCTCGCCGCGCACCCGTACTCGTACCGGCCGCAGACGAACCGTGCCGGGTTCGTCGCGCTCCACCCGGGCGGTCTGCGCCCGCTGGGCAGGATGCTCCTGGCCGGAGCGGTCACCGGCGACGGCATCACGGACACCGAACCGCTGGAGAACCGCGCCGACGTGCCGGGCAACCCGTGGATCATCGAGACCCCGGGGCACACCGACGGGCACGTGGCACTGCACTTCGCCGACCGCGACGCCGTGATCGCCGGGGATGCGCTCGTCACCTTCGACCCGTACACGGGCGGGATCGGACCCCGGATCGTGGCACCGGCGGCGACGTCCGACGTCGACACGGCGGTCGCGTCGCTGGACCGGCTCGCGGACACCGAGGCGAAGCACGTGCTGCCCGGCCACGGACCGGGCTGGTCGCTCGGTGTGCGGAGTGCCGTCGCGCAGGCGCGGCGGGCGGCTGGCGCCGCCTGACGCGCGGACGCGACAGATGAGGCGGACCCCACCGGGTCTGGTGCACGAACGCGACAGTGTGCCGCGGACGTTCCGCAGCGCACTGTCGCATTGGCGGCGGTGGAGGCGACCCGAGCCGGCCTGGAGGCGCGGTGCGGGCCCGCCTCGCGCCTCCAGGCCGTGGGTGGTCGCGGTCAGGACGGGACGACGACGTCCTCGGGCAGGCCGGACGCCGCGGAGCGGCCAGCAGCCTCCATCAGCGCGAGGCTCCGCAGGTTGTCGCGCCCGCTCGTCTCCGGGGCGGGGCCGCCCTGCACCGATCGCGCGAACGCCTGCAGCCCGCCCTGGCGGTCCGTGTGCGCGAGCACGGGGAGCTCGACCGACTCGGCGACGTCGTCCTGCGTGCGGCGGACGGTGACCCGGTCGCCGTCGACCGCGTTCGGCTCACCGTCGCGGCTCGTGAACCAGAGCTCGCCGTCCTCACCCTCGATGCTCCACTCGCCGGCCCAGGCGGTGCGCGGGCCGCGGCTCAGCCAGCTGCCGCGGTAGTTGACGACCGTGCCGCCGTCGAGCTCGATGATCATCGAGGCGACCGCTTCGTCCTGGTACTTGCTGTAGGCGGGGTAGCTGGCCTTGGCGAAGACGCGGACGGCCTCTTGCCCCGTGATCATCCGGAGCAGGTCGAAGTGGTGGATCGCCATGTCGTTGATCATCGCGTGCGGGAACCGGTAGTGCGGGTACGTCTCGGCGGGCTGGTCGTTGTCCCACTGCCGGAAGTCGACGTTGATCGCGGAGACCTCGCCGACGACGTCCGCCTCGAGCATCTCCTGCACCACCCGCGGTGCCGGGTACCAGCGGTAGTTCTGGCTGACCTGCAGCACCAGGCCGAGCTCCTCGGCGCGACGGACCGCGGTGACGGCCTCGTCGGTGGTGTTGGCGAACGGCTTCTCGACCAGGACGTGCTTGCCGGCGTCGAGGGCCTCGAGCGCGAGCGGCACGTGCGTCACGGCCGGGGCGGTGATGACGACGGCGTCGGCGTCGACCGCGGCGAGTGCCTCGGTCAGGGACCCGAACGCAGCGGAGGCCGGGAGCCCGAGGTCGGTCCGCACGGCCTCGAGCGTCGGCGCCGACGGGTCGACGATCCCGACCACCTGCACTTCCGACACCTCCGGGATGGCGGTGCGGGCCCAGTTGCCGCCCCACCCTCCGAGACCGACGTGGATGATCCGGACGCTCATGCGCGCACTCCTTCGTGACTGCCGTCGTGGTTGGTGACGCACCACGGACGCCGCGGTGCGTGCGTCCAGTCTGTCAGGCGGCGGCGACGACGGGTGGGCGGGCGGTCGAGGGCCGTCGCCGGCCTCAGTGCGTGAAGGCGTACGCGATGAGCGCCATCGTGACGATGAACCCGGCCAGGTAGTTGATCCAGAGGAAGCGCTTCCACCCGGCGTTCGCGGCCTCGGCACCCTGGTCGGTGATGTTCCACCACGGCAGCACGTTGAGCGCGTACGGGATGACGACGATCGCGGCGATCGGACCGGGGAACGCCGAGAACAGCAGCGCGACCCCGGCGACCAGGTAGGCGACGAAGGCCAGACGGACGGTGGAGCGGGCGCCGATGACGGTCGCGACGGAGCCGATGCCACCGGCCCGGTCGGCCAGGACGTCCTGCACGGCGCCGAACGCGTGCGAGGCCACGCCCCACAGGAAGAACGCGATGCACACGGCGACGAGTTCCGCGGTCCAGTGCGGGCCCGCCAGGGCGAGGCCGTAGACCGCCGGCGACACGAAGTGGGTGCTCGACGTGAGCGAGTCGAGGAACGGCTTCTCCTTGAACCGCAGGCCCGGGGCCGAGTACGCGATGACCGCGAACACGCTGATCGCCAGGACGAGCCACGACCACGGCCCGTTGCCGCTGACCGCGCCGAGCACCACGAGCGCGACGAGGAAGGGGACGTTCGTGATGACGACGGCCCACAGCGTGGTGCGGTGGACGCTCTTGTCGAGCAGGGCGCCCTCGACACCACCCTTCCGCGGGTTGCGCAGGTCGGACTCGTAGTCGAAGACGTCGTTGATGCCGTACATCGCCAGGTTGTAGGGCACCAGGAAGTACACGACGCCGACCAGGAACGCGACGAGCGAGAACCCGCCGCCGCCCTCGACCCCGACCCCGCTGCCGAGCAGGTACGCGGCGCCGAACGGGTAGGCGGTGTTCACCCAGCTGATCGGGCGCGACGAGACGAACAGGGCACGCAGGGTCGACGGCCGGGAGGCGGTGCTGGCGTTCACTTCATGTCCTCTGCTGGTGCTGGCTCTGCTGGTGCTGGGGTCGGGTCGGGCGCGGGGAGCGCGCCGGTCCGGTCGCGTGCGCCGGTCCGGTCGAACAGGACCCACAGGCTGGGCAGCAGCACGATGGCGGACATCGCGTAGGCGAGGTCCTCGACCGGGATGGCACCGATCTTCGCACCGCTGATGAGCGAGGGGTCGTAGGCGACGATCCGCAGCGTGACGATGACGTTGTCGAACACCATCGTCATCACCAGCAGCACGATGCCCGCGATCACGGACGTGAGCACCGCGACCCGTCGCCCGACCGTGGGCCGTCGACCCGCCGCACGGGCTCGGCGAGCGGCGACGACCCCGGCGACCACGGCCACGACGGCCGTGACGCCGAAGAACGGCAGGGCCAGGAGCGCGTACGCTCCGGTGCCGTTCACGCGCGCCGCCGATCGGTCGCCCGCTGCACGAGGGGCCGGACGAAGCCGACCAGGTCCATCGTCGAGTAGCAGAGCAGCAGCAGGAAGAAGAGTTCCTCGAGCGGGACCTCGGGCGCCAGGAGCACCCCGGTGAGCAGGTCCTGCGGGCCGATGAAGAAGATGCCGGCGGCGACACCGACGACGTCCCACACCATGAAGAACGCGACACCGACGACCATCACGGCCGCCGCCCGCCACGGAGCCCGCCAGAAGAACAGCCGGAAGCGGGCGTCCAGCACGGTCATGCCGACCAGGGACACCACCAGGCCGGCGAGGTAGACCCCGGGCATCAGGCTTGCTCGGTCCGGTCCCGCGGGGCCCCGAGGGGCGTCGGCAGCGGCTCGGTACTCCGGTCGCCGTGGATGCGCTTGAGCAGGACCTCGGCGCTGATCAGGCACATCGGCAGACCGATCCCAGGGATCGTCGAGGCACCGACGTAGTACAGCCCCTCGACCTTCTTCGACGCGTTCTTCTCGCGGAAGAACGCGCTCTGCTTGAGGGTGTGCGCCGGACCGAGCATCGAGCCGTTCCAGGCGTTCAGGTCGTCGGCGAAGTCGCGCGGTCCGATGGTGCGTCGGACCCGGATGCGGTCGCGCAGGTCCGGCACCCCGGCGCGCTCGGCCAGCACGTCGATGGCACGGTCGGCGATCTGCTCGACCTGGTAGTCACCGGCACCGTCGATGCCGCCCTTGCCGATCGACAGGTCGGCGGGCAGGGGCACCAGGATGAACAGGTTGCTGGTGCCGGGCGGGGAAACGCTCGGGTCGGTCTCGGAGGGGGCGCAGACGTAGATCGAGGCGGGGTCCGGCACGTGCCGGTCGTCCCCGAAGATCGCGCCGAAGTTCGCCTTCCAGTCCGCGGTGAACATCAGGGTGTGGTGCAGCAGGCCCGGCGTCGGACCGTCGATGCCGAGGTACACGAGCACCGCGCTCGGGCCCGGGTCGCGCTTCTTCCAGTGGTCGGCGCCGTGGGCGCGGTGCTCACGCTCGAGCAGCTGCATCTCGGTGTGCTGCATGTCGGCGGCGCTGACCACGAGGTCGGCGGGGGCCGTGTGCTGCACACCGTCGCGGTCGCGGTGGACGACCCCGGTGGCGACGCCGTCCTCGACCACGATCCGTTCGACCTTCGCGCCGGCGATGATCTTCGCGCCCTCGGCCCGGGCGACACGCTCGACGGCGGAGATCACCTCGGTGATGCCGCCCTTCGGGTAGAGCACGCCGTCGGCCAGGTCGAGGTGGCTCATCAGGTGGTACATGCTCGGTGCCGCGTACGGGCTCGTACCGAGGAACACCGCCGGGTAGCCGAGGATCTGCCACAGGCGACGGTCGCGCACGGCGGTCTCGGCGAAGGTGGAGAGCGGCTCGAGCAGCAGGCGCGCGAGCTTGGGCAGACGACGCAGGACGTCGGGTGCGGCGAGCTTCGTGAGGTCCTGGAAGCTCGTGTACAGGAACCGGCGCACGGCCATCGTGTAGGTGTCCTCGGCCGATGCGAGGTACTTCCGCAGCCGCTCGCCGGCACCGGGCTCGATGGACTCGAACAGCGCGATGTTGGCCTCGGCGTCGGCTCGCAGGTCGATCGGCTCGTCGTGGCCCTCGCTGTACACGCGGTAGCCGGGGTCGAGCTTCACCAGGTCGAGTTCGGCCTCGGCCGACGTCCCGAGCAGCTGGAAGAAGTGGTCGAAGACCTCGGGCATGAGGTACCACGACGGCCCGGTGTCGAACCGGAACCCGTCCTGCTCCCACGAGCCGGCACGGCCGCCGAGCTGCGTGCGCTGCTCGAGCACCGTCACCGAGAAGCCGTCGCGTGCGAGCAGCGCGGCGGCCGCCAGGCCGCTGATGCCGCCACCGATGACGACGGCACGACGCGCGGGCACCTTGCGCCGGGTGGTGGTGGCGACCGTCGTCGGTCGGGAGGCGCGTGGCGGGGTCATGAGGAGCCTCCCGGCCGGTGGGTGGTGACGCGCGACCGGAGCGGTGCGCGTCCGGCGAGGACCTGCGCGGCGAGGCGCACCTTCACCGGGTTGGGGACGCGCACGCGCGTCGTGACGAGGCGGCTCGCCGGCGTGCGCGCGAGTCGGTCGTTGAGTTCCTGGAACAGCGCGTGTGCGAGTCCGACCGCGTTGCGGGCATCGGCCGGCAGCAGCCGGATCGTCCGTGCGGCGTGGTCGAGGTCGGCCTGCACGTCAGCGACCAAGCGGTCCTTCGTGGCCTCGTCGAACGACCGGATGTCGACGCCCGGGAAGTACGAGCGACCGAGCACCTCGAAGTCGGCATGCAGGTCTCGCAGGAAGTTCACCTTCTGGAACGCGGCACCGAGCGCACGCGCGCCGGCGACGAGTTCGGCCTGGTCGAACGTCGGACGACCAGCCCGGTACACGAACGCACGCAGGCACATCAGGCCGACGACCTCGGCGGAGCCGTACACGTACGCGTCGAACGAGGCGTCGTCGTGCTCGGTGCGGTCGAGGTCCATGCGCATCGACGCGAAGAACGGTGCGGTGAGCTCGGCGCCGAAGCCGGTGGCACGGGCGGTGCGGGCGAAGGCGTGGACGACCGGGTTCACCGAGAAGCCGAGTGCGATGGCGCGTTCGGTGTCGGCCTCGAGCTCGTCGAGCACCGTGCGGGCGAGCTCGCGGTCGAGCCCGGCCTCGGTCGCGGGGCCGTCGACGACCTCGTCCGCGACGCGGACCAGCGCGTAGACGTTCCGGATGTGCTCGCGCGTGTCGCGGGCGAGCATGCGGCTCGCCAGGCCGAACGACGTGGAGTACCGGTCGATGACGACCCCCGACGCGGCCTCGGCCGTGGCGTCGTAGAGCTGGAGGCGAGCCGGACGGGGTCCGGTCGCCGTGGTGGTGCTGTGGGTCACCGGGCGCGCTCCACGAGTTCGGTCACGAGGGCCTCCAGGCGGTCGGCGAGGTCGTACGGCAGCCGGGCGAGCTCGGCCCGGGCGAGTGCGGTGTGGTCGGCGACGCGTGCTTCCGCGGCGCCGCGCGCACCGCAGGAGACCAGGGTCGCACGGACCTCGTCCGCACGGGCCTCGGTCAGGTCCGGGTCACCCAGGTACGGCTCGAGGTCGGGCCAGCAGTCCGTGGTCGCCGCGTACGCGATGAGCATCGTGCGCTTGCCCTCGCGCAGGTCGCCCAGCACGGTCTTGCCGGTCATGGTCTCGTCGCCGAAGACCCCCAGCAGGTCGTCGACGATCTGGTAGGCGATGCCGATCTCTCGGCCGAAGGCCTCGAGGGCGGTGACGATCTCCTCGTCGGCGCCGGCCAGGACGGCACCGGACTGCAGCGGGGCCTCGAACGAGTACACGCTCGTCTTCGCCCGCTCCATCGCCAGGACCTCGTCCACCGTCGGCATCACGCCGAGGGCCAGGTCGACGTCGGTCATCTCGCCGGCGGCGCTGGCGAACACGGCCTCGTCGAACAGTTCGAGCAGCCGCTCGCGCCGGGTGCCGTCGACGCCCGCGGCCTCGATGAAGCGGGGCGCGCCGGCGAGGGCCAGGTCACCGGCGATCACGGCGGCACTCATCCCCCGGTGTTCGGCGGTCGGCAGCGGCAGGCCGCCCGTCGTCCCGTTGTCCCGGAAGGACCCGGCGACGTTCGGCTGCCCACGGCGCGACCAGTCGCGGTCGATGACGTCGTCGTGCACCACGAGTGCGGTGTGCAGGAGTTCGTAGGCCGCGGCGACGTTGGCGGCGGCGTGCACGTCGGTGCCGCCCATGCCGGCGTACGCGGTCATGACCATGCGGGGCCGGAAGCGCTTGCCGCCCATGCTCGCCTTGCGGAGCACGCGCCACAGTTCTTCCGACGGTCGGCCGTAGCGCTCGGCGCGTGCCGACGACACGGCGAAGAAGCGCTCGAGGCAGTCGTCGACGAGCGCGAGGTCGATGTGCGGCACGGTGGTCGCTTCCTCGCTCATTGGCCTAACCTATCGACACAGATGAACGCTTTCCCTGAATCCGTGGTGCTCCTGGCCGACGACCGTACCCCGATCGGGACGGCGGACAAGTTCACGGTGCACACAGCCCACACGCCCCTGCACCTGGCGTTCTCGTGCCACGTCCGGAACACCGACGGTGACGTCCTGGTGACCCGACGAGCACTGTCGAAGAAGACCTGGCCGGGGGTGTGGACGAACACCTTCTGCGGCCACCCCGGGCCGGACGAGTCCTTCGAGGACGCCATCGCCCGTCGGGCCTCCCGCGAGCTCGGCATCACGGTGCGCGACGTCGAGGTCGTGCTGCCGGAGTTCCGGTACCGCGCGGTCGACGCCTCCGGCATCGTGGAGAACGAGGTCTGCCCCGTCTTCCGCGCCGTGACCGACGACACCCCGGCGCCCGCGGACGACGAGGTCGCCGAGTGGGCATGGGTGTCCGAGGACTCTCTCAGGCAGGCCGTCGCCGGCGCGCCGTTCGCCTGGAGCCCGTGGCTCGGGTGGCAGCTCGCCGAGCTCGAGACCGCCGGGCTGCACGTCACGCGCTGACGTTCCTGCGTCAGGCGCCACGGGTTGTCCGACCCCACGCCGCAGGCGTACGCTCGACCGTCGGTAGCGCTCTGGGCGCCGCCACGACGAGACGAGAAGGGCAGGTGAGGCGCGATGTCGGGTGACCATCCTCGATCGGGCCGGCCGCCCGTGTCGGTCGTCGCGCCCGTTCGCTGACCCTGCCCCGCCCCGGATCGCCTCCGGGGCGCCATCGCGCCCGCCTGCTCCCCACCGGAGGAGCACGCACATGGCACTGATCGACAACGCGATCTACGTCCGGGGACGCCGCGTGGAGTCTCCGTCGACCCCGTCGCGCCCGGCTCGTGGCGACCTGACGTGGATCGGGCTGCTCCGGCCCGACCCGCACGAGCTCGAGGCCGTCGCCGCCGAGTTCGACCTGCACGAGAACGCCGTCGAGGACGCCCGCAAGGGACACCAGCGCGCCAAGCTCGAGCGCTACGGCGACACCCTGTTCCTGGTGCTCCGTCCGGCCTGGTTCGACCCGGCCTCGGGCACCGTGGAGTTCGGGGAGGTGCACCTGTTCGTCGGCGACCACTTCGTGGTGAGCGTCCGGCACGCCGCCCGACCCGACCTGGCGGCACTCCGGGCACAGGTCGAGGCGGACCCGGAGTTCCTGGCGAAGGGGTCCGAGGCGGTGACCGCGGCCGTGCTCGACGAGGTCGTGGACGGCTACGGCCCAGTCGTCCAGGTGCTGCAGGAACAGATCGACGCCATCGAGGACCAGCTGTTCGCCGGACAGGTCGACGCCGGGGTCTCGAAGCGCATCTACCAGCTGCTCAGTGAGGTCCTGGCGTTCCAGCGGGCCACCACCCCGGTGCCGGCGATGGTGACCGGGCTGCTCCGCGGTGCGGACAAGTACGGCGTCGACGACGACGTGCAGCACCGGCTCCGCAACGTGCACGACCACGCGCTCCGGGTCACCGAGCGCGTCGACTCGTTCCGGGCCCTGCTCGAGAACGCCCTGACCCTGCACGCCACCCTGGTGTCGCAGGAGCAGAACGAGGCGATGCGCCGGATGACCAGCGCGAGCCTGGCCCAGGGCGAGGAGAGCCGGCAACTCGCCCGGGCAGCCCACCGCCAGGGCGAAGAGGTCAAGAAGATCTCGTCATGGGCGGCGATCCTGTTCGCGCCCGGCCTGATCGCCGGTGTCTACGGGATGAACTTCGACCACATGCCCGAGCTGCACTGGCACTACGGGTACCCGGTCGCGATCCTCGGCATGCTCCTGCTGATGGGCGTGCTCTGGGCGATCTTCCGCAAGCGCAACTGGCTCTGAGCGGACGGCGGATCGACGCACAGGTGGCGTCGATCCGCCGGACGTGCATAATGATCTGGCCCGGAATGTGAACGTGCACATCGATGTGCCACGACACCCGGGCGGAAACGAGCAGCAATGGCGTCATCGCGGACACAGCAACCGCGTTCGCCCAGCATCCGTGACGTCGCACGGATCGCGGGCGTCTCGCACCAGACCGTCTCGCGGGTGCTGAACAACTCGGACGCGATCCGGGCCGAGACACGCGACAAGGTCCTGGCGGCCATGGAGCAGCTGCAGTACCGGCCGAACCGGGCTGCACGCGCCCTGGTCACGAGCCGGACCCACACGATCGGCGTCCTGACGGCCCGCCGCGCCCACTACGGCCCCGCCGTGGCACTGCAGGCGATCGAGGACGCCGCGATGCTCCGCGGCTACTCGGTCACGACGGCGAACATCGCCGAGGCGACCGACGCCGCCGTCCGTGAAGGACTGGGGCACCTGCTCGACCTCGACGTCGAGGGCATCGTCGTCATCGCGCCCCAGCAGCGGGTCTTCGACCTGATCGCGGAGCTCGGGATCCGCACCCCCTACGTCACCATGCGCGCCAGCGTCGGCGAGGACCCGACGGCCCTGTGGGTGGACCAGATGGAGGGCGCACGACTCGCGACCGCGCACCTGCTCGACCTGGGGCACGAGTACGTCCGACACATCGCGGGGCCGCAGGACTGGATCGAGGCCGATGCCCGGATGCAGGGGTTCCTGCGCGAGATGTCCGACCGCGACATGGCCGTCGCCCCGCCGATCCTGGGCGACTGGACCGCCGACTTCGGCTACCACGCCGGCCGCGAGCTGCTGCGGTGGCGGGACTGCACCGCCATCTTCTGCTCGAACGACCAGATGGCGCTCGGCGTGATGCACGCAGCGCGCTCGTACGGGCTCGACGTCCCGGGCGACCTGTCCGTGGTCGGCTACGACGACATCCCGGAGGCGAAGCACTTCTGGCCGCCGCTCACCACGGTGCAGGTCGACTTCGCCGAGCTCGGGCGTCGCTGTGTGGACCTGCTGCTGCCGAGTGAGGGCGAGCTGCTCCGCCCGATCGACATCGTCCCGCAGCTGGTCGTGCGCGCCTCCACCAGCGCGCCCCGCACACGCTGACGCACATCGGGCCGCGCCCACCCCGGAGTACCTGCCAGGAACGGGCGTACCTGCCACGAACTTCCGACCCGGTACGCCCGGAAGCGCCAGGTACACCCGCTCCGACAAGGCGAGCGCGGCCCCGGACGGGCCATCGAACGGACGGGAGGCCCGTGGCGGGCCCGCCACGGGCCTCCCGTCCGCGCATGCGGATCCACGCAACGAAGCGCCCGGTTCCGGGGCCCCTGGCCCCAACCCGGGGGACGTTCCCTCCGGATCACGCACGCCGTTACGAAAACGCGACCAATCCGAATTGACAGCCGCACCGAGGCTGTGCGTAAATTGCCTCCGTCCAGCCGATGTGACCGTTCACATGAGCGTCACACCAGCAGGACACCGGACGCGACAACGAAGTCCACGCAGGCCACCTGCGCCCATTCGCTGCCGCAGCAGAACCACCCGAACAACTGCCGCATCGCAGCGGCAGAAGGAGATGCACTGTGGCGTCAACCCCGATCGACACCGGCCTCGAGACCCGGTCGATCACCGCACCCGAGACGATCCTCGAGATGCGCTCGATCACCAAGGAGTTCCCTGGTGTGAAGGCGCTGGCCGACGTCTCCCTCAGCGTCCGCGCCGGCGAGATCCACGCGATCTGCGGCGAGAACGGCGCCGGCAAGTCGACCCTGATGAAGGTCTTGTCGGGCGTCTACCCGTACGGCACCTACAGCGGCGAGATCGTCTACGAGGGCGAAGAAGTCCGCTTCTCGAACATCAAGCAGTCCGAGCAGGCCGGCATCGTCATCATCCACCAGGAGCTGGCACTCATCCCGGAGCTCTCGATCACCGAGAACCTGTTCCTCGGCAACGAGCCGGGCCGCTTCGGACGCATCGACTGGACCGCCGCGCAGCTCCGTGCGCAGGACCTGCTCGCCCGCGTGGGCCTGGCCGACGACCCGGACACGCAGATCAAGAACCTCGGTGTCGGCAAGCAGCAGCTCGTCGAGATCGCGAAGGCCCTGCACAAGGACGTCAAGCTCCTGATCCTCGACGAGCCGACCGCCGCGCTCAACGAGAACGACTCGCAGCACCTGCTCGACCTGATCGTCGGGCTGAAGGCCAAGGGCATCGCGAGCATCATCATCAGCCACAAGCTCAACGAGATCGAGCAGATCGCCGACGAGATCACGATCATCCGCGACGGCAAGGCCATCGAGACGCTCAACGTCAAGGCGGACGGCGTCAACGAGGACCGCATCATCCGCGGCATGGTCGGCCGCTCGCTCGAGTCGCGCTTCCCCGACCGCACCCCGAAGATCGGCGAGACCTTCTTCGAGGTCCGCAACTGGACCGTGCAGCACCCGCTCGACTCGTCGCGTCTGGTCTGCAAGGCCTCGAACTTCCACGTCCGCCGCGGTGAGATCGTCGGCTTCGCCGGCCTGATGGGCGCCGGACGCACCGAGCTCGCGATGAGCCTGTTCGGCCGCTCGTACGGCACCTGGCTCGACGGCCAGATCATCAAGGACGGCCGCGAGATCAAGGTCACGAACGTCCAGCAGGCGATCGAGAACGGCCTCGGCTACGTCTCCGAGGACCGCAAGGCGCTCGGCCTGAACCTGCTCGACACCGTGAAGCGCTCGACGGTCGCCGCCGACCTGCAGAAGATCTCGAAGCTCGGTGTCGTCGACTCGCTCGAGGAGTACTCGGTCGCCGAGAAGTACCGCAAGATGCTCCGCACGAAGGTGCCGAGCGTCGAGGACAACGTCGGCAAGCTGTCCGGTGGCAACCAGCAGAAGGTCGTCCTGTCCAAGTGGATGTTCACCGACCCGGACATCCTGATCCTCGACGAGCCCACCCGCGGCATCGACGTGGGCGCCAAGTTCGAGATCTACGGGATCATCCAGCAGCTCGCCGCCGAGGGGAAGGGCATCATCCTCATCTCGTCCGAGCTCCCCGAACTCCTCGGTCTCTCCGACCGGATCTACACCATCTTCGAGGGCCAGATCACCGCTGACCTCCCGGCCGACCAGGCCGATCCCGAATCGCTCATGCGCAGCATGACCTCCGCGCGGAAGGGCGCCACCGCCTCATGAACAACCTGAAACTGCTCTTCGGCAAGGGCAACAGCATCGGCCAGTACGGCATGATCATCGCGCTCATCGTGCTGCTGATCTTCTTCTCGGTCACGACGAACGGGCTCATCCTCGAGCCGACCAACGTCATCAACCTGTTCCTGCAGTACTCCTACATCCTGATCCTGGCGCTCGGCATGGTCATGGTCATCATCGCGGGGCACATCGACCTGTCGGTGGGTTCGGTCGCAGCGGTCGTCGGCATCGTCGTGGCGCAGTCCATGGCCGTGTGGGACTTCCCGGTGTGGGCCGCCATCATCCTGGGTCTCGCATGCGGTGCCCTGATCGGTGCGTGGCAGGGCTTCTGGGTCGCGTTCGTGAAGGTCCCGGCCTTCATCGTGACGCTGGCCGGTCAGCTCATCTTCCGTGGTGTGAACCAGATCATCGGCAACTCGACGTCGGTCCCCGTCCCGGATGCCTTCACCCCGATCGGCGCCGGCTTCCTCGGTGACTTCGGCCCCGACTTCGGCTTCAGCAACGGCACGCTGCTCATCGGCCTCGTCACAGTCCTCGCGCTCATCATCATCGAGGCCCGGGGCCGTGCCCGCCGTCGGAAGATGCAGGCCGAGGTCCCGCCGCTGTGGGTCTCGATCGTGCGCACCGGCATCCTGGTCGCCGTCACGCTCGTCGCCACGTACCTGTTCGGTGCCGGTCCGGTCGGCACCTCGGTCCCGATCGTCGCGATCATCCTCGGCATCCTGACCATCGTCTACGGCTTCGTCACGAAGAACACGATCTTCGGTCGCCAGGTCTACGCCGTCGGTGGCAACGCCAACGCGGCCGTCCTGTCCGGCGTCTCGGCGCGGCGGGTCAACTTCTTCGTCATGATGAACATGTCCGTCCTCGCCGCGATCGCCGGCATGGTGTTCGTCGCCTACTCCGGCGCTTCGGGCCCCGCGGACGGCACCGGCTGGGAGCTCGACGCGATCGCCGCCGTGTTCGTCGGTGGCGCGGCGGTCGCCGGTGGTGTCGGCACGATCTCCGGCTCGATCATCGGTGGTCTCGTGATGGCGCTGCTGTCGAACGGTCTGCAGCTCATGGGCCTCGAGTCCAACCAGGTGCAGATCATCCGCGGCCTGGTCCTGCTCGTCGCCGTCGCCTTCGACGTCTACTCGAAGTCGCAGGGACGCCCGTCGCTCATCGGGGGCATGATGCGGCAGTTCCAGCGGAAGGACACCGAGCAGAACACGGTGGCCGCCCAGCAGCCGCGGTCCATCGAGGACCAGCCGGACAAGATCACCCTCCCCTAGTCCACCCCTCCCCACAGCGGGGCTCCGGCCCCACACCTCCTCAACGAAGAGAAAGCAATCACATGCGCAAGAAGATCGTCGCCGGCCTCAGCCTGGCGCTCATCGCGGGCCTCGCCCTCAGCGGCTGCTCGGCACGCGGCTCGTCCGACGACGCCGGCAGCACCAGCAGCATCAAGAAGGGCGACCTCATCGGCGTCGCCCTGCCGGCCAAGACCTCGCAGAACTGGGTCCTCGCGGGCGCCGCCTTCAAGAAGTCGATCGAGGACGCCGGCTTCAAGGCCGACATCCAGTACGCCAACGCCGGCAACCCGGTCCCCGACCAGCAGTCGCAGATCTCGGGCATGATCACCAAGGGTGCCAAGGCCGTCATCATCGGTGCCGCCGACGGTTCGCAGCTGACCGCGCAGGTGAAGTCCGCCAAGGACCGTGGCGCCGTCGTCATCGCCTGGGACCGCAACATCCTGAACACGAAGAACGTCGACTACTACGTGGCGTTCAACAACTTCAAGGTCGGCCAGCTCCAGGCCGAGGCGCTGCTCAAGGGCCTCGAGGAGAAGAAGGGCGACAAGCCGTACAACGTCGAGCTCTTCGCCGGTTCGCCGGACGACGCCAACGCGACCGTGTTCTTCAACGGTGCGATGGACGTCCTGCAGCCGAAGATCGACGACGGCACGATCAAGGTCGTCTCCGGTCAGACCACCTTCCAGAAGGTCGTCACGCAGGGCTGGCTCGCGCAGAAGGCCCAGTCGCGCATGACCGACCTGCTCTCGCAGTACTACACGGGTGACACCGAGCTCGACGGCGTCCTGTCGCCGAACGACACCCTCGCCCGTGCGATCCTCACCGCGACCAAGGCCGCCGGCAAGGACAACCCCGTCGTGACGGGCCAGGACTCGGAGACCGCGTCCATCCCGCTCATCATGAAGGGCACGCAGTACTCGACGATCTTCAAGGACACGTCGAAGGAGGCCCAGGCGGCCGTCGACCTCGTCTCCACGCTGTCGAAGGGCGACAAGCCCGACACGACGATGGACAAGACGAACAACTACAACGGCAAGAAGACGGTCCCCGCGATCGAGCTCACGCCGGTCCTGGTCACCAAGGACAACGCCGTCGAGGCCTACAAGGGCAACGACACCCTCGAGGAGCTCGCCAAGAAGGGCTGATCTCCCCAGCACCACGGACGGCCCCGTCTCGCCTCGGCGAGACGGGGCCGTCCTGCGTCGTCCGGAGGCCGGCCACAGGGCGGACGGGAGGCTCGGTGCACGTCGTGGCCGTGCCTCCCGTCCGCCCTGTGGTCCGGTCTACGGCTGAGCGGCGCGCAGCCGCCGAGCCGCCTCGGCCAGGAGCGGCACGTCCGTCCGCGCGGTGCCGAACACGACGGCTCGCGTGGTGTCGAAGTACCGCCGGGTGAGTCGCTCACCCAGGTCCGACACCCGCGACCACGGGATGCTCGGCTCGCCCGCGGTGACCGCCGCGGGGAGCACGCGGACGGCCTCACCGATCTCGACCAGGCGCATCCGGACGGCGTCGTGCACGAGGTCCTCGGGCAACCGGCGGTCGTCGACGTAGCGCAGGATCGCGGCACAGGCGGCGATGACGTCGTCGAGACGATCGCGGACGTCGCGACGGGTGGTCGACCCGCGGGTCACAGGGGCACCGCGGTCCGGACGACCTCGCGGCTCATCCCCGCCGCATCGACCACGTCGACGCGGACACCGAGGAGTCGTTCAGCCGCGTCCTGGATCCGCATGAGCGCGAAGATCCCGAGCCCCGGGTCGAGGTCGATCATCAGGTCGACGTCGCTGCCCGGGCCGTCCTCGCCCCGAGCGACGCTGCCGAAGAGTCGAGGACGGTGCCCGCCGAAGCGCTCGACGATCGCGATGAGCTCCTGCCGCGCGGCGGTGACGCGGTCCCGCAGGGGCGGTGGTTCCTCGACGGGCTGCAGGTCGATGCTGGTCGTGAAGCCCGCGGCGTGGAGCATGCGTTGCAGCGCCGCGAGCGATGGTTCGCGCCGACCGTTCTCATAGGTGCTGATGACGCTCTGCGTGACGCCGGCACGCTGGGCGAGCTGGACCTGGGTCAGTTCGGCGCGCTCACGGGCGTCGCGGATGAGCACCGCGGCCGACAGTGGCCGGGCGGACCGTTGGGGAACAGCGGACATGCTGCAACGATACACAGCATCCAACATTTTCGTCTGCCGCCGGAGCGGCACACGCTCAGCGGTGGTCGGAGACGTCCGCCCGGTGGAAGTTCAGCGCCGAGCGCGACGCGGTCGGGCCGCGCTGGCCCTGGTAACGGGACTGGTACTCGGCGGATCCGTAGGGCTTCTCGGCCGGGCTCGACAACTGGAAGAAGCACAGCTGTCCGATCTTCATCCCCGGCCACAACTCGATGGGCAGCGTCGCCACGTTCGACAGCTCGAGCGTCACGTGCCCGGAGAACCCGGGGTCGATGAAGCCCGCGGTCGAGTGGGTCAGGAGGCCGAGGCGACCGAGCGAGCTCTTGCCCTCGAGCCGTGCGGCGATGTCGTCGGGCAGCGTCACGACCTCGAACGTGGAGCCGAGGACGAACTCGCCCGGGTGCAGCACGAACGCCTCGTCCGGGTCGGTCTCGACCAGACGGGTCAGGTCGGGCTGGTCCACCGCGGGGTCGATGTGCGGGTACTTGTGGTTGTCGAACAGCCGGAAGAACTTGTCGAGCCGGACGTCGATGCTCGACGGCTGCACGAGCGAGGCGTCGTACGGGTCGAGGCCGATCCGGCCTGCAGCGAGCTGGGCGGTGATGTCGCGGTCGGAGAGCAGCACGGACGAAGCCTAGCGGCAGCGGGCGTCGCGCCGGTATGCTGCCAGGCTGCCCACCACCCGGGCGGGCGGCGTTCGGAGCAGTGATGACCACGTACACCGTCGACGAGATCACGGTGCCCACCTCGATGGACGACGACCCGTCCACCGTCGCGACCTTCGCCGAGTGGCTCGCGGTGTCCGACGGGGCCGGAGCAGCCGTGCACGGGCTGCACGAGTTGGCCTGGACCCCGGAGGAGTACCTGCCGCTGTGCCGCGAGCCGGGAGCGCCGAGCCGACTCGTCGTCGCGCGCGATGACCGCGGCACCGTGGTCGGTGCCGGCTCGTACGACACGAAGCAGGAGCCCGGCACCACCAACTGCTGGCTGTCGGTCGGCGTCGCCCCCGAGCACCAGCGCCGCGGCGTCGGGACGCTGCTCGCCGACCACCTGGAGGCGATGGCCCGTGCCGACGGCCGCACGCAGTGGAAGACGTACGCGGTCTCGCGGCAGGTCGGTCCCGCGTCGGGGCCCGGGTACGTGCAGGCACCGACGGGGTTCGGCGCCGTGCCGGAGGACGAGGCCGGGGTGCGGTTCCTGACCGCCCGCGGCTGGCACTTCGGCCAGGTCAACCGGATCAGCCGGCTCCCGCTGCCCGCCGACGCATCCCTGGTGCGCGGACTGCACGAGCGGGCGTCCGCTGCCGCCGGCCCGGAGTACCGCGTGCACGCCTGGACGGGTCGCACACCGGAGCAGTGGCTCGACGGCATCGCCCTGCTCGAGACCCGGATGAGCACCGACGCGCCCGCCGGGGACATGGAGGAGCCCGAGGACGTCTGGACCGCCGAACGACTCCGGGAGCACGAGGACGAGCTCGCCCGGGCACCGCGCACCCTGCTCACCGTGGCCGTCGAGCACCTGCCGACGACCATCCTGGCCGGTTTCACGCAGCTGTCCGTGCCGGACGACCCGGCACGGCCGGCACAGCAGTGGGACACCCTGGTGCTCCGGGAGCACCGCGGCCACCGGCTCGGCTGGCTGCTCAAGGTCGTCGGGATCCAGGAACTCGAGCGGCGGTTCCCGGGGCGCCCCTCGGTCATCACGTTCAACGCGGAGGAGAACCGCCACATGCTCGACGTGAACGAGGCCGTCGGGTTCGTCGGCGTCGGCTGCGAGGGCATCTGGGAACGGCGGGTCTGAGGGCGCATCCGAGGGGCCGCCGTCCAGCCGACACGCCTACCATTGGACGGTCATGACCGTCACGTCACCCGAAACCCAGCCCACCGGGTCAGCGCCGGACGCCGCCCCCACCACCGGGCGCTCGTCCACCGTCGCGACGGTCCTCGTCATCGCGATCCCGCTGGCCGTCGCGTGCTCGATCCTCGGGCTGACCGTCACCGGGGCCTTCAGCGCGAGTCAGCAGCTGGTGTCCGCCGGCGAGGTCGTCGAGTACGGCCTGCCGATCGCCCGCGTCGTGCACGACACGATGGCGGCGCTGACCATCGGGCTCCTCATCGTCGCCGCGTTCGCGCTCCCCGCGCAGAAGAAGGACCACGGCGCCGTGTCCAGCGTGCAGCACCGTGCGACCCGGTGGGCTGCTGCGACCGGCGCCGTCTGGTTCCTGGCCGCAGCGGTGAGCATCGTCCTGACCGGCGCGAACACCCTCGGTGTCCCGCTCACCAGCCCGGTGTTCGCCCGCAACTTCATGCTCTTCGCGTTCCAGGTCGAGATCGGCCAGGCGCTCGTGGTGTCGGCTGCCGCGATCCTGGTCGCCACGGTGGTCGCCGCCTTCGCCACCCGGGTGACGACCCTGGCGTTCGCCACCGTGATCGGCCTGTTCGCCCTGCTCCCCCTGGCGCTGTCCGGGCACGCCGCCGGGTCGCTCGAGCACGCGAACGCGGTGAACTCGCTCGCCATCCACCTGGTCGGGGTGTGCGTGTGGGCCGGCGGCCTGGTCGCCGTGGTCCTGCTCCGCACCCGCACCAGGGGCGCGACCGGACGCGTGATCGCCCGGTACTCGACGCTCGCCGGCTGGTCGTTCGGAGCCGTCGCGTTCTCCGGCATCGTCAACGCGTCGCTCCGACTGACCGGCCCGCTCGACCTGGTCACGACCTCGTACGGCTGGCTCATCACCGTCAAGGCGCTCATCCTCGTGCTGCTCGGCGTCGCGGGGATCGTGCAGCGCCGGAAGCTCGTTCCCGGGCTCCTCCGCGCTCCGCTCGACCGCCGCCTGTTCACCCGGTTCGCCCTGGCCGAGATCGTGTTCATGGCCGTGGCCATCGGTGTCTCGGTCGCCGTGTCCCGTTCACAGCCGCCGATCCCGCAGACCCCGGCGACGGGCGAGGACACCCGCTCCGGCCTGATCGGGTTCCCGTTCCCGCCGGCGCAGACCACGCAGACCTACCTGACCCAGTGGCACATCGACTGGGTGTGGCTCGGCTTGGCCGTCGTCGGGGCCGTCTGGTACCTGCTGGCGGTGCGCAAGCTCCGGAAGCGCGGCGACGCCTGGCCCGTCGGTCGCACCATCGCCTGGCTGCTCGGCTGCGCCCTGTTCATCTGGACGACGTCGGCCGGCCCCGCGGTCTACGGCATGATCCACTTCTCGTCGCACATGCTCCAGCACATGCTGCTGATGATGTTCGTCCCGCTGCCGCTCGTGCTCGGCGGCCCGGTGCTCCTCGCGCTCCGCACCCTGCCGGTCCGGAACGACGGCTCACGCGGCGCCCGCGAGTGGCTCATGCTCTTCGTGCACTCCCGCTGGATGCAGTTCCTCGGCAAGCCCGCCGTCGCGGGGATCATCTTCGCCGGGTCCCTCGTGGTGTTCTACTTCACGCCGGCGTACCAGGCCGCGATGCAGTCGCACGAGTGGCACGTCGCGATGATCATCCACTTCGTCCTGAGCGGCTACCTGTTCTTCTGGGTCTTCGTCGGCGTCGACCCGGGCCCGCAGCGCCCGCCGTACCCGATGCTCATCATCACGCTGCTGGCCACCCTGGCGTTCCACGCGTTCTTCGGCGTCGCGGTCATGACGTCGCAGTCGGTGTTCGCGATCGACTGGTTCCACGCACTGGGGCAGACGAACGACGCCGCACTGCTCGACGACCAGCACACCGGCGGCGGCATCGCCTGGGGTGCATCGGAGCTCCCGATGGTGTTCGTGGCCCTGCTCGTCGTCCGGAACTGGATGCGCTCGGACAAGCGCGACGCGAAGCGCCTGGACCGCAAGGCCGACCGCGACGGTGACGCCGACCTCAAGGCCTACAACGAGCGTCTGGCCGCGATGAGCAAGCGGGACTGACGCGCGGCACCGGCCACACTGCTGGCACGACCCGGGTCAGTCCCCGTGGACGATGCAGACCGCGTCGAGGTCCATCGCGGCCTCGAGCGCGGCCGAGATCCCCGATTCCCCGTCGGGGCCGGCGGGCGTCACGGTGTCGACCCACCACAGCGGGGTCGCCAGGGTCGGGGCGTCCGGCAGGATCCGCTCGACCTCATCGGAGGAGTCCACCCGGCGAACGCCGAGCACGGTGATCACCGGGTGGGTGGCGTCCCGGCAGACCTGCATCATCGGGCCGTCGTCGAGCGCCCGGACACCCCAGGTCTCGTCGTGCAGCAGGAGCGCCTCCGCCACCTCGCGCGTCTCCACCGGCTGGCGGCAGAGGATGGTGACGTCACGCGGCACCCTGACCGCCCACCATCCGGTCGTCGCGGACGTGCCCGTCGAGCGTGCCCTCGTCGTGCGCGGGGTCGAGCGGTGCGCCACCGACCAGCTGCAGGAAGCGGTCCTCGTCGATGCGGTCCAGGAACGACTCGAGCGCCTCCCAGCCGTCCTCGAAGCGGACGATCATGCCGCCGTCGTCAGCGGCGTCGGCGTCCGGACGGGCGGCCGATCCGGAGCCGGCTGCGAAGGTCGCGGTCGTGGTGCGCGGTGGCGGCCAGACGCCGTCGCGGTCCAGGAAGCCGGCGGCCTCGGGGCCCACGACGACGGCGAGCGGCGACGGTTCGCCGTGCGAGACGGCCCGCACCAGGTGGTCCGCGTCGCCGCGGCGCTGCATGACCACACCGAACACGGGGACGACCTGGTCGGCGACCCGCTGCACGGCGTCGAACATGCGGTTGGCCAGGCCCGGGTCGGTGTTCTCCTCGGGCACGGTGAGCACGGCGGACATCGTCTCGACGACGACCCCGCCGACCAGGTGCGCGGTCATCGTCGCGGAGAACCCCTCGCCGACGGCGTACGAGGTGGAGATGCCGGGCGCCTCGTGCTTCGCGTACTGCGTGACGACCCAGCGGTCCCACGGCACGGTGAGCGGTTCGGCGGTGCCCCACCGGGTCGGGCAGGTGCCGACGGTGTGGCACAGCGCCTCGATCGCGGAGCCCATGTCGACGGCACGGCCGGGGTGGTGGCGGAGGGTCAGGTCGATGCTGATCTGTCGCACCGAGTCGGCCGAGACCGGGTGCTCGGGTGACGGCGTGCCCACGAGTTCGGGGCCGCGGTGCACGAAGTCCTCGATGTCCGATGCGGCGACGCCGGTCCGGCCGTCACGCAGTGTGCCGTCGAAGTCCGACACCGCCCACGCGGCGCCGTACGCGCCGAGCGCGTGCCGGAGTGCCGGGGTGATCGCTGCGGCCCGGCCGGTGCGGAGCACGACCGTCCGTCCGGCGTCCGCCGACCGACGGAGCAGCGAGGCGAGCGCGTCGGTCAGCCACACGACGGGCGAGGCGGACTCGACCACGATCGCCGAGCCGACCACGTCGTCGATGAGGGGATGCCTGACCATCCGGGTCCTCCTCGGTTCGGGGCTGGAACTCCCTGGACGGTACACACGGGGGCGACACCTGTCCGTCAGGCTCGCACCCTCACAGCGGAGACTCGGGAGGCGCGACACGCGGCCGCGAGACGGCGTACGGTGCGCGGTCGGCTGGCTTCCAGGCGAGAATCCGCTAGGCTTGCCGAGTCCCGTTCTGCGGGGCGCGCGAGTGTAGTTCAATGGTAGAACTCCAGCTTCCCAAGCTGGTAGCGCGGGTTCGATTCCCGTCACTCGCTCCGTCGGACGTACGCTCGCCGCATGTCCTCCTCTCCCGGTTCCCCCGAACACGTGGCACCCGTGGTCGTCATCGGTGGCGGGGTCGTCGGTGCCGCGACCGCGTACGCGCTCGCCGCCCGCGGCGAGCGCGTCCTGCTCGTGGAACAGCACGCCCGCGGCCATCACCTCGGCTCCTCGCACGGTGCGACCCGGATCTTCCGGCAGGGCTACGCCGACCCGGAGTACGTCGCGCTGACCACGCGGGCACTGGCGCTGTGGGAAGCGTTCGAGGCCGCTGCCGGCGAAGAGCTCATCGTCCGCACGGGTGCCGTCGACCACGGCCGGCCCGAGGTCGTCGACGCGATCGCCGCCGCCCTCGCCGACGCGGGGATCTCCCACGAGTCGCTCTCGCCGGACCAGGCGGCGGCGCGCTGGCCCGGCATCGCGTTCGAGGGGCACGTGCTGACCCACCCGTCGGCAGGACGCATCCGCTCCGACCGGACGATCGAGGTGTTCCTCACGCTGGCCGAAGCGACCGGACTCGCGGACCTGCGCTTCGAGACCCGGGTCACCGGGCTCGAGGACCACGGTGACGACGTCACCGTGACGCTGTCCGACGGCAGCGCGGTCCGCACCGCGTCCGTGGTCGCCGCGGTGGGATCGTGGGCCCCCACGCTGGTCGGCGAGCTGCTCGCCGGACGCGGGGCGGGCCTCCCGGCCATCCGCGTCACCCAGGAGCAGCCGGCCCACTTCCCCAGCCACCTGCCGGACGCGGCCTGGCCGAGCTTCGTGCACTGGGCCGACGGCGACGACGTGTACGGGCTGCTGACGCCGGGTGAGGGCGTGAAGGTCGGGTTCCACGGCACCGGGCCCGTCGTCGACCCGGACCACCGGGACTTCGTGCCCGTGCCGGCCGAGGCCGAGCGACTGCAGGCGTACGTCGCGCGGTACGTGCCGGGGGTCGACGCGACGAAGCCTGAGTTCATCAGCTGCCTGTACGACAACTCCCCCGACGAGGACTTCGTCATCGACCGGGTCGGGCCACTGACCGTGGCGACGGGGTTCTCCGGGCACGGCTTCAAGTTCGCGCCACTGCTCGGCGAGATGCTCGCGGACCTCGCGACGGGTGGCGTGCCACACCCGCGCTTCGCCCTGCCGGAGCCGGTGCCCGCGACCTGACGCACGGACGGGTCCACCGCACGACGGCGTCTCGCGACGGGCCGCTACGGTGGGAGCTGTGCGCATCATCGTGGCTCCGGACTCGTTCAAGGGCACCGCGACGGCGGCGTCGATCGTTGCGGCGGTCCGCGACGGTTGGCTGACCGAGCGGCCCGACGACGACGTGGTGCTCGTCCCGATGGCCGACGGCGGCGAGGGCACGCTCGACGCCTTCGCGACCGCCGTCCCCGGAGCCGTCCGGGTCCCCGTCACCGTCACCGGACCGGGCGGCACGCCGGTCGACACCCACTGGCTGCGGCTGCCCGACGGCCGCGCGGTCGTGGAGCTCGCGGCGACGAGCGGCCTCCCCCTGCTCGACGCACCGATGCCGGACACGGCGACGAGCCGCGGGTTCGGCGAAGCGATCGCCGCCGCGCTCGACGCCGGTGCCACGGGGCTCGTGCTCGGCATCGGGGGCAGCGCGTCCACCGACGGCGGGCGTCCGGTGCTCGAGGCGCTCGGACTCGACAGTGACGGAGCCGGCACCGACGGCCTCCGGGAACTCCCCCCGCTCGGCGTCACCGTGCTCACCGACGTGACCTCTCCCCTGCTCGGTCCGACCGGTGCCGCCGCGGTCTTCGGCCCGCAGAAGGGCATCACGCCCGACCGGGTGGCGTCCGTCGACGACCGGCTCGCCACCTGGGCCGCGCGGTTCCCCGACGTCGACCCGGACACCCCGGGCGCCGGAGCCGCCGGCGGTGTCGGGTTCGGCCTGCTGGTGTGGGGCGCCACGCTCGCCGGCGGGGCCGCGGCCGTCGCCGAGGTCCTCGGGCTCCCGGCACTGCTCGACGGAGCCGATGTGGTGGTCAGCGGCGAAGGGTGCTTCGACGGGCAGAGCGCCGTCGGCAAGGTGCCCTCGGTGGTCCGCGACCTGACCGCGGCGCACGCTCCCGGCGCCCGTTCGATGCTCGTCGCCGGCGCGATCGAGGCCCCGCTCGACGACTACGCGGCCGCCGCATCGCTCACCGTGCTCGCGACGCAGACCACCGGCGAGCCCGACGACGCCCTCGCCGACCCGCTGCGCTTCGCCACGATCGCGGGACAGCGGTTGGCCCGGCTCGTCTGAGCGAACAGGACGACGCGAGCAACGCGGCGGCGCGGTGCCGCGCCGACGCGCCGGGCAGCCGCCGCGACGCGCCCGTCCGCGGGCACAGGGGTGTCCTGGTTGTACCTCCCACCCGGCCTCGCCTGCGCGCAGACTGGTTCCGGGCCGGAACCGGCCCGCGACGAACCACCCCACGAGGAGATCATTGCGCACCGTCAACGCGTACGCGGCACCGTCAGCGACCGAGCCGCTCGTCAAGACCACCATCACCCGTCGTGACGTCGGCCCGAACGACGTCGAGATCGACATCGCCTACGCCGGCATCTGCCACTCGGACATCCACACCGTCCGCGGCGAGTGGGGCCCCATCCAGTACCCGCAGGTCGTCGGCCACGAGATCGTCGGACACGTCTCCGCCGTCGGTGAGAACGTCACCAAGCACCAGGTCGGCGACCGCGTCGGCGTCGGCTGCATGGTGAACTCCTGCGGCGAGTGCGAGAACTGCGTCGCCGGCCAGGAGCAGTACTGCCTCAAGGGCAACATCCAGACCTACGCGGGCGTCGACCCGGCCGACGGCTCGATCACCCAGGGCGGCTACTCGCAGGCCGTCGTGGTGAACGAGGACTTCGTCCTCCGGGTCCCCGAGTCGCTCGACATCGAGAAGGTCGCGCCGCTGCTCTGCGCCGGCATCACCACCTACTCGCCGCTGCACCACTGGAACGCCGGCCCGGGCACCAAGGTCGCCGTCGTCGGCATGGGCGGGCTCGGCCACATGGCCGTCAAGATCGCCGTCGCGCTCGGCGCCGAGGTCACCGTCCTGTCGCAGACCACCTCGAAGCAGGAGGACTCGCTCCGCTACGGCGCGAAGGCCCACTACGCGACGAAGGACCCGGAGACGTTCGAGAAGCTCGCGAACTCCTTCGAGCTCATCATCAACACCGTCTCGGCGAAGATCCCGATGGGCGCCTACCTCGGCCTGCTCAAGGTCGACGGCACGCTCGTCAACGTCGGCGCTCCGTCCGAGCCGCTCGAGGTCCCGGCCTTCGCGCTCATCCCGCGTCGGCTCAGCTGGGCTGGCTCCGCCATCGGCGGCATCCAGGAGACCCAGGAGATGCTCGACTTCTGCGCCGAGCACGGGATCCTGCCGGAGACCGAGCTCATCAGCGCCGACCAGATCAACGAGGCCTACGAGCGCGTGCTGTCCTCGGACGTGCGCTACCGCTTCGTGATCGACGCGGCCACGCTGGCGTAGTCGTCACCACCTGATCGACGGGAGGCCCGTTGCCGGCTGGCAACGGGCCTCCCCCGCAGGCTCGGTCGGCGCGCCCCGCGCAACGCTTCGCGTTGCCACGGAGCGGGGCGCGCCCGTCTGACGTCCCCGGGCCGTCAGCCGACCTCGTCGCCGGACGGCAGCGCACCGCACCAGTCGACGGAGCCCGCGTCGATGCTCGCCTCGAGCGCGCCGGAGGCCGCGTCGACGATGCTCACGAGCTCGCCGGTCGCCGACTTCGTCGCGACCGCGACGAACTGGCTGTTCGGGGACGGGCAGACCGCGGTGACGCTCGCGTCGTCCGGGATCGTCACCGGCAGCCGGGAGGCCCGTCCCCCGTCCACGCGCACGATCCGTGCCGCGATGGTGCCGTCCGACCGCACGTCCCCCAGCACCCGCAGGTACGTGTCGTCGGACAGCTGGGCGATGCGGCCGAGGACGGCCGCATCGGTGCTCGCGGCGGGCGCCTGCAGCGCCGACTTCGACCCGTCGGTCAGGTCCAGCCGCTCGATGCCGGTGCCCGTCTCGACGACGGCCGTGGTGCCGGTGCCGACGAAGCCGTGCAGGTAGGTGGCGCTGCCGAGCCGGACCGGGTCGACCCGCCCGCTCATGTCGACGAGCACCAGGTCGTCGCTGCCCGTCCGGACCAGCGCGCTCTCGGTGCGCGGTACGTACGCCCACTGCCCGACCGTCATCGGCACGGCCCCCGTCTTCGGCTTGCCGTTCGCCGCGATCGCCGTGGGCATGTGGGTACCGGTCATGTCGACCACGTACAGGCCGGTGTTCCGGGACTGCCCGGTCGAGGTGTCGGCGTACTCGAACCCGAACGAGGCGCCGTCGTCGGCGACGTGGAGCGCCGTGACGCGGCCCTCGGCGGTCGGCAGGGTGAGGTGTTCGACGGGGGCATCGGCGTCCTGCACGCCACCGCTCAGCGCCACGATGTCCACGGACGAGCTCGCGTCCGTGCCGCTCACGACCACGAGGGAGCGGCCGAGCCGGGCGTACTCCGAGATCGCCGTGCCCTCGTAGACCGTCGTGGCGCCGCCGGCGTCGAGGGATCGCCGGACGATGCGGTCCTTCGCCCCGGCCTGCCCCGGGACGAGTGCGAGCACGTCGGTGCTGCCGGTGCGGATCGCCGCCGTCAGGTCGGACGTGGCGTGCTGCCCGGGTGCCCGCACGCCCGCGACCGTCACGGTGTACTCGCGGTCGTACGCCAGGGGCCCGGCGAACTCGACCGCGATCGTGTTGCCGCTCGAGGTCACGGTGTGCGCCGCAGCCGGGCTGACCCGGACGTCGGCGGCCGCGACCTTCTGCAGCGCCTGGTTCGCGGTCAGGATGACCCGCTGGGCCGGACGGGTGACGAGACCGGTCGCGTCGTAGGACACGTCGCGGAGCCGCGGGCCCTGCTGCGAGCCGACGACCGCGGCGAGCGCGGCGACCACGGCGAGGACCACCACGACGGCGACGTACCGGCGGTGGAAGCGGTGTGCGACGGGGCGGCGCTCGCGGAGCTGACCTCCGCGGAGCTGGTCCCCGGGGCGCTGGTCACCGTGACGCTCAGAACTCATACGGGTCCTCGGGCTGCGCGATGTCGGTGATCTCCGCGGCCTTGACGACGATGCGGGCGTCGGCGGACTGGTCCGGGTTGGCGGCCAGGGCTCCGCGGACGGTGACCCACTGCCCCTCGTCGGGGACGGTCCCGTCGCCGTCGCCGGTGACGACACCGAGGCCGACCGGTTGCGCGTCCACGGCGCAGCAGCTGATCACGAAGCGGGTGAGGGTGAAGGACCCGTCGTCGCCCGGCACCACGAAGCCGGTCAGTTCGACCTGCTTGCCGACCAGGGCCGTCGTGTCCGTGGTCTGCCGGATCAGCGCGGCCCAGTCCTTGACGCCGTACTCCGACGTGTCGACGCCCTCGCTGCCGAGCAGCTGCACCGCCGACTCCGAGCCGGTCGCGTTGGACAGGGTCGCGGAGTCCACGCTCCGCTGCTGGGCGGTCCGGGCGGACAGGGTCGTCGGGGGCAGGACGAGCATCGCGACGGTGACACCGATCGTGACGACGCCGGCGGCTCCGCCGAGGGCGAGGCGGACGACGCGACCGCGCCCGGGGCGCGGCTGGTGGGCTTCGGCGTCGGCGTCGTGCCGGTGGGCATCGCCGTCGGCGTGGTGTTCGTCCGCTTCGTCGCCGTGCGTGTGGCCGTACCCGCGGGCCGTGGCCACCAGCCCGGCGATCGACGCGGGCACCCCGACGGCGGCGAGCACGACCGTGAACACCGAGTAGCGCGGGTTGATGTACAGGTCGAGGTGCCCGACCAGCGCGAGCCACAGCGTGCAGAGGGCCGCGGCCAGCACCGACCCGAGACCCAGGTAGGCGGCCGCGTTGCTGCGTGCATCAGACGAGGACATTCATCACCAACCCGACGGCTCCGGCGAACAGGACGCACACGACGGACAGCAGCACCAGGAAGCGGACCCGGAACGTCGTGCGCAGCAGGGCGATCATCTTGACGTCGATGATCGGCCCGATGATCAGGAAGGCCGTGATCGAACCGGGCAGGAACGTCGACGCGAACGAGAGCGCGAAGAAGGCGTCGACGTTCGAGCAGAGCGACACCGTCATCGCCAGCAGCATCATCGCCGCGACGGACAGCACGGGGTTCGAGCCGACGGCCACCAGGGTCGAACGGGGCACGGCGACCTGGATCGCCGCGGCGAGGCCGGCGCCGACGAACAGCGCCGGCATCATCGTCGCCGTCTCGCCGCCGAACTGCGCGGCGCTCTGCCGCCAGCGGTGCAGGCCGCGGGGCGCTCCGACGGCCGCACGGCACCGGGCCTCGAAGGCGGGGAGCAGCAGGTCGGCCGGACGGCGGTGCGCGGCGACGATCCAGCCGACGAGGTTCGCGATGACGAACCCGCCGACGATGCGTACCGGCAGGATCCACCCGGACCAGCCGAACGCCTGCGCGGTGCTGATGATGACGAGCGGGTTGAGGATCGGGGCCGCGACCAGGAACGTGACGGCTTCGGCCGGCGTGAACCCGCGCATCATCAGGCCGCGGGCGAGCGGGACGTTGCCGCACTCGCACACCGGGAACAGCATGCCGATCAGGGAGATCACGGCGCGCCGGCCGAAGGCGTTCTGCGGCAGGACCTTCTCGAGCGCGCCGACCGGCACCCAGACCTCGACGACGATCGACAGCACGATGCCGAGCACCACGAACGGCAGGGACTCGACGACGACGCTGATCGCCAGCGTGAGGAAGTCCTGCACGACGTCCGGCAGCCCGGTCGACCCGATGCTCGGCGAGAACAGCCGGATGCCCAGCAGGACGACGACGGCGAGCAGCACCAGGCCGGGGCCGGTGAGGCTCCGGGTGCGCTGCGGCGGCCGCGTGGTCGTCGTCACCGGGACAGGATAGGTGACGCGTCCTACCCGGGGCTGCGCGCGCCCCCTCGCACGGTGCGAGGGGACGGCCGATGGATCGTTCGGTGCGAGGTTCTGTACTCGGTGCAGGGTCGCGAGCCTCACACCGCGTACGGAACCTCGCACGACCCGTACGCCCCCCTCGCACGGTGCGGGGGAGCAGTGCGCTCAGCCGGCGGTGACGCCGTCCAGGTGTCGGTCGAGCACGTCGATCGCCCAGTCGCCGGACTCCCCCGGGGCCAGTCGGACGACCTGCATCGCGAGCCCGTCCAGGAGCGCGTGCAGACGGCAGGCCTCGTACTCCCGGTCGTCCGCCGGCACACCGAGCAACCCGAGGACCTCCTCGCACCACGTCCGCATCGCCGCGACGGTCCGGTCGAGCGTCGGCCGGAGCGCGACGTCGGTGAGCGCGGCGTTGCCGAGTGCCAGGTAGACCTCGAGCTCGATGACCCGTTCCTCGTCGAGGGGCAGCAGCTCGAGCACGATCCGGCGTGCCCGTCGGGTCGGTGTCAGGTCAGCCGGGATGGCGTCGATGCGCTCCCGCGTCCGGTCGAACACGAGGGCGATGGTGTGCTCGCGGACGCTCGCCTGCGTCGGGAACGTGTAGCGGACCGTGCTCGGCGGCAGCCCCGCCTCGGCGGCGACGTTCCGCACGCTCAGCGCTCCGAGGCCGTCGCGGGTGAGCACCCGGCACGCCGCCTCGGACACGGTGCGGCGGCGTTCGTCGACGTCCATGCTCCTGGCCACGACGCCATACTCGCACAGTCGTACGAACTCGTGCTACCGTCGAGGTCGTTGTCGCACAGTCGTACGACAAAGACCTCGAACAACTCCGCAGGAAAGGACATCGTCATGGCGTGGGCAATCCTCGTGCTCAGCGGCGTGCTCGAGGCCGTGTGGGCCACCGCCCTCAGCGCCTCGAACGGCTTCAAGAAGGTCGTCCCCTCGATCGTGTTCGTCGCCGGGATGGCCCTGAGCATGGTGGGGCTGGCGTTCGCGATGAAGAGCATCCCGGTCGGCACCGCCTACGCGGTCTGGGTCGGCATCGGGGCGTCCCTGACCGTGGTCGTCGCGATCCTGCGCCGGCAGGAGGCCGCGTCCTTCGCACGCCTCGCCCTGGTCTTCGGCCTGGTGGCGTGCGTCATCGGCCTCAAGGTGGTGAGCTGACGTGGCGTGGATCGTCCTGTTCGTCAGCGCCGCGCTCGAGACCGTCTGGGCCACCGCCCTCGGCGAGAGCGACGGTTTCACCCAGCCCCGACCGACCATCGTGTTCGCCGTCACGATCGTGATCAGCCTGGTCGCGTTCGGCTACGTCCTCAAGCACATCCCGATCAGCACGGCGTACGCGGTGTGGACCGGAACCGGCGCCGCCCTCACGGTGCTGTGGGGCATGGCCACCGGCGCGGAGCCCGTCACCGTCCTGCGCCTGCTGTTCATCGCCGGCATCGTCGGGTGCGTCGTCGGCCTCAAGCTCGTGCCGGCCCACCCCGCCGCGGAGCCCGCCGCCCCAGCCCATGTCGCGAGAGCGACAGCATCCCGCGGATGATCGGCGAAAACCTGTCGCTTCCGCGGGGCTGACGGGAGCGCCGTCCGCAGGACTGTCGCTGTCGCGACGCGGGCCCGAGGACGCGCGCCGAGACGGACGGGAGGCCCGGTGCCAGCTGGCACCGGGCCTCCCGTCCGTCCGTCGGTCACGCCCACCGCACATGGTGAGCAGCAGGGGTCGGGTCGCCTCACGGGACCCGACCGTTCCTGCTCACGAAGCGTGCGTCAGACGGACGCGCCCGTCCACTCGTCCTCGGCAGCGACGTGGTCGCTGCCGACCGTGCCGGCCGCCATCGCGGCAGCGGCACGTGCCGCGTGCGACGGCGGGTCCGACGGCACGTCGGCGGGGCGACCCTCGTCGTTCAGCTTGCGCAGCTCCGGCACGATGTCCGTCGCCAGGATGTCGATCTGCTCGAGCACCGTCTTGAGCGGCAGACCGGCGTGGTCGATGAGGAACAGCTGGCGCTGGTAGTGGCCGACGTGGTCCTTCATCGCCGCGTACCGGTCGATGACCTGCTGCGGCGAGCCGACGGTGAGCGGGGTCTGGGCGGTGAAGTCCTCCATCGAGGGGCCGTGACCGTAGACCGGGGCGTTGTCGAAGTAGGGCCGGAACTCGTTGATCGCGTCCTGCGAGTTCTTCCGGGCGAAGAACTGCCCGCCGAGCCCGACGATCGCCTGGTCGGCGCGGCCGTGCCCGTAGTGCTCGAAGCGCTGGCGGTACAGGCCGACCATCTGCTCGGTGTGCTGGATCGGCCAGAAGATGTTGTTGTGGAAGAAGCCGTCACCGTAGTAGGCGGCCTGCTCGGCGATCTCCGGCGTGCGGATCGAGCCGTGCCAGACGAACGGCGGGACCCCGTCGAGCGGACGCGGGGTCGAGGTGAAGCCCTGCAGCGGCGTGCGGAACTTGCCCTGCCAGTCGACGACGTCGTTCTCCCACAGCTGGCGAACGAGCGCGTAGTTCTCGATCGCCAGGTTGACGCCCTGGCGGATGTCCTGACCGAACCACGGGTAGACCGGGCCGGTGTTGCCGCGACCCATCATCAGGTCCATGCGGCCGTCGGAGACCACCTGGAGCATCGCGTACTCCTCGGCGATGCGCACCGGGTCGTTCGTGGTGATCAAGGTCGTCGACGTGGACAGGGTGATGTCCTTCGTCTTCGCAGCCAGGTAGGCGAGCAACGTCGTCGGCGACGAGGCCACGAACGGCGGGTTGTGGTGCTCCCCGGTCGCGAAGACGTCGAGCCCGGCCTGGTCGGCGTGCTCGGCGATCGTCAGGATGTCGCGGACGCGCTGGGTGTCGTCCGGCGTGGTGCCGGTCGTGGGGTCGGTCGTGACGTCACTGACCGTGAAGATGCCGAACTGCATGATGCGCCGCCTTTCGCGATTTCGATGCGTTTGCATCGACTTGCTCGGTACAACGTAGCGCACGGCGGGGCATTCCCGCCAGGCTCGCGCCGGTCGTGCGACCGGGCGGTCAGCCCTGTGGGCGGCCGGGAGGCCCGGCTCGGCTCCCCGGATCAGCCGGCGGCGGGCAGCGTGGCCGGGTCGGTGCGTGCGGCGTGGTGCATCCCGTCGAGGAACCACACCGTCGTCACGACCGCGAGGACGCTCGCGCTGGACGCCAACCGCCCCGCCACCAGGATCGCGGCGTGGTCGTACGCGCCGGCGCCGGTCAGGCCGACCACGAGCGCCGCGACACCGATCGCCAGCGTGACCCCGGTCGCAACGAGGAGCACGACGCTCACCACCCGCCCCGGCCCCCGCCGGCCGTCACGGTCGCCCCGGAGCCCCCGGTCGACCCGTGGTCCGACCGCGCGGACGATCCCGAGCCAGAACATCGCGATCGCGCAGGCCCCGATGATGTCGCTGACCCGGTGCCAGCCGTAGACCACGGTCTGGTTCGCCACGAAGACCGCGTACCCGGCACCGACGATGGTCACCAGCGGGCGGAACCGACGAGGCGTGACCATCAGGACGGCGAACAGCGCCGCCAGCGCGATCGTCGCGTGCCCCGAGGGGAAGGAGTTCGGCGTCGTCGACTGAGCGATCTCCGGGCGCACGGCGATACGCTTGACGAGCGTCGAGGTGGCCGCCGACGCGAGCACCACGACCCCCGCGCCGAGCCCCACCGAGAGCCGCCGTCTGGCGAACGCCACGGCGACGATCACGACGACGAGCAACAGGATCACCGGCACCGATATGACGTTGAGCGCAGTGTCCGAGCTGAACAGGTCGGACTCCCGGACCCCGCCGAGCGCGGCGTCCTCCGCTTTCTGACCGACCGGGGTCAGCACCGCGACCCCGTAGACGAGAGGCACGATCACGAACCCCAGAGCCGCCAGCGCAGCCCACCGCCCCCGCCGCGAGACCCACGGTCCGCGCGACTCGGATGCACTGCGCTCGGGTGTCAAGGTCACCGGGCTGGTCCTCCTCGGGGTGGTCGTCGTCGGGCTCGTCGCACGACTGGCGGCGGCGCTGCGATTGGGTCGGTCGGGGTCCGACACGATACCGTTGGAGCACCGGCCGGAGGCTGGGAACCGCACCCCCGTCGGCCGTGCACCGCGCGCTGAGACGAGGGGATCGGTGATCCCCGCCGGGCCGTCGCACCACGCGGGACCGATGCACGTCGCGTCGGCAGTGTACGAGGAGGAAACCGAAGTGGCCATCAAGGAACCGGGCATCATCGCCTCGCCGAACCGGGGTCTCGCACTCACGGCCGGCAGCGTCCTCGCACTCTGGGGCGTCCTCGGCTTCTTCTTCGCCGCCGACGGCGACCCCGGCTTCTTCAACCGCCAGGGCGGCATGCTGTGGAACGCGTTCGGCGTGAACCCGGCGCTCTGCCTGGTGTGGGTGCTGCTCGCCGTGGTGCTGCTGATCACCGGACTCGGCAACACCATCGGATCGCGGAACGGCAACCTGCTCGTCGGAGCCCTGCTCGTCGTCTTCGCGGTGTACGGCTTCGTCTTCGTCGACACCTCGGCCAACGTCTTTGCCCTGAACACCACGGACAACGTGTTCCACGCGATCGTCGGCGTGCTCCTGCTCCTCACCGCGATCGGTGCCGACAAGGAGAACCTCCGCGCGCTGCGTGCGGCGCGCGCCTGACGCACCCGCTCGTTCGCACTCCCGATGTCCGTCTGCCGCTCCGGCAGGCGGGCGTCGTCGTTGTGTGCGGGCGGGGGGCGGCGGCGGGGGCCCGGCGGGCGCCGACCGGTCACGACTCCCCGCTCAGGTCCGGCGGGTGCCGGCCGGGCACGACTCCCCGCTCAGGTCCGGCGGCCGGTCACGAACCGTCGGCCGAGGCGCCTCGGAGCGACAGGTCGCGACCGCTCGAGGCAGGGGCGACGGGGTGTCGTGACCGCTCGAACCGCGCCACGCGGAACGGGTGGAACCCGCTCGGACGACGGCGCCCGGCAACCGCAGGTCGGACGCGTCAGTCGGCGGCGGAGTCGGCGTCGGACTGCTTCTTCGGGGCCTCGAGCTCGGTGGCGACGATGCGGGGCGCCTCGGACATGAAGCGCCGGACGTCCAGGTCGACGATGATGTCCTGCGGCCGGAGCGGCCGGGTGAGGAAGAGCCCCTCGAGCGAGGTCAGCCGCGACAGCGCCACGTACGTCTGGCCGGCGCTGAACACCCGGTTGCCGAGGTCGACCACGGCTCGGTCGTAGGTGCTGCCCTGCGACTTGTGGATGGTCACTGCCCAGGCGAGCCGGAGCGGGAACTGCTGGAACTCCCCGACGGTGTCCTTCTTGAGTTCCTTCTTGTCCGCGTCGTACGAGTACTTGAACTTCTCCCACACCGACGGCTGGACCTCGAACGACTCACCGTCGACGTCGACCCACACCGTGTCGCGGATGGCCGTCACGATGCCCAGGGTGCCGTTCACCCAGCGCTGGTCGGCGTCGTTGCGCAGGAACATCACGTGCGCGCCGGGCTTCAGCTCGAGGGCTTCGTCGGCCGGGAAGTTCCGTCCGCCGAAGTCGCCGTTCACGTCGGCCTTGGCGGTCTTCACCTTGCCGGGCAGCCGCTCGAGGGCCGCCTTGTTGATCCGGGCGACCGTGTCGTTGCGGGTCGCCAGGGTGATGGCGTCGTCCGGAGCCGGACGGGCCCCGGCGGTGTTCAGCTGCTCGGCGATGTCCGCGGTGACTCGACCGTGCCGAACCGCGGTGAGCATCGCGGCGAAGGCGTCGTCGCGCTGCCGGTGCACCGTGGCGAGCTCGATGATGTTGAGCTCGGCCTCGAGCCACACCTTGGCGTCGAAGAACCACATCGACCGGTAGTGGTCGGTGAAGTAGGCGCGCTCGTCGGCGTCGCCCGGCACCGGGGGCAGCTGGTACGGGTCGCCGAACATCACGACCTGGACGCCGCCGAACGGCTCGAACTGTCGACCGCGGGCCTTGCGGAGCGACCGGTCCATGCCGTCGAGCAGGTCGGCGTTGACCATCGAGACCTCGTCGATGACCAGGGTGTCGATCGTGTTGAGGAGCTTGCGGGTGTCCGGGCCCTGTCGCAGCTCGGCGTCGGCGATGAGCCCGATCGGCAGCCGGAACAGGGAGTGGATCGTCTGGCCGCCGACGTTGAGCGCAGCGACCCCCGTCGGGGCGCAGATGACGACCTGCTTCTCGGTGTTCCACGACAGGTGGTTGAGCAGCGTGGACTTGCCCGTCCCGGCCCGGCCGGTGATGAACACGTGGTCACGGGTGTGCTCGATGTACTCGAAGACGGCGCGCTGTTCGTCGCTCAGCTCGATGCTCATCGGACGTCCGCCCCGGGCGAGGGTTCGAGGTCGTCGCTGCCGTCGTCGAAGTCCAGGTCGTCCTGGTCGTCCTGGGCAGCGGGCTCGGCGAGGACGGTCGCGCCGGCGGCGGCCCCGACGGCAGCCCCGGCACCGGGACCTGCCGCGTCGACCGGGTCTGCCCCGTCACGCCGCAGCCGCACGAGCACCACCACGACCACGGTCACCAGGAGCAGCACCCCGGCGACGATCAGCACGAGCCCGGCCCGTGCCTGGTCGACGAGCGGGTCCGGCCCCCACGTCCGACCCATCGCGCCGAACCACGAGGCCTGCAGCAGCCCGAGCGGCCCGCGCATCGCGAAGCCGAGCGAGACGGTGCCCGCGGCGATCACCACGGCCCCGACGATCCGGACGGCCGCGGCAGCCGTGGTGGGACGGCGGTGCCCGGCGGGGATCGGTGTGCAGAGCGTCGGGACGGCCAGCAGCCCGACCAACAGGAACACGGCGTCGCTGACGGTGCGGCCAGTGGGGTCGCTCACCGACCACCGGACGGCGTCGGTGGCGAAGAAGGCCCACCACAGGGCCGCCGCGAGCAGGAACGCGGGGAACGGTTGGGCCAGGTACCGCACGGAGGGGTGCTCGACGATGACGTCGGTCCACTCCCGCACACCCGTGCTGTCGTCGCTCCGAGGGAGCACGGCGGCGCGGATCAGGGCGACGGGCGCTGCCGCCCAGACCAGGGCGGGGACCACCAGGCCGAGCAGCACGTGGGCACCGACGTTCGCCGAGACGAGGAACCGGTCGTACTGGTGTAGCGAGCCCGAGGTCGCGACCACCAGGGACACGATCCCCAGGGCTGCGGCGACCGACCGTCGCACCGGCCACCGCACGCCGCTCCGCCGCAGGCGCACGACGCCGGCCACGTACGTCGCGGCGAGGAGCACGGCGACCATCAGCCAGAACAGGTCGATGTTCCACTGGGTCAGCCAGCCCCACGCGCCGGGCGCGTGGGGCAGCAGGTCATCGGTCAGGAGCTCCGCCGGGCTCGGGTCGGTGGTCTTGCTCAGGGCGATCTGGTCGACCGGGGTGGCGGTCCGCCCGAGCGCCGCCGCGAACCCCGACGCCACACCCATCACCGCGAGCTCGACGACGATGAGGGTCCAGAAGGGCCGCTGCCCACCGGGCGAGGTGGTCAGCGCACGGATGGCCCGACGGCGCTGCACCGCGCCGAGGACCCCGATGGCGACGATCGCGCCGATCTTCACCAGGACGAGCGTGCCGTACGGGGTGAACAGGTTCGACAGTGCCCCGACGCGGATCTGCGCCGACGCCGTGCCCGAGACGGCGACGAGCACGAAGCAGCCGAGGGCGATGCTCGAATACCGGGCCACGACCGCGGGCAGCCGGTCGCCGGGCAGCACCCCGCGCAGCAGCACGAGCATGACGAGCCCACCGACCCACAGCGCCGCACCGACCAGGTGCAGCCCCAGTGCCGTCACGGCGGCGTCGTGGCTGGCGGTACCGGCGGCGTGGCCCTGCTGCGCGAGCGGGATGAGGCCGATCATCGAGACGCCGGCGGTCAGGGCGACCATCCCCCGCGATCGGACGGCGAAGCAGAGCACCGTGACGGCCGCGGCGACGAGGACGGTCACGAGCAACGCAAGCCCGAGTTCGGTGCCGGTGAGGAAGACCCCCATCGACTGCCCGAACTGCTCGTCGATGCTGATGCGCGAACCGGCGACGCTGAGGAACGTGCAGAACGTGGCGACGGCCGACGCGACCGTCCAGACACCACTCGCCGCGGCGGCGACGTCGAGCGCGCGGTTCCACTCGGGGCCCGAACGCGAGAGCCCGATGGTCGCCAGGGCGAGCCCACCGATCGTGGTGGCCGCCGACAGGTCGACGACGAGCCGGGCGATCGGCAGCCCGAAGCGCACGACGGGCCCCGGGTCGGCGATGAGTGCCGGGTTCGCACCCCCACCGATGACGAGTGCCGTGAGCAGCGCCACGAACCCGACGAGCAGGAGCACGGCGGGACCGGCGATGCGCGCGATCCGATTCACCCGTCAAGCCTAGGCGGTGCCCACCCGGCCCACGGACGGGGCGAGCCGATCTGTGCAAACCGGCACGGGCCTCCAGGCAGGACGCGCGCACCGGGCGAACGAACGCGCGCCCGACCGAGCACACGTCCACGCGCGCCCGATCGAGCACACGTCCACGCACGCGCCCCGGGAACGACGAAAGGGACGGCCGAAGCCGTCCCTCCCGATGCGCGGAACGGTCTTACTTGACCGCAGCCTTGAGCTTCGAGCCGGCGCTGACCTTGACCGAGTCGCTCGCGGCGATCTCGATGGCGTCACCCGTCTGCGGGTTGCGGCCGGTGCGGGCGGCGCGGTGCGTCTTCTCGAAGGCGATCCAACCGGGGATCGTGACCTTCGTGCCGTCGGCGACGGACGACGAGACGACGCTGAAGAGCGCGTCGACGACGCCGTTGACGGTGGCCTGGCTCTGGCCGGACTCAGCGGCGACGGCAGCGACGAGCTCGGTGCGGTTCAGTGACTTGTCAGCCATGGATGTCCTCCTCGGACTTCTTGCAGTATCGGTCGGACGCACGTGTCGTCCGGCGCCCGGAGCGGGTGCCCCGTGCCACGGTGCCAGTGGGCCGAGGGCCCGGCGGAACCGGAGTTGAACCTACCAGCCGCCGGGGGTGAAAACCGCCGACTCGCCCGGATTTCCGGGGTTGTCGGGGCTCCGAGGGGGTGCTGGAGGGGCAGATGTGACGAATGACGGCTCACATGTACCCCGTACACAGCGAACGCCCCGCCACCAAGAGGTGACGGGGCGTCGTGTACTGCGAGTGCTTACCAGGAGCTCTTCGTGATGCCGGGGAGCTCGCCGCGGTGGGCCATGTCACGGAAACGGACACGGCTGATGCCGAACTCACCGAGGTGGCCACGGGGGCGGCCGTCGATGGCGTCGCGGTTGCGGTAGCGGATGGGCGATGCGTCGCGGGGCAGCTTCTGCAGGCCCACGCGGGCGGCCTCACGCGACTCGTCGGTGCCGTTCGGGTCCACGAGGGCCTTCTTCAGCTCGAGACGACGCTCGGCGTAGCGCGCGATGATGACGGCACGCTGGTTGTTCTTCGCGATCTTGCTCTTCTTCGCCATGCTTAGCGCTCCTCACGGAAGTCGACGTGCTTGCGGATCACCGGGTCGTACTTCTTGAGCACGAGTCGGTCGGGGTTGTTCCGACGGTTCTTCTTGGTCACGTAGGTGAACCCGGTGCCCGCCGTCGAGCGGAGCTTGATGATCGGACGGATGTCCTGACCCTTTTTCGCCATCAGATCTTCTCCCCACGGGCGAGGAGATCCTTGACGACGGACTCGATGCCACGTGCGTCGATCACCTTGATGCCCTTCGCGCTGAGCGTGAGCGTGACGTTACGACGAAGCGAGGGCACGTAGTACGTCTTCTTCTGCACGTTCGGGTCGAAGCGACGCTTCGTCCGGCGGTGCGAGTGCGAGATGTTGTGACCGAAGCCGGGAACGGCGCCGGTCACCTGGCACACTGCTGCCATGGTTTCCTCCTGAGTACCGTGCGACCGGACGGCCGCACCCAAGTTCACTTGCCTGGTGCGCACGCGCAGTGCCACCGGAGTGACCGTGCGAGGGGGTTGTGCACACCGCCCAGGTCCGCATCCCCTGTCGAAGGAGGCCCGGACACCGCGCGACCGCGGCGTTCGCGACGGTCGGAGGGCTTGGAACAACGGGTCCGCCGCGCGGACGCGGAGAACCAGGGGTCCACGTTACGCGAGGACCGGGCGTGTCGCAAGCCGCGCCGCCAGGCCTGGAGGCGCGTGGCCGCCGGACGGGGCCGCTCACGCACCCGCGTGGTCGCCCCCTCCGGCGTTCGAGTGTGCAGGAGACACCGGGTGCCGGAGGCGGACCCGACGCCTTCTGCGCACTCGACGGCGACGACGACGAGGCCGCGCGCCCGGTGTGCGTGGCCTACGGCGCCTGCGTCGGCTTGGGCGCGAGCGCCTGCACCATCAGCTCGCCGAGCTGCTGCGGCGCCGTGAACATCGGCCAGTGGCCGGTCTCGAGCCCGACGATGGAGAGCTCCTCGGTCGCGACGAGCTCGGCCGCCCAGGCCTGGTGGTCCGCCACCATCGCCAGCAGCTCGGCGGCGGGGATTTCACAGGTGATGATCGTCGCGGGGATCGTGTGCCGTGCCGGGTCGGCGTAGTGGAACCGGTCCGACGGCACCGAGGCCGGCTCGGGGATCGCCCGGTGCTCGACGCCCTGCCGAACCTCGGGCGTCATGCCCCGGACGGTGGCGGGTTCCCAGATGTCCCACGACGGCAGCGGCACGACCCCGTCGACCACGGGCAGCTCGTCGTTCACGCACCCGCCCTCGGGCCCCGGGAACGTGTCGACGTAGAGCAGGTGCGCGACGAGGGACGGGCGCTGGTCGGCAGCCATGTACGCGATCGGCCCGGCACCCGAGTGACCGGCGAGGACGACGGGTTCGTCGGCCGACGCGACGTCGTCCAGGACCGCGACCAGCGCGGCGACCTGCTCGTCGAGCGTGTCGCCGTCACGGGTCACCGCCTGCACCGAGTGCCCGGCTTCGCGGAGCACGGGGGCGACGTCGTCCCACGCGCTCGCGTCGAGCCAGAACCCGGGGACCAGGATGACGTGCATGCGGGGCAGGTTACTCGTCGGTGGTGGCGGTCGCGCGGGCTGCCGTGCAGACGGCGCACTCGCCGAAGATGTCGACGACGTGGCTGGCGTTGGTGAAGCCGTTGGCGGCGGCGACGTCCTGCGCCCACTGCTCCACCGGGTCCGCCTCGATCTCGACGGTCCGGCCGCAGTTCCGGCAGATCAGGTGGTGGTGGTGCGCGTCCGTCGTGCACGCCCGGTACAGCGATTCGCCGTCCTGCTGCAGCGAGTCGGCGTCGCCCTCGGTGGCCAGGTCCGCGAGCGCCCGGTAGACCGTGGCCAGACCGATGGTCGAGCCCTCGTCCCGCAGGTGCTGGTGCAGCGCCTGCGCGCTGACGAACCCCTCGGTGGAGTCGAGGGCACCGCGCACCGCTTCGCGCTGCCACGTGTTCCGCTTGGTCTTCTGCACGGCGTTCATGCTGACACCTCTTCCTTCCGACCGGCTGTCGACGTCGTCCCCGCCTGGAGGCCCGGCTCGCCCCCGCCACGCTGGGCCCGACCGGCGACGCGGTTGCGTCCCCGCCCGTCGCGTCGCGACCCGATGATCCGGCAGACCACCCAGATCGCGAACGAGATCGTCGTCACGTACGGGCTGATCGGCAGGCCGCCGCCCAGTGCGAGCAGGATGCCACCGACGACCGACGTCACCGCGAACACCGTCGACAGCACCGGTACGACGACGGGGTGCGAGCTGAGCCGCAGGGCCGCGGCCGCCGGGGTGACGAGCAGGGACAGCACGAGCAACGCACCGACGATCTGCACCGACACGGCGGTGGCCAGTCCGAGCACGAGCATGAACACGATCGCGAGGGTCCGCACCGGGATCCCCGCGGCCGCGGCCACGTCGGGGTCGACCGAGGCGAACATCAGCGGGCGCCAGATGACGAGCAGCGTGGCCACGACGATCGCGGCGACCACGATCAGGAACGTCAGCTGCGGGTTGTCGACCGAGACGATCTGCCCGGTGAGCAACCCGAACTTGTTGGCGGCCCGGCCCTTGTAGAGCGCCAGGCAGAGGATGCCGAGCCCGAGGCCGAACGGCATGAGGACGGCGATGATCGAGTTGCGTTCCCGGGCACGTGACCCGAGGACGCCGATGAGCAGCGCGGCGATCACCGATCCGACGAGTGAGCCGGAGACGACGTTCACCCCGAGCAGCAGCGAGGCGCTGGCCCCGGCGAACGAGAGCTCCGAGATGCCGTGCACGGCGAACGGCATGTTCCGGGCGACGACGAACGGGCCGATGAGCCCGCCGACGATGCCGAGCACCGCGCCGGCCCAGATCGAGTTCTGCACGAGCACGAGGAGCTCGCCGTAGTCCTGGAACGAGAAGACGGTCGACAGCAGGTCCATCAGATGCGCCCTTCGTCCGGCTGGTCGGCGTGCGGGTCGACCTCGCCCGGGTGGTGCTCGTGGGCCTCGTTCGCGCCGACGATGACGATGCGTCCCATGGTGCGGACGACGTCGACGGGCGTGCCGTACAGGTCGCTCAGGACGTCTGCGCGCAGGACCTCGTCCGGCGAACCGATCCGGAACCTGCCCCCGGCGATGTAGAGCACCCGGTCGACGACGTCGAGGATCGGGTTCACGTCGTGGGTCACGAAGAGCACGGCGGCCTCGCGCTGCCGGCGCTCACGGTCGATGAGCTCGGTGATCCCGCGCTGGTGCCGCAGATCGAGCGAGATGAGCGGTTCGTCGCACAGCAGCAGGGCGGGGTCGGCGGCGATGGCCTGGCCGACGCGGGTGCGCTGCTGCTCGCCGCCGGAGAGCTCGGCGACGGGGGCGTCCGCGAAGGCGGTGGCTCCGACCTCGTCGAGCACGCGGTCGATCCGCATCCGGTCGGCCTTCGAGGCCCGTCGGATGCCCCACCGGTGCCCGGTCACGCCCTGGGCGACCATGTCGCGCGCGCGCAGGGGCGTACCCGCCTCCATCAACCGCTGCTGCGGGATGTAGCCGATCTTCCGGTGGCCGCGGTGCACCGGCTGCCCGAGGAACGACATCGTGCCGCTCGTCAACCGCTGCTGCCCGAGGACGGTACGGAGCAGTGAGGTCTTGCCGGCGCCGTTCGGGCCGAGGACCGCGACGAACTCCCCCGGCGCGAGGTCGAGGTCGAGGCCTGCCCAGAGCTTCCGGGCGCCGTAGGACAACCCGGCGTCGCGGAGCGCGAGGACCGGACGAGCCGCAGCCCGGTCGTCCACCGTGGTGGTCGCCGGGCCGGGGGTCGCCGCCGCTGCGGTCGAGGTCGTCACTTCTGGAGCGCTGCCTTCACCGCGTCGATGTTCGCCTGCTGCCACGAGACGTAATCCTGCCCCTCGGGGAGCGTCTCCGTGACACCGACGACGGGGATGTCGTTCTGCTCGGCCGCCTTCTGGACCTGTTCGGTCTCGGGGCTCGACGCCTGGTTGTTGTAGGCGAGCAGCTGCACGCGCTTGCCGGTGAACAGCGCGAGGGTGTCGCGGAGGGCCGCCGGCGGGACGTCGTCGCCTTCCTCGATGGCCTCGGAGAAGTCCGGCGGGGTCTCGTTCTCGAGCCCCATCGCGTCGAACAGGTACCCGGGCACCGGCTCGGTGTACGCGACCTTATCGCCGGAGTCCTGCTTCTTGACGGCGGCGGTCTGGGACTCGAGGTCCTCGAGCTCGGTGGTGAGCGTGGCGGCGTTCTTCTCGAAGGCGTCCTTGCCGCTCTCGTCGAGCGCGCTGAGGTCCTTCGTGACCGCCTCGACCAGCTTCACCATCGTCGGGTAGCTGTAGAAGACGTGCTCGTTGAACTCGGCACTCCCGCCCTCGTCGAGGCCGGAGAGCTTCACGACGTTGATCGTGTCGGCCGTGGTGTCCGAGGCGTTCGCGAGCGTCGTCATGAAGTCGTCGTAGCCGCCACCGTTCTCGATGAGCAGGTCGGCCTTCGACACGGAGAGCTGCGTGCGGGCACTCGACTCGAACGAGTGCGGGTCCTGCGACGGGTCGCTCAGGATGCTCGTCACGGTGACGGCGTCGCCACCGATGGTCTTGACGATCGAGCCGTAGACGTTCGTGGAGGCGACGACGTTGATCGTGCCGTCACTGCTGGCCTCCCCCGAGGCGGACGAGGTGGCGCACCCGGTCAGGGCGAGCGCGGCGGCACCGGCGACGAGCGGGAGGGCGAGGAGGCGGTTGTGCATGGCACGACGCTAACGCCTACTGATAACGATTGTCAAAACCGCTATGAGGGCTCTCAGCGCGACCGGGAGACGGACGGGAGGCCCGGTGCCAGCTGGCACCGGGCCTCCCGTTCGGAGACGCTCGCGTCTACGGCTTGGTGGCCGCGTCGATCGTGTTCTCGGCGATCGTGTCCTCTTCACGCCCGGGCGTGCGGAGGTTCCACTTCTTGATCACGAAACTGAACAGGAAGTAGTAGACGACCGCGTAGCCCAGGCCGATCGGGATGAGCCAGATCGCTCCGTCCGCCTTGCCGAAGTTCAGCACGTAGTCGATCGCACCGGCCGAGAACGAGAACCCGTCGTGGATCCCGAGGGCGTTCACCAGCGCGAGCGAGGTACCCGTGAGCACCGCGTGGATGATGTACAGCGGGAACGCCACGAACATGAACGAGTACTCGAGCGGCTCGGTGATGCCCGTGACGAACGAGGTCAGTGCGGCGGAGATCATGATGCCGCCGACGAGCTTGCGGTTCTGCGGCTTGGCGTTGCGCCAGATCGCCAGGGCACCGGCGGGCAGCGCGAACATCATGATCGGGAAGAAGCCGGTCTGGAAGATGCCGGCGGTCGGATCGCCCGCGAGGAAGCGCGGGATGTCACCGTGCACGAGGTCGCCGGCCGCGTTGGTGAAACTGCCGAGCTGGAACCACGGGAAGAAGTTGAGCAGCTGGTGCAGCCCGATCGGGATGAGCATGCGGTTCGCGAACCCGAAGATGCCGCCGCCGATCACGGCGTTGTCGGCGACCGCGGTGCCGGCTGCCGTCAGCGCGATGTCGAAGTAGCGGTACACGAAGGACATCGCGACGGCGATGACGAGACCGGCAGCAGCGGTGAGGATCGGGACGAGGCGGCGACCCGAGAAGAACCCGAGGAAGTCGGGCATCTTCGTGCGGTGGAACCTCTCCCACATCACAGCGGAGACGAGCCCCATCACGATGCCGCCGAGCACGCCGTAGTTGATCGTGGCCTGCTCGCCGTTGGCGTTCTTGACCCCCGCCAGGACGACCGGCGACATCACGGCGAACACCTCGTACATGACCATGTAGCCGACGACCGCCGCGAGCGCGGTGGTGCCGTCCGACTTCTTGGCCCACCCGATCGCGATGCCCACCGCGAACAGCAGCGGGAGCCAGGTGAAGATCGCCTGGCCGGCGGCCGAGATGACCCCCGCGCCGGTCTCGAAGCCGGGGATCGCGCCGAGGAGGTCCGGCTGGCCGATGCGGTTCAGGATGCCCGCTGCGGGCATGACCGCGATCGGCAGGAGCAGGCTCCGTCCGAGGCGCTGGGCCTGCGCGAACAGCCGTGACTGCTTCTTCGGCTTCTTCTTCTCCGGCACATCCGTGGCAGTGGTGGCGCTCATCGGAGGTCCTCTCGTCATTGGGTGGAGCTGTCGGGGTGAGTTGAGTCGTGCAGCCAGCGCAGGTAACCTCGGCGGTGTCGCCAGGTCCGGTCCTGTCCGGTCATGACCAGTTCCGTAGTCTGATCCGCGAGCGGTCCGGTGTCAACCCGCGACGCAAACCCTTAACGAGGAGGAAACGATGGCCGACATCAAGGCAGCCGACATCATCGCCGCACTCGGCGGTGCCGAGAACATCGAAGAGGTCGAGGGCTGCATCACGCGCCTCCGCGTCGAGGTCGAGGACGGGGACCTGGTCGACAAGGCCGCCCTGCAGGCAGCCGGAGCCCAGGCCGTGATCGGCGGCGGCACCGGCTGGCAGGTCATCGTCGGCACGGTCGCCGACAACCTCGCCCAGGACATCCAGGACGAACTGTGACCGTCGTCCGTACGCCGTTCGGCGGCCCGGTCGTCGCCCTCGCCGACGTGCCCGACCCGGTGTTCGCCGGGCAGCTGGTCGGTGCCGGCGTCGCGGTCGACCCGACGGGCGTCGATGGCGCGGTCACCGCGGTGGCCCCGGTCGACGGCACCATCGTCAAGCTGCACCCCCACGCGTTCGCCCTGCAGGGCGCCGCCGGCACCGACGTCCTGGTGCACGTCGGCATCGACACCGTGAAGCTGTCGGGCGAAGGCTTCGAGCTCCTCGCGACCGAGGGCGACACCGTCACCGCCGGTGACCCCGTCGTCCGGTTCACCCCCTCGGTGATCTCGGCCGCCGGGTACTCGCCGATCTGCCCGGTCGTCGTGCTCGGCTCGACGCCGGACAGCGTCGACCAGGGGACGGTCGGCACCACGGTGCTCGACGGCGACATCCTCTTCGAGGTCTGAGGCCACTTCCCCCTTCGAGAGCGACCGCGTGCTGCAGAACAACCGCAGGACACGGTCGCTTTCGCGTTGCTCGGCGGCTACGCGACCGCGGGGGTCGCGGTGACCTCCATCTGCACGCGGTAGCGGTCCGAGCGGTACCAGCTGCGGGTGTGCTCCACGGGTCGTTCCCCGGCGTACGACACCCGGTCGAACTCGAGCACCGGCGCGCCGGTCTTCGTCCCGAGCAACGTCGCGACGTCGTCGGCCGCCGGGTTCGCCGCGACGGTCTGCTGCGCGCGGTCGATCGGGGTGCCGTACTCCGTGGCGATGATCGAGTACACCGACCCGGAAAGGTCGTGGTCGAGCAGGCCCGGGAACGCATCGGCAACGAGCCAGGCGTCGTCGATCGACACCGGGGCACCGTCGGCCATCCGCAGGCGCTTCACGTGGAAGGCCGGCACGTCCGGCTCGATCCGCAGGGCCGCGGCGGTGTCGGCCGGCGGCACGCGTTCCTCGCGCACGAGCACCACGGTGGTCGGCTCGTGTCCCATCGCCCGCATCTCCTCGGTGAACGAGGCGAGGTGGAGCGTCGACTGCACGGGCCGGTGTGCCACGAAGGTGCCCTTGCCGCGGACGCGCTCCAGGTAGCCCTCGTTGACCAGCTGCCCGAGGGCTTCACGCACGGTGATCCGCGAGACGCCGTACTCGGCGATGAGCTGCCGTTCGGACGGGATCGCGGCACCGGGAGCCAGGCGCGTGGTGACGAGGTCGAGCAGGATGCGCCGCAACTGCTGGTGCTTCGGTTCGGCACCCTCGGTGATGCGGCTCGTCATGCGTCCCTCGTGCTCCGTTGCTGGTCCTGGGCGGTGGTCATGCGCGGACATGACCAGTTCCCATCACAGTAGCGAGTCAGGCCGGGAAGACCAACGTGCGCGGTGACGAAGGGCGGAGACGGTGCTCAGGCGTTGGCGACGAGCCAGGCGAACTGCTCGTCGGAGAGCAGCCGATCGGTCCAGACCTGCCCGTCGACGCCGGCGGCCGCACGGTTCTGCGCGGCCGGCGCCCCCTGCCACACCAATGACAGCCCGGCACGACGCAGCACGGCTGCAGAAGCAGGGTTGTTCGTGAGCACCCGGCCGGTCACCGGGACGTCAGGAGCAGTGTCGGCGGCGGCACGGACGGCAGCCAGGGCGATCTCGGACACGAAGCCCTGCCCCCATGCCGCGGGCGCCAGGCGGTAGCCGAGGTTCCAGACCCCACCGGCGGTCATGTCGACCCCACCGACACCGACGAAGGCGTGGTCGGAGGCGCTGCGGACCGCCCAGGACCCGAGGCCGTGGCGCGCACGACCGCCGATCTTGCGCTGCACCATGTCCACGCTCGAGCTCCGCGCCACGTGCCGACCCGTGGGCAGGTGCTGCCACGTGCGGGCGTCCGAGAAGAGCGCATGCACGTCGTCGATGTCGGCCGGGGTCAGCGGGGCGAGCAGGAGGCGATCCGTTCGGATCTCCTGCGAGGGGGTCAGGAGCTGGTGGACCATGCACCGATCATGCCGCCGACCCCCGACATCCGTGTGAACACCACGCGACGTTTGCGGAAGCCCGCAGATGGTGAGCAGGAATGGTCGAGTCGCTCGGAGCAACCCGACCATTTCCGCTCACGAAGCGGAACGACCGCCGAGACAGCCCCTGACCGGCGCTCAGTCGAGCAGGAGCGCGGGCTCCTCGAGCACCGAGGCGACGTCGTGCACGAAGCGGGACGCCACGTCACCGTCGACGACCCGGTGGTCGAACGAGGCACCGATGGTCGTCACCATGCGTGAGCGGACCTCGCCGTCGACGACCCACGGCTTCGGCTTGATCGTGCCCATGGCGACGATCGCGACCTCGCCCGGGTTGAGGATCGGGGTCCCGGTGTCCATGCCGAACACACCGATGTTCGTGATCGACACCGTGCCGTTCGCCATCTGCTTCGGCGTGGTCTTGCCGTCGCGGGCGGTCAGGGTGAGCTCCTCGAGCGCCTGTGCCAGCTCGAGCAGCGACATGTCCTGCGCGTCCTTGATGTTCGGCACGATGAGCCCGCGCGGGGTCGCCGCGGCGATGCCGAGGTTCACGAAGTGATGGACGATGATCTCGCGGTCGGTCCAGGTCGAGTTCACCGAGCGGTTGCGGCGGACGGCCCAGATGACGGCCTTCGCGACGATCAGCAGCGGTGAGACCTTGACGCCGGCGAACGTCGGCGAGGCCTTGAGCCGCTTGACGAACTCCATCGTGTGGGTCGCGTCGACGTCGACGAACAGCGACACGTGCGGTGCCGTGAACGCGGACGTGGTCATCGCCGTCGCGATGGCCTTGCGGACGCCCTTGACCGGGATCGTCTCGCTGCGGACCTCGCCCCACTCGGGCGTCTCGATGTTCCGGAAGACGCTGGCCTGCTTCGCGTGCCGGATGACGTCGTCGCGGGTGACCTCGCCGGCCAGACCGGTCGCGACGATCTCGGTCAGTTCGACGCCGAGGTCCTTCGCGAGCTTCCGGATCGGCGGCTTCGCCAGCACGTTGGTCGCGGCGCTCTGCTTGCGACCGGACCCCGACCCGAGCGCGGAGATCGCCTCGGCGGTGCTCTCCTCACCCGGGTCGACGGATGCTTCGGCCGCCGCGGCGGTGTCCACACTGGAGGCGCGACTCGCCTCGGCCGCGAGCGCTGCGGCCCGGCGGGCGCCCGGCTTGCGACGGGAGGGCGACGAGGTCGCCGAGCCGTAGCCGACGAGGACGGCGCCGGAGGACTCGTCGGTGCCCTGGACGGAGGCGTCGACGGCGACCGGCTGGACCGGCGCCGCAGCCGGGGCAGGCGCGACCGGAGCGGGGGCAGCAGCGCGTGCCGGAGCGGGCGGGGTCTGCGCGACCGGCGCCGACGGCGCTGCGGGTGCTGGCGGGGTGGCCGCGACCACCGGCGAGACGGGTGCGGTCTCGGCGACGGGCGCCGCGCCTCCAGGCTGCTCGACAGGCTGTCCCGCAGGCGGCGTGAGGGCCGCACCGGACGCGACCGAGGCGTCCGAGTCGACGCGGATGATCGGCTTGCCGACCTCGACCGTGTCGCCCTCGGACACGAGCAGACCCGTCACGGTGCCGGCGAACGGCGAGGGCAGCTCGACGAGCGACTTCGCGGTCTCGATCTCGACGAGCACCTGGTCGACGGCGATCTCGTCCCCGATCGCGACGCGCCACTGCACGATCTCGGCCTCGGTGAGACCTTCACCCACGTCGGGCAGGGGGAATTCGGCGGCGGCCACTACGGCTCCTTCGTGGATCTGGTCGAGCTCGGTCGGACGGGTCCTCGGTCGGACGGGTCAGTAGGCGAGGGCGCGGTCGACGGCCTCGAGGATGCGGTCGGCGTCCGGCAGGTGCAGGTGCTCCAACTTCGAGACCGGGAACGGCACGTCGAACCCGGACACCCGCAGTGGCGGCGCCTGCATCGTGTAGAACGCCTTCTCGGCGACCGTGGCGGCGATCTCGCTGCCGACGCTGACGAAGCCGGAGGCCTCCTGCGCGATGACCAGGCGACCGGTCTTGCGGACCGAGGTGAGGATCGGCTCCCAGTCGATGGGCGAGATCGAGCGGAGGTCGATGACCTCGCAGCTCGTGCCCTCGGACTCGGCGAGCTCGGCGGCCTGCATCAGGGTGGCGACCATCGCGCCGTGCCCGACCAGGGTGACCTCGGTGCCGGTGCGGGCGACGCGGGTCGTGTGCATCGGGACGTGGCCGTCGACGAGGTCCACCTGGCCCTTGGGCCAGTAGCGGGACTTCGGCTCGAGGAAGATCACCGGGTCCTTCGACGCGACGGCCTCCTGGATCATCCAGTAGGCGTCGTTCGGGGTGCTCGGGCTGACGACCCGCAGGCCCGGGGTGTGCGCGAAGTACGCCTCGGGGGATTCCTGGTGGTGCTCCACGGCGCCGATGTGGCCGCCGTAGGGGATGCGGATCACGACGGGCAGCGACATGTGCGCCGGCAGCCGGTTCGCCATCTTGGCGAGCTGCGAGGTGATCTGGTCGAAGCCGGGCCACACGAAGCCGTCGAACTGGATCTCGACGACCGGGCGGTAGCCGCGCAGCGCGAGGCCGATCGCGGTGCCGATGATGCCGGCCTCGGCGAGCGGGGTGTCTCGCACGCGCTCGGCGCCGAAGCGGTCCTGCAGGCCCTCGGTGATGCGGAACACGCCGCCCAGCTGGCCGATGTCCTCGCCCATCAGCAGGACCTTGTCGTCCGCTTCCATGGCCGCGGCGAGTCCGGCGTTGAGGGCCTTGGCCATCGGCAGGGTCGGGGTGGGGTCGCTCGGGACCTCGCCGGCGCCCGGGTGGGAGCGCAGGGTGTAGTCGAAGAGCTGCTCGGTGGTGCTCATGCGTGGGCGCCCCCTTCGAAGCCGGCCTCGTACTGGGTGAGCCAGGCCTTCTGCTCGGCGATCCGCGGGTGCGGTTCGCGGTACACGTTGTCGAACATCACGTCGACGGACGGTGCGGTCAGGGCGACCGTGCGGCGACGGACGTCGGCGGCGATGTCCTCGCCCTCTTCGTCGAACGCGGCGAACTGCTCGTCGGTCGCACCCTTCGAGCGCAGGTACGCCTCGGAACGGACGATCGGGTCGCGCAGGACCCACTCCTCGAGCTCGCCGTCGGCACGGTACCGGCTCGGGTCGTCGGAGCTGGTGTGCGCGCCGATGCGGTAGGTGTCGGCCTCGATGAAGGCCGGCCCCTGGCCGCTGCGCGCGTGCTCGGTCGCGACGACGGAGGCGGTGTAGGACGCGAGGATGTCGTTGCCGTCGATCAGGACGCTCGGGATCCCGAAGCCGCGCGGGCGGTCGACGAGCGGCGTGGGGGACTGCACCGACACCGGCACCGAGATCGCCCAGTGGTTGTTCTGCAGGAAGAAGACGACCGGTGCCCCGGTGGACGCCGAGAACACGTACGCCTCGTTCACGTCGCCCTGGCTCGTCGCACCGTCGCCGAAGTAGACGATGGAGCAGGCGTCGCGGTCCGGGTCGCCCGTGCCGACGTCGCCGTCGAGCTTCTGGCCGAGCGCGTACCCGGTGGCGTGCAGGGTCTGCGAGCCGATCACCAGGGTGGAGATGTGCGTGTTGCCGCGCTGGTCCGGGTCCCACCCGCCGTGGGTCTGCCCGCGGTACATCGCGATGATCTCCATCGGCTCGACGCCGCGGTGCATGGTGACGGCGTGCTCACGGTAGGACGGGAACACGTGGTCCTGGGCGCGCAGGGCGAAGGCCGAGCCGGTCTGTGCCGCCTCTTGCCCGTGGCTGGGCACCCACAGGCCGAGCTGGCCGGTGCGCTGGAGGTTGTGGCCGGCGTGGTCGAACCGACGGGTGAGCACCATGCGGCGGTGCATCGCCAGCAGGGTCTCGTCCGGGATCGCCCGCGCGGCGGCGGCGAACTCGGCGTTCTCGTCGGTCTCCACGAACCGACCCTGGGGGTCGAGGAGCCGGACGGTGGTCGTCGCGGGAGCCGCGGCGCGGAATGACATGCCGGTCAGCGTAGCGCCAGGCACTAGTCGGCCACCTGGAGGTCCCCCACAAGTGAGCGGGCTGTTTGGAGGAGCGTTTCCACAGCTTCGTGCTCGCCGATCGAGATGCGGATGCCCTCTGGCGGGAAGGCCCGGACGATGATGCCGGCGTCCTCGAACGCCGCCGCCGCGGCGACGGTCCGCTCGCCCGTCGGCAGCCAGAGGAAGTTGCCCTGCGCGTCGGGGACGTCCCAGCCCTGGGCCCGGAGCTCGACGACGATCCGGTCGCGCAGGGTCGCGATCTCGGTCACGCGTTCGAGCAGTTCGTCCTCGCGTTCCAGGCTGGCGAGCGCCGCCGCCTGTCCCTGCGCGGTCACGGACAGTGGGATCGCGCAGGCACGGACGGCGTCGAGCACGTAGTCCGGACCGAGCGCGTAGCCGATCCGGAGGCCGGCGAGTCCGTACGCCTTCGAGAAGGTGCGGAGGACCACGAGGTTCGGGTGCGCGGCGAGCAGCGGGTGGCCGTGCACGGCGGCCTCGTCGGTGACGAACTCCGCGTATGCCTCGTCGAGCACGACCAGCACCGACTGCGGCACCGCGGCCATGAACGCGTCGAACTCCGCAGCGGTCACGGTCGGCCCCGTCGGGTTGTTCGGCGAGCAGACGAGCACCATGCGGGTGCGCTCGGTGACGGCGGCGGCCATGGCGTCGAGGTCGTGCCCGCCGTCCGCGCGGTTCGGCACCTGCACGCTCGTGGCGCCGGCGACCGTGACGACCCCGGGGTACGCCTCGAACGAGCGCCACGCGTAGACGATCTCGTCGCCCGGGCCCGAGGTCGCGCGGGCGAGCTCGTGCAGGATCGCGACACTGCCCGGGGCGACGTGCACCTGCTCGGCGGTCAGCCCGAAGCGGTTGGCCAGCACGGCGCGCAGGGCCAGGGCGGTGGCGTCGGGGTACCGGTTGTACGAGGTCTGGGCCTGCACGGCCTCGACGACCCCGGGGAGCGGCGGGAACGGGTTCTCGTTGCTCGACAGCTTGAAGGCGGAGTCGGACGCCTGTCGCCCCTGCTTGTACGCGGGGAGGACGGCCACCTCGGGCCGGATGTGCACACGCTGCTCGCTCACGGGTTCAGGCTACCGGCAGGCCCACGGCACCCACGAGGGGAAGCGAGGGCATCATGGGCGCATGCGATTCCTCGTCCGCCTCGTCGTCAACGCCCTCGCGCTCTGGCTCACCACGCTCATCGTCAGCGGCGTCTCCGTGACGCCGTTCGGTGACGGCGGGACCACTGCGACCGTCCTCACCTTCCTGCTCGTGGCGTTCGTGTTCGGGCTCGTGAACGCGGTGATCGGCACGCTCATCCGGATCGTGGCGTTCCCGATCTACATCCTCACGCTCGGGCTCATCTCGTTCGTCGTGAACGCCGTCCTGCTGCTCATCGTCGCGGGCATCTCCGAGGCGTTCGGCTTCGGGCTCGAGGTCGACTCCTTCGGCTGGGGCATCGTCGGCGCCTTCGTGCTCGCGGTCTTCGCCTGGCTGATCGGGCTCTTCGCCCGCCCGGTGCTCAACCGCCAGCGGGCGTGACCCCGGCGGACCTCGCGGAGGACCGGCGCCCTGCGTCATGATGTGCTCATGACCCAGGACGTCGACGCCCCGTTCCGCGTCTCGTTCGTCTGCAGCGGCAACATCTGCCGCTCCCCCATGGCCGGTGTCGTGTTCGCGCAGATCGCCGCGGACGCCGGCCTGGCCGACCGGTTCCAGGTGGAGTCGGCCGGCACGGGCGACTGGCACGTCGGCGAACCCGCCGACGAACGCACGATCGCAGCCCTGGCGGCGCGCGGATACGATGGCAGCAGGCATCGCGCCCGTCAGTTCGACCCGGACCGGTTCCCGGACCTCGACCTGGTGGTCGCACTCGACCGCTCCCACGAGCGCATCCTGCGTTCGTGGGCCCCGACCATGGACGACTCCGCCAAGGTGACGCTCCTGTTGCGGTACGACGACGCCTGGCCCCAGCAGGCCGACGTGCCGGACCCGTACTACGCGGACCGGCACGAGTTCGACCGAGTGCTCTCGACCGTCGAACGGGCCTGCCGGGCGCTCTTCCACCAGCTCGAGCCGGCAGTCCGTCAGGGAGCCCCATGACCCCCCTTCCCCCGCAGCCGATCAGCCCGCTCGACGGGCGCTACTACCCGATCGTGCACACGGTGGGCGAGCACCTCTCCGAGGCCGGCCTCAACCGCGCGCGCATCGTGGTCGAGGTCGAGTGGCTCATCTTCCTGACCGACCACGCGATGTTCACCACCTCGCCGCTCAGCGTCGACGACAAGGCAGCACTGCGCGCGATCGCCTCGACCTTCGGCCAGGACCAGATCGCGGAGCTCGCCGAGATCGAGGCGACGACCCGTCACGACGTCAAGGCCGTCGAGTACTTCGTGCGCCGCCGCCTGTCCGAGCTCGGCCTCGACGCGATCGCCGAGCTCACCCACTTCGCCGCCACCAGCGAAGACGTCAACAACCTGTCCTACGCCCTCACCGTGCGGGACACCGTCGACCAGGTCTGGCTCCCCGGCTTCCGTGCCGTGCTCGAGAAGCTCCGGACGCTCGCCGTCGAGCTGAAGAGCGTGCCGATGCTCTCGCACACCCACGGGCAGCCGGCCACCCCGACGACGCTCGGCAAGGAGCTCGCGGTCGTCGTGTACCGGCTCGAGCGCGTGCTCGCCCAGATCGAGGGCGGCGAGTACCTCGGCAAGTTCTCCGGCGCGACCGGCACGTTCTCGGCACACCTCGCCGCGGACCCCGAGGCCGACTGGCCCGCGCTGTCCCGCGAGTTCGTCGAGGGCCTCGGCCTGACGTGGAACCCGCTCACCACGCAGATCGAGTCGCACGACTGGCAGGCCGAGCTCTACGACCGGGTGCGTCACGCCAACCGGATCCTGCACAACCTGGCCACCGACGTGTGGACCTACATCTCGATGGGGTACTTCACGCAGATCCCCGTCGCGGGTGCCACCGGGTCGTCGACGATGCCGCACAAGATCAACCCGATCAAGTTCGAGAACGCCGAGGCGAACCTCGAGATCTCGTCGGCGCTCTTCTCGACGCTGTCCGAGACCCTCGTGACGAGCCGCCTGCAGCGCGACCTGACCGACTCCACCACGCAGCGGAACATCGGCGTCGCGTTCGGGCACTCGCTGCTCGCGCTCGACAACCTGCGCCGCGGGCTGGGCGAGATCGCCGTGAACGAGGCCAAGCTCGCCGACGACCTCGACCACAACTGGGAGGTCCTCGCCGAGGCGATCCAGACGGTCATCCGCGCCGAGGTCACCGCCGGGCAGTCGAACATCGAGGACCCCTACGCGATGCTCAAGGAGCTCACGCGGGGCAAGCGGGTGAGCCAGCAGGACCTCATCGTGTTCGTGAACCGTCTGGACATCTCCGACGGCGCGAAGGCCCGGCTGACCAACCTGACGCCCGCGACGTACACCGGCCTGGCGGACGAGCTGGTCGACCACCTCGACGTCTGAGCACGACGGGCACGACGGACCGGCGGCCGGAAGTCGTCGGTCCGTCATCGGGTCCGCGCCCTGGGGGGGGTGCGCGTTCCTGAGCAGTTCGATAGGTTCGTGGTGCTGAGTACATCTCAGCACGGGGGGCGTCGCAGTGGATGCACCCTGTCCACCGACCGGATGGATCTCCACACCGTGCTTCGTTCTCGCATCACCGCGGCCGCCGTCGGCGCCACCGTGCTCGGCGTCTCCGCCGCCCTCGTCCCGACGGTCTCGACCGCTCTCGTGACGAACACCGCTGCTTCGGCCATCGTCACCTGGACCGATTCGGCCGACGACTTCACCGCCGCGCCGACCGGCACCTTCCCGCTGACCGACCAGTGGTACTGGGCGTCCGTGACCGACCTGGACGGCGGCGGTTCGATCACCGACCACGCCACGCTCGACGAGGACGGGTTGTCCGTCTCCGAGGGCGAGGCCGTCGGCCTGGTCCGCGGCCTCAACACCCCCGTGCCCGCGAGCAGCGTCCCCGCCCTCGCAGCCGGCATCAGCATGACGACCACCGGGGCGACGAGCTTCGGTCTCGCGGTCCAGGAGGGCGGCGACACCAGCGCGCAGACCGTCGTCTTCGCCACGGACGCACCTGAGACCGGTGACGGCGTCGGCGTCGTCGACGGCACCAGCAACTGGATCGACCCCGCGACCGGCGAGGTCGAGTCGACGACGGAGCTCACCGCCGACCTCGAGGCCGCCGACGCACAGGTCGTCGGGTACGTCGTCTACGTCGGCATCGACGTCGCCGCCGACACCACGGCACCGCCGACGACCGAGCCGACCGAGACGCCCGCTCCGACCGACGGGCCCACCCCGGCCCCGACCGTCGACGGCACCCCGGCACCGAGCGCGCTGCCCAGCAGCGAGCTGCAGAGCCTCGCCGCCCCGCTCGAGGCGAACGGCCAAGCCCTCGCCGCCGACGCCAGCGGTTCGATCTCCGCGCTGCGCATCGACGACACCACGACGTACTTCACGCCGCAGCCCACCGCGACCGCCGACGCGCCCACGTCCGTGCGCGTTTCGCAGACCCTCACCGGATTCCAGGTGATCGGTGCGGGCTTCGCCCCGAACGAGTCCGTCGACGCGACCGTCACGCAGGGCGGCGCGACCTACTCGATCCGCACCAACGCTTCGGTGGCGGACGATGAGGGCGACGTCGTCGTCGTGGTGGTCCTGCCCGAGGGTGCCGTGAGCGCCGGCGCGTACACCGCCACGCTCGAAGGCCGGTCGTCGAGCCAGACCGCTTCGGCCGACGGCTCCTTCATCGCCGACCCGGCCGCTGCCGGTGACCCGGGCACGGCACCGGTCGCCGTCCCGGTGCCCGGAACGGCGAACTTCACGGGCTGATCTTGCCGATCCTCCCGACCGAGCCACGGCGGCGTGCGACTGTGATCGCCGCCGCCGTGGCCGTCGTCTGTGCGGGGGCCGTCGCGTTCGTCGCGCTCGGTCCCCTGTCAGCCGCGCCCGCACCGACACCGACCCGGTCCGTCGCGGTACCGACACCGACCCCGACGACGACGCCGGAGCCGACCCGGTCGGCAGCACCGGTCGACGCGGTCGACGCTCCGGTCAGCACCACGGTCGCCGCCGTCACCGGCGCGTCCGTCCCGGTCAGCGAGAGCGCGGGCGGCACGGCGACGCAGACCCTCGTGAACCCGCAGGCGTCCGGTGCCCCGCTCGTCTTCCGGGTCGTCGACCAGCAGGACGGTTGGGCCGAGGTACAGCTCGCACAGCGCCCGAACGGCAGCACGGGCTGGGTGCCGACCAGTGCCGTCACCCTGTCCGAGGACCCGTACGCGGTCGTCGTCACCCGCTCGACGAAGACCCTCGACCTGTACAAGGCCGGCAAGGTCGTCGACAGGTACCCCGTCGCCACCGGCACCGGCGGCACCCCGACGCCGACGGGCCGGTACGCCCTGACCGAGCTGCTCGCGCCGACCAACGAGGGCTACGGCCCCTACGCGTACGGCACGACCGCGTTCTCGGACGTGCTCAACTCGTTCGGCGGTGGCCCCGGGCAGATCGGCCTGCACGGCACGGACGACACGTCGAGCATCGGCACCGCCGCCTCGCACGGCTGCATCCGCATGCACAACGACGACATCACGGCCCTCGCGGAGCTCCTGCCGCTCGGCACGCCGTTCCAGGTGCGCTGACGTTCCAGGGGCGCTGACGTTCCAGGGGCGCTGACGTTCCAGGGGCGCTGACGTTCCAGGGGCGCTGACGTTCCAGGTGCGCTGACGCGCGGCCTGGAGGCACGGCGTGCGCCCGGCAGTGGGCGCCACCGTCTCAGGTGGTGACGTCCAGGGCCACGGCGACCAGCGCCTCCAGGACGGTGCGCACCACGGGACGGACGGCACGGTCGGGGCGGACCAGCGCCTCGATGCGGCGTCCGGCACGGACGTCGGCGAGCTCCGCCAGGTGGAAGCGCCCGGCGGCCCGCGTCCCCGACGTGTACCGCGGGACGAGTGCGATGCCGTGACCGGCCGCCACCAGGTTCTCGATCACCGGCAGGTGGATCGTGCGGAACGCGACGCTCGGCGGGGTGTCCGTCGCCGCGGCCATCGCGTGCAGCACCCGGTCGATCGGGTACCCCTCCGGCACGCCGATCCACCGTTCCCCGACGACCTCGTCGATGCCCACGCGTGCACGGCCTGCCAGGGCGTGCCCGGGCGGCAGGGCGACGTCGAGGGGTTCGCGGAGCAGCGGCACGGTGTCGACCGATCCCTGGTCCGCCGGGCGGACGCCGTCCGACCGGTGCCCGACGACCACGTCGTGGTCGGCCGCGAGCGGTGCGAACTCCCCTTCGCTGACGTCCACGTCGACCAGGGTCAGCGCGATGCCCGGGTGCGCCTGCATCCGGGTGAGCACGCCGGGCAGCAGCAGTTCCGCCGCGGACGGGAAGATCGCCAGGGACACCGGTCCGGTCGTGCCGCCGAGGTGTTCCTGCCAGGCGGCGTCCACCCGCGCGATCGCGGTCGCGATCCCGGACGCCAGCCCCGCGAGCACGTCGCCGTGCGGGGTCAACCGGACGCCGCGCCCGACGCGTTCGACCAGCGGGACGCCGACCTGCCGCTGCAGCGTCTGCAGCTGCTGGGAGACGGCGCTCGGCGTGCGGTGGGTGGCCTCCGCGACCGCCGTGACGCTGCCGCGCTCGGCGAGCTGCCGCAGGACCGCCAGCAGCTGCACGTCGAAGTCGACCATGCAGGGACCCTACATCGTGGATCGCGAAGGTTTCGATGGACCTACAACGTCGAGCCCGGGACGATGAGGAGCATGACCACTCGAGACCGCCTCCTCGCCGTCGTCGTCGCCGTGGTCTGGGGACTGAACTTCCCCGCGACGGCGCTCGCGCTCGAGCACTTCCCCCCGTTCCTGCTCGCAGCGCTGCGGTTCACGATCCTGGCGGTCCCGACGCTGCTGTTCGTGCCGCGACCGCGGATCCCGTTCGGGCGACTGCTGCTCGTCGGCCTCGGGCTCGGTGTGCTGCAGTTCTCGTTCCTGTACCTCAGCATGGCGTCCGGGATGCCGTCGGGGTTGGCCTCGCTCGTGCTGCAGGCCTCCGCGCCGTTCACGGTGGTGCTGGCCGGGGTGTTCCTGCGCGAGCGGCTGACCGGCCGGCAGGTCGTCGGGGTCACCGTCGCCGTGGCCGCCCTGGGCGCGATCGCCCTGCACCGGTCGCAGACCGCCGCGCTGCTGCCCGTCGTGCTCGCGCTGTGCGGTGCGCTCGGGTGGGCGATCGGCAACGTCGCGACCCGACGGGCGGGGGCCGCGAACCCGCTGCACCTGACCCTGTGGTGGTCGGTCGTGCCACCCGTGCCGATGGCCGTGCTGTCGCTCGTGGTCGAGGGCCCGGACCGCATCGGGACCGCGCTCGGCTCCGCGTTCACGGCGGCGGCACTGCCGGCCGACCTCGGCCTGCTCTACATCGTGGTCGTCGCGACCCTGGTGGGCTACGGCATCTGGTCGCGCCTGCTGGCGACCTACCCCTCGAGCACGGTCGCGCCGTTCTCGATGCTCGTGCCCGTGGTCGGGGTGCTCGCGTCGTGGGCGGCCTTCGGCGAGGTGCCCGACCTGGTCGAGGTGCTCGCCGGCGCCGTCGTCGTGGCCGCCGTGCTGTGGTCGTCACGTCCGGCGCGGGACCGCGGGCCGCGGCCGGCCACCGCAGCCGCCGCAGTCGTGTCGCCGAGGTCGCACGACGTGCCGCCCGGACCGATCGCGAGCGGCAGTCCGCGCGATCTCGACCCGGCACTCAGCCCCGGTGCTGGCGACGCTCCGCGATGATCCCGGCGAGCGCCCCACGCGGGTGCGGGTACCGGAACTCGTAGCCCGCCTGGGTCAACCGGGTCGGCACCACCCACCGGCTCTTCAGCACGAGTTCGGTCTCGGTGCGGATCGCGAACGACCCGAGTTCGAGCATCCACCGCCAGGTCGGCACCCCGAACCGGCGTCCGACGGCGTCGCGGATGGTCGCCATCACGGTGCGGTTGTCGGACGGGTTCGGGCTCGAGATGTTCACCGGCCCCTCGATCTCCGGGTGGTCGCGGAGGAACCGGATCGACCCGAGGACGTCGGCGATGTGCACCCAGCTGAAGCGCTGCCGACCGTGGGTGGGCCGGTGGTGGTGGTACGTGCCGGCGCGGAGCCGGGAGCGCGTCGGCACCCACGGGCCGTCGTACTGCGGCCCGCCGAGGCCGGCCTGCGCGAGCCGCAGGAGCGGCAGCAGCGCGCTGCCGTCGCCGAACACGATCGCCATCCGGAGCGCCACACGGCGGGTGCCGGGCAGGTCGGCGCCGAAGAAGGCGGCCTCCCACGCACGGGCCACGGAGACCGAGAACCCCTCGCCGATCTCCCCCGTCGTCTCGTCCTGCGGGCGGTCGTCAGCGTGCCGGTAGATCGTCGCGGTCGAGGCGTTCATCCACAGCGGCGTCGGGCGCTCGGACGTGCGGATGGCCTCGGCGAGCTCGAGCGTGGTGTCCACGCGTGAGCGCATGATCTCCGCGCGGTTGCGTCGGCCGTAGCGGCAGTTGACGCTCTTGCCCGCCATGTTCACGACCATGGCGGCGCCGTCCACGAGTTCCCGGATGCGCATGGTGTTGCCCCACACGGCGTCGCCGGTCCGGCCGATGGTGACGACCTGGTACCCCTCTTGCGTGAAGGCGTCCCGCAGGTACCGCCCCACGAAGCCGCTCGCTCCCGCGATCACGACGCGGCCCTTCTGGTCGCTCATCTCATCCCCGTTCTGTGTCCGGCGCGATCTCGTACCGGAACGCCCCCTCGTACCGGTACAGCGTGCCGAGCACCGGCGCCGCGAGCACCAGGGACACGCGCTGCACGTCCGCTTCGTCATCGAATCGTTCCACGAGCGTCACACGCGGGCTCAGGGCGGCCGGGAGGCGCAGATCACGTCCCAGCACACGGAACGTCACATGCGTGGAGGCCAGGCGCAGGGCGCCCGCGTCGGGACCGTCCGCGTCGACCTGCGCCCGGAGCCGGGCGCTGACGCGCCCGTGGCGACCCAGGTGGTCGACCAGGCCGTCGGGTTCGGCGGTGATGGCGTCCACCATCGTCCGGGCCCCGGAACGGAAGTGGAAGGTGCGGTGCGCGCGGACGGCGGGGCGGGCCTCCAGGCCGGCACCGGATCCACGACGGACGCGAGCCGCGCGGTTCTCGACCGTGAAGGGGACGTCGCGCTCCCAGACCGGGAACACGACGGAATCGCGGGCGAACACCGCGAGCACCGGCCAGAGCCACCGACGCGGCGTGCCGACGACGTCGAAGACGCCCTCGCCGCGGCCGACGTGACCGGCCGGGACGGGGCCGAAGTACGTGCGGAGCCGGGGGTGCAGCCGGGCCAGCACCTCGGGTGGTGCGGACAGCTCGTAGGGCGACCGGCTCACGGTTCGATCCTGGCATGTCGTCAGTGCTGATCCCTACGATGTCGCACATGGGACACGACCACGGGCACGGCGTCGGGCACGCCTCGGAGCGCGCCCTGCTCATCGCGTTCTGCATCTCGGCGGGCATCCTGCTCGCCGAGGTCGTCGGCGCCGTGGTCACCGGTTCGCTCGCGCTGCTCGTCGACGCCGGGCACATGGTCGTCGACACCGGCGGACTCGGCATCGGGCTCGTCGCGACACGGCTCGCCCGCCGGACGCCGACCGCGCAGCGCACCTGGGGATTCCAGCGGGCCGAGGTCCTCGGGGCCACCGCGCAGGCCTCGATCCTGCTCGCCGTCGGGGTCTACGTGATCATCTCGGCGGTGCAGCGGCTGTTCGTGCCGGAGGAGATCCACTCCGGGCCGCTGCTCGTCTTCGGCATCGTCGGACTCGTCGGCAACCTGGTGGCCTACGCGGTGCTGCTGCGGGCCTCGGGCGAGGGGTTCACCTCGCGCGCCGCCCGGCTCGAGGTCCTCAACGACACCCTCGGCTCGGTCGCCGTCATCATCGCCGCGATCGTGCTGATGCTGACCGGGTGGGAGCGCGCGGACTCCGTCGCCGCGATCCTGATCGGCCTGCTCATCCTGCCCCGGGCGATCCGGCTGCTGCGCGAGACCGCGAACGTGCTGCTCGAGTCGACGCCACCGGGCCTGGACCTCGACGACGTGCGTGGGCACATCCTCGAGCTCGATCACGTCATCGCGGTGCACGACCTGCACGCGACGCTGGTGGCGACCGGGGTGCCGAACCTGACCGCGCACGTGGTCGTCGACGACCACTGCTTCTCGACGGCGCACGCCCCGGCGATCCTCGACGAGCTGCAGCGGTGCGTGGCGGAGCACTTCGACGTGCCGGTGGAGCACTCGACGTTCCAGTTGGAGCCGGTGTCGCACCGGCGGCACGAGTACGAGGTGCACGCGTAGGGACGTGTGCGTCAGCCGGGGTCGCCCCGGCTTCGCGACGATCCACCAGGTGATCGACGCGTGGTCTGTCGCAGAACGGGTGTCCGCGGGTGGCGGGTCAGCAGTCGTCGGTGCGCGTGGGGTACGCCGTGATCACCCGGTCGATGGTGGCCGAGACGATCACCTTGACCCAGGGCTCGTCGTCGGGGCGTGAACCGTCGTCGAACCGGACGGGTGCGGCGTAGCAGACCTTGCCGTCACCGGCGTCGATCGGGAACCCGGGGCGCGGGTCCTCGAGCGCCGTCTGCACCGCGGTGAGCATGGCGTCGTCCCAGTCGCGGGAGCCGTGCCCGGTGACGACGTCCCGCCAGTCGGCGGTGTGCCGCACCCGGATGTGCTCGTAGCCCTGGGCAGCGGTGCCGCACTGCAGGGTGACGCGGCCCAGCGCCTCGGTGTCGTACTGGGCGACGGCCGCCTGGGTCGTGGAGTCGCACCGTGCGAGGGCGGCGCCGCCGGGCAGGTCCGGCCCGGTGCGGGTGATCGTGACGGTGCCGTCGCCGGAGGCGATCGGCGCGTCGCTCGGCGTCCGTGAGGCCGCGCCGGCACCGATGGTCGGATCGTCCGCGCCCTGCCGCGCCGTCAGGAACAACCCGCCGGCGAGGAGACCGGCGGCCACCACGGCCGCGACGCCGGTGATCACGGGACGGTTGCGGTTCCGGGGCACGCGCCCAGTATGCCGGGAGTGCGACCGCACGACGGAACCGGGTTCCGGACACGGCACCGCGCGATCGCGTGGGTCGGTGTCCGGAACCCGGTTCCGGGATGCGACGGGCGGACGGGAGGCCCGCCACGCGTCAGGCGCGCGCGGCCAGCCGGGTACCGGCGACGACGGCCAGGACGGCGACGAGCACCACGTACCCGATGAGGACGGGGAGCGTCGGGATCACCAGCAGCGCCGCCCCGACGGCCACGACCGGCACGGTGAGCCCGGCGTAGGCGATGAGGAACGTGGCGGCGAGCACGCCGCCCCGACGCTCCGGGCCGACCAGTGCTGCGGCGCTGCCGATCGCGGCGCGGAACAGCAGGCCGACGCCGGCTCCCGCGACGACCCCGCCGCCGATGAACCCGGCGACCTGCAGCAGGACCGCGGCGACGGCGAGGACGACCAGTCCGACGACCAGGAGCAGCATGCCGAGCCGGATCTGCGCACGCTGCGACAGTCGGGCGAAGACGATCTGCGACAGCGCGCTCGCGGCGAAGACCCCGAAGGTCGTGGCTCCGGCGGCGAGGCGGTCGGTGACGTGGAACGTGGTGCCGAGGAAGCTCGGCGCGACCGAGGTGAAGAGGCCCTGCACGGCGAGCGCGGCGAACGCGGCTGCACCGGCGGCCCAGAACGCGGCACCCTGCCCCTCGGGAGCCTGCATGCGCTGCGGGCGGTAGGCCACGGGCTGCTCGGCGCGGTCGACCGTCTCCGGTGCGGCCAGCACGAGCACGAACGCGACCGCCAGCGCGATGACGAACACCACGTAGGGGACCATGAGGGGCTGCCCGACGAACTCGGCGAGCGCTCCACCGACCAGGGCGCCGAGTGACAGCCCACCGAGGTTCACGGCTCCGGCGGCGACGCTCGCGCCCTTCGCGGAGTCGCTCGACCCGGTCGCACGGACCCGGAGCTCACCGAGGTGCGCCGTCGCGGTCGCCGTCAGCGTCCCGACGCCGAGGCCGGTCACGAGCCGGGCGACGATGAGACCGGTGACGTCGTTCCAGAGCAGGAACAGCACGGCTGCGACGAGCTCGAGGGCGATCGACACCAGGATGAGCGGACGGCGTCCGTGCACGTCGCTGAGGTGTCCCGCCAGGTACAGCGACCCGACGACCCCCACCCCGTACGCCGCGAAGATCACCGTCGTGGTGAACGTCGGGAAGCCGTCGCGGGCCTGGTAGATGACGTAGAGGGGTGCGGGGACGGTCGCGAAGGCCATCACCGCGAGGAACGCGAAGGCGACGGCCCAGAACCCGAAACCGTGGCGCCGACGGGTGTGGACGCGGCGCCCGCGCGGGGCGACGACACGGTCGCTCGCGGATGCGGGAGCGGCGGTGGTGGCGGGGACGGTGCTCGTCGGGGTGTCGGTCACGGTTGACATGCTCCGATGATCGTGCCCAGAGAGCATCGAGTCCAACGGATGCGCTTGATGTGCACCATCGATCTGCTCGATACTCGGACGATGGAGACCCGGCTGCTCGAACAGTTCGTCACCGTCGCGGCCGAGGGCAGCGTCACCCGGGCGGCGGAACGGCTCTGGGCCGCGCAGTCCACGGTGTCCGCGGGCATCGCCTCGCTCGAGCGGAGCTTCGGGGTGCGGCTCTTCGACCGCACCAGCCGACGGCTCGTCCTGACGCCCGCGGGCGAGGACCTGCTCCCCCACGCCCGCGCGGTGCTCGATGCGCTCGACCGGATGCGCGACCTGGCCACCGCCGACGACGCCGACCTGCGCGGCCGGGTGCGGCTCGGCATCTTCACGAGCATGGACATCGTCGACCTGACGGGCGTGCTGCAGCGGTTCCGACGGCAGCACCCGCTCGTCGCCGTGGAGCTGATGACCTCACCGTCGGGGACGACCGGCCTCGTGCAGGACCTGGTCGCCGGGCGGCTCGACATCGCCTACACGGGCCTGCCCACCGTGCCAGCCGGTGTCGTCGTGGAGCCGCTGCGGGAGATGCCCTTCCGGGTGTTCACCGCGTCGGACCACCCGCTCGCCGGCCGGTCGTCGGTGTCGCTCGCCGAACTCGCCGACGAGCCGTTCGTCGACACGGCGCACGGGTTCGGCAACCGGATCATCCTCGACGGAGCACTCGAGCGGCTCGGCATCCGTCGGCGCATCGTCGCGGAGATGAACGACATGCCCGCCGTGATCCGGTTCGCCTCGGCCGGGCTCGGCGTCGGGGTCGTCCCGGACTCGGGGGTGCGGTACGACGGGGCGGTGCTCGAGCTGCGGGATCCGGTCGAGCCGCTCCGCATCGGCCTTGCGGTCCGGACGTCGCCGGAGCCGAGCCGCGCGGTCCGGACGCTGGCGCGCGACATCGTGGCGGCACGGCTGGGGTGATGCGGGGCGCGCTTCGGTGCGCCGCGCGGCGCGCTTCGCTTCGTGAGCAGGAACGGTCGCGTCACGGTGCGCGAGGCGACCGTTCCTGCTCACGATCTGACCACCGACGGACTGGAGGCGCGGGTCGGGTCCGCCACGTGCCTCCAGGCCGTCAGTCCCCCCAGATCTCCCCGACGACGGCGGGCAGGAGCCCGTCGGTCGGGACGTTCGACTGGTCGATCTGCAACCAGGTGTCGCCACGGACGTACATCGTCCGGGCCCAGTCCGTGCCGTACTGCGGGTCCTTCTTGGTCTGGCGACAGGTGCGGATGCCGTCTGCGTCGACGCAGGTCGGGGTCCACCCCTGGTAGAAGTCGTCCTCGGCGTGCTGGAGCTGCGCCGGCGTTCCGGTGCCGGCTGTGATGGCGAGCCCTGAGATGTCCGCCCGCGGGTCCTTCCACAAGCAGTACAGCTTCGTCGGTGCCGTCTCCGGGCCGATCTCCGGCTCAGATCCCGGAGCCCTCGTGTACTCCGGCGGGAGACCCTCTTCCGGAGGTTCGACCCGGATGTACGGGATGTCACCGAAGAAGCGGTCGTAGTCCTCGGCGGGGACGAGCGCGCGACAGTCCGTGGGGATCGTCGCCGCGGCGGGGGTCGGTGTCGACGTCGGGGTGGGCTTCGGGATCGGGGCACCCGTGATCGGGGCGGAGCTCGGCGTCGTCGCGGACGGCGAGGGCTCGGCCTGCTGGGTCTGGGTGGGAGCGGCGACCGGGTCGGTGTTCTGCTGCGAGAGCGTCAGGGCGACCGCGCCCGTCGCGGTGCCGACGGCCAGCAGACCGACGATGCCGAGCGCGATACCGGGTCGGACACGACGACGCTTCGGACGCGGGGTGGCACGTTCGAGGACGTTCTGCTTCATCGAGACGAGCATGCGCTGCAGGTCGTCGCCCTGCGGAGGCTCAGTGTTCATCGTGCATCACCACCTTCTTGAGTCGTCGACGGTTGCGGGACACCCGCTGGGTGACCGCGCCGACCGTGAGTCCGAGGAGTTCGGCGGCCTCGGCGTACGAGTGGCCCTCGAGCAGGCAGAGCTCGCAGATGCGGCGGTCGAGGTCGGGGAGCGCGGCGATCTCGGCCCGGACCCAGCGCAGGGTCTCACGGGCCTCGTCGTGGTCGGCGGGCGAGGCGAGGTGCTCCGGCAGCTCGTCCGTGCGGCGCCGGGCCTGCTTGCGGCCGGTGTTGAAGGCGTGGTTGCGGCACACGACGAGCAGCCACGGCAGCACCGTGTCCGCCGGCAGCTCGAGGGTCGCGGCGCGCTGCCAGAGCGTCAGGAACGCGTCCTGCACGATCTCCTCGACGTCGGACCGGTCGTCGACCAGCGCCCACGCGTAGCGGGTGAGGGTGGCGGCGTACCGGTCGAACGCCCGGGCGAGCGCGCCGGTGTCTCCCTGCGCCATCGCACGGACGAGTCCTTCGTCCGTGTCGGTGCCGGTCGTCACGTCCACATCCCACCTCCTTCACCCAGAGGTGTCGGTAGGACCCGCGATCCTGACAGGACCGTTCCGGATTCGTGATCTCGGGCGTGTCCGTCGTCAGGATGCGGTCACCGCTGCCGCGACCGTCAGCCGTCAGTGGAAGTCGTCGCCGTCGCCCTCGCCCGGCGTCTCGTGCCCGCCGAGCATGTCGTTGTCGTCCTGCTCGCTCGACGAGGCGAGCTGCAGCATGGCGAGCACGACGACGACCACGATGAACGCGACGCCGAGGAAGATCACGGCCAGCTGCAGTTCCCGCGTCGAGAACAGCACGACGAGCCCGGTGAACACCGCGACGATCGCGGAGATCCCGAGGAGCTCGACCGGGCGCAGACGGTCTCGACGGCTGGGGGTGGTCATGCGTGTGGTGCTCCGTCCGGGGCGACGGCCGACGTGGCCGTGCCCCACTTGTGCGAGAGGCCGGCGATCACGTGGAAGACGGCCGTGATGGCGAGGTACGCGCCGAGCAGGCCGACGAGCACGATCGAGGCGTCGAGGGTGCCGGTGACCTGCTCCACGCCACCGAGCTGCTGGGAGTAGTCCGGCGGCGTGAGGAGGAACGCGAGCGCGAGCAGCAGCGTGAGGCCGCCGATCGTGGTCCAGTCGCGAGCGAAGGGCGAGCGACGCCGGGCCCGAAGCCCCTGCGACAGCTCGAGGGCCCCGGTCAGCACCGCGAAGGCGACGATGACCGTGATGAAGGCCGGCAGCCCGAACCCGTTGCACGCGAACGCGGCGACCGCGGCCAGCAGGGTGATGACGGCCTGCAGCAGGGTCGTGCGACTCGAACGGCCGTCGAGGGGCAGTCGCGAGAGACCGGCGAACAGGAGCACGAGGCCCTCGACCAGGGCGAAGCCGCCGAAGAGCAGGAGCCCGTACCCCGCGGCGTGGTTGGTCGAGAAGGTGATCACCATCGCGACGACCGCTGCGGGGACCGCCCGGAGGATCGGGATCGGCCAGTACCGCGCGCGCTGGGTCGCGTCTTCCACGGTGGTGGCGTCGTCCACGGTGTCGGACACGAGACCTCTTTCGGGCATGCGGATCGTGGATCCGATCCTACCGCCGGTGGGGTGGACGCCCGACCGGAGCGGACTCGTCCCCCTGTGGACGTCCACACCCGTGCGCCGGGACGACACCACCGTCCGGTGCCGTCCCGGCGGTGTCAGGGCTGCTGGGGATCGTCGGTCGGCGCGTCCCGGCGAGCACGGCGTCGGGCGAGCCACCAGCACCCGGATCCGACGGCGGCGGCCAGGGCGGCGAGCGCGGCGGCGAGGCCGAGCCCTTCGGCGCCGGTGTAGGCCAGGGCCCCGACGGGGGCCGCGGCCCGACGGTCGGTTGCGGGGTCACCGGCTCCGCCGTCGTCGACGCCAGGACCGTCGTCGCCTGCGGAGCCGTCCCCGCCGGCGTCACCGTCGTCCGGCGCCGGCCCGGTCGTCGGCACGGGGTCGCTCGTCGGCGCGGGGCTCGGCGCGGGCCCCCCGTCGTCCGGGCCGACGACGATCGCCACGCCGGTCGACGGGTCGCCGCCGTCCGGGTCGGTCGGCGAGGTCGCCGTCGCCACGTTCACCACGTCGGAGCCGTCCCCCTGGTACGCGGGGTCGAGCTCGGCGCGGATCCGGAAGTCCAGGGTTTCCCCGACCTCGAGCGCCACGTCCGAGCTGCACGTCACCCGCTGCCCCTCGGCCGTGCACCCGTCGTCGGAGCCCACGAACCGCATGGCCTGGGGCAGGTCGTCGACCGCCCCGACCTGCTGCGCCACCGACGGCCCCCGGTTCCTCGCCGTCACGAGGTACTCGACCTCGTCACCGGGCCGTACGGTCGACGGCGACACCGACTTGTCCGTCTCGACGTCGGCGGTGATCACCGGTGCCGCCACGGTGGTGGTCGCCCGCGAGGCGTTGTCGGCCTCGTTCGTGTCGGACAACGAGGTCGGCGGGGCGATGGTCGCCGTGCTCTCCAGCGCTCCGGACGTGCCCTCGGCCACCCGGCCCTCGATCGTGACGACGGCAGAACCCCCTCGGGGCAACGACAGGTCGGTCGCGACGTCACCGGTGCCCGACCCGGTGACGCAGGTGGAGCCGTCCGCAGCCGCGCAGGTCCAGGTGACGTCCTCGATGCCGTCGGGGACGTCGACCTGCAGCGGGCTCGGGTCGGCGGCGTTCGGGCCGGGGTTCCGCGCCGTCACGGTGTAGCGGAGCGGTTCGCCCGCCGTCGCGGTCGCGGGCAGGTCGTGCTCGACGGACAGGTCCGCCGGCTTCCAGACCCGGAGCGCGTCGACCTCGTGCTTGTCGACGTGGCTGCCGGTGGCCCCGGCGAACCCGAGGCGCAGCGTGCTCGGCAGCGAGGCCTGGCCGTCGCCGTGCAGCGGGACCGAGTCGAGCACGGTGCGCATGGTCGAGCCGACCTGCAGCCGGACGGTGACCGCGAGCCCGCCGTCGTCGTCGGGCAGCAGGGTGATGCGGACCGTGCGGGGCGTGGAACCGGCCGTCACGGTGCCCCCGGGTGCCGCGGCTCCGGCGACGTACCGGTAGCCCTCGGTCCCGTTGCCCGAGCCCCGGACCACCACGTGGTCGGGCTGTGCTCCGGGACCGGACCCGTTGATGCGTGACGAGAAGTTGCCGTAGTGGTCGATCGCGACGGCCGCGAAACCCCCGGGGACCCCCGGCAGGTCGCACGCCCGGCCGCCGCCCTCGGTGGCCTCTTTCCGGCAGGCGTACCCGAGCCCGGCGCCGAAGGACCCGACGCCCTGCGCCGCGGCGCCGTCGGCCAGGTACAGCAGCAGCCCGTCCGCCCCGGGGTCGTCCTTCTCGGTGTGCATCGCGTACGTGAACTCGATCTCGAGCCCGGTGTCCGACGGGAACGTGTCGTTCGTCGACCACGCTCCCGCCTGGTTCCGGACGTCGTCGGTGAGCCGCAGTCGGCCGCCCGACACCGTGGCGTCCCCGTGCAGGGCGCCGCCGGACGCACTGGAGAACTGGTTGACGTACGGGAAGTCGAGGGATGCCGCACTCGACCCGGACGGCAGGACCGCGGGCGCCGCGAGCACACCGATCGCGGTCAGCGTGGCGCAGGCCGCAGCGAGGCGGCGGACGGCCCGCGACCGGAACGACCGCCGGTCGCGGGAAGGAGCTGGGGCCTTGGCTGGAGCTGGTGCTGGTGCAGGTGCAGTGGGATCTGTCATGCCCCGATGCTCGCGACCGGGACGTCACCCCCGGGCGGCGGCGGGACGATCTGTGGAACGCCCCCACGGGCCTCCGGGCTGTGGAGGAAGAACGACGCAAGCGGAACGCTCAGGCCAGCCACACCGTCGTCTCACCAGGCAGCAGCCCCGCCGCGACCTCGTCGAGCGACCCGGACGCGACGACGACCGTCCCGGCAGGCAGCGGCACCGGCGCGGTGCCGAAGTTCGTGACCGACCGCCAGCCGTCGTGCCGGGCGAACGCCACGACCTCGGAGCCGGACTCCAGCCACGTCAGCGCCTCCCCCTGCTGCAGCCGACGCCGTGCGGCCAACGCCCGGCGGTACAGCGACAGGGTCGACCCGGGATCGCCGTCCTCGGCCTCGACCGACGACTCCCCGAAGTCCTGCGGCTGGGGCAGGTGCGGTGCGACGTCCCCGAAGCCGAACGACGGCCCGGAGCGCGTCCACGGGATCGGCACGCGGCAGCCGTCCCGGCCCTTCACGGTGTGCCCGGTGCGGAGCCACTTCGGGTCCTGCAGCAGGTCGCGCGGGATCGCGGCGGCCTCGTGCAGCCCGAGCTCCTCGCCCTGGTAGACGTACGAGGACCCCGGCAGTGCCAGCACCAGCAGCGTCGCCGCGTGTGCCCGACGGAGCCCCCGTGCACGGTCGAGCTCCGGCGTCGTGCCGTCCGTCATGAGCCAGGCGTCGGTGTCGGTGCCGTCCGGCAGGCCGTACCGGGTGGGGTGCCGCACGACGTCGTGGTTCGACAGCACCCAGGTGCTCGACGCACCCGACTGCTCCGCGGCGGCCAGGTTCCGCTCGATGATCCGACGGAAGGCATCGGGCTCGAACGGGGCCTCGAGCAGGTCGAAGTTGAAGGCCTGCCCGAGCTCCGTCGGCCGGGCGTACAGGACACGGCGGGGTGCCGGGGCCCAGGCCTCGGCGACCGCGGCACGGGGCGGGTCGTACTCGTCGAGCACCCGGCGCCAGGTGGCGAAGATCTCGTGCACCTCGTCGCGGTCGTACAGCGGATCGGACCCGTCGAGCGGCAGGTCCTGCTCGTTCGACGGCCGGTACGGGGTCGACAGGTCCTTCGCCAGCCCGTGCGCGACGTCCACCCGGAACCCGTCGACGCCGCGGTCCGACCAGAAGCGCAGCGTGTCCTCGAAGTCGGCGCGGACCTCGGGGTTCGACCAGTCCAGGTCGGGCTGCTCGGGTGCGAACAGGTGCAGGTACCACTGCCCGTCGGGCACCCGGGTCCACGCGCTGCCGCCGAAGTTCGACACCCAGTCGCTGGGCGGCAGTTCCCCGGAGGCACCGGAGCCCTCACGGAACACGTACCGCGCACGCTCGGCCGACCCCGGCGCGGACGCCAGTGCGGCCCGGAACCACTCGTGCTGGTCGGAGGTGTGGTTCGGCACGATGTCGACGATGACCTTCAGGTCGTGCTCGTGGGCGGCCCGGACCAGCGCGTCCAGGTCGTCGAGGGACCCGAGTTTCGGGTCGACGGCACGGTAGTCGGCGACGTCGTAGCCCCCGTCGGCGAGCGGCGACGGGAAGAACGGGGAGAGCCACAGCGCGTCGACGCCGAGCGACGCCAGGTACGGCACCCGGCTCGTGATGCCCGCGACGTCACCGAGTCCGTCGCCGTCGGTGTCGGCGAAGCTGCGCGGGTAGACCTGGTAGACGACGGCATCGCGCCACCAGGTCGGGTCGGTGGTTCGTGGCGTGCTGGCCGGGGTCCGAAGCGTGGTCACGTCGCCACCGTACCCAGGGGGCTGGGAATAGCGCCCCGTACGATCGCATTGGTTGTCGCTGACACCTTTCCGTCCAGCAACAGCATCCCGCAACAGAAGGAGCTCCATGACGAACGTCCTCGTCCTCGTCGGCAGCCTGCGCGCCGACTCCATCAACCGCAAGCTCGCCGAGGCGGCCGCGCACCACGCGCCGGAGGGCATCGAGCTGCGCACCTTCGACGGCATCGTCGACCTGCCGTTCTACAACGAGGACATCGACGGCGACACCCCGCCCGCCGCTGCCGTCTCCTTCCGCGACGCCGTCGCCGCCTCGGACGCCGTCCTGCTGATCACCCCCGAGTACAACGGCACCATCCCCGCCGTCCTGAAGAACGCGCTCGACTGGGGTTCGCGTCCGTTCGGCGCCTCACCGCTGTCCGGCAAGCCCCTCGCCGTGATCGGCTCGGCATTCGGCCAGTACGGCGGCGTCTGGGCGCACGACGACGCCCGCAAGGCGGCCGGCATCGCCGGCGCGAAGGTCCTGGAGGACGTCAAGGTCGCCATCCCGCAGTCGGTCGTCCGCTTCGCGGAGACCCACCCGCGCGAGGACGCCGAGGTCACGACGCTCGTGCAGGGCGCGCTCACCGCGCTCGCCGAGGCCGCAGCCGGCACGGACGAGCAGGCAGCCGCGTAACGCGACCGACCGTCGGACAGGAGGCCCGTGGCGACCCCGCCACGGGCCTCCTGTCCGACAGGTGGGGACGCGTCGGACGGTGCGGACGCATCGGTCACCGCAGAACCCGGGAGTTCGCTAGACGGCCGAGATACGAGACGGGTTACCCTGAACGCCATGTCCACGCAGGAGATCACCGAGGCGTCCGGGTACTGGTTCCCGGACGACGACGCGACCCAACGCGGGGTCGCCGTGCTGAACGCCCTGCGCCGGTACCGATCCGCCGAGACGGCCATGCGCCGCCGGACCCGTGACTCGATGGGCATGGGCGAGACCGACCTGCTCGCCGTGCGCTTCCTGCTGCAGGCGCAGCGCTCCGGCACGACCGTGGGCCCGAAGGACCTCGCCGCGTACCTCAAGATCTCGTCGGCCTCGACGACCATCCTCATCGACCGCCTGGTCAAGTCGAACCACGTGCGTCGCGACCCGCACCCCACCGACCGCCGGGCCCTCGTCATCACGCCGACGACCGAGACCGACGACGAGGTCCGCGCCACACTCGGCGTGATGCACCGCCGGATGATGTCGATCGCCGAGGGGCTCCCCGCGTCCGAGGCGCGGATCGTCGCCGAATTCCTGGAGCGGATGCGCGACGCGGTCGACCAGGTCGACCCCGCGCCGTCGCACTGAGCAGCACCGCGCCGGACTGCCTCGGGGGACGCTGCCTCCGAACGCACTGAGAACGTGCACTGCGGCACCGCGTAGACCGGAACGGTCACACCGACGCGAAAGGAGCCACAACCATGCACGCTTCGGACAAGATGGCCAAGAACCTCCAGGCGGTCCTCGTGGACCTCATCGACCTGCACCTGCAGGGCAAGCAGGCCCACTGGAACATCCTGGGCACCAACTTCCGCGACCTCCACCTGCAGCTCGACGAGATCGTCGACGCGGCCCGTGAGTTCGCCGACGACACCGCCGAGCGCATGCGCGCGCTGTACCTCGTGCCGGACGGCCGCTCGGCGACCGTCTCCGCGGGCAGCCACCTCGACGCGTTCCCCTCGGGCGAGATCACCACGCACGACGCCATCGACCAGGTCACGCTCCGGCTGTACCAGGCGACGGGCACCATGCGCGACGTCCACGACGAGGTCGACGACGAGGACCCGACGACCGCGGACCTGCTCCACGGCTTCATCGAGCGCCTCGAGCAGCTCGCGTGGATGGTCTCCGCCGAGAACCGCGCTCCCAGCACCCCGCTGGCCTCCGCCACCACGCCCGCCGTCGCCGACGCGTCGGCACACGCGTAGGGGCCCGGGTGGACCTCGGTATCCAGGGCAAGACCGCACTCGTCTTCGGCGGCGACTCCGGTATCGGCTGGAACACGGCACGCATCCTCCTGGCGGAGGGTGCGACCGTGGTCGTCACCGACATCGACCAGAGCCGTCTGGACACCAGTGCGGACCAGCTCGAGGCGCCGCTCGGCAAGCTGCACGCCTTCGCCGCCGACGTCCGGAGCGCCGAGAGCCTCGCTGCCCTGCACGAGAAGGTGCGTGCAGCGGTCGGTGAGATCGACATCCTGGTGCAGTCCTCGGGTGTCACCGGCGCCCAGGGCATGTTCCACGAGATCGACGAGGCCGGGTGGGCGGAGACGATCGACATCGACCTGATGGGGCCGGTGCGGATCACCCGCGAGTTCATCGGCGACCTGCGACAGGGCGGCTGGGGACGCATCGTCTACCTGGTGTCCGAGGACGCCTCGCAGCCGTACGACGACGAACTTCCCTACTGCGCCGCCAAGGCCGGGGTGCTCTCGTTCGCGAAGGGCCTGTCACGCTCCTACGCCTCCGAGGGTCTGCTGGTGAACACGGTCTCCCCCGCGTTCATCCACACGCCGATGACCGACGCGATGATGGACAAGCGGGCGAAGCAGCGCGGGACCTCGTTCGACGAGGCCATCGGCAGCTTCCTCGACGAGGAGCGGCCGTACATGGAGCTCAAGCGACGCGGCGAGCCGGAAGAGGTCGCGAACGTCGTGGCCTTCCTGTGCTCGGACCTGGCCAGCTTCGTGAACGGCGCCAACTACCGGGTCGACTCCGGCTCGGTCGCCACGATCTGATCGTGGCACCACAGCACCGCCAGGAGGCGTCATGACCGACTTCCGCTACCTCATCGTCGGCGGCGGGATGGTCGCCGACGCCGCTGCCCGTGGCGTCCGCGAGCTCGACACCGACGGGTCGATCGGCATCCTCAGTGAGGACGTCGACCGGCCGTACGCCCGGCCCGCGCTGTCAAAGAAGCTCTGGACCGACCCGGACTTCAGCTGGGACGACAAGGTCGACCTGCACACCGAGGAGACCGGGGCACAGTTCGTCCTGGGCGCCGCGGTGACCGCGATCGACCGTGCCGCGAAGACCGTCACGACGGCCGACGGCGCGACCCACGGCTACGAGCGGCTCCTGCTCGCGACCGGCGGGAAGCCCCGCGGGTTGCCGGGGCTGCCCCCGTCGGCACGCGTGCTCGACTACCGCAGCGCGTCGGACTACCGACGGCTGCGCGAACTCGCGGACGCCGGGGCACACGTCGCCGTCGTCGGCGGCGGGTACATCGGCCAGGAGATCACGGCGGGCATCGTGCAGAACGGCGCACGCGTCACACTGGTCGACCCGGACGAGGTCGTCGGCGGCCGGATGTTCCCGGAGGACCTGGCCCGGGCGTTCCAGCAGCGCTTCGTCGACCACGGCGTCGAGCTCCGCACCGGCCGCCGGGTGTCCGAGGGCACCGAGACGGCGGACGGCGTGCGGCTGACGCTCGACGACGGCTCCGTGGTCGAGGCCGACGCGGTCGTCGCCGGGCTCGGCATCGAACCTGCGACGCAGCTCGCCGCCGACGCCGGACTCACCGTCCGCGACGGCATCGTGGTCAGCTCCACCCTGCTGACCGACGACGACTCCGTGTTCGCCGCCGGTGACGTCGCCGAGTACCCGGACCGGATCCTCGGCACCCGCCGGGTGGAGCACGTCGACAACGCCCAGCAGCAGGGTCGGCAGGCAGGCCGCAACCTGGCCGACGCCGACGAGACCTACGACCACACGCCGATGTTCTACTCCGACGTCTTCGACATGGGGTACGAGGCGGTGGGGCAGGTCAGCGCGAAGCTCCGCACGGTCGAGGACTGGCAGGACCCCACCGTGACCGGCGTCGTCTACTACCTGGACGACGACGACACGGTCCGGGGCGTGCTGCTCTGGAACGTGTGGGACAAGACCGACGAGGCACGCACGGTCCTCGCCGAGGCGAACGCGCTGACGCCCGACATGCTGCCGGGCCGCATCACGCCCTGACCGTTCGCCCGTCGCGGTGGTCGCGACCGCCTGGAGGCCCGGTGCCGGTCCGACGGACCGGCACCGGGCCTCCAGGCGGTCAGCCGGACACCGTGGCGGACGCTGGTCCGACCGTGCTCGCTGCTCCGGCCGTGCTCGCTACTTCGACTCCGGCGCGACCTCGTCGACGACCGCTCGGCGGTCCGCCGGGTCGACCGGCAGGTCGTCGCCGTCCGCCATCGCGACGGCGTGCGCGGACTTGGCTGCCTCGAGCGTCTCGTCGTCGTTCCGAGCCATCCCGAACAGCTCGATGAACCGCGACTTCACCAGCAGCCAGGCGTCACCGGGGCCGAGCCGGGCCAGGTCCGACGACGTGGAGTCGTCGCGCACCCGCTGCAGCGACGACACGCCCCGGTCGGGGATCCGGCGGTCGACGTGCGCCACCGCGAGCCGCGCGACCGCGTCGGCCTGTGCGTGCATGACCGAGTGCGCGCCGTCGACGACCTCGCGGAGGACCGCGTACGGGAACACCCGCGCCAGCCGACGGACCCAGTCCCGCGGCACCATCGCGTCGTGCTCACCGCGGACGATCAGGGTGCGGGCCTGCACGTGGGCGGCGCGCTCCTCGATCGGGAACGCGATCATCCGCGGCAGGACCTTCCGGAACCAGTGCCAGCCGCACAGTGCGTACGCCGTGACGGCGTGCCAGCGGACGGCGGACGGCTCGTGCAGCGCCGACCGCAGGAAGCGGAAGGCCGACTGCCGGACGGTCCGCGCACGGGAGTCGACGACCGGGCTGATGAGCACGAGGTCGGAGATCCCGGGCCTGCGGGCGGCGACCTCGGTCACGACCTGCGTCCCCATCGAGTGCCCGACCAGGACGGGGTCCTCGAGCCCGAGGTCGTCGACGACCCGCTCGACCGCGTCGGCGTAGCGCTCGATCGTGACCTTCCCGCGGAACCGCGGGACGCCGGCGAACCCCGGCAGGTCGAGCGCGTGCACCGGGCCGTTCTCGTTGAGGTGCGGGGCGAGCCGCTCGTAGTAGGTCGACGCGATGCCCAGGCCCGCGACCAGCACGAAGGCCCGTGCGCCGGGCGCACCGATCGAGCTCACCCGGACGTAGGTGCCGTCGACGGCGACCCGGTCGACCTGCACCGTGACGTCGGCGTCCTCGGCCTGGGCGAGCTCGCCGGCCGGGTCCGGCCGGGGTGCCTGGCGTTCGTCGTCCACGTGGGTCTCCTCCGGTCGGGCGGTCGCCCAGGATACCCGGCCGCCGTCCTCCCGGGCGGTGACGACGTGCTCAGCCGCTGAAGGTGTTCGCGGGGAACCCGTGCACCGTCGTCGGGACCGCGAAGACCGCACCGGACCGCGGCGCCTGCTCCAGGTCCTGCTCGGTGAGGTTCTCGCGGGCCGTCCCGACGAAGAGCGTCGACATGTCCGGCCCGCCGAACGCCACCGACGTCGGGTTGGCGACGGGGAGCTCGACCGTCTCCAGGTGGGAGCCGTCGGGCCCGTAGCGCTCGACGCGGGAGCCGCCGTAGACCGCGCTCCAGAAGCAGCCCTCGTCGTCGCGGACCAGGCCGTCGTGCGCGTGGCCGACGATGAACGGCTCGAGTTCGCCGAGCTCGCCGTCCGGGCCGTACGACCCGCGGAAGACCGTCGAGGCACTGGTGTCGGTGACGTACATCGTGCTGCCGTCCTCCGACCACTCCATGCCGTTCGTCACGCCGAAGCCGCCGCGGAGCACCCGGGTGGTGCCGTCGGCCTCGATCGAGTAGAGCGCGGCGTCGGGTTCGCCGGTCGTCACGTTCATGCTGCCGACCAGGAACCGGCCGAACGGGTCGCACTTGCCCTCGTTGAACCGGTTGCCCGAGGTGCTGTGGGTGACGCGGGTGATCTCGCGCTCCACGGAACCCTGCTCGTCCGTCACCACGACGGTGTCGCCGAGGGCCGCGACGAACCCGCCGGAGGCCCGGGGCTGGAAGCTCGCCAGCGGGGGCGGCAGCGGCACGCTCGAGCGCACGGTGCCGTCGGCCTCGGCGGTGTTGAGGGTGCCGAGGGTGATGTCCGCCCACCGGAGCAGCTGTGCCGACGGGTCCCAGACGATGCTCTCGGCGAGGACCGCTCGGGCGTCGGCGAAGACGGTCGCGGGGCCGGTCGTGGCGTTGGTGCTCATCGACCCCGTCTACCGCGGGAGCGGTCCGTGCTCGCTCAGGCGTGGCGGCGCGGCGGCGGCGCGCGGCGCGAGGGTCCGCGCCGGTCCCGCCGTCTCGCCGGGCGGGTCAGAGGCGGGCGAACCGCGCGCGGAAGAAGCTGTAGACGCCGAAGGCCAGGAACCCGATGCCGATCGCGACGAGGACGAACACCCCACCGGGCATGCTCCGCACGGCGTCGAACGCGGCGTCGAGGCCGGTGGCCTGGTCGGGGTCGCTCCGCAGCCCCGCGACGGCGATGAGCACGCCCACGATGACCACGGCGATGCCCTTGCCGACGTACCCGACGACACCGAGCACGGTCACCACGCGGTCGAGCTGGCCCGACGGTCGCGTGATCTGCTTGCGGAAGGACCGACGGCAACCGATCACCACGAGGCCGATGCCGACCGCGACCGCGATCGCCCCGGCGAGGAGCAGCACGAACACCCCGCCGGGCGTCGCCAGGGTCTTCGCCGCGGCACTCTGCGACGAGCTGCTCGAGCTCGACCCGGCACCGAGCGCGTACGAGGCCGCCGAGTACGCGATCACGCCGTAGACCACGGCCTTCGCGACGTCCTTCAGCCGGGCGAGCCACCCCCGGGTGGTGTCGGAACGGCCGCCGACGATCGCCTCGACGATCAGGCGCACGGTGAGTGCGGCCGTGCCGACGGCGATCAGCCAGAGCAGGAACACCCCGCCGGGGACCGCGGCGATCTGCTGCAACGCACCGGACTGGTCCGTCTCGCCGCCGGAGGACGCGTTGCCGATCCCGAGCAGGATCGCCAGGTACCCGATCAGCAGGTGGACGATGCCGCTGCCGACGAACCCGGCGCGCGCCGTGACCTCGAACCATCGGCTGTCGGCTGCTCGCCGGACCTGTCGTCCGGTTTCCTTCGCTGCGTGCTCCGCCGTGTCGCTCATCACGCCCCAGCGTGCCCGACGCGTGCCGTCCTGTCCGGGGCGCGCCGGGCCGTGCGGTCCGCCACGCGGCGGACGGGAGGCCCGTGGCGGTGCCGCCACGGGCCTCCCGTCCGTCGGTGGGCGCGTCTCAGTCGCCCTTCACGTTGACGACCTGCCGCAGGGTGTGCCGGATCGACACGAGGTCCGACGCGTCGGCCATCACCTGGTCGATCGGCTTGTACGCCGCCGGGATCTCATCGAGGAACGCGTCGGTGTCGCGGTACTCGATGCCGGTCATCGCCTCGCGCAGCTGCTCGTGGGTGAAGGTCCGCCGGGCCGCGCTCCGCGAGAACAGCCGGCCGGCACCGTGCGGGGACGACTCGAGCGAGGGCTTGTTGCCGAGTCCCTCGACCACGTACGACGCGGTGCCCATCGACCCGGGGATCAGGCCGGGCTGACCGGCCTTCGCCTGGATCGCACCCTTGCGCGACACCCACACGGACTTGCCCCAGTGCGTCTCACGCTGCGTGAAGTTGTGGTGGCAGTTGATCCGCTCGCGCTCGTCGACGGACGTGCCGACGGCCTCGGACAGCTGCCGGACGACGCGGTCCATCATCTCCTCGCGGTTGAGCAGCGCGAAGTGCTGGGCCCACCGGAGCTCGGCGATGTACCGGTCGAACTCCGGCGTGCCCTCGACGAGGTACGCCAGATCGGGGTCCGCCAGCTGGATCCACCACCGCTCCATCGCCTTCTTGGCGACCGTGATGTGCCGCTGCGCGATCTTGTTGCCGACGCCACGCGACCCGGAGTGCAGGAAGAGCCAGACCCGGTCCTGCTCGTCGAGGGAGACCTCGATGAAGTGGTTGCCGGACCCGAGGGTGCCGAGCTGGTTCCGCCACCCGCCGTGCACGCCGTCGGGCTCGAACCCGGCGGTCTCGGCCATCGCCTCGAGCTCGGCGATCCGGGGTGCGGCGGTCGCCACGATCTTCCGGTTCGACGCACCGGCCGACAGCGGGATCGCGCGCTCGATCTGCTCGCGCAGCCCCTGCAGGTCGGCGGGCAGGTCGGTGGCGGTGAACTGCGTGCGGACCGCGATCATGCCGCAGCCGATGTCCACGCCGACGGCCGCCGGCATGATCGCGCCGAGGGTCGGGATGACGGACCCGACGGTGGCCCCGAGGCCGAGGTGTGCGTCGGGCATGAGGGCCAGGTGCGGGAACACGAACGGCATGCGCGCGGTCGTGCGGGCCTGCTGCTCGGTGTTGTCCTCGAGCATCGAGGCCCAGCTGAGCAATCGGTCGTTGATCTTCTTCATGGAGTCGTCTCGCTTTCGTGACGGTCGAGGTGACGGTCCGAGACGGTCGTACGCCGGGCCTCCTGGTCGTCGCCAGTCGTGGCGGACGGAAGGAGGCGGAGATGACGAACGCCCCGGGCCGGGTGGGCACGGGGCGTCGTGGGACGTCGCGTGCCTACGCGGGATAGCTGGAGGACCACTGCTGCTCGGACAGCACGGCGGTCGCGGCGAGCTGGAGCTCGACGCGTTCCTCGTTGTGCTGCACGGCGCGCATGCGCGGTCCTTCCGGTGCGCCCGGGACGGGCGGTCTGCCGATCGGCAGGAGGACGACGCTAGTGCGACACGCCCGGCATGCGCAAGTCGCGCGGGCGTGTCGGCCTGGAGGCCCGGGGTGCGTCCGCCACGAGGGGTACGTCCGCCTGATGGTCACCGCCGGGGCCGGGGCAGGCTGGACGCATGACCGAGCGCACGCGAGACACCCCCGACGCGACCGAGAACGAGGAACGGACCAACGGGTACGTCCCGCTCCGTTCGTACGGCGCGATCGGCGACGGGCGGACGGTCGCCCTCATCGCGCTCGACGGCCGGATCGACTGGCTGCCGATCCCGTCGATGGACTCACCGCCGGTGTTCGCGAGCATCGTCGACGCGGAGCACGGCGGGCACGTCGCGCTGCGGCCGGTGGACGACCAGGCGCAGGCGTCCCGCGCCTACCTGCCGGGCACGAACGTGCTCGTGACGACCTGGACGACCCCGTCCGGCACGGCCACCGTGACCGACGCCATGGTCACCGGGGTGGCCGGACGGCTGCCCTGGGCCGAGATCGGCCGCTGCGTGCAGGGGGTCGACGGTTCGGTCGAGATGGAGTGGGCGGTCGTGCCCGGCACGATCCTGAACACCGCGGAACCGCGCCGACTCGACACCGCGAACGGCACGGTGATCGGCGTCGACGGCGTGACCATCGCGATCGTCGAGCAGGGCTTCGAACCGGTGCACGACGACGGGCCCCGGTTCTCGGGGCGGTTCACGACGGCCGAGGGCTCGAAGTCGATCCTGACCATCGTCGGCACGTACGACGAGCCGATCTTCCTGCCCGAGCCGGAGCGCACGCTCGAAGGGGTCGACCGCACGATCGAGAACTGGTCGACCTGGTCGAAGGAGTTTAGCTACGACGGCCCGTGGTCGGACGCCGTCCAGCGCAGCGCCCTCGCCCTGAAGCTCCTGATCTTCGCCCCCACCGGCGCCATCGCCGCGGCACCGACGACGAGCCTGCCCGAGGACCGCACCGGCGGGAAGAACTGGGACTACCGGTTCGCCTGGGTGCGTGACCTGGCGTACACGGTGCACGCACTCACCCGCTTCGGCCTGCGCGAGGAGACGCACGCCGCCGTGTCGTGGGTGATGCGCACGATCGCCGAGCACGACGAGACGATGCCGATCTTCTACGGACTCGACGGCACGAAGAGCGACACCGTCGAGGAGCGCGACGTCCCGGGTTGGAACGGCATCGGGCCGGTCACGATCGGCAACCGGGCCGGCGACCAGCTGCAGCTCGGGGTCTGGGGCGACGTGTTCGAGATCATGCGTCAGTACGTCCGAGCCGGCAACGTGCTCGACCGCAAGACGGCTTCGGTGTTGCAGGACCTGGCCGACGACGCGTGCCACCGCTGGGTGGAGCCCGACTCGGGCATGTGGGAGCTGCAGGAGGCGCAGCACTACACGACGAGCAAGATCGGCTGCTGGCAGGCGCTCGACGCGGCAGTCGAGCTGCACGACGCGGGGATGATCGACGGCCCACGCGAGAAGTGGATCGAGAACCGCGAGCTCATCGAGGACTGGGTCGCCGAGAACGGGTGGAACGAGGAGCTCGGCCACTACGTCATGTACCCGGGCACCGACGCGCTCGACTGCTCGATCCTGCTGCACGCGATGTCGGCTTTCGACCGCGGGCCGCGGATGGAGTCCACGATCCGGGCCATCGAGGAGCAGCTGCAGCACGGGCCGCTCGTCTACCGGTACTCCGGCATGGAGGACGAGGAGTCGCCGTTCGTGGCGTGCTCGTTCTGGCTCGCGGCCGCGCTCGCGTGTGTCGGACGCATCGACGACGCGAAGCAGCTGATGGACGACATGGTCGCGCAGGCGAACGACGTCGGCCTGTTCAGCGAGATGCTCAGTGCCGTCGACGGGGACTTCATGGGCAACATCCCGCAGGGGCTGTCGCACCTGGCGCTCATCCAGGCCGCGCTGACCATCGAAGAGGTCGCGTCGGAGTCCTGACCGGGCTGGACGGCCCGTCGGGGGTGCGGGGCATCATGGTCTGACGATGAACGACGTCGATGCACGGATGGACCGGCTCCGCAGGGCCGCCCGCTACCGCTACCAGCAACTCGTCGACCAGGAGATCGAGCGGGGGTCGCTCGATCCGGACGAGGTGCGGTCGGAACGTGAGGAACGTCGGCTGCTCAAGGCCGCCGACGTCGCCGCCCACGCCCGGGCCCAGATCGAGGAGGCCGAGCGCCGGGGGGTCTTCGAGGGCAACCCCTACCACGGCAAGCCGCTGCCGGGCCTCGACGGGCAGCACGATCCGGACTGGTGGATCAAGTCGAAGATCGAGCGTGAGGACATCCGGGGCATCGCGCCGCCGGCCCTGGCGCTCCGCACCGAGGACGCCGAACTCGACGACGCTCTCGACGCGCTGTCACTGGAGTCCGACGTCCGGGACGTCCTGGTGGACTTCAACGCGCGGGTGAAGGAGGCCCGGCGGCAGCTGCTCGGCGGCCCGCCGGTCGTGACGCCGATGCGCGACGTCGAGGCCGAAGTGCTCGCCTGGCGGGAGCGCCGCGAGGTGCGCATGGTTTCGGCCGCGCGGGCTGCGGAACAGGCGCGTCTCGAGGCGAAGCCGCGGCGGTGGTGGCGGCGGCGCTGAGGGGTGCGGTGCCGCGGAGCGGTGGTGGCGGCGGCGCTGAGGGGTGCGGTGCCGCGGAGCGGTGGTGGCGGCGGCGCTGAGGGGCGGGAATTCGCGCTGAGCGACAGTTCTCGCGAACGTGAGCGCGTGAGGTGTCGCCCAGCCCGTGACGACGATGGCGGCCCGCCGGCACGGCGCACGACGCTCGACGCTCGACGCGCAACGCAAGTCGGCCCGGACCGCGCTGCTGCGTGGTCCGGGCCGACTGGGGTGGTGCGGGGTGTTACTTGATCTGGGCGGTGATGGTGGCGGTGCCGACGAGGAGGCCGCGCTTGACTGCGTCGGTGCCGAAGGTCTTGTTCAGCAGGCCGGCGGCGTCCTCGGAGATGTGGACGGTGGTGCCGGTGAGGATGGCGTTGTCGCCCTCGAGCTGGAGGGGCTTGAGGGAGCCGCCGTGCAGCTCGAACAGGAACGCGTTGGCCGCGGCGACCTTGCCGTTGACGAGGACGTCGCCGTAGAGCTTGGACGAGCCCGGGTTCACGACGAAGTTCTCCAGCGTGACGGTGGTGTCACCGGCCTTCAGGGTCAGACCCGAGTCGTCGTGGTTCAGCAGGCCCTGCACGTAGGGGCGGTAGTTGCCGTCCGGGGACCAGTAGGTGACCGACCCGGCGGTGATCGGGAACGACACCGACCCGTCTTCCAGGGTTGCGTCGCCGGAGACGCCGGGGGTGAGCTTCAGGGCGGTGAGGGCGTCGGTGAAGCCGGAGTCGAGCTTCACGGCGGTGGAACCACCGAGGACCTCGGGGACCGAGGCGACGGGTGCGGGGATCTTCGACTCGGACGACGAGGACACCGTGTGCACGTTCGGGGTCGCGGCCTGGGCGGAGGAGATCCCGAACGCGGCACCGCCGAGGACGAGGGCGCCGGTCGTGGCGAGGGTGATGGAGGTCTTGAGGCTCTTACGCATCGTGATCAGTCCTTTGCTCTGGAGGCGCTCCGGCCGGTGGCCGAACGTGCACGCTGTGTGCACACTTGCTGTGAGCAAGCTGCAGCCCGGCCAACTGTGACCGGAGAGCGCCCTGGGCTTTTGCCCTGTGCAAGTCATTCGGCACCCCCGCCCGAACGGTTTGGGACGACTTTCCTGAGGTGCCGCAGCCCGGAGTTTCGTACCGTGTACCCATGGCTCCAGCACACATCTCCACCACCGACCGGCTCCGGGCGGTCGACGCCTGGTGGCGCGCCGCCAACTACCTGACGGTCGGGCAGATCTACCTGCTGGACAACCCGCTGCTCACCCGGCCGATCGAACCCGACGACGTCAAGCCGCGGCTGCTCGGCCACTGGGGCACCTCCCCCGCACTGAACCTCGTGTACGCGCACTGCAACGCGCTGATCACGGAGACCGGGCGCGAGTTCCTGTACATCTGCGGCCCGGGGCACGGCGGCCCCGCGATGAACGCGAACGCCTGGCTGGACGGCACGTGGAACGAGCTGTACCAGGACGTCGACCTGCAGCGGTTCTTCCGCCAGTTCTCGTTCCCCGGCGGCATCCCCTCGCACGCCGCCCCGGAGACCCCCGGCTCCATCAACGAGGGCGGTGAGCTCGGCTACTCGCTGTCGCACGCATACGGTGCGGCGCTCGACAACCCGGACCTCGTCGTCGCGTGCGTGGTCGGCGACGGTGAGGCCGAGACCGGTCCGCTCGCCGGTTCGTGGCAGGCGCACACGTTCCTCGACCCGGTCTCCGACGGTGCCGTGCTGCCGATCCTCAACCTCAACGGATGGAAGATCGCGAACCCGACCGTCCTGGCCCGCATCCCCGACGAGGACCTCACCGCGTACTTCCGCGGGCTCGGCTACGACCCGATCGTGGTCGACTCCCGCCGCGTCGACGACGACCCGTACGCGGTCCACGCCCTGTTCGACGGTGCCCTGCGACGCGCCCTCGCCGGCATCGACGACATCCAGGCCGCTGCCCGCGCCCAGGCCGCCCGTGCCGCCGCCGGGCAGCCCGCCGGCGCCGCGGACCTGCGTCCACGCTGGCCGATGATCGTGCTGCGCACCCCGAAGGGCTGGACCGGGCCGAAGGAGGTCGACGGCGAGCAGGTCGAGGGGACCTTCCGCGCGCACCAGGTGCCGCTGCCCGCGGTGCGCGAGGACGACGGTCACCGTGCCCAGCTCGAGGAGTGGATGCGCTCGTACCGCCCCGAGGAGCTCTTCGACGAGGACGGCCACCCGATCGGCATCATGACCACGATCCGCCCGACCGGTGACGAGCGGATGAGCGCCACCCCGCACGGCAACGGCGGTCGGCTGCGGACCGCGCTCGACCGGCCGCCGCTCGAGCCGTACGCGGTCGAGGCGGGTTCCACGGCGTCGGCCACGGGCACGCTCGGCCCCTGGCTCGCCGCACTCATCGAGAAGAACGCGTCGACCTTCCGGCTGTTCGGCCCGGACGAGACGATCTCGAACAAGCTCGACGCCGTGTTCGACGTGACCTCGCGCGTCTGGCGGGCCCAGCGCGCCGCCGGCGACGAGCACCTCGCCGCACGCGGACGCGTCACCGAGGTCCTGTCCGAGCACCTGCTCGAGGGGATGCTCGAGGGCTACGTGCTCTCCGGTCGGCACGGGATGCTCAACACCTACGAGGCGTTCGCCCACATCATCGACTCGATGGTCGGGCAGTACGCCAAGTGGCTGGAGTCCTCGACCGACATCGACTGGCGTGTGCCGGTGTCCAACCTGTCGCTCCTGCTCTCGTCGCACGTCTGGCGACAGGACCACAACGGGTTCTCCCACCAGGACCCCGGGTTCCTCGACGTCGTCGCCTCGAAGCAGCAGGACCTCGTCCGGATCAAGCTGCCGGCCGACGCCAACACGTTGCTCGCCGTCGCCGCGCACGCGATGGAGACCACGGACCGCATCGAGGTGATCGTCGCGGGCAAGCACCCGGAGCCGGTCTTCCTGTCCCTCGACGACGCGGTCGCGCACGCGGCGGCCGGACTCGGCGTGTGGGACTTCGCCGGCACCGAGCAGGCCGTCGGGAAGGTCGACGTCGTGCTCGCCTGCGCCGGTGACGTCCCCACGGTCGAGGCGATCGCCGCCACCGACATCATCCGGAAGCACGCGCCCGGCGTCGGGGTCCGCGTGCTCAACGTCGTCGACCTGCTGGCGCTCGGTGACCCGCGCAAGCACGAGCACCCGATCCCGGACGAGCAGTACGACGCGCTCTTCCTGCCCGGCACGCCCACGGTCTTCGCGTTCCACGGGTACCCGACGCTCGTGCACCAGCTGACGTACCGCCGGAACGGACACGACGACCTGCACGTGCACGGGTTCCTCGAGCAGGGCACGACGACCTCGCCGTTCGACATGCTCATGCGCAACGAGATGGACCGCTTCGCCCTGGCCCACGACGCCCTGACGCGGGTGGATGCCGAGGCGCACGCCGACCTGCTCACGAAGTTGTCCGAGGCGCGTGACGCTGCACGGACGTTCGCGTACACGAAGGGCGAGGACCACCCGTCGCTCGCGGGCTGGGAGTTCGCGGGCTGGCCCCAGGACGAGCCCGCCAGCGGCGGGACCGGTGGCGACCCGGGTGCGGGCGAGACCGAGGCGGCCGCGCCCGGCAACTGAGGCACTCCTCCACAGGCCTCGAGGCCAGGCCACCCTCCACAGGACCAGTCACGCCGGCCGCGCGGCCGGTTCCGTGCTGTCGGGGTTCCGGCATGGACATCGGCTGGATCAGCGCACTCGTGTCGGTCAGGAGTGCGTCCGTCGCGCTGGGTGCGCTCGTCGGCTCGGTGCTCGACGGGCGCGCAGGACGGCGAAATGCAGAGTTCTCGGTGCACCGCGACCTGTGGTGGCAGCGTTGGTCATGGGTCGCCGACCAGGCGACCTCGGACGACGAAGGACAACGCGCGGCCGCCGGTGCGATGTCCGCTGCGCTGGTGACCCGCAGTTGGACGACCGCTGGGGCGGTCAGGCACTCGACGACCTCACCGCAGCGACGATCGAAGGAGCGAACGATGATCTCGAAGCTGAGTGACAAGGACTTCAAGCGCTGGCTCGACGGACGCGAACTGACGACACCCGCACTGCTGGCGGACCCGCACTACGGGCCCATGATGCGGGCGAAGGGCGCCGAGGAAGAGCTCCGTCAGGCGCGCATCGAATGGCGCGAACGCCAGGAGCGCGCACGGGCGCGGAAGCTCAAGGACGAGGCGTCCTTCGGTGAAGGCTGAACCGATGGCCGGCGGGCCTGCCACGCTGGGACCGTGACCGAACTCGTCATCCCGGCCCCGAGCCTCCCGACCGTGCCCACGACGACGGGCGCGCGTTTCCCCGTCCGCCGTGTGTTCTGCGTCGGCCGGAACTACGCGGCGCACGCCCGCGAGATGGGACACGACCCGGACCGCGAGCCGCCGTTCTTCTTCACCAAGCCGGCGGACGCGGTCGTGGTCGACGGCGCCGACACCCCGTACCCGCCGCTGACGCAGCAACTGGAGCACGAGGTCGAGCTCGTCGTCGCGATCGGCACCGGCGGCACGGACATCGCGGTCGCCGACGCCCTCGCACACGTCTGGGGGTACGCCGTCGGGATCGACCTCACCCGCCGCGACCTGCAGGCCGAGGCGAAGCGACTCGGGCGCCCGTGGGACACGGCCAAGGGCTTCGACGCCTCGGCACCGATCGGGGCGCTCGCCCCGGCGTCCGAGGTCGACCCGACCAGCGGCGCGATCGAGCTGACGGTGGACGGGGAACTCCGGCAGTCGGGCGACCTGGCCGACCAGATCTGGTCGGTCGCTGAGACGATCGCGGCCCTGTCACGGTCCGTGGCGCTCGCGCCCGGCGACCTCGTGCTGACCGGTACTCCTGACGGTGTCGGCGTGCTGGAACGCGGCGCCGTGCTCGGCGGCACGATCGCCGGCGTCGGCGAGGTCCGGACCCGGATCGTCTGAAGCACGTGTCGCCGATGTGTCGACGGGCTGGGAGCGTTCGCAGGCAGCACGGGTAAGTCTTGGGCATCGTCGCGGGTGGGGCCCGCGGCGGACACGGGGCGGCGCATCGCGACGGGGCGACGCGGACACCTCGGGACTGCCGGAGGTACGACCGTGCTGGAACACGACCTGCTCGCCACGTCCTGGACGTGGGCGGGCGACGAGAGCGTCCGCGACCGCGTGCACGCCGTCGGCGCCGCCGGGTTCGCCGGCCTGTCGCTGTCCCTCGACGACCTGCACGAGGTCCGCGCGACGACGGGCTTCGCCGAACTGCGGCGCATGCTCGACGCCGCCGGCATCGTCTGGGTCCAGCTCGGACCACTCGACCGGTGGTGGACGTGCACGAGCCGCACCCGGGACGAGGACGCCGACCGCGGGGTCGTGCTCGAGGCCGCGGCGACGCTGAGCGCCTGGCAGGTGGTGGCGCGCGCCGACACCTCGTTGCCCGGAGCCTCCCCCGCGACGATGGCCGACGACTGGGTCGTGCTCGCCGACCAGGCCGAGGCGGTCGGAGCGCAGCTCGTGCTCGAACCGGAACCGTGGTCGAACCTGCCCACGGTCGAGCGGGCCTCCCGTTTCGTCGTCGCCGCCGGGCACCCGAACGGCGGCCTGCTCATCGACGCCATGCACGCGCTCCGCGGCGGTTCCACCCTCGCGTCGATCCGGCAGGGGGTCGCACCGGGGGTCCTCGCGGCCGTCGAGCTGAGCGACGGACTGCTGCACACCCCGAGCGGGATGACCCTCGCCGAGGAGTCCCGCACGGCGCGGTACCTGCCCGGTGCCGGAGCGTGGGACCTGCCCGGCTTCGTCCGGACCGTGCGCGAACTCGGGTTCGCCGAGCCGTGGGGCGTCGAGGTCCGGACCCAGGCGCACCGTGCGATGCCCGTCCGCGATGCGCTCAGGACAGCTGTCGCCGCCACCCGTGCGGTGCTCGACGCCGCTGATGCGTTCGGCGCCCCAGCCGCTCCGGCGATGCCCTCGACACCCGCACCGACGTCGGCGGTGGACTTCGAGCCAGCGCACACCGGCCGGCACGACCCGACGCACGGTGCCCGCCGTCGGGACGCCGACACAGGGACGCCCGCGTAGGTTGCTGGGCATGACCGATCAGGCAGCACACGACGACGACCTGCTCCGCCGTTCCCAGGAGTCCATCGACGAGGCCAAGGCCGCCGCGGCCGAGGTGGTCGAACCGGAAGAGGACGAGCTCATCGAGGAAGACGCACCCGTGGCCGACCACGCGGTGCCCACCGACGGCCCCGCGCCGGCGGCCTGACCCCGTCCTGGATCGAACAGGACCCCCGCACGGACGAGATCGCCGGGCGACCATCGAGGTCGCCCGGCGATTCTTCTTGCCGCTCGTGTGACGATCCGCTCACTCGGCACGTCTCACCAGTGGACCCACCGGTGGCGCTTCGGCGAGCCCGGTGCGGGGCTGCGTGGTCGGTCTCCCTGAACCGGCTGGTCACGTGCCCCGGCGACGGTCCGTGCGCTCCCTGATCCAGCGTGCGGGCCGTCGGGTCTGTCGGCCCGTCGAGCGGTCAGGCGTCCGGGCCGTCCCGGTCAGGCATCCGGGCCGTCTCGGTCAGTCGTCGTCCTCGTCGGCGAGGAAGTCCGCGTACCGGACCTCGGTCTCCGTGGTGCCGCCGCTCGGTTCGACGGTCCGTTGCGACAGGTCGTCCCCCGTGATCGCGACGCGTTCTGCGGCCGTGTAGGGCGGCAGGTACTTGCTCGAGTTCATCCTCGGAGCCCCCTTCGTCCCGGCGAACGTAACAGCCGACGGCCGCTCGTGGTCAGCGGTGCCGATACTGTCCCCCGCGCAGGCTCCGGACGGGGGACGGATGTTCGCCACCGGCGGACCCGATGCGCACGCATGTGGGCCCGAAGGCGAGACCCGGGTCAGGTCTCCCGCACGACGTCATCCGGGTCCTTGTCCACGCGCCACCCACGCCAGGACGGCTGCCGGAGCCGTCCGTCGCCGGTCCACTCGGCGAACTCGACCTCACCGACGCGCTTCGGTGTGACCCAGTGCGCATCGCGCGCGTCAGGCCGTGGGACGTCGACGAACGGCGGGGTCTTCCGTTCCAGCGGTGCGAGGACACCGGCGATCTCGTCGAGGTCACGGTCACGGAACCCGGTGCCGACCTTGCCGACGTACTCCAGCCCGTCGGGGCCGGGCACCCCGAGCAGCAGCGACCCGATCCCACCGGCACGCCGACCGCTGCCCGGTTTCCAGCCGCCGACGACGACTTCCTGCGTGGCGTGGTGCTTGAGCTTCAGCCAGGCCTCGGACCGCCGGCCCTCGGCGTACTTCGACGACCGCTTCTTCGCGACCACGCCCTCGAGTCCCTGCTCGCGCGATGCAGCCAGCACCGCGTCGAGGTCGCCCTGCACCGCCGGCGGCACGTCGATCGCACCGCCGGGTTCCACGACCGTCTCGAGTGCCTGTCGCCGGGCGTCGTAGCCGAGCCGCGTGAGCTCGTGCCCGTCCGCCTCGAGCACGTCGAACAGCAGGAACCGCACGGGCGTCGTCTCCTGCGCGCTCCGGACCTCGCGTGCCTTCGTCAGGCCCATGCGGTTCTGGAGCAGCTGGAACGAGGGTCGGCCACGATCGTCGACGGCCACGATCTCACCGTCGAACACGCCGTCCACACCGGCCCGCTCGCCCAGTTCCTGCAGCTCGGGGTACTGGGCCGTCAAGTCGTTGTCGTTGCGGCTGCGCAGGGTCACCGACCCGTCGCGGACCGTCGCCAGCGCGCGCACCCCGTCCCACTTCATCTCGAAGGCCCAGTCCGCCGGATCCAGCCGCGGCTCGCCCTTGGCCAGGGTCGCCTGCATCGTCCGGCGCTCCGACGGCGGGGTCTCGGCGTCCGCGGCCCCGCTGATCCGTCGCTGCCCGGCGCGGTGCGCATCGCCGTGCCCGTCCGACGGCCGGTCCGCCCGTCGCGCCACCGCCGGCCCGGCAGAGCCGGCGCCCTCCGCCAGCCGTTCGGGTTGCTCCTTCGTGCGGTGGATGAGCCAGTTCTTCTCGTCCCCGCCGCCACGGCCGCGGGTGTGCAACAGCGCGAGGCGGCGAGCGCCGCCGGCCCGACCGTGCAGTGTGACGATGACCTCCTGCCCCTCGCGCCACTTCTCGAGCTCGTAGGTGCCGTCGTCCCAGATGGTGACCGTGCCGCCGCCGTACTCGTCCTTCGGGATCGTGCCCTCGAACGCCCCGTACTCGAGCGGGTGGTCCTCGGTCTGCACGGCCAGGTGGTTCTTGCCGGGGTCGGTCGGCTCGCCCTTCGGCAGGGCCCAGCTCACCAGCACCCCGTCGTGTTCGAGCCGGAAGTCGTAGTGGTCGCGGGTGGCGTGGTGCTCCTGGATGACGAAGGTCGGTGTGCCGTCCTTCCGCACGGTGGGTGCACCCTCGGGCACGGGCTCCGGCGTCTTCGAGGCGTCCCGCTTCGCCCGGTAGGCGGCGAGCCGGTCACGTGCGGGCTGCTCGGCGTCGTTCGCGCGCTCGGTCCGGTCGCTGTCCCAGTGACCGTGGTCGTCGCGCCCGACGGCCAGCGAGGCGGAGGCGACCGGGTGCAGGAAGTCCCCACGGGCCTCCAGGCGTTCGAGGACCTCGTCCAACGTGAGCTGCGCGAGCCCGCGTTCCTCGAGTTCCTTCCAGGTGCGGGGTGCTGCGACCGTCGGCCGCTCGCGGCCGCGCAGCGAGTACGGGGCGATGGTCGTCTTGTTGCCGTTGTTCTGCGACCAGTCGACGAAGACCTTGCCCTTCCGCTCGGCACGGCTCATCGACGACAGCACCAGGTCCGGCAGGTCCGTCTCGAGGGCCTTGGCCAGCTCGTGGGCGACGTCGGAGACCTGCGCCGTCGTCGCCTTGCCGTCCAGGGCCGCGTACAGGTGGATGCCCTTGGAGCCGGACGTCACCGGGTACGGGTCGAGTCCCATGCCGTGCAGGATCTCGCGCGCGGCCACGGCGACCTCGACGCACTCGGGCAGCCCGACGCCCTCGCCCGGGTCGAGGTCGAGGACGAGCCGGTCCGGGTTCTGCCGCGCGCCGCGGGGGCCGAACCGCCACTGCGGGACGTGCAGTTCGAGCGCGGCCTGCTGCGCCATCCACACCAGGGTCGGCAGGTCGTCGACGATCGGGTACTCGTTGTCGTGTTTTGAGTGGTGGATGGTGTGGTGCCGCACCCAGTCGGGTGCCGAGTCGGGCAGGTTCTTCTCGAAGAAGACCTTGCCCTCGACACCGTTGGCCCAGCGCTTCCGGGTCACGGGGCGGTCCTTCACGTGCGGGATCATCCACGGCGCGACCCGCTCGTAGTACTCGATCACCCGACCCTTCGTGGTGCCGGTCTCGGGGTAGAGCACCTTGTCGGTGTTCGTGAGCGCGAGCCGCCGGTCGCCGACGAGGACGACGGTCTTGCGCGAGGCGGGACTCACAGCGCCACCCCGGTCGCTCCCGCCACCGTCAGGGTCGTGCCGGACGTGTACGACGACTCGGGCCCGGCCAGGTAGACGTAGGCGCTGCCGAGCTCGACGGGTTGGGCCGGACGGCCGAACGGGGTGTCCTGGCCGTACGCCGCGATCTCGTCGCCCGGGTAGCTGATCGGCTGCAGTGGCGTCCACACCGGCCCGGGCACCACCGTGTTGGCCCGGATGCCCTTGGTCGCGAGCTGCCGCGCGAGCCCGTTCGTGTAGGTGATGATCGCGGCCTTCGTCGCGGCGTAGTCGATCATGCGGTCCTGCGGCTGGTACGCCGACACGGAGCTGGTCGTGACGATCGAGCTGCCCGGCGCCATGTGCGGGACGGCAGCCCGGACGAGCCAGAACAGCGAGTACAGGTTGACCTTCATCGTGCGGTCGAAGTCCGCTGTGCTCTGTACGGTGATGTCCTCGTGCACCTGCTGGTGACCCGCGACCAGCACGAGCGCGTCGAGGCCGCCGAGCTCGCTCACGGCGTCCTGCACCAGGACGTCGCAGAAGGCCTCGTCCGTCAGGTCGCCGGGGAGCAGCACCGCCTTGCGTCCGAGGTCACCGATGACGTCGCGGACCTGTTCGAGGTCCTCGCGCTCCTCGGGCAGGGCGTTCAGGGCGACGTCGGCGCCCTCCTTCGCCATCGCGATCGCCGCAGCGCGCCCGATGCCCGAGTCCGCCCCCGTGACGAGCACCCGGTACCCGCGCATCCGCCCGGTGCCCAGGTAGCTCGTCTCGCCGTGGTCGGGGGCGGGGTCCATCGCACTCGCCAGCCCGGACCCCTGCTGGGTCTGCGCGGGGAACGGCGGACGGGGGAACTGGTCGCGCGGGTCCTGCTTGTCGAGCTGGCTCATGGGCCCATCGTGCTCGCGCCGGCCTCGCGGTGGTCCAGCGAACCGGACATCCGTGGAACGATCCCCCGGACGGCGGACCTGTGGAGGAACCGACGGCTCCGGGCACGCACGCGTGCGGGCGGGCATCATGTGCGCATGAGGTCGATCTGGAAGGGCTCCATCGCGTTCGGGCTCGTCAACGTGCCCATCAAGGTCTACGCGGCCACCGAGACGCACGACGTGTCCCTGCACCAGGTCCACGACGAGGACAAGGGCCGCATCCGGTACAAGCGGGTGTGTGAGTTCGGCCACGAGGTCGAGTACGCGGACATCCAGCGTGCCTACGACGACGGTGACAAGACCGTGGTGCTCACAGCGGACGACTTCAAGCAGCTCCCCGAGGAGCAGTCGCACGAGGTCGAGGTGCTCGAGTTCGTGCCCGTCGAGCAGGTCGACCCGATGATGTTCGAGAAGACCTACTACCTCGAGCCCGACTCGCGCTCGCCGAAGGCGTACGTGCTGCTGCGCGAGACCCTGGCGAAGACCGACCGCCTGGCGATCGTGCAGTTCACCCTGCGGCAGAAGACCCGGCTCGGGGTGCTCCGGGTGCACGACGAGGTCATCCTGCTGCAGGGGCTGCTCTGGGGCGACGAGGTCCGCGCCGCCGACTTCACGACCCTCGACACGACGGTGAAGGTCAGCGCCAACGAGCTGAAGATGTCGTCCTCGCTCGTCGAGAGCATGTCCACCGACTTCGACCCCGACCGCTACACCGACTCCTACCAGGAGGAACTGCAGCAGCTGATCGACGCCAAGCTCGAGGCGGGCGACGACATCGACACCGAGAAGACCTTCGGCGCGCAGGACGACGAGGACGACGACGAGGGCGGTGACGTGCTCGACCTGATGGCCGCCCTGCGTGCGTCCGTCGACAAGAAGCGGACAGGAGGATCGGGGTCGCGTTCGTCGTCGACCTCACGGTCGTCGTCGGGTCCCGCCTCGGGCACGTCCGGCTCGGGCAGGAAGGCGCCGGCGAAGAAGGCGCCCGCCGAGAAGGCTGCGGGGAGCACGGCCGAGAAGGCTCCCGCGAAGTCGGCGCCGAAGAAAGCCCCTGCGAAGAAGGCGCCTGCCAAGAAGCCGGCCGCCAAGAAGCAGGCGAGCTGACGGCTCAGGCCGCTGTCGACCCGCCGCCCGCCAACCGTTCCAGCACGGTGAACGCATCGGCGTGCACGTCGCGCAGGGCGGTCCACCCGGCGCCGGTGACGATCCGCTCCGGGTGCTCGACGGGCACCGCGTACCCGTGCTGTGCCCTCGGCACCGGGTCGCCCGGCAGCCGGAGCTCCTGGGTGAAGGCACCGCTCGCCGCCTCGAAGGTCAGGGTGTGCGACGCGACGTTCCGGCCCCAGTCCGCGGACGGCCACGACATGAACGCGACGTGCCGCATCCCCTCGGCGGGATCGGTCGCCGAGACGTAGCAGCCGTGGTGGTCCTCACCAGGGGACAGGATCGTGTACGTGCCGTTGTCCCGGTACACGAGCAGCGCCTCGGCGAAGGGCTTCGGCGCGTACATCGCGGTGTACCGCAGGGCGTGCGCGGCGATCGGCGGACCCAGCGGGACCGAGACGGCGTTGGCGGCGGTGTTGACGGACATCACCGACACCGTCGACCATCGAGCTGGACAAGCGGTGCGCTCCGCCGGAGGACTCGTTCAGCCGGCCGACGACCGGTCGTTCGCTCCGTCGGCGTCACGCTCGGTCCGCCGCAGGCCGAAGGGCAGGGCGGTCCACAGTGCCGCCGTGCCCACGAAGACCGCGACCCCGCCGATCACGCCTCCGGCGCCACCGAGCACCACGTCGAAGACGAAGTAGACCGTCCCCGAGAAGAGCAACGCGCTCGCGATGAGTGCGGCGAGCAGGATGACGTTGCCGACTCGGACCAGGTCGTGCTTCTGTCGCTGCCGGAAGACCAGCCGGTGCGTCGCCACGGCCGACAGCGCCACGACGGTCACGACGACGGCGAGGACGACCAGCACGAGGTAGACCGTCTCCTGCCGGTCGGACAGGCTCGTGAAGCGCTGTTGGAACGGCAACGTCAGCAGGAACCCGGCGAGGATCTGTGTCCCGGTCTGCACGATCCGGAGCTCCTGCTGGATGTCGACCCAGTTCCGGTCCCACCGTTCCGTCGGCGTCTCGTGCCGGCCGCGCTCGGTCTCGCTCATACCGCGAACCTACCCACTGGCGCGTCGACGACCGACGAGCTGTGTCACGAGCCGGAAACACGGGTCCGGGACACTGGTCGCATGACTCCACAAGAGCCTGGGAGCCTGCAGTCGTCATCCGAGACCGCAGCCCGCCCGTCACCGTCTCCGTCACCCGACTGGTCGAACCCGATCGCATCCCCGAGGTCACCCGCTGGGTGCAGTCCGGGGTGAACCTGGCGAACCGCTACCCCGGCTTCCTCGGCTCGGGGTGGGTGCGGTCCACCGCCCTGTCCCGCGAGTGGCACATGCTCTACCGGTTCGCCGACCACGACTCCCTGGCCACGTGGGAGAACTCCGACGACCGGCTGCGCTGGCTCGACCTGGGCCGTGACCTGGTGGTGGAGTCCCGCGTCGAGAAGCGCACCGGCATCGAGGGCTGGTTCGACGTCCCGCAGGACGCCCCGGCCTCGAGCGCTCCCCCGCGGTGGAAACAGTCCGTGAGCATCTGGCTCGGCTTCTTCCCGGTGAACCTCGCGTTCACCTACCTGACGGCCTGGCTCGTCCCCGCGTTCACGCACGTCGCGATCCTGCCCCGGGTGCTCATCACGACCGTCGTGCTCACACCGATCATGACGTTCTGGGTGCTGCCGTTCGTGACGAAGCTGATCCGTCCGTGGCTGCTCGCTCCGCCGAGGCAGCGACGACAGCGGGCCCGGCAGCCGCGCGGCTAGACCGACTGGCCGCTACGGGTTCCCGAGCACCGACAGCTGGTCGAGCCGCTCCAGGATGACGCCTTCGCGCAGCGCCCACGGGCAGATCTCGAGGGCCGGCAGGTCGAAGATGTCCAGGCACGCCTCGGCGACGAGCGCCCCGGGCACCACCTGGTGCGCGCGGCTCGCCGAGACGCCCGGCAGCGCCGCGAGTTCGTCGACCGACATCGTGAGCAGCTCCGGCAGCCGCTGCCGCAGCACGTCGCCGTCGAGGGCGCGGGGCACGAGCGGTCCGGCGGCGGACGGCGCGGCCCCGCAGATCCGGGCGATCGACCGGAACGTCTTCGACGTCGCCACCGCTCGGTCCGGGCGGCCCGAGCGGAGCAGCCGTCCGGCGTCCCGGGCGATCTCCACGCGGATCTCGTGGCGGATGCGGCGGACGTCGTCCTCGGTCGGGGTGCCGGCCGCGAAGTAGGAGCGCGCCAGGCGTGCGGCGCCGATCGGCATCGACCACGCGACGTCCGGCGCCTCGTCGGCACCGCCGGCGATCTCGAGCGAGCCACCGCCGATGTCGAAGACCGCCAGGCGGCCGGCGGACCAGCCGAACCACCGGCGCACGGCCAGGAACGTCAGCCGGGCCTCATCGGAACCGGACAGGACGGCCAGTTCGACCCCGGTGGAAGCCTCAACGTGGGCGAGCACGGACTCGGAGTTGCCGGCGTCGCGCACCGCCGAGGTGGCGAATGCGAGCATGTCCTCGCAACCGCGTTCCTCGGCGACACGAACGGCGTCGGCGACGAAGGTGGTCAGGGCGTCGATCCCCTGCTGCGTCACCGCGCCCGAGTCGTCCAGGTGCTCGGCCAGCCGCAACGGCTGCTTGAACGAGGACGCCGGCAGCGGCGCGGCGCCACCGTGGGCGTCCACCACGAGCAGGTGGCCGGTGTTGGACCCGATGTCGAGGACTCCCACGCGCATGACCACAACGCTAGCGGCCGGGGCGGCGCTCAACGGCCGGGAGGCCCGTCCTCCGCCCGCAGGAACGCCTCCAGCTCGGCGGTGGTCGGGTACGAGGCCTGTGCGCCCGCCCCGGTCGCGGCGTACGCCCCGACCCCCACCGCGAACCGAGCGGCGTCGACGAGGGTGTCCCCCGCGGCCAGACGCAGCGCCACCGCCCCCATGAAGGCGTCACCGCAGCCCGTGGTGTCCACCGGCTCGACCCGCACGGCGTCGATCGACACCGGCTCGGCGCCCCCGTCGTGCACGACGCAGCCGGCACCGCCGCGGGTGACGATCGACCGGGCGACGCCGTGGTCACCGAGCGCCGCGGCCTCGTGCTCGTTCACCAGCAGCACGTCGGTCAGTTCGAGGAGCTCGGCCGGCACGGCGCCGAACGGCGACAGGTTCGTGAGCACCGTGACCCCGGCGGCGTGCGCGGCCCGGGCGGCGGCGAGGACGACGTCGATCGACACCTCGAGGCAGAGCCCCAGCACCGCGGCGCCGGCGAAGACGTCGGCCGGCACGTCGTCCGGCGTGAGCGTGCCGTTCGCCCCGGCGGAGATCACGATGGTGTTCTCGCCTGCGGCGTCGACCGTGATGACGGCGGTGCCGGTCGCGACGCCCTCCCGGATCGCGACGTGCGTCGTGTCGACCCCCGCAGCCGCGACGGAGTCGCGGAGCAGCACACCGTTCCCGTCGTCGCCGACCGCACCGATCATGCGCACCGTGCCCCCGAGCCTCCCGGCAGCCACCGCCTGGTTGGCGGACTTGCCCCCGGGCAGGATCGCGAGGTCGGAGCCCTGCAGGGTCTCACCGGGCTGGGGGAAGCGCGCGGTGCGGACCACCAGGTCCGCGTTCAGCGACCCGACGACGACGATGCTCTCGGTCAACGGACGGTCTCCTTCTGCGGGGCGACGGACGCGGTCTCGGCGCCCTCCGGACGGGGGATGAGGAACGAGACAGCGAGTGCGACGGTCGTGATCGCGGCCCCGAGCAGCATGCCACCGGAGTACCCGGCGGTGCCCGCGGAACCGCCGACGCCGAGCGCGATCTGCAGCGCGGGCAGGACGGCGAAGCTGACCCCGGCGCCGAGGTTGAACGCACCGGCGTTCAGGCCGGGCAGGAACCCGGGGTTCGACTCCGGTGACAGCACGATGCCGAGGCCGTTCAGGATGATGTTCGCGATGCCGGCGTAGGTGATGCCGATCAGCACGGTCGCGGTGACCAGCACGGGCAGCGAGTGCACCCCGACGAGCGCCATCAGGACGGTCGAGACGATGCTGCCGATCAGGCCGACGCGCAGGACGGCGCGGTACCCGATGGTCGGGGCGAGGCGACCGGCGAAGGGTCCGACGATCCACCCGACCAGCGCGTACGGGGTGAGGAACACGAGCGAGGCCAGGTCGGCCTCCATCCCGAAGCCGGCGTCACCGTTCTGCGCGAGGCTCGTGACGAGTCCGTTGACCACGGCGAAGACGCCGGTCATGGTCAGGAACGTCGTCGTCAGCAGCGCCCAGGTGGCACGGCGCTTGAGGAACCGGGTCTCGACCAGCGGCTCCCGCACCCGCGACTCGACGGCCCAGAACACGGCGAAGGCGACGAGCGCGACGACGACGCCACCGACCACGAGCACCGGGTTCGCGGCGCCGATCTTGCCGGCCTCGTTGAACGCCGTGAGCAGCGCACCGACGCTCACCACGAGGGGCACGACGCCGACCCAGTCCATCCGGGTACCGGCGGAGGGCTTCGACTCGACACCCCAGACGGCGACCAGGAACAGGGCGAGGACGGTGACGACGGCGATGACCCAGAAGATCCCGCGGAACCCGAAGTTCGTCGCGATCCACCCGCCGGCCAGCGCGTCGACGCCCGCGATGCCACCGTTCACCGCGGTGAGCAGCCCGAGGGCGGCGCCGTAGCGCTTCGGGTCGCTGATCTCGTTGCGCAGGACGAGCAGACAGATCGGGACGACCGGACCGGTGACGCCCTGGATGATGCGACCGGCGAACAGCATCGGCACGTTCACCGCGAGCGCGGCGACGATGCTGCCGACCAGCATCACGGCGAGCATGCCGATCAGCACGCGCTTGCGGCCGACGATGTCGGACAACCGCGGCAGGAACAGCGAGAACAGCGCCGCGAGGGTGAAGTACAGGGTCTGCGACAGGCCGATGGTGGCGTCGTCCGTGTGCAGCTCGCGCGCCATCGTGACGAGGGCGGGGCTCAGCATGCTCGCGTTCAGCTGGAACGCGATGCACGCGGCGAGGAGTGCGGCGGTGAGGGCGCCGATCGACTTCTTCGTCGAGGTGGTGGTCATGGGGGTTCAGCGCTCCGGGGTCGTGGTGATGCCGGCTTCGACGGCGTCGGCGGCGGCACGTGGGGTCCAGCCGGTGTCGGCCGTCTCCCCGATGCGCTCGAGGGCGTCGACGACGAGGTCCCAGAAGCGGCCGTGGTCGAGCTCCATCGCGGCGCTCGTGCGGCAGTCCTCGGGTGCGGGGGCGCGGAAGTCGGCGACGGTCATGCCGAGCGTCAGCGCGCCCTGGGTCTCGACGTGGATCGGGACCTTCACGGCACGGACGATCGTGGGGTCGATGACGTGGGCGACGGCGCAGGGGTCGTGGACCGGCGGGGCGTCGAAGCCCTGGGCGTCCTTGTAGGTCTGGCCGAAGAAGTCGAGCAGCTCGCCGACGAACGCGGCGGGGGCGGTGCCGACGCCGGCGATGCGCGCGGCGACCTCGGGGGTGGCCAGGGCCTGGTGCGTCAGGTCGAGGCCGACCATCACGACGTCCCAGCCGGCCTCGAACACGATGGCCGCGGCCTCAGGGTCGATGACGATGTTGAACTCGGCGACCGGGCTCCAGTTGCCGACGTGCACGCCGCCGCCCATGAGCACGACCTGCTTGACGCGTTCGACGATGCGGGGCTCCTTGCGGGCCGCGAGGGCGATGTTCGTCAGGCCGCCGGTCGGCACGAGGGTGACCGTGCCGGGCTCGTGCGCCATCACGGTGTCGATGATCAGGTCGACGGCGTGGCGCTCGTCGAGGTCGAACGACGGCTCGGGGAGCATCGGGCCGTCCAGGCCGCTCTCGCCGTGGATGTCCGGCGCGACCTCGATCTGGCGCAGCAGCGGGCGGGCGGCACCGGCAGCGAACGGCACCCCGGTGATGCCGGCGATGCGGGCGACGGCCAGGGCGTTGCGGGTGACCTTCGGCAGGGTCTGGTTGCCGACGACGGTGGTCACCGCGAGCAGGTCGATCGCCGGGCTGCCGTGGGCGAGCAGGAGCGCCACGGCGTCGTCGTGGCCGGGGTCGCAGTCGAGGATGATCTTCGCGGCGGGCTGGGTCGCATCGGGCACGCTGGGCGCTCCACTTCTTCGGGGAATCGAGGTGAGTGCTCGACGTGGTGGGGATCCACGGGCCGGCAGAGCGCTGGCGACATGGCGCGTCAAGCGTTTGACATCGAAACACGTCAAGCGCTTGACGTCAAGTTCGACCACCGCGCTCGCTAGCATCGACGAGTGCCCTCCCCCGCCGCCCCGAGCCGTCGTGTGACCGCTGCGATGGTGGCCGAGCGTGCCGGCACGAGCATCGCCACGGTCTCCCTCGTCGTGAACGGCAAGGACCGCGGGCGGGTCTCCGCCCCCATCGCCGCGCGGGTCCGCGACGCCGTGGAGGACCTCGGCTACGTCGTCGACCACGCTGCCAGCTCCCTGGCCCGTGGCAGCGGTGACCTCGTCGTGTTCATCGCCCCCGACCTGTCGAACCCGTTCTTCGCGGAGGTCATCCGTGGCGTCCGCGACACGTTGGGCGACCGGTTCCAGCTCGTGCTCTCCGTCACCGAGCGGGGCGCGCAGCCGGTCGCGGCCGACGTCCGGCGCTTCGAACGGCTGCGGCCGGCCGGCATCCTGGTCGATGCCCCCGCCGTCGACGAGCCGATGTCGGCGAGCGTCCCCGTGGTGCTGCTCGACGCCCCCGGAGGCCCCGAGGCCGTCAACTACGACCTCTCCATCGGTGTGCACGACCTCGTCGCCCACCTGCACGCCCAGGGGCACCGGCACGTGGGCTACCTCGACGGCACCTCGCGGGCGGCGACGTTCGGCGTGCGCCGCGAGCTGTTCGAGCAGGCCTGCGCGGACGCCGGCATCACGGTGTCCGAGGTCACCGCCCGCGCCGACCTGACCGTGGAGGCCGCGGCCTCGGCGACCGAGCACGTCATCGAGGCCTGGCAGGACGACGACGTGACCGCCGTCGTCGCAGCCGCGGACACCCTGGCCTACGGAGTGCTGCGGGTCGCCGGCGCGCTCGGCATCGCCGTCCCCGGTGCGCTCGCGGTCGCGGGCTTCGACGACCTGCCGTCGTCGTCGGTCACCGCCCCGGCCCTGACGAGCGTGGCGCTGCCCGGCGCCGACCTCGGCCGGGCTGCGGCGCTGCGGCTCCTCGCGATGCTCGACGGCACGGCCGCGGAGGCCGCAGCCCTGCCGACGCGGCTCGTGCCGCGCGCGAGCACCGGCGCGTAGCGCCGGGTCACCGCGACCTCACGCGCTCAGCGACAGCTCACGCGCGCTGGAACGCGCGAGGTGTCGCCCAGCGCGAGAGTCCGGCCGCGGCGCGCGGTGGTCGTGACCGGACGACGGACGGGAGGCCCGGTGCCAGCCGGCACCGCGCCTCCCGTCCGTCGGTCGGTCGGTCTACCGGTCGGTGTCCCGCCCCGGTGCGGAACCCTCCGGAGCCGCCGCGTGCTCCGCACGCGCAGCACGCTGCGCGCGCTCGAGCTCGTCGGCCTCGTCGCCGCCGACGGCCTCGCCACGGGCGACCATGCCGGCCGTGTCGGACAGCGTGATCTGCGGCAGGAACAGGGCGAGCAGGAACGCCACCGCGATGAACGGCAGCAGGTACCAGAACACCGGTGCGAGCGAGTCGGCGTACGCGTTCACGATGCCGTCCTGCACCGCCTCGGGCAGCTTCGCAACCGTCGCGGGGTCGATGCTGCCCGCCGACGACGCCGCATCGGTCGCCGAACCACCGGCACCGCGGAACACGTCGGTCAGCGACGTGGTGAGCCGCGCGGTGAAGAGCGCGCCGAAGACGGCGGTGCCGAGGGAGGCGCCGACCTCGCGGAAGTAGTTGTTCGTCGAGGTCGCGGTGCCGACCTGCTCGGCGGGGACGGCGTTCTGCGCGACGAGGACGACCACCTGCATGATCAGGCCGAGCCCCGCACCGAAGACGAACAGGTACGCGCAGATGAGCCAGATCGGGGTGTCCGCCGCCAGCTGGGTCATCGCGAGCATCGCGATGGCCACCAGGACGGTGCCGACGATCGGGAACATCCGGTAGCGCCCGGTCTTGGTGATCAGGACACCCGAAGCGATCGAGGTGCCGATCAGGCCGGCCATCATCGGCAGCATCAGCAGACCGGAGACGGCGGCCGAGGTACCCGAGGCCATCTGCAGGAACGTCGGGACGAAGCCGATCGCGGCGAACATGCCGATGCCGAGCACGAGGCCGATGCCGGTGGCCAGCAGGAAGGTGCGGTTGCGGAAGAACGACAGCGGGAGCACCGGGTCCTGGGCACGGGACTCGACGAACACCAGGAGCGCTGCCGAGACGACGAGACCGGCGAACCAGGCCCAGGTCTCGGGGGCATCCCAGCCGTGGTCCTTGCTGCCGCCGAACTCCGAGAAGAACACCAGGCACGTGGTCGCGGCGGACATGAACAGCACGCCGAGGACGTCGATCCGCTTCGTCGCCTTCTTGTTCGGCAGGGTCAGCGCGAACCACGCCACGAAGAACGCCGCGATGCCGACCGGGATGTTGATGTAGAACGCCCAGTTCCAGGTGAGGTGGTCCACGAAGAACCCACCGAGCAGCGGGCCACCGATGGCGGACAGGCCGAAGATCGCACCGAGCGGGCCGAGGTACTTGCCGCGCTGCGAGGCCGGCACGATGTCCGCGATGATCGCCTGCGACAGGATCATCAGCCCGCCGCCGCCGAGCCCCTGCATGGCGCGGAACGCCACGAGCTGCGTGAAGTCCGTGGCGAACGCGCAACCGGCCGACGCGATGGTGAACAGCGCGATCGCGATGAGGAACAGGTTGCGGCGCCCGAGGACGTCGCCGAACTTGCCGTAGACGGGCATCACGATGGTGGAGGCGAGCAGGTACCCGGTGGTCAGCCAGGCCTGGTGGGCGACGCCGCCGAGCTCGCCGACGATGGTGGGCATCGCGGTGGAGACGATGGTCTGGTCGAGGCTGGAGAGCAGCATCCCCGCGATCAGGGCGGAGAAGATGATCCAGATGCGACGCTGCGTGAGGAGCAGCGGGCCGTCGGAGCCTGGGCGGGCACGCTTGGTGGTGCCCGGCGCGGTGGCGCTCATGTGGTGTGTTCCCGTTCGGTCGTGGTGACCGCCCTGAGCAGGCGGAGGTTCTCGGTGAGCAGGGCGTCGAACGTCGGCCCGGTGGTCTCGTCGAAGGCGTCGTCGAAGTACGTCTCCGCCGTCACCTTCGCGAGCGCCGCGGCCGCCTCGGTCACCAGGCGCGCGCGACGGTCGGCCGGGTCGTCCCAGCCGAACCGGGTGCGGACCGCCGCGGTGATGCGGCCGAGCTGCGCGTCGGTGGCGGACAGGAACCGCGCGACGAGCGCGGGCTCCCGCTCGAAGACGCCGCGGACGAGGACCTCGTCCGCGCGGTCGATGCCGACGCGTCGCAGCTGATCGACCGCGAGCGCGACGATCGAGTCGAGCGGGTCGAGGTCGCCGGGGACGATCCCGCCGGCGGCGTAGGCGTCGATCGCCTCGACGTCGGCGTTGAGCTCGATGCCGAGCACGGCGTCGTCCTTCGACCCGAAGTGGTTGAAGAACGTGCGGCGCGACACCCCGACGGTCTCGCAGAGCTGCTCGATCGTGAAGCCGTGCAGCCCGTGTTCGACCGTCGCCCGACGTGCCTCGACGATCATGCGTCGGCGCAGCGCGCGGGTGCGTTCGGTGGTGCTCACCGAGCAAGAATTGCACTCTCCCGCCGAAAGTGCAATACGGGACGGGGTCGGGCTACAGGGCCTTCTCGAAGCAGAACGACCATGGCATGGTTGCCGCGTAGGGCTCGTAGACCGCGATCTGGTCCCAGCCGGTCTTGCGGTAGAGCGCCACGGCGTCGGGCTGCTTGTCGCCGGTCTGCAGGATGAGCCGCGGGGCACCGAGTTCACGGCCGACGCGCTCGCACTCGTCGAGCAGCGCGGTGGCCGCGCCCTTGCCGCGTGCCGAGGCCAGCACGATGAGCCGCTTCAGTTCGACCTCGTCACCCAGACGCCGGACGGCGATGTGCCCGACCGGCTCACCGGACTCGTCCAGGGCCAGGACCGACGTGACGACGGTCGACGGGTCGACGCTCAGCGCACGACCCCGCTCGGCGGTGACCGCCGGGTCCTCGCCGGCGTTCGCCGACCCGTAGCGTTCGTGCATCTCGTCGTCCATGCGGGCGCGGAGCACCACGCTGCGGGGGTCGTCCCAGGACACGCGTTCGATCGTGATCACGAACGTCGATCCTGGCACGGGCGACCGACGACGCGGAAACCGAGGCGCCCGTCGGGCGCGACCGGCACCGCCTGTCGGGCGCGACCGGCACCGCCCGTTAGGCGCGACCGGCACCGCCCGTCAGGCGCGACCGGCACCGCCCGTCAGGCGCGACCGGCACCGCCCGTCAGGCGCGACCGGCGCCGCCCGTCAGGCGCGCTGCCCGAGTGCCGCGATCGGGCCCTCGCCGGCTCGGAACGCCGCGAGCACGGCCGCCGCATCGTCGTACACCTCGGCCGCCCCGGCACCGCGGAGCTCGTCACCGCCGATGCCGCCGGTCATCACGCCCACGCACGGCACGCCCACCTTGCCGGCGGACTCGACGTCCCACATGGCGTCCCCGACCATCACGGCGTCGTCGGCGGAGACCCCGGCCTTGTCGAGCGCGACCCGGATGATGCCGGGGTCCGGCTTCGCCTGCTCGACGTCCTCGGAGCTGGTCTCGGCGGTGACCCACTCACCCGCGTCGAGCAGGTCGCGCAGGCGGGCGAGTTCGTGCTCGGGCGCACTGGTCGCCAGGACCACGGCGTGCCCGGCCTCGGCGACGGCCTGCAGGAGTTCGCGCGCGCCCGGCAACAGCCGGAGCCGTGGCATCTGCTCGGCGTAGTAGGCGGTGTGGAACTGCTTCGCGGTGTCGCGGGTCTCCTGGGACGCGTCCGGCAACAGCGTCTCGAGCAGCTTCGCCGAGTCCATCCCGATCGCGCGGTGGATCCGCCAGGCGTCGACGGACTCCCCCGCCGCCAGGAACGCCCGCCACCATGCGTCGATGTGCGCGTAGTTCGAGTCGGCGAGGGTGCCGTCGATGTCGAAGAGGACTGCTGTGGTGGGTGCGTCGGCCATCCGTCCATGCTGCTCGGGAGGCCCGGATCGCCTCCCAGGGGCGTCCCGCGTCCGTCAGACGGTGATCGTCTCCCCCGCCGGCAGGATCAGGACGGGCACCGGCCCGAGACCGTCCGGGCCGAGGAAGCGCGCGGCGGACTGCTGGCCGAGCTCACTCAGCATCGCCTCGTGGATCTGCACGGCCCGCTCCGGTGCCACGGCTCGCACGTAGTCGACGGCCTGGGCGGTGTTCGTCCACGGCCCGCTCGTCGGCAGGAGCAGGGTCGGCACCGGGACGCCGGGCTCGAGGTACGCGTCGCCCGGGTGGAACACGGCGTCGTCCACCAGGTAGCCGACGTTCGCCGTGGAGGGGATGTCGGGGTGGATGACCGCGTGCTGCTCGCCGAAGACCCGGACGGAGAACGGTCCGACGGTGATCGTGTCGCCGGCCTGCACCGCTGCGACCCGGCCGTGGTGTTCGCCGAGCTGCTCGACGACGGTCTCCGGACCGCGGACGACGAGGTCCGGGTTCGCGGCGAGTCCCGCGCGCAGGGCGTCGATGTCGAAGTGGTCGGGGTGGTCGTGCGTGACGAGGACGCCCGCGGCTCCGCGGACGAGGTCGACGGCCTCGGGCGTGAACACCCCGGGGTCGATGACGAGGGTGACGCCGTCCTGCTCGAGGACGACGGTGGCGTGGTTGTACTTCGTCAGCTCCATGCGCACAACTGTACAGCAGTGTTGTACTTATGCGGCCGCCGGAAAGGTGAGGGGTCGCTCAGTCAGCGCGACGCGCGACCCGCTCGAACAGCTCGGGCAGGCGACGCAGCAGGGCGCGCTCCTCGGCGTCGGTCTCCTCGCGGATCGCGTCGGCCAGCCAGTCCGTGCGGGCGTCCATGTCCCGCTGCATCGCGGCCCGGCCGGCGTCCGTGATCCGGATGACCGACGCTCGGCGGTCGGTGTCCGACGCCGCCCGGTCGACGTAGCCGAGCTCGGCCAGTTCGCCGACCGTGCGGGACTGCCCCTGGTGCTTCACGCCCCGCCGTCGCGCGAGTTCCGCGATCGTCATGGGGCCCTCGCGGTGCAGGAACCCGAGGGTGGTGGTGTGCGTGGCCGGCAGCGCGTCCGCCTCGCGTCGTGCGGCACGCACGACCCGGCCGATGGACTGTCGGAGCTCCGCTGCGAGCTCGTCGATCGGATCCATGACCGGAACGCTACCGCGTGACGGACTGGAGGCCCGTGGCGATGTCGCCACGGGCCTCCAGTCCGTCATCGGGTTCCGCTCAGCTGCTGCGGACGTCGTCCGCCGCGCCCTGCGCGTTGTCCTTGACGTCGGACGCGGCCCCCTGCGCCTCGTCCTTGACCGTCTGCGCGGCGTCCTGCGCGGTCCCCTTGAGGTCCTGCGCGTGCTCCTTCGCCACGTCGCCGAGCTGCGAGCCGACGTCCTTCGCCTGCTCCTTGACCTCGTCGACGAGCGGTGCAGCCTTCTCCTTCAGCTCACCGGCGAGTTCTTCTTCCTTGTCCGTGGTGGGCAGGAGCGACGACACGAGCCAACCGGCACCGAACGCGATGAGGCCCACGGCCAGGGGGTTGCCCTTCGCCTTCTCGACGCCCTTCTGCGCGACGTCCTTCGCCTGGCCGGTCGCGCCCGAGGCGGAACCGGACGCGCTCGAGCGAGCCGACTGGGCCGCGCCCATCACGGACTCACGGACGTCCTGGAACCGGCCCTTCACCTTCTCGCTCTGGCGGTGGGCGATGGACGACGGGCTGACCTTGTCGGCGAGGGCGTCGACGTCGGAGCCGAGTTCGCCGCGGGTGCGCTCGATGTCGGCGCGGATCTCGTCTGGGGTGCTCATGGCTTCCTCCCGGTGTTGGGCTTGAGTGTCTCGGGGACTTCCTTGGCGGTCTCGACCGTCTGCGGGGCGCCCTTGATCTCCTTGATCTCCTTGCGCCCGCGGACGGCCAGGATCGCGGCGACGATCGCGTAGACGACCGCGATGATCAGGGCGGACCAGGCGTTGCCGATCAGGTAACCGAGGCCCCACCACGCGGCGATCGACAGGAACAGCAGGGCGAACACGGCGGTGAGACCGGCGCCCCCGAACATCCCGCCCGCCTTGCCGGCCTTCTTCGCGGAGTCGGTCAGCTCGGCCTTCGCGAGGGCGACCTCCTGCCGGAACAGGCTGGAGAGGTCACGCGACACGTCGGACAGCAGCTCACCGAGCGGTGTGGTCGCAGCGCGCTCCTCGGGCGTCGGTTCGCCCAGGGGTGCCGCGCCGGGGAAGGACTGGCTCATACGCCACTCCCCGATCCGGTGGTGCCGTCGCCGGCCTCCTTCTCGTGCTTGACCTCGGTCGCGAGCGCCTTGGTCAGGCGTCCGGCCAGCAGGCCCGCGCCCGCGGCGATCGCGATGAAGGTGCCGGGGCGCTTCGCGGCGAAGGTCTTCACCTCGTCGAGCAGGGAGCCCGGGTCGCGGTTCTCGAGGAACCCGGCGGCCGAGGTCGCGCGGCCCGACAAGTCGCGGACGACCTTCGAGGCGACGCCCTGCTCGTCGTCGTTCTCGGCCATGCGACCGAGCTGCTCGCCGAGGGAGCGGAGTCCGCCGGCAGCGCGCTGCTGCTGCTCGCCGGCCTGCTGCTTGAGGTTCTCGGACGCCTGGCCGTAGAGCTGCTTGGCGTGGTCGGTCGCCTCGGAGGCGACCTTCGATGCCTGCTCCTTGGCGGTGTCCGCGACGTTCGCGGCCTTCTCCTTGGCGTCGCCGGCGACGTCCTGCGCGGCACCCTTCGCCGCGTCGGCCTTGCCCGAGCCGCTGCCCGAGTCACTGCCCGAGCCGCTGGCGTTGCCGGTGCTGCCGGCGGATGCGGCGGACGGGACGGCGGGGAGCTGCTCGTCGGCCGGGACGGCGTCGAGGGGTGCGTCGAACGGCACCTCGGCGGCGCTGTCGCCGTACGGGTCGTAGGTCTGCGGCGCACCGGGATCTGCGGGTCGCGCGGCGGGGGTACCGCTGGCGTACGACGGCACGGTCACGCCGGGGGCGACCTCCTGGCCCTCGGAGGCTGCGGTGCGGTCGTGGATGGGCGTCCCGGAGTCGTTCCCGGGTGGGTTCGTGGTCATGGTCGGCCTTCCGGTAGTCGTCACCCCCGGCGTGCACCGGGGTGTGTCGCCACCGAACGTGCGCGCTTCGCTCTGAGCCAGAACACAGGAATGCCGGGAAACGCGGTCCGGCAATCCGCACAGGCGACAGCCGGTTGGATCGACGGATGCCCCGTGTCTCGGTCGTGATCCCCGTGCGGGACGATGCCGTGCACCTGCGGCGGTGCCTCGCCGCCCTCGCGGCCCAGACCCGGCCGGCCGACGAGGTCGTCGTGGTCGACAACGGCAGCTCCGACGACAGCGCGTCGATCGCCCGGGACGCCGGGGCGGTCGTGCTCACGGAGCCGGTGCGCGGGATCGCCAGAGCCTCGGCGCGCGGCTACGACCGTGCGTCCGGCGACGTCGTCGTGCGGCTCGACGCCGACTCCGTCCCACCGCCGTCCTGGATCGCCGACGCGGTCCGGTTGTTGGCAGACCCCGAGGTCGTCGCGGTCACCGGTCCGGGCCGACCCCGGGGCGGTGGCCCCGTGGTGCGACGACTGTGGGACGCCGTGTACATGGGCCCGTACTTCGTCCTGATGTGGAGCGCGCTCGGGCACCCGCCGTTGTTCGGGTCCGCGATGGCGATGCGCCGGTCGACCTGGGCCGCGGTCGGCGGGCGAGCGCACCGTGACGACGCCGAGGTGCACGACGACGTCGACCTGAGCATGCAGCTCGACCCGGCGTGGCGGGTGGTGGCCGACCCCGTGCTCGCGGTGCAGGTGTCCGCGCGACCGTTGTCGGGCCTCCCGTCCGTCTGGGTGCGGACGCGACGCGCCTTCCACACGTTCCGTGTGAACGGCCGGCGGGCGAACCCGGTGCGCCGGTGGGCACGACGGCTGCGGTCGCGGTCACGGCGGTGGTGGCGCAGCCGCTGACCGGCCGGGTCGGGGGACAACGAATCGGTGACGGTCGCTGCCACCGCGACCCCCGGTCGGTACGTTCGTGAGTGACGGTCACGACCTGACGCGACCGGATGAAGGGGAACCATGCGCCACACGATCACGCTCACTGCCCTGCTGGCTGCGGGCCTCGCGCTGACCGGCTGCGCGCAGGCCGGACCGGCCGGACCGGCCAGCGCCACCGCGACCACCGCAGCCGACCCGACGACGGCACCGACCCCGACCGACACCACGACCGCGCCGAGCCCCACCGACACCGGGGCCCCGAGCGATGACACCGTCACCGTCCCGGCCAGCTGCACCGACCTGATCACCCCTGGCAAGTGGGACAACGCGTTCGCATCGGCACCGCTCAACGACCCCTCGGTCGTCGGCGACCCGATCGCGATTCCGAAGAGCGCGTTCACCCCGGCGCTGCAGGGCGACGGCGGGCGCCTGTACTGCGTGTGGGCGGAACCGCAGGCCGACGTCTCGTACCTGTCCATCGCGGTCGACGCCGTCGACCCGGCCGCAGCCCGCGACGCACTCGACCAGCTCAGCGCGAAGGGCTACGACTGCGGCGACGGGTCCGACGGGTCCCTGTGCCAGAAGGTCTCGAAGAACTCGCAGTACCCGGTCACGGATGGCGACACGTACTTCACGCGGGGCGACATCGGCATCCACGTCCAGCAGTCGAACGTCGAGACGACCGATCTGCTCGACGACGTCGTGGCGAACGTCTTCACGGACTGACGCAGCGGGTCACCGGGCGGGTCGAGACCGCACGTGCGCCCGCTCACCCTGCGGCCCGAACAGGCACAGCACCTCGGTGACGGACTCGGTCACGTTGCCCATCCAGTGCGGGGTGTGGGTGTCGAACTCGGCGACCTCACCGGGACCGAGGTCGAGGTCGTGCTCCCCCAGCACCAGCCGGAGCCGTCCGGACAGCACGTAGAGCCACTCGTAGCCCTCGTGGGTCTTGAGCGACGGCTCGCCGCCCGGGGTGTTCGGCGGGAACAGCTGCTTGAAGGAGCGCACCCCGCCGGTCCGCTTCGTCAGCGGCACGACGACGCGGCCACCGTGCACCTCGGGCTTCATGTGCACGCGCGGGTCGCCGGTCTGCGGTGCGCCGACCAGGTCGTCGAGGGGCACCTGGTACGCCCGGGCGAGGGGCAGCAGCAGTTCCAACGTCGGCTTCCGCTGGCCCGACTCGAGTCGCGACAGGGTGCTCACCGACACCCCCGTCTGCTGGGACAGCGCGGCGAGTGTGACGTCGCGGTGGGCGCGCAGGGCGCGCAATCGGGGGCCGACCCCGTCGACGACGTCGGCCGTCGTGCGCGGGGCGGTCGCGTCCTGGCTGCCGTGTCCCATGACGGTCATGTTGCCACACCGGCAAACTACGTTGCTGTTGAATCGTGATCCGCCGCATGATCAGCGCATGTCTGAACACTTCGACGTCATCGTCATCGGCGGCTCGGCCGCCGGCCTCTCCGCCGCCCTGATCCTCGGCCGTTCGCGGCGCTCGGTGCTCGTCGTCGACTCCGGCGAGCCCCGCAACGCCCCGGCTGCCGGCGCGCACAACTACCTCGGCCACGAGGGCGTCGCACCCGCCGAACTGATCCGCATCGGTCGCGACGAGGTCGCCGCCTACGGTGTCCAGGTCACGGCCGGGAGGGTCGTGGCCACGTCCGCCACGACCGGTGACGGTCACGACCCGGTCGGCTTCTCGGTCACGCTGGACTCGGGCGCGGTCGTCACGGCCCGCAGACTGGTCGTCGCCTCCGGCGCCGTGGACGTCCTGCCCGAGGTCCCGGGCCTGGCCGAACAGTGGGGGCGCGGGGTCGTGCACTGCCCGTTCTGCCACGGGTGGGAGATCCGCGACCAGCGGATCGGGGTCCTCGTCACGACACCGAACGCCGCACACCACGCGCTCATGTTCCGGGCGCTGAGTGATCGGGTGACCGCGTTCCTGACCGATCCGGCGCTGATGGACGACACCGCGCTGGCTGGTTTGGCCGCCCGCGGCATCTCGGTCGTCGAGGGCCCGGTCGCCGAAGTGGTCTCCGACGGCGACCGGCTGACCGGGGTCCGACTCGGCGACGGTTCGTTCGTCGAGCTCGATGCCCTGGCCACGGCGAGCCGGCCCGAGGCGCGGGTGGGCTTCCTGTCCGGGCTGGGCCTCGCCGCGACCGACCAGTTCATGGGCCACCACCGGTTCGCGACCGCGCTGACCGTGGACGCCGCCGGGCAGACCGTCGCTCGTGGGGTCTACGCTGCCGGCAACGTGACGGCCCCGATGGCGACGGTCATCGCGTCGGCGGCTGCCGGTACCCAGACGGGCGCGGCGGTGCACGGCGACCTGGTGCAGGCGGACCTAGCGGCGGCGCTGGACGGGGTCGGTACTGTTTCGGGCTGAGCGACAGTTCGCGGGGCCGGCCGGGCGTGCAGTGTCGGTGAGCGCGAAACCCGGCGTGCGTCAGTCGACGCGGTAGCCGGCCTGCGCGGCCAGCAGCGGCGCGAGCGTGTACAGCTGGTCCGCGCCGATCGTGGCCCCGCGGAACCCCTCGAGCCGCTCGACCCGATCGAGGTCCGCTCCGCGCAGGTCCACGTGGTCGATGCGAGTGTTCGACCCCTCGGCGGCGCGGAGGCTGCTGCCGTCGAACGACACCCGCAGCAGCTTCGCGTCGGCGATGTCGAGCTCGTCGATGACGCAGTCGCGGAACACCACGTCGGTGATCGTCGAGCCGCGCAGGTTCACGAACCCGAACTTCATGCCGACGAACTCGACGCCGTTCAGCCCGGAGTCGTACAGCTCCGCCGAGCCGACCCGGCCGCCGGCGACCCGGACCTCGCGCCACGAACTACTCGACGCCCGCAGGATCGGGGCGTCGAGCGAGTCGATGATCGAGTCACGGACCCGGAGCCCACGGAAGTCCGCGTCGTCGCCCCGGAACGTGTCGATGACGCACTCCTCGATCTCCAGGTCGGGCAGTCGCTCGCCCGCCAGGTCGAGGACGTCGATGCGCTTGCCCTCGATGCGGTCCCCCGTCAGGACGTCACCGGGAGCTGGCGCCCAGTCCTCGAGGTTCGTCGGTTCGGTCAGGGTGATGCGCGGGGCGTCGGTGCCGGAGGAGCGTGCCATGCCCCCAGTCTGGCGGTGACCGCCGACCCCGCGGCTCACGACCGTGGTCGGGTGAGGACACTGTCCAGCCGGTAGTCCTTCGCCGGACCGCGCGCTTCCCACCGCACCGTCCAACGGTCTTCGTCGCCGTCGAAGGCCCCCGTGTAGTCGTCCGGAGCGCAGGCGTGGGCGACGCTCGTGCCCCACACCCAGTCGTGGAAGACCCGACCGTCGGAGAAGTGCACGGTCCAGCCGCCGGTACTCGTCCGCCGCAGGACGAGGGTCCGGGACACGGGCGTCGTCCGGCCGTCGAACGTCATCACGCCGGACTCGTCCCAGCGCACCTCGTCGTCACCGACCCGGGTCAATTTGGTGGTCCCGGTGACGGTCCCCGCGGCCCCGGCACGGTGGTCGTGCACGGTGCGGTCGAGGTCCCACACCCCGAGCAGGTCCGTCGGTAGCAGCACCCGCCCAGGCTAGCCGCGCAGGGCCTCTGCCCGCGCGGCTCGGCGCTCGTCGTCGGTGATGACGCCGCGGGCGTGCAGCTCGTCGAGTTCGAGGAGCCGCTGCTCCGGCGAGCTCCGGCGGGCGCCGTGGGGACGCCTGCTGCGGACGACCGCGATGCACACGGCGACGATGACCGCGATGACGATGAGCACCATCAGCAGGGTCCAGACGAGGTCGTAGACCGGCGGGATCAGGGGATTGCGCACTTCTTCGGAGGCGATCATCATCCGCGCAGGGCCTCGGCTCGGGCGCTGCGGTGCTCCTCGTCGGAGATCACGCCGCGCGCGTGCAGGTCGTCGAGCTCGGCGAGGCGCTGTTCGAGCGGCTTGTCCGGTGCGAACGTGCGGCTCTGCATCGCCTGGTACGCGATGTCCTCCTGCATGGTGAGCGGGTTCTGACCACGGTCGGCCATCCGCTTGCCCCGGTAGAGCGCGAGGATGACGATCGTCAGGGTCGTGAGGATCGCCAACGCCGCGACGACCCCGAACGCGATGCCGAACCAACCGTCGAACAGGTCGGGCATCCCCGACTCCCCCGGACCCTCGAGCTCACTGAACGCGGACCAACTGAGCACCATCGCACTCCCCCTTCTCACAACGACGAGCGAAGCGTAGCGCGTGACGGGGAACACGAGCGGGCGTTCCTTCCCAGAACGCCCGCGATGCAATGTCCAAATGGGCGTAACTGGTCAGAACTTCCGACCCGGTCCGCCCGAAACAACCCGGTACGCCCGAGAGCACCCGGTACACCCAGAGCGTCCCCGCAACCCCGGCCAGCCCGCTCAGCCGCGCAGCGGCCTCGACCCCGGAACGTTCGCACCGTCCGCGAACCCGGCCACGAGTGCACGCAACGCTTCTTCGGAGGTGTGTCGGGCCTCCCATCCGAGCACCGACCGGGCGCGGTCGGTCCGCATGATCGGCACGCCCGCCGCGATGTCGATCCACCCGGCATCCGTCGGCTGCAACCGCAGCCGCCACGTCACCGTCACGATCCCGCGCAGCAGGCGCAGCGGGATCCGCACGGCACCGAGCATGCCGAAGGCCCGGGCCAGTCGCGGCGGGTTGAGCACCGGTGACGCGGCGATGTTGAACGCTCCAGCTGCCCGTCGGTCGACCGCACGCCAGAAGGCGTCGGCGACGTCGTCGGCGTGCACGGCCTGGAACACGAACGGGTACGGCAGCGGCAGCACGAGCCAGCGGATCCACCGCACGATCGACATCGGCACCAGGTGTCCGAGGAACAGCCCACGGATCTCGGCGGCGGCCTCCCGCTGGAAGATCAGCCCCGGGCGCAGCCGGGTGACGGTCACGGAGGGGTGGGCGGTCTCGAACGCGTCCATCGCCGCCTCGTTGGCGGCTTTGTGGATCGAGTAGGTCGCCGTCGGGATGCCGTCGGCGGGCCAGGTCTCGTCCACCGGGGTGTGCTTGCCGGCGACGTCCACCCCGCGGTAGGCACCCACCGACGACGAGACGACGATCTGGGGCACCTCGGCGCGCGCGACGGCCGCCAGGACGTTCGCCGTCCCCGTCACGTTCGTGCGGTGCTGCGCGGGGATGTCGTGCGTCGGCTGGAGCGCCCACGCCAGGTGGATGACGGCGTCGGCGCCCTGGAACACGGCCGTGAGCTGGTCGACGGCGTCCGCGTCGCCGACGTCCACGGCGTGCCAGACGGCAGCGGCGTACGGTTCCGCGCGCAGGTCCGGCAGCCGCCGCGCGACGCCGACTATCTGGACACCGGCGGCGGCGCCAGCGGCGGCGGCACCGTCGGCAGCGTCACCGTCGCCGTCGGCGCGCACGGCCGCGAGCCGACGGAGCACCGCCGTCCCCACGTTGCCGGTCGCGCCGACGACGACGACGCGCATCAGGCTGCGGCCATCGCGGGGTCGAGCACGACCTTGACGCAGTCGTCCTGCTTCTTCTGGAAGACCTCGTACATGTGCGGGGCATCCTCGAGCGACACGCGGTGGGTGGTCAGGTCGAGCGTGCCGAGCGGGTCCGACGGGTCGGAGACGAGCGGCATGATGTCGTCGATCCAGCGCTTCACGTTGCACTGGCCCTCGCGGATGGTGATCTGCTTGTCGAACAGCGTCATCATCGGCATCGGGTCGGCCATGCCGCCGTAGACACCGCTCAGCGAGACGGTGCCGCCACGACGGACCAGGTCGATGGCCGCGTGCACGGCCGCCAGTCGGTCGACGCCGGCGGTCTCGATCGCCTTCTGCGCGAGCTTGTCGGGCAGCAGGCCGGCGGCGCGCTGCGCGAAGCCCGCCATCGGGTTGCCGTGGGCCTCCATGCCGACGGCGTCGACGACCCCGTCGGGGCCGCGGCCGTCGGTCAGGTCGACGAGCTCGGGCACCATGTCCTTCGTCAGGTCGAACACCTCGGCGCCGTGCTTCGCCCCCAGGTCACGGCGGACCTGCTCGGGGTCGACGGCGAGCACGCGGTAGCCGAGGTGCTTGCCGATCCGGGCGGCGAACTGGCCGACCGGGCCGAGGCCGAGCACGGCGAGCGTGCCGCCTTCGGGCACCTGGGCGTACTGCACGGCCTGCCACGCGGTCGGCAGGATGTCGCTCAGGAACAGCCAGCGGTCGTCGGGGGTGCCGTCGTCCGGCACGACGATGGGGCCGTAGTCGGCGTGCGGCACGCGCAGGTACTCTGCCTGGCCACCGGGGACCTGGCCGTACATCTTCGTGTAGCCGAACAGCGACGCACCGGTGCCGTACTCGGTCACCTGGGTGGTCTCGCACTGCGACTGCAGGCCGTGCTGGCACATCCAGCAGTGGCCGCAGGAGATGTTGAAGGGGATGACGACACGGTCGCCGACCTTCAGGTTCGTGACGCCGGATCCGACCTCTTCCACGATGCCCATCGGCTCGTGGCCGAGGACGTTGCCGCGGTCGATGTACGGGCCGAGCACGCGGTACAGGTGCAGGTCGGAGCCGCAGATCGCCGTGGAGGTGATCCGCACGATCGCGTCGGTCGGCTCCTGGATGGTCGGGTCGGGGACGGTCTCGACGGACACCTTCTCGGTGCCCTGGTAGGTCAGTGCGCGCACGTTGCGTTCCTCTCGTGGTCGCTTCGAGCCTGCCTGGAGGCACGACTCGCGTTCGCCTCCTCGGTACGCGCCCGCCCCGTGGACGCTCCCAGCCCCGCGTCCCCCTCGCGCGTCGGCACGCGGGGCCGGGGGACCCCGATCAGCCCCGCAGCCGGTCGCGCTCCCCCGGCGGGAGGTGCTCGGTCGCCGTCCGGCGGGCCGCCGGGCTGAGGAACCGGCCGCTCTGCTCGAGGAACGCCACGAGCGCCGCCTCGGACGCCCGCTTCCCCGTCTCGCGCAGGACCAGCCCGAGCGCCGACTGGACCGTCTCGCTGCGCTCCCGGACCAGACGGCCGGCGATCCCGAGCGGCACCTCGGCGTCGCCCTGCTTCGCGAACGCCAGGGTCGCCACGACCGCGATCCGCCGGACCATCGCCACGTCGGACTTCGCCAGCGCGAACAGCGGGCCGGTCGAAGCGCCCAGCAAGGGGGCGCCGACGAGTTCCTCGGCCGCCAGGTCGACGAGCACCGGGTCCTCGAACCGCTCGGCCTTCGCCGCCGACAGGTACTCGTCGGTGAGCTCCGGGTCGGGGTGCGCACGCATCGCCTGCACGAGCAGCAGGACGGCGACGAGCTTCGCGCCGTCGTCCTCGCTCCAGAGCAGCGCCGAGCGTTCCCCCTCGTCGAGGTCGTGGAACTGTCGCGCGACCCTGCGGGCCGCGGCGACGTCGCCGGTGGTGCGGGCGAACGCCGCCAGCACGGCCTCCGCGTCGCGCCCTGCCGGGAGGCCCGTCACGCGACCTCCCCCTCGCTCGCGTCGTTCTGTGGTGCCCGCCGACGTCCGCGGCTGAGCACGATGACCGCGACGACCACCAGGAACGCCGCGAACAGCCACGTACCGACCTGCGGGTCGACCAGGCGCGCCAGCACGGCACCACCCGGCGAGCAGACCGCGGCGGTGATGCCGACCGTCAGTCCCACCCGCAGGTCGACCGCGCGGCGCCGCAGGTTCGCGACCGTCCCGGACACCGACGTCGGCACCATCGTCAGGAGCGACGTGCCCTTCGCCAGCAGGTCTCCGGCGCCGAGCACGACCTCGAGCCCCGGAACGATGACGACCCCGCCGCCGACCCCGACGAGCCCGGACAGCACCCCCGACAGCAGCCCGAGCAGCAGCAGGACGATCGCCTCGACGACCCCGAAGTGCACCTCGCCGCCGCGGGTCGGCACCGTCGTGAACAACGACACCAGCACGACGGCGATGAACCCGACGAAGATCCACGGCAGCACGCGGAGCGGCAGGGCACGGAGCAGCCGGGCACCGAGCGGGGCGCCGATGACGCTGCCGACCGCCAGGGTCAGGGCGGCGAGCCAGTGCACCTCGCCCTGCACGGCGTAGGTGACCGCGCCGACGACGGCCGCGGGCGCGATCGCGACGAGCGAGGTGGCCGAGGCCCGACGCTGGTCCATCCGCGCGAAGGCCATGAGCGCCGGCACCACGATGACCCCACCGCCGACACCGAACAGCCCGGACAGCACGCCCGCCAGCACCCCGATCGCCACCAACACGAGCATCGTTCCGCCGCGCTTCCTCATCCCGCCCAGGCTATCCGCGGCGCGGGCGTGCTCTCGCACGGTGCGAGGTCACCCGCGCTTGGTGAGCACGGATGGTCGGGTGTCCGAAGGCGACCCGACCATCTCTGCTCACGAAGCGAACGTCAGCTTGCGAATCGCTGAGTAGTTTCCCGGATCGCTGCAGCGTGAAGGTAGATGTCATCGAGGTTCTCGATCGGGTGCTTCGTCTCCACCTTGTTCTCATCGAACAGCCCGAGGTACTTCTGCTTCTTGCCGTTGAACCACAGGCGCGCAATGGGCTTGCGGTTGTTGTCGTCGAGCAGGACGGCGAAGTACGACTTCTGGTCGCGGTGGGCGATGCGGTCGGGCTTGACCTCGCTGCAGGCGATGGCCTTGACGATCTGGTAGCCCTCGAGTTCCTCGAGCGTGGTCTCGATCTCGGTGTCGCGATCGAGGTCGTCCTCAGCCACCGCCGCGCTCGTCATCGCCTCAGCCGGGGCTTCGGCGCCGACCGGAGCGCTGTACGAGGCGCCGAGCGCCGTCTTCAACCGATCGTTGACCTGCTCGTTCAGGAACTGCTTCGATGCCTTCGCGACCAGGGTCGTGAACTGGGTACGGGCCTCCTGGGTGAAGCGACCGTCGTAGACGCGAGTCGTGAAGAGGCGCACGAAGTCTTCTTCCGGCTCGCGGAACTGTGCAGCGATGGCTCGCTTGATCGACCCGACGTACTTCAGCTCCTCAGCGGCGCTGATGACGGAGTCCAAGTCGAAGACGTCCTTCGTCAGCTTGCTGAGCTCCGGAAGCAGTGTCTCGTCGATGTCGGCGAGATCAAGGACCAGGAAGGGACGGTCGTCCATCTTGTTCGGCGCATCGAGGTCTGTGTAGAAGTTGTAGACCTCGCCGTTCGTGAGTACCGCGATGCGGGCGTTCGTGACGGAGAAGTACCGGAACAACTGCGACGCGTGCTCGATCTTCAGCGGCTCAGTCGACTTCTTGCACTCGATGAGGATCTGCACCTCGCCGTCGCGCATGATCGCGTAGTCGACCTTCTCGCCGCGCTTCACGCCCACGTCCGCCGTGAACTCGGGCACGACTTCCAGCGGGTTGAACACGTCGTACCCGAGGATCGTTGAGATGAACGGCATGACGAAAGCGTTCTTCGTCGCTTCTTCGGTCTGGATGGCCTCGCGCTGGTTCTGCACCTTCGTCGCCAACGCGGCGAGACGCTCTTCGAACTCCATTGTTCCTCCCCTGTGATCGCTGCAACGCTAGTTGACGACCCGTCAGCGATCGACCGATTGTCCCGCCCCCGTTCGTGGGGCCACCGGCTGGGCACTGGAGAGATTGTGGGCTACGACGCAGCGAGCGCCGTCGGTTCACCCTCGTGCACGAGCTGGTGCACCCGCTGGTACGAGACGCCGAGGACGACCGCGATGTCCCGAAGGGTGAGGCCGTCGTCCTTCAACGAGACCGCGATCGCCCTGCGGAGGGAGAGCGCGCGGGCTTCCTTCACCTCGGCCTCGGCACGCAGCGCGGTGGCCTCTTCGAGCGAGCGCGCCAGGGCTGGTTCGAGCTCAGCGCGGATGACCACGGTGACGTCGCCCTGATCGACCTGTGCCACGAAGGCGATCGCTTCGCGCTGGGCATCGGTAGCGAGGTCGAGCCGACGGACCTGCGAGATCGCGCCGGGGAACTGATCGTTCTGCACGATCCACCAGTTGCCCTCGCGATGCGCACGTGACGTGTAGGTCATCGCCACCACCCCTTCCCGAGCTCCTGCTCGAACTGCTTGAAGAACGCCCGAGCGGTGCCGTCGGCGATCTCGGAGTGCCGTCCGACGGTGCTCCGGGTCGATCCGACGACGACGCCGGTGTGGTTCGTGAGTTCCACTTCGCGGTACTCGAGGCCGGCCGAACGTGCCGCGATCTTCAGGCGCTTGAGCACGGCTTGGCGTTTCACAGCCTATGTCTACTGCCCTTGATCCATCAAGGCAAGCATCATAGACAAGCCGGGATACTGTCGGCCTGACACCGTGCGAGGCCCTTCATCGAGTGAGCAGAAAAGGCCGAGTGACCTCGAGCCACTCGACCTCTTCTGCTCACTCCATGCTTGGGACGAGAACGCGCGCGACGCGCCCCGCGTCAGCGGAAGTGCATGTTCTTCAGCGGGTCGACGAGGGTGCCGTTCCGCCGCGTCTCGACGTGCACGTGCGGCCCCGTCGACTGCCCGGTGTTGCCGGACTTCGCGATCTCGGTGCCGAGCTTCACGATCTGCCCCTGCTTCACCTCGATCTTGCTGAGGTGCGCCGTCAGCACCGCCGTCATGCCGTACGTCACGACGATGTAGTTGCCGTACGCGGCGTCGTTCGCGATGGTCTTGGTGACCGTCCCCGTCCCGGAGCCGTACACGGGTGTCCCCACCGGCACGGGGGCGTCGGTGCCCTGGTGGTAGCGCGGCACGTGCCCGGCGCCGCGGTCGTCGCCGTACCGTCCGGTGATCTTCGTACCGTTGACGGGCCAGGCCAGGCCGGTGACCGGTCGGCTCGACCAGACCCGGGTGTCCTTCGCGCCGTAGAGCACGACGTTGCCGTCGACCTGGACGAGCAGGTTGCCCGACCCGGCGGTGCTGGTGCGCGAGCTCCAGAGCGCGACCTTCTTGCGCGACGCGTCACGCGTCCAGATGACGAAGTTGCCCTTGGCCTGCAGCTCGGCCCAGGCGCCCGGGTGTCCGCCGGTGCGCGACTGCCAGACGACGCGACCGCTGACCTTCTGCACCAGGTTGCCGTCGGTGCGCATGTTGAGGATGCGCGTGTTCGAGGTGTCGGAGCGCAGGACGGTCCCACCCAGGATGGTGTTCCCCGACGGGACCCGGTCCTGGTAGCCGTTCCAGCTCACGACGACGGTCTTGCCGGCGAGCAGCGCCATCGTGCCGTCGGCGCGCACCTTCAGCGCGGTCGAGTTCACGGTGCCGGCCGAGGCCCAGCGGGCCACACGCTTGCCGTTCTTCGTGATGTCGAGGGCGCGGTTCTTGCCGACCACGGCGATCGCGCCGGAGTTGCCGGCGGTGTTCGACGCCCACAGCACACGGTTGCCGATGCCGTACTCGACCAGGTTGCCGTCGCCCTGCATGATGAGCTTGAACTGGCCGTTCGGCGACGTGACCTGGTCGCCTGGTAGGAGCTTGGTGCCGGCCGGGGCCGACCCGACCCAGACCGCAGAGGCCGCTGCCGGTTCGGCTGTCGCCACGAGCGCCCCCGCCGCCAGGGCCAGGGCCGTCACGGCGCCGGCGATGCGTGGGAGTCGGCGCGCACGTGCGACGGTCGACGGAGTGGTGGTCATGGATCCCCTGCCCTGGAACCGACCGTGCGAGCGCTCGGTCGTTCGGCGCTCGCCCTGCACGAGTCGCCGAACGATGTTCGCTTTTCTGCGCGGGGTGCACAACCCCTTGGACTGGGGGTGTACAGCGCGGCAGCGATCGCCGCGGGACAGGATGGGACCATGTCGACGCCCAACCCCGCCTTCGTCCCGCCCGCAGCACAGACCACCCGCCCGGACCTGCAGGGCACGTTCGGCATGGCTGCCTCGACGCACTGGATCGCGACGGCGACCGCCCAGTCGGTGCTCGAGCGCGGCGGCAACGCCTTCGACGCCGCCGTCGCCGGCGCCTTCGTCCTGCAGGTCGTGGAGCCCCACCTGAACGGCCCCGGGGGTGACCTGACGGCCGTGTTCGCGACGGCCACGAACCCCGTGCCGACGGTACTGGTCGGGCAGGGCCCCGCCCCCGAGGGCGCGACCCCGGAGCACTACCGCGCCGAGGGCCTCGACCTGGTCCCCGGCTCTGGCGCGCTGGCCGCGACCGTCCCCGGCGCGGTCGACGCCTGGCTGCTCCTGCTCCGCGACCACGGCACCTGGGAGCTGGCCGACGTCCTCGCCCCCGCGATCGGGTACGCCCGTGACGGCCACCCGGTCGCACCTGCGGTGGTCCGGACGATCACCGCAGTGCGCGAGCTGTTCGAGCAGCACTGGCCCACCTCCGCCGCGCAGTGGCTGCCGGGAGGCACGGTGCCGGTCCCCGGGGACCTGGTGCGCAACGAAGCACTCGCCGCAGTGCTCGACCGGCTGGTCGACGCCGGTGCCGGTGCCGGCAGCCGGACCGGCCGCATCGACGCGGCCCGGTCCGAGTGGGCGGAGGGGTCCGTCGCCGACGCGATCGACCGCTTCGTCCGCGAACCGCACCGGCACGCGTCGGGCACCGACCACGCCGGGGTCATCCGGTCATCGGACCTGGCGGCGTTCCGGGCGTCGTACGAACCCGCGACGACCGCCGAGTTCCGCGGCTGCACGATCGCCAAGACCGGGCCGTGGGGCCAGGGTCCGGCGCTGCTCCAGACGCTACGGCTGCTCGAACCGCTCGACGACGCCCTGCTCGACCCGTCGAACGAGCTCGGCGCGCACACGATCGTCGAGGCGCAGAAGCTCGCACTCGCCGACCGCGAGGCGTTCTACGGCGACGGCGAGGTCCCGATGGACGTCCTGCTCTCCGACGCCTACGCCGACGAGCGCCGTGTGCTGATCGGCGAGCGCGCTTCGGCGGAGCTCCGACCCGGCACGGTCGCCGGGGTCGAACACGCGATGCCACCCGTCCGGACCTCGTACGACTCCGCCGGGTCGGTCGGGGTGGGTGAACCCACCGTGCAGGTCGCCCGCGACGCCGAAGCCGACACCGAGGTCCCGCCGGCGGCTCCGCCCGAGGACCGCGGCGAGCCGTTCGTGACCCCGGACGGCGAGACCCGCGGTGACACCTGCCACATCGACGTCGTGGACCGCTGGGGCAACATCGTCAGCGCGACCCCGTCCGGTGGGTGGCTGCAGTCGTCACCGACGATCCCGGAGCTCGGGTTCTGCCTCGGCACGCGCCTGCAGATGACGTGGCTCGAACCGGACACCGCGTCGACCCTGCGGCCCGGCGAGCGCCCCCGCACCACGCTGACCCCGACCCTGGTGCTCCGCGACGGGCACCCGGTGGCTGCGCTCGGTTCCCCCGGCGGTGACCAGCAGGACCAGTGGCAGCTGCTGTTCCTGCTGCGCTGGATCGTCGGCGGGTACTCCCCGCAGCAGGCCATCGACGCACCCGCGCTGCACACGACGTCGTTCCCGGGGTCGTTCTGGCCGCGCACGTGGGAGCCCGCGGGCCTGGTCGTCGAGGACCGCCTGGGCGACGAGGTCATCGCGGCACTCGAGGCCCGCGGACACGTCGTGACCCGCGGCGGTGACTGGAGCCTCGGCCGGCTGTCGTGCGTCACCCGCGACCCGGACACCGGTGTCCTCGGCGCTGCCGCGAACCCCCGCGGCGCGCAGGGCTACGCCGCGGGACGCTGACCCCGGCGCTCGTTCCTTCCCAGAACACCCGCGCTGGAAAGCGGAATCGGGCGTACCTGGTCAGAACTTCCGACCAGGTACGCCCGATTCGACCAGGTACGCCCGGAGCGACCAGGTGCACTCAGCGCGTCTAGAGCGTCGGGACGACCACCGCGCGGCCCGAGAGCTCCCCGGCCTCGAGCTTCCGGTAGGCCTCGAGTGCGTCGGACAGCGCGTACCGCTCGACGTCGGGCACGATCTGACCGGCGCGGTACATCGCGACGACCTCGTGCAGGTCCTCGATGGTGCCCCAGTACGTGTTCGTGATCGTCGACTCGTACGGCGTCGCGAAGAAGTTCCACTCGGTGGTGCCGCCGGCGATCCCGACGACGGTGAACCGGCCGCCGACCGCCATCGAGGCCTGCGCGACCGTGATCGTGGGGGTGGCACCGACGAAGTCGAAGGCCGCGTCCACGCCGCGTCCGCCGGTGATCTCGCGGATGCGCTCGGCCTGGTCCGGGCCGCCGGGGACGGTGATCGCGCCGCGGGCGGCGGCGCGGTCCATCGCGTCCTGCTTCATGTCGGTCGCGATGACCGTGGCGCCGGTGAGCGCCGTGAGGATCTGCACCGCGATCTGCCCGAGGCCGCCCAGGCCGACGACGAGCGCGAAGCGACCGCCACCGGCCAGGTTCGGCAGGGAGTTCTTGATCGCGTGGTACGGCGTGAGCGCGGCGTCGCTGAGCGGTGCGGCGGCGATCGGGTCGGCGTCACCGAGCGGCACGAGGTTCCGCGCCGGGACGCTCACGTACTCCGCCATGCCGCCGTCGCGCCCGAGACCGATCCCCATGTACGGGTTCGTCGCCGCGTTCTCGCAGTAGGTGTCCTGACCCTTCGAGCAGTACGAGCAGTGCCCGCAGCCGACCGGCCCGTAGACCAGGTAGGCGTCGCCCTCGGTGAAGCCCGTGACCCCGTCACCGACGGCCTCGACCCATCCGGAGTTCTCGTGGCCGAGCACGAACGCGGGGGCCTGGGCTCCCGGCTGCCCCTGCTGGAACTCGCGGTACACGGCGACGTCGGAGTGGCAGGCACCGGCCCCGGCGACCTTGAGCAGGACCTCACCCGGCCCGGGTGCGGGCTTCGGGACCTCGGTCAGGGACGGGAAGGTCTGGTACTGCTCGAACACGACGGCGCGCATGGGTTCTCCTTTGATCGCCCTTCACGCTACACCTGTCGTCGAAGACGACATGTGTCGCCCATTCGCCTCGAGGCCACGCCGCCCGGCGAACGGCCCGCGGTCGAACCGAGCGCCACCGGGACGCGACGACCGTGCCACCATCACCGTCACCACGACCCATCCGATCGGCCCCGTGAACACGAGGAGCAGGATCCACAGGCCGGTGTGGTCCCGGTCGTGCAGTCGCCGCACGAGCAGCGACCACCGGGGCACGGTGGTCAGGATCGTCGGGACGAGCAGCACCAGGTCCCACGCGTCCGGCCAGACCTCCCGGTCGCCGGCTCCCCAGCCGAACCACCCGTCCTGACCACGGTCGAGCACGTGGAACGAGACCCGCGGCGACGGGACGGCTCCGAACGGGTCGACGTACAGCTCCCACCGGCCACCGGTCCCGTGCACACCGACGATCAAGAGCGCAGCCCCGACCAGCGCGAGCTCGAGCGCGATCACCCACCAGAACTCCGAGCGACTCGCCCGCCCGTGGAACCGCCATCCCTGGGTCCAGAACCGGAGCCAGGCGACCACCGGGTTCGTCACGTCGGCCGGGCCCTGCTCGAGCACGGACTCGCGGAAGCCTGTCACGTCGTGTCCCCCATGTGCCAGATCGTAGGGCAGACCTGCGTCTTCGCCGTGAGCGGGTTGCGAGAACGATCGTTCTCCGATTGACTCAGGAGCGGTGGTCCCGTTCGGGGCCGCTCCCCCACACGAAAGGAGCGGGCATGCCCACTCGCACCGCACGCACCGCCTGGAACGGCGGCCTCGACGACGGTTCCGGCCAGGTCGAACTCTCGAGCTCGAAGGTCGGCACGTACGACGTCTCGTTCCCGAAGCGCGCCGCCGAGGACGCCGGGGGCACCACGAGCCCCGAGGAGCTCATCGCCGCCGCACACTCGGCCTGCTACGCCATGCAGTTCTCCGCCGTCCTCGGCGAGGCCGGCGGCACGGTCGAGGCCCTCGACGTCAAGGCCGACGTCTCGCTCGGCCCGGACCCGGCGGGCGGCTTCCGCCTCACCGGCATCGTCCTGACCGTCAGCGGCGAGGTCTCCGGCATCGACGAGGCCGCGTTCCTCAAGGCCGCCGAGGACGCCAAGGCGACCTGCCCCGTGAGCAAGGCGCTGACCGGCGTCGAGATCACCCTGCACGCGACCTTCGAGCAGTAAGCGCAGACCGCAGGAGTCGTCACCACGTGACGGACGGGAGGCCCGGTGCCGGCTGGCACCGGGCCTCCCGTCCGTCGTCCACCTACGCTGCGTGCCGTGCCCCGATTCCTCGCCACCCCGACCCTCGTCGCCCTCTGGCTCGGCCTGCTGGCCGTCGTCGTCGGGATCGTGTTCGTGCTGACGGCGCCGACCTTCACATTCGGCTTCGCCGCCTTCGCGCCGGAGGCCGACTACGCCTTCGTCGCGGGGAGCCACCCCTGGCAAGCGACGGCGGGACCGGTCCTCGTGCTGGTGGGCGCGGTCGTCGCGGCCTTCGCCATCGGTCGTCTGAGCACGCGCCGCCGGGGCTGATCCGGAGCGTCCAGCGGACGTCCGGACTCGGCCGCCGTCGACTGGCACCATGGCGTGATGGCCGAGCAGCACCCCCCGGGCCCGCACAAGCCGGGCCGCCCACCCCGGCCACGCCGCCGCAGTCTCGCGCAGCACGACCTGCGCGACGCACGGGCCCGCCTGCGCGGGACGATCTACGAGCACGTCGAGCCCGACGCCAAGGGGCGCGACCAGTACACGGCGACCCAGATCGTCGACTTCTGCCTCGACCTGGCCGAGGTCATGCTCGCCTCCGGCGCCGACACCCGCAGCGTCGAGACGGCCGTCGTCGCGGTCTCGACGAAGTGGAACCTCGCGCCGCTCGACCTCGACTTCTCCGGCAGCTCGGTGACGATCCAGTACGCCCCGGCCGACGTCCCGCCGCTCGTCAAGGTCCGGACCGTGCGCTCGGACGGCTCCGACCTCGACAAGCTCGCGCGGGCGAACCAGATCGTCGACGACCTGATCCACGACGACCGCGACATGACCTCGGCGGTGAGCGCACTGGTCGCCGTGCTGCGACTCCCGCCGCGGTGGCCGATGTGGCTGTCCGACGTCGGCCTGTCCGTCCTCGGCATCTCGATCGCCGTGCAGGCCGGAGGCGGGTGGCGTGCCGGACTCGGGGCGTTCGTGCTGATGCTCGGGATCATCGTCTCCGGGCGCTGGCTCACCGACCGGGGGTACCCGCAGTTCTTCGTGTCCGGTGCGCAGGGCGCGGTGGCCTCGGCGATCGGCACGCTGGCCATCTGGGCCGGCGTGCTCACCGCGAACGGTGCCGCGACGATGGTCGCAGCGCTCGTGGTGCTGCTGCTGCCGCACCCGTCCCTGGTGACCTGGGCGCAGGACGCCATCTCGGGGTTCCGGGCGATGGCGGTGGCCCGCGCGTTCTACATCGGGCTGGTCATCGCGGCGATCGTCGTCGGGGTGCCGGCCGGGATCGCGATCACGCACTGGCTGCGGATCGAGGTCGACCCGACCGGCATCGTGACGCAGACGCTGCCGCTCTGGGCGTCGCTGTCGCTGACCGTGGTGTCGGCCGGCGCGAACTGCTTCGTGCAGCAGGCCAGCGCCCGCGTGATCCCCGTCGCCGTGGTGTTCTCCGTCGCCGCCGGTGCCGGGCTGTGGTCGCTGCGGCAGGCCGGGCTGCCACTGCTCGGGGCGACGTTCCTGGCGGCGGTGCTGCTCGGGGTGCTCTCGACCTACGCGGCCGTCCGGATGCGCACGGCCGTGGCGGCGATCGCGGTGCCGGCGTTCTGCGGGGCACTGCTGCCCGGTGTCGCCGTGTCGAACGCCCTGCTGAACTTCATGTCCGGGTCGTCGAGCGCCGCGCTCGACTTCGTGGCGGCGGTGTCCGTGGCACTCGGGATCGGCGCGGGCCTGGTGCTCGGCGGGCTCTTCGCGACGCCCGGTGCCCGTCGAGCGCTCCGCCGGACGCGCCGGGTCGTCGTGCACTCGGTCCACAACGACACCACGGCGCTGCGGGTCATCCGTGACACCGGGTACGACCCCGGCGACGGGTCGGTGCCGCGCGGGTCGCGCTCGAGCGGAGCTTCGTGAGCGGCATCGGTCCGGGCCGCGCTCCGTGAGCAGAAGAGGTCGGGTGCGACTTACGCACGCGACCTCTTCTGCTCACCGAGTGGAGGTGCCGCGCTCAGCCGGCGTCGGACACCGCGCTCGACACCGCGGTCGGGGCGTCGTACTCGCCGTCCGGGATCGCGCGGAGCGCCTCGAGGACGTCGTCCGGGGCGCCCTCCTGCTCGGCCGTCGAGACCACGTCGTCCTTGGACGCCGGGTAGTCGATGCCGCTCAGGTACTTCTGGACCTGGATGGGGTTCGGTGCTGCCATGTCGGTTCCTTCCGTCGGGTTGCGACTCCCGATGTACCCGCGGGGCGCTGCACGACGGCGCGGGGAACGCGCTCCGCGGACGAACCGCCGGTCAGATCTCCCAGCTGCCCGAGTCGTCGTCGTCCCACATCGCCAGGCGGCGGGCGGCCTGCGGCTCGTACCGCTCCATCCAGCCGCGCTCGAGCCGGGCGACCGCGCGGTCGAACGCCGCCACGAGGTCGAGCTCCGCGCGCAGCAGGGCCTGCAGTTGCAGTCCCTCGTACAGGGCGATGAGCTGCTCGGCGCCGCGGCGGGGGTCCATCGTGTGCGGGGCACGGCCGATCGCGACGTCGTGCTCCAGGCCGCGCTTGATCTGCGCGAAGAAGAGCTGGTACCGCGACCGCAGGTAGGTCGCCATCGGGTGCGCCGGGTTGCCCGCGACCGACAGCAGGGCGACGAGCAGGCGCATCAGGGCCGGGTCCTCGGCGTTCGAGGCGACGATGGCGCGGAGCAGGTCCACGGTGGAGCCGTCACCGACCTCGTGCGTGACCTCGTCCATCCGGGCACCGTTCCAGCGGTCGAGTGCGGCGAGGACCAGGCCGTCCCACGACGGGAAGTGCTGCTCCAGCTCAGCGACACTGATGCCCATCCGCTCGGCGACCTGCACGGGCCGGGCCTCGTGGAAGGGGACGTCCCGGAGCAGGTCGACGGTGGCACCCACGATCGTGATCCGCAGGTGCAGCGTGGCCGCCGCGGCCGCAGCGGCCTGCGTGTCGGCGCTGGTGTGTTCGAGCATCGTGCCCTCCGTCGTCCCCGGACGTCCTGTCCGTGTCACCCCGGGTCCGGGGCACCTCCATCCAAACGCAGAACGGGGGACACCAGAATCCCCGGTACGGGTGTCGGCACAAGGGGGGACAGAGCACGACGTCGAGCCGGTTCGCGGCCGCCCGTGCGACCATGCCGCCATGACCCCGAACGACCCCACTGCCCAGGGACTCGCGACCATGGCCTCGACCGGCTTCGAGTTCGGCGGCGACCCCGACCAGGTGGCGCACGACGTCCGGGCCATGTGGGAGCAGCTCGGACGCCCCACCGGTGCGTTCGAGGCGGCGGCTCGGGCCATCGCCGTGCTGCCCCAACGGCCCGAGGTGCCGATCGCCGACCAGGCCCGCCGTCGTGCGTTCGAGCGGGCGATCGGCATCAACCCCGTCGAGGTCGAGCTGGCCGCTGCGCTGTCGGCGCGCGAGCTCCTCGAGCGGATGGCGCGCTCGGTCAGCTGCTGACGCCACGACGGATCCGCAAGCGGACCCGCCGACGCGACCAGGCGCCGTCGACCCGACCGCACGGACGACGGGAGGCGCGGTACCCACCGGCACCGCGCCTCCCGTCAGAGCCCCGTCGGGAACAGGCGCCCTACGGCGTCGGCATCCCGCCGTCGACGTGCAGCGTCTCACCCACGACGTACGACGACTCACCGCTCGCCAGGAACACGTAGGCCGGCGCGAGCTCGGCCGGCTGCCCCCAGCGGCCCAGGTAGGTCTGCTCGCCCGCGCTCGGCAGCGCCTCCGGCGGCTGGCCGCCGGCCGGCTGCAGCGGCGTCCAGATCGGACCGGGTGCGACCGCGTTGACGCGGATCCCCTTCGGCGCGAGCTGCGCCGCCAGGCCCTTCGCCAGGTTGTTCACGGTCGCCTTCGTGGCCGCGTAGTGCACCAGGTGCGGCGACGGGGCGTACGCCTGGATCGACGTCGTGTTGATGATGGTGGAGCCGGGCTGCAGGTGCGGCACGGCGGCCTTCGTGATCCGGAACGTCGCGTAGGCGTTCGTCTTGAAGGTCTCGTCGAACTCCTCGTCGGAGATCTTGGTGATGTCGTCGACGTTCTGCTGCTTGCCGGCGTTGTTCACCAGGATGTCGAGGCCCCCGAGCTGGTCGACCGCGTCGGCCACGAGCTGCTCGCAGACCTCGAGCGAGGTGATGTCGCCCGGCAGCGCGACGGCCTTGCGTCCGGCTGCCTCGATGAGCCCGACGATGCGGTCGGCGTCCTCCTGCTCCTCGGGCAGGTACGAGATCGCGACGTCCGCTCCCTCGCGGGCGTAGGCGATGGCCACGGCGGCACCGATGCCGGAGTCGCCACCGGTGACGAGCGCCTTGCGGCCGGTCAGACGACCCGAGCCGCGGTAGGTGTCCTCACCGTGGTCGGCGGGGACGTTCTGCGCCATCTCCGCGTCGGTGCCGGCACCCTCGAGGTACTGCTCGTCGGGCTTCTTGTCGGCGTACATCTTCGTGGGGTCCTGCATCACGTACTGGTCAGGCCCGGTCTGGTCGTTCTGCTGGTCCGTCATGCCGCCGACGGTACGCAGGGGGTCGCTGCGGGCCGTCCAGGAGGCTGTCCCCCGTTGCGCGGAGCGGCCTGCGCCCGTCGACCGCGCCGCTCCAGGGCCGCAGGTGCGTGATCCTCGTTTGTCACGGTCCGGTGACGGGCAGGCTCCGATTCGGTAACACCTGTCGTTCTGTCCCGGTCGAGGCCCTACCGTCGAACGGTGACTCCTCGGACCCTGCTGGCGCTCGGCGCCGCCGTGCTGGCCTTCTCGGCCGGTGCGCTCGCGTTCGACGGCACCGCCGGGCTCGGGGCGGACGTGGCTGTTGCCGCCGAGACCTCGCACGACGCCGCTCCGGTGCACGTGACGAAGGCGGAACTCCGACGGGTGGACTCGATCGAGCTCGACGCCGAGGCACTCGTGCTCCGGGACGACGACGACACCGTGGTGGAGTCCTCGATGCGCGATTCCGGTCTGACCGTGAGCGTCCTGAACCGTCTGCTCGGCACACCGTCCCGCACGCAGACGGCCGAGGGCGACGGTGGGGCGTGCTTCCCCGCGGGCACCACCTACACCTGGGGCGGTGCCATCCGCGTCGCAGCCCTGACGACCGACGCGGCGGCCGGCAACGCCGTCGAGATCCGGGTGCTGCGCGACTCGGTCCGCAGCGTGCTCGGCCGACAGATCGAGCTGACCGGCCCGGGCGGTGTCCGGGTGGGCGACGACATCGCGGACGAGATCGCCGATGCCCCCCGCTCGGAGCGGGTGTCCTACGGCTCGGACGACTCGCGCGCCTGGCAGCTCCTGCTCCGCGAGGGGTGGGCGGACCGGCACGACGAGGACGACGACGACGAGTCGAGCAAGCACTCCGACGACGCCGGTACCAACGGCGTCTCCGCCCTGACGGACGAGACGACGGTCACGGTGCTCGGTTCACCGATGCCGGTCCACGCGCAGCGCAGCTGCTGACAGCAAGCAGAGCGCGCAGCTGCTGAGGTGTCTCAGACCCGCAGGGTCGCGATCACCGGGAAGTGGTCGCTGGCGAACCAGGTCTCGGGGCCGTCGTGGTCGATGACGACGCGGTCCACGGCGCTGACGTCGCGGGTGAGCACCCAGTCGATCCGCTCGCCCGAGTCGACGGGTGGCTGCCAGTCGTTGTACGTGGCAGTGCGGTCGGCGGGGTCCCCCGCGGCGAGCCAGGCGTCGGCGAACCCGGCCTCGGCGAACACCCGCGAGGCCGTCCCACTGCCCGCGGGTTCGTTGCAGTCCCCCGCGAACACGACCGGGCCGGTGGCGCCCGCCAGCCGTTCGGCGATGAGCGCGGCACTCCGGCCGCGGACCTCGTCGCCGTGCGGACCGGGCTCGTGGTCCAGGTGCGTGGTGAGCAGGGTGAACGCGGGCCCCTCGGCGTCGAGGAACCGGGCGTGGTTCGCGATCCGCGGGTACAGGCTGCCCCACGTGTTCGAGACGGGCTCGTCCGGGGTGTCCGACAGCCAGAACGACCCCTCGTCGGACGGGCGGAACCGGTCGCGGCGGTAGAAGACGGCCGCGTGCTCGCCGGCGTCACCGCCCTCGCGCCCCTGCCCGACGTCGGCGTGGTCCGGCAGGCCGACACTCAGGTCGTCCATCTGGTGCGCGAAGGCCTCCTGCACGCACAGCAGGTCGGGGTCGTGTCGGCGGATCAGGTCGAGCACGACCGGCAGGCGGGCCGGCCAGTCGTGCGCGGGGTCCGGGTTCTTGATGTTGTAGGTCATCAGGACGATCGGGCGTGCGGCGCTGGTCACACCGTGAACCTACCGACCGGTTGCCCGGCGGGTTCCCATCAGTAGATGCAGGTGCTGTCGTTCCCGTAGTTGTGCACGTCGGTCGACTTGGGCGTCGGCTCCTTCGCGGGCTGCTTCGTCGGCTTCGAGCCGGTGCTCGAACCGCCGGTCGACGGCGTCGATGCTCCGGCACTCGGCTCGGTCGCGATCGGCTTCGCGGTCTTGCCGTCGGTCCCGAGCACGAGCGTGACACCGGTGACCGCGTTGGTGCGGACGGCGACGGCGCCGGGCACCGCGGAGGCGATGGCCTTCGCCTGCGATTCCTGGCCGGCGGGGTACTGCACCTGGGTCGTCTTGGTCGTCTCGGAGGAGCCGGCCGGGGCGACCTGGAACCCCCGGGCGGTCAGGACCTGGCCCGCAGCCGTCGCGGCACCCTCGACCCCGCTGCCGTTCAGCACGGTGACCGAGGTGTTCGCCGGCTGCGCGCGGCCGGCCTTCGTGTACGCCTCGGGCTCGCCGACCAGGCCCTGCACGAAGGCGGGCAGGCCGACGGTGTCGACCTCGACGATCGACAGGGCGGAGCCGTTCACGTAGATGGTCGGCGTGCCCAGCGTCGGGATCGTGGCGGACTGGATGTTGCCCGGCCGCAGGTTGCGCATCTGCGAGGCCAGGGACACCAGGTCGGTGTCGGTCTGGATCGAGTCGCCGATGGCGCCGAGGATGTTGTTCATCTTCACCGGGTTGAGCAGCGTCCCCGCCGACAGGACCTTCCGGGCTTCCTGCGACAGGAAGTACTGCTGCCGCACGTTGCGGTCGAGGTCACCGTTCGGCAGGCCGTGACGCTGTCGGACGAAGGACAGCGCCTCCTTGGCGTTGAGCGAGGACTTGCCCGCGGGCAGGTTGACGCCCGAGTACGGGTCGTTGGTGGCCTGCTTCAGACAGACCTGCACCGGCCCGAGTTCCTTGACCACCTGGTAGAAGCCGAGCAGCGAGACGCGCACGTAGTGGTCGATCTGCAGACCGCTCAGGTTCTCGATGGTCTTGATGAGCATCTTCGCACCGCCGGTGTCTCCGCCGCCGTTGAGGGTGCCGTAGTAGAAGGCGCTGTTGAGCTTGCCCTTGCCGACGTCCGGGATGTCGACGTACGAGTCGCGGGGGAACGAGATCATCGTCGCCTGGCTGCCGTCGGCGTTGATGTGCAGCACGATCATCGTGTCGGTGTTCGTGGCACCGCCGTCCTCTTCGGTGCTGAGTTCGGCGAGCTGTTCCGGCGTCGCGTTGTCCGGGCGGTGGTCGTCGCCGACGAGCAGGATGTTCTGCGCCTTGCCGTCGACGTCGTCCTTCGCGTTCTTCGTGCCGGCGATCGCGTCGATGCGCGTGACCCCGCTCTGGAGGCGGTTGTAGGCGAATGCCGCGTACCCACCGCTCAGCAGGAGGGCCATGGTGAGCACCCCCGCGACCGCCGGGAACACGACGCCTGCGCGTCGCTTCTGGCGCCCGTGGCGCGGCGTCGCGGCACCGCGGTGTGCGGGCTCGGTCGTCTGCTCGGGTTCGTTGCTCACCGGGAAACCATAACCGCCGCGCGGGGAACGGACATGGGATGCGCCTGGAAGGTCGCCCCGGAGTGGCCGTCACCACCTGGATCACGGAACGGTGTCGGCGGCGCCGCCACGGGCCTCCTGTCCGTCACCCCGTCGCGCTCGTGACGCTAGTCGCGCGACGGGAGCAGGTGGATCGCCTCCATGGCGAGTTCGGCAGCGATGGGGTCCTTCGCGACGACGGCGTCCTTGAGCTTCGTGAGCTCGGGCAGGATCACGTCGGCCGGCACGAGCTCGGCGAGCTCCGGCACCCGGAGCTTGAACGAGAGCCCGTCGGTCGTCGAGTTGCAGAGCTGCACGAGCGACGGGTTGCCGCACGCGTCGGCCCACATCGAGTAGATGCCGGCTCCGTCGCGCGCGACCTGGTCCTGCTCGTCGGCGCTCACCCGCGCGTGCACGTCGTCGAGCATCTTCACGATCTTCCTGCGCTGGGCGTCCGTGAACCGGGGCACCGCGAGCCGCACGACGCCGCCGTAGATCACGCCGAGGGTGCGGTACGCGTCGAGGAGTTCCCCCTTCGTCGGCGCCGCGACGCGGGTGTAGCGGTTCGGTGCCATCTCGATCAGCCCGGCCCGGGCGAGTTCGGCGAGGGCTTCGCGGATCGGGGTGCGGGACACCCCGAGCCAGGCGATCAGGTCGTCGTCGTTGAGCCGTTCCCCGGGCTCGAGCGTGCCGTCCATGATGGCGTCGCGGATCTTGTCCTGCACCGTGTCACGGAGGAGCTTGCGCTCGGCAGCGGGCTGCGTCGAGGGAACTGGCATGGACCCAGCGTGTCACATGTCAGGGTTCGTCCGCGAGAGGCGCGACGGCCACCAGGCGCGGTGCCCGAGGTCGTAGGCCAGCGCCGGCACGAGCAGCGAGCGGACCACGATCGTGTCGAGCAGGACGCCGAACGCGACGACGAACGCGATCTGCACGAGGAACAGGATCGGTATGACGCCGAGGGCGGCGAACGTGGCGGCGAGCACGACGCCCGCCGACGTGATCACCCCGCCGGTCACGCCGAGTCCGCGCAGGACACCCTCGCGTGGGCCGTGTCGCAGCGCTTCCTCGCGCACTCGTGTCATGAGGAAGATGTTGTAGTCGACGCCGAGTGCCACCAGGAACACGAACGAGTACAGCGGCACGCTCGGGTCCGCGCCCGGGAAGTCGAACACGTGGTCGAAGACGAGCGCTCCGACACCGAGGGCCGCCGCGAAGGACACGATCACGCTGCCGATCAGGACGAGCGGCGCGACGATGCTGCGGAGCAGGAGCATCAGGATCAGCAGGATGACCACGAGCACCACGGGGATGATCAACGTGCGGTCACGGATGCCGGTGTCGTTCGTGTCGACCGCCGTCGCGGTGACGCCACCGACGATCGCTCCCGGGTCGACCCGTTCGACGGCGGTGCGGAGGTCGCGGACGGTCTGCTCGGCGGCGTCCGAGTCGGCGGCGTCGGACAGGGTCGCCTCGAGCAGGACGTCACCGCGGGAGACGGTCGGCGTGCTGCTGCCGGCGGCGTCCCCGGTCACCGGGACGGTCCCGGCGGGGCTGTCCTTCGCCGCGGCGACGACACCGTCGACCCCGTCCACCGCGGTGATCGCGTCGACGAGCTGGTCGAGGTCGCGCTCCGCGCCGATGACCTGCGCGGGGCTGCCGGAGCCGCCCGGGAAGTGGTCGGCCAGCACGTCCTGCCCGTCACGCGCCTGCGACGATCCGATGATGAGGTCACTCTGCGGCACCCCGTCCGCCTTGAGTCCGAACAGGCCGGCACCCATCGCGAGCAGGCCGACCGTGCAGACGATCCACACCACTCGCGACCGCCGGGCGACGAGCCGGCCGACGCGCGCCCAGATGCCACGGGCGTCCGGACCGGTGAGCTCGGGGTGGGCGCTGCCGAACGCGGGACGCAGCGGCCAGAACGCCGCGCGGCGGAACGCGAGCAGCAGCGCGGGCAGGAGCGTCAGGGCGGCGAGCAGGCTGAAGGCGATGCCGATGGCCGCGACGGGGCCGAGCGCCTTGTTCGAGTTGAGGTCGGAGAGCAGCAGGCAGAGGACCCCGACGATCACCGTGCCGCCCGAGGCCAGGATCGGCTCGAGGCTCCCCCGCAGGGCGGCCTTCGTCGCGTCCCAACCCGTGCGGTGGTCGCGCAGGGCCTCCCGGAAGCGCGAGGTGTACAGGAGCGCGTAGTCCGTCGCCGCACCGATCACCAGGATCGACAGGATGCCCTGCACCTGCCCGTTGACCGTCACGATGTCGGCCTCGGCGAGCCACCAGACCACGAGGATCGAGGCGCACAGGGCGAACGTGGCGGTACCGAGCACGAGGACGGGCAGCAGGGGTGATCGGTAGACGATGATCAGGATCACGAACACCGCGGCGAGCGCCACCCCGAGCAGCAGCCCGTCGATGCCGGCGAAGGCCTCGGTCAGGTCCGCGGTGAACCCGGCCGGGCCGGTGACGTGGCCGCTCACACCGGACGGCAGCGCATCGTCGACGTCTGACCGGATGGCCTCGACCGCGTCCCCGGTCTCGGCGTCCTGTGTGAGCGTGGCGACGATCTCGACCGCGTCGCCGTCCTCGCTCGGGATCACCGGGCTGACGGCCTCGACGTCGGCCCGGTCGGACAGCGTCGTGGCGAGTGCCTTCGCGTCGGCGAGGTCGGTCGACGTCAGGCCGCCGTCGCGCTCGAGGACGATGATCGCGGGCGCCCCCGACTCGTCGCGGAACTCGGAGGACCGTTCCTGCACCTTCGTGGCGTCGGCCGATGCGGGCAGGAACGAGGTCTGGTCGTTGGTGGAGACCTCGGAGATCTTGCCGAAGAAGGGACCGCCGACCGAGGCGATGCCGAGCCAGACCACGATGACGAGCGCGGGGAGGACGATGCGGAGGGAGCGGGACACGTCGGTGAGCGTACACCGATCGTCAGCATGCTGACTACTTGACCGTCGAGGGCGCTCGGCGACCATAGAATCACGGCATGCAGGACACGAGCGAGCAGTGGCCCCTCGGGCGCCTGCTGTCCGCGGCTGCACGGTCCGTCGAGCGGGACTGGGACGAACGCCTCCGCGCCATCGGGCTCTCGCACGCCGCGGTCGTCGCGATCGACATCCTGATCCGGACCGGTCCGACCGGCGCCGACACCATCGCCCGCACGGCCCGGGTCCAGCCGCAGACGATGTCCCGCACGCTCGAGCGGATGGAGCGGGACGGCCTGGTCGAGCGCGCTCCGCACCCCGCCGATCGTCGGCGCCGCATCGTGAGCGTGACGGCCGCCGGCCGGTCCGCCTGGGAGACCGCGCGGCACATCGAGCGCGAGGTCCTGCCGGAGGACCCCGCACTCCGGTCGGCGCTGGGTGAGCTACTCGCCAAGCCAGCGACTGATTGAAACACTGTCGTTGAAATACCACATGCGGTAGTATCCCGTGGTCGGTTCGTGCCGACCTGACCACAGGAGCCCCGAATGTCCGAACGCCGAGCCGCCCGCGCGGCCGTTGCACACGCTCAGCACGCCGCCGCCGGCAGCAGACGGCGACGGCGGCCGTTCCTGGTCGCGCTGATCGCGACGCTCGGCTCGCTCGTCGGCGTCGCCCTGGTCGTCGCCGTCGTCGCGAGTGCGTTCGTCGGCGGTCTCGCTCGGAGCTTCGACGCCGGACGCGAGACCATCAGCAACCCGTTCCCGAGCGGTACCCGGCCGACGCCGACGGCGGGCGAGAACGTCCTGCTCATCGGTTCCGACTCCCGGGCGCAGGGCAACCCCGACGGTGGACCCGCGGCGGCGGGCGGGCGTTCGGACACCCTGATGCTGGCGCACGTGCCCGCCGATCGTCAGCACGTCTACCTGATGTCGATCATGCGGGACTCCTGGGTCGAGGTCCCCGGGCACGGGCGCGCCAAGATGAACGCCGCGTACGCCTGGGGCGGGGTACCCCTCACGGTGCAGACCGTCGAGCATCTCCTGGACGTCCGGGTCGACCACGTCGCCGAGATCGACTTCACCGGGTTCGAGGACATGACCGATGCCCTCGGCGGCGTGACCGTGACGTCCCCGCAGGCCTTCTCGACCACCCACCACGACTTCGTGGCGGGGACGAACCGGCTCGACGGCGCCGAGGCACTCGCCTTCGTGCGGGAGCGCCACGCCTTCGCCGACGCCGACCACACCCGGGTCCGCAACCAGCAGGCGTTCATGCGCGGCGTCGTGGACGGACTGCTGTCCCGCGGCACCGTCACCAACCCCGGGCGCATCCAGGACTTCGTCGCTGCGACGAGCGCACACCTGTCGGTCGACGCCGGGTTCACGTTCACTCGGATGGCCGAACTCGGGTGGTCGCTCCGCACGGTCCGGGCCGATGACCTCGTGACCTTCACGGTACCGACGGCGGGCTCCGGGACGTCACCGGACGGGCAGTCGGTCGTGACGCTGAACGAGCTCGCGGTCGGGTCCCTGTCCCAGGCGCTCCGGTCCGACGACGTCGCCGGCTGGCTCGCCGACGACCCGCAGTAGCCCGGCACGCACGACGACGCCCCACGACTCGGGGTCGTGGGGCGTCGTCGTGTTCGGTCTGCGGAGAGATCAGGCGGGGAGCTGGAGCTCCTGGCCGGCGTAGATCAGGTTCGCGTCGTCGATGGTCGACGTGTTCGCGGCCCAGAGCTGCTTCCAGCCACCCTCGATCCCGAGCTTCGTCGAGATCGTGTCGAGCGTGTCACCCGAGGCGATCGTGTACGTCTTGCCGCTCGTCTTCACCGGGGCCGGCTTGCTCGGCGTCGTCGCTGCCGGGGCGGGCGTCGACTCGGTCGTGCTCGGCGCGGCCGGCTGCGGGGCGGCCTGCTCGGCGGGCGCCGGAGCAGCAGGCTGCGGGGCGGCCTGCTGTGCGGGCGCCGGAGCCGGTGCGGGGGCCGGAGCCGCCGCGGCGGGGGCTGCACCGCTGGTGCCGCTCAGCCCGAGCTGGGCCGAGCAGGCGGGCCATGCGCCCCAACCCTGCGAGGCGAGGACACGCTCGGCGACGGCGATCTGGGCCTCGCGGCTGGCGGCGGCGGGGTTGCCCGCGCCACCGTTCGCCTGCCAGGTACCGAGGTTGAACTGCAGGCCGCCGTAGTAGCCGTTGCCGGTGTTGATGGCCCAGTTGCCGCCGGACTCGCACTGCGCGAGGGCGTCCCAGGTCGAACCGGACGCTGCGTTCGCGGGGGTTGCCGCGAGGCCGACACCGGTCGCGGCGATGCCGGCGAACGCCAGGCCGCCGACGATGGTGCGGGTACGGGAAAGCTTCTTCATGTGATTGCTCCACCGGGGTCACGAGCCGCATCTGCTGCGGGATCCACTGCCCACCCCGACCGATCGCGGTCAGTTGTGGGGGTGCGCCACCGGGGGCAGTGGTCATCGGGCCGGCGGCACCTCGGTCGGCAACCATAGGAAACTCTTGACCGTTATCAAACCGAGACAAACGGTTCTACCCGTGCATGCTATGTACCCCTCCCCGGAACCTGAACGGCTCGATCCCCATGGCCATGGTGATCGAGCCGTACCCGGGTACGTGTCCTTGGCAATTCCCTGGCAATGACGACCGGGAGGCCCGGATCACGTCCGCGACAACAGGGTCACGGCCTCGAGATGGCCGGTCTGCGGGAACATGTCGAGCACCCGGGCGCGACGCAGTCGGAACGACGGCATGCGCGCGAGGTCCTTCGCCAGGGTCACCGGGTTGCAGCTCGAGTAGACGACATGCTGGACGTCCGACTCCTCGAGCCAGGTCGACAAGCGCTCTCCGATGCCGCGACGCGGAGGGTTCACGACGACGAGCTCGGGCACCGCGTCCGGACGGGCGCGGACGGCGTGCTCGGTCGCGTCGTCTGCGGCGAACCGGAGGCCTTCGAGGCCGGCCTCACGAGCGGACTGCTTCGCGGAACGGATCGCCTCGGCGCTCGTCTCGATGCCGGTCACCACGCGGCCGGGACGGGCAGCGTGGAGTGCGAACCCGCCGACGCCGCAGTACAGGTCCCACATCGATGCCGGGTCGAGCTCGTCGATCCACGCCGAGGCCTGCGCGTACAGCTCGGTCGCGACGCCGGTGTTCGTCTGGAAGAAGCTCTGCGGCCGCAGGTGCATCGTGATCCCGCCGAGCCGCATCGGCAGGGTCTCCTGCTCGGTCAGCACGACCTCGCGGTCACCTTCGGTGACGGCCTTGTGCTCGGGCAGCAGGTTGACGGTCACCACGACCGCGTTCGGCAGTGCGGCACGCAGGGCGTCGAGGTGCTGGCGGAGCCGCGGGAGCTGCCCCTCGGAACGCAGCACGAACCGGATCATCAGCTCGCCGTCGGGCGACTCGGTGACCAGGACGTACTTGAGCTCGCCCCGGCGCGCGGCGACGTCGTACGGGATCAGCCCGGCGGTCGAGACGAACTCGGCCAGCACGGGCAACGCGTGCCGGATGCCGGGCGTGCAGATGCCGCAGTGCCGGAGGTCCACCCCGCGCTGCCGGTGGTCGAGGATGCCGACGGTGGGGTGCTGGACGGACCCGCCCACGACCATCTTCGCCTTGTTCCGGTACCCCGACTCCGGGCTCGTGATCGCGGGCGACCAGGAGACCGCTCCAGGGCCCCCGGCGGCCTCGACCGCGGCGTGCAGGAGTTCGCGCGTGCGGAGTTCCTTGTCGAGGACCTGGTCGGCGTAGGGCTGGCCCATGAGCGTGCAGGACCGGCACACCCCGCGGTCGAAGTAGTCGCACTGCATGGCCGAGTCAGGATACGGCAGCGTCCCTCGTCGTCGTGGCGATCCGGTACACCGACGTCGTCGCGGTCAGGAACAGCGTCGTACCGTCGTCGCCGCCGAAGCACAGGTTCGACGTGACCTCCGGCACGGCGACCGTACCGATCCGGCCACCATCGGGGTCGAACACGACGACGCCGCGGTGGGAGGACGACCAGACGTTGCCGTGCACGTCGACCCGGATGCCGTCCGGCGCACCCTCTCCGGGCTCGAGCCGCGCGAACACCCGGCCGTTCTTCAGCAGGTCGCCTCGGCGGTCGTAGGCGCGGATGACCGGCTCGTCGCCGGACGAACTCGCGATGTACAGCACCCGCTCGTCCGGGTCGAAGGCCAGCCCGTTCGGCTCGTCCAGGTCGGTCGCCACGGGCCGTAGGTCCTCACCCGCCGGTCCGCACCGGAACACCCAGTGGTCGCCGTACTCACGCACGCCCGGGTGCCCCTCACGCGGCTGGGTGATGCCGTAGGCGGGGTCGGTGAACCAGACGCCGCCGTCCCGCGCGATCACGACGTCGTTCGGGGAGTTGAACCGACCCCCGTCCCACGCGTCGACGATCGTCGTGACGACGCCGTCCCGGTCGCGCTCGACCCGACGCAGGCCATGCGAGCACTGCACGACACTGCCGTCCCGGTCGAGCGTGCGGCCGTTGGTGAACTCGACACCGTCCGCGTACACCGAGGTCTCCCCGGAGTCGGCGTGCCACTGCAGGATCCGGTCGCCGGGGATGTCGGACCACCGCAACGTGCGCGTCGACGGGATCCAGCAGGGCCCCTCGGCCCAGGTACTGCCGGTGGCGATGCGCTCGATCGCGTCGGGGTTCGGTACGAGGTCGTCGAGCAGCACGGGTTCTCCTTCGAACGGGGTGCCCAGCCTACGTTCGTCAGGCCGCGGACGCAGCCTCGCTCCGTCGTCGGACGGCCTTCTCGATCGCGGAGATCGCGAGGCCGAGCAGGATCGACGCCACGACCGCGAGGGTCGTGACGAGGAAGGGCTGCTCGCGGCTCCAACGCCCGGGGGCCGAGGCGATGCCGACGCAGTACGCGGCCCACACGACGTCGGCGAGCACGCAGCTGAGCAGGAACCGCCGGAGGTCGAGCCCGCTGTCCGCGCCCACCAGGTTCGTCGTCAACCGGCCCATCGGGATGAAGCGTCCGAGCACCGCGATGCGCGCGGGAGCCGCACGGTAGCGGCCGTCGATGGCGTCCCGTGCCGCGCGGACCTTCGGACGCGCGAACCACGACCTGGAGCCGAGGTCGACCGACCGCGCCAGCTGGTACAGCCCGAGGTCGCCGAGGACCATGCCGATCGACGCCGCGACGACGAGGAAGAGGACCGGCAGGAGACCGCCGTCACCGCCCACCAGGAGCGTGCCGATCGCGACGACGAGTGCCTGGCTGGGCAGGAAGACCGCGACGCTGCCCAGGGCGAGCACGAGGCCGACCACGAAGAACGCCCACGGGGTACCGACGAGCTGGACGACCAGGTCCTGTGCTGCGTCCACGACTCACCCTCCACGGGCGCCGGAGGGGCGCGCCGGCGTCCATCCTCGCAGGTCCGGGGCACTCCGCTCACGTGCGGTAGACGTTCGCCCGCACGGCCGAGGCCTCGTCGATGCGCCGGCGGCTGCCCACGGCGATGGCACCGGAGACGACGGCGGTACCGATCTGGTCGAGGACCCGTTCGAAGGTGCTCGTCACCGCTGCGAGACCGGCGACAGCACGAGTTCGTCGATGCGCACGTGCTCCGGCACCCCGAGCACGAAGGCGACCGTCCGCCCGACGTCCTCCGGTCGGAGCATCCGCTGCCGGGCGGCCGCGTCGGGGACCTCTGGCCGCTGGTCGAGGAAGTCGGTCGCCACGTCGCCCGGGCACAGGTGGGTGGCGCGCACGCCGTGCGCGGCCTCCTGCTGGTTGAGCGTCCGTGCGACCGACGCGAGCGCGGACTTGCTCGCCGAGTACGCGACACCCGCGCCCGGTTGGAAGGACCACCCGGCGTACGACGACACGACCACGACCACGCCTCCGGCCGCGCGGAGAGCCGGCAGCGCGGCGTCCACCATCGTGACGACGGCGGTGAGGTTCGTGTCCACGATCGCGCGGAAGTCGGTGAGCGACTGGTCGTCCCACCGGCGTCGCGGGGCGTTGAGCCCGGCCGCCAGCACGAGCCCGTCGAGCCGCCCGTGCCGCTCGAGCACGGTGTCCCGCGCGGCTGCGACGGCGTCGGGCTCGTTCGCGTCGAGGGGCAGGACGTCCGCGGTTCCCCCGGCGGCTCGGATCGTGCGTGCGACCTGCTCGAGCCGCTCGGCACGGCGCCCGCTGAGCACCACGGTCCAGCCGTCACACGCCGCTGCCTCGGCGCTCGCGGCCCCCATGCCGCTGCCCCCACCCGTGACCCAGAGCACACGCTGATCCGTCATGCTCGGATGGTATGCCTACACAAGGCACCGACGACGGGAGCAACGATGCACCTCGACCTGACCGACCGCGTGGTGGTCGTGACCGGCGCAGCGCGCGGGATCGGCCGCACGCTCGCCGACCGCTTCGTCGCCGAGGGGTGCCGCGTCGTCGCGCTCGACCTGGCGTTCGAACCGGACTTCCCGCTCGACCACGTGGTGTGCAACGTCGCCGACCCACAGTCGGTGCGCGACGCCGTGGACGAGGTCGTCCGGCGGCACGGCACGATCGACGTGCTGGTGAACAACGCCGGCATCAACGTCACGGGCACGGTCGCAGAACTCGAGTGGGACGCCTGGCGCCGTTGCATGGACGTCAACCTCGGCGGCACGTTCCTGATGAGCCAGGCCGTGGCTCCGGTGATGCAGGCGGCCGGCCGCGGTCGGATCGTCAACGCCGCCTCGTTCGCCGCGATCGTACCGAGCGTCGGGAGCGCCGCCTACGCCGCGTCGAAGGCCGCCGTCGTCTCGTTCACCCGGGTGCTCGCGTCCGAGCTGGGCCCGTGGGGCATCACGGTCAACGCGTACGCCCCGGGCATGGTGCCGACGGCGATGAACGGGTTCGCCACGATGCCGACCGAGGCACAGGACCGCCTGCTCGACACGTTGTCCCTGCGCCGGTGGGAGACCGCCGACGACGTCGCCGACCTGCTCGTCTTCGTGGCGAGCGACGCCTCGGGGTACATCACCGGCACCCTGCTCGACGTCTCCGGCGGCAAGCTCGCGACGCAGGTCCCCGCTCGCGCGTACGGCCGCCCCTGAGCACCCGGCTGTCCGACCGCACAGGTTCTCCACACCGCCCTCCTCGTAGGCTGTGAGGGCCCAGTGAGCCGGACTGCAGCCCGACCCCGAGGAGGTGCCCGATGGTCCTCGTCCTCGTCGCGTTCGCGATCGTCGCCCTGATCGTCCCAGCCCTGACCCCCGTCCTCGGACGCCGCGTGTTCTACGTGGCGGCCCTCGCGCCCGCAGCGGCCGCCGTGCTGACGGTGGTGCAGACGGACGCGGCCCTCCACGGCAGCGTCGTCGAACGGCACCGGTGGGTCCCCCAGCTCGACCTCGACGTCACGCTGCGGATGGACGCCCTGTCGTGGGTGCTCGCCCTCGTGGTGTCGATCGTCGGCGCGTTGGTGCTGGTCTACTGCGCCTCGTACTTCGAGCGGGACGAACCCGGGCTCGGGCGGTTCGCCGGCGTCCTGACGGCCTTCGCCGGCTCGATGTACGGACTCGTGATCGCCGACGACGTCATCGTGCTGTTCGTCCTGTGGGAGGCCACGACGGTCTTCTCCTACCTGCTCATCGGGCACGACGCCGCGAAGCGTGCCAGTCGTGCCGCCGCCATGCAGGCCCTCGTGGTCACCACCGCCGGTGGTCTGGCGATGCTCGCGGGCCTCGTGGTGCTCTCGGTCACGGCGGGCACGACCTCGCTGTCCGCGATCGTCGCCGATCCCCCGAGCGGCACGGTCGTCTCGGTGTCGGTGGTCCTCGTGCTGCTCGGGGCGCTCACGAAGTCGGCGATCGTGCCCTTCCACTTCTGGCTCCCCGCCGCGATGGCCGCGCCGACCCCGGTCAGCGCGTACCTGCACGCCGCCGCGATGGTGAAGGCGGGCATCTACCTGGTGGCCCGGCTCGCGCCCGCGTTCGCACTGCTCGACGGCTGGCGCGAGACGATCACGCTGCTCGGTGTCGCCGGGATGCTCGTCGGCGGGTACCGGGCACTGCGGCAGACCGACCTCAAGCTCCTGCTCGCCTACGGCACCGTGGCCCAGCTCGGGTTCCTCGTGCTCGCCGCCGGCTGGGGTGCCCCCGCGGTCGCCCTCGGCGGGGTCGCGCTCCTCGTGGCGCACGCCGCATTCAAGTCGACGCTCTTCCTGGTCGTCGGCGCGATCGACCACGTCACCGGCACGCGTGACCTCGGTCGCCTCAGCGGGCTCGGCCGTGCCCGCCCGTGGCTGGCGGTCGTCGCGGTGCTCGCGCTGCTGTCGATGGCCGGGATCCCGCCGACGATCGGGTTCGTCGCGAAGGAAGCCGTGCTGACCGGGTTCACCGAGTCCCTGCACGGCTCCGACGCCGGCTGGGCCTGGTTCGCCCTGATCGGTGTGACCGTCGGATCGGTGCTCACCGTGGCCTACTCGCTGCGGTTCCTGTGGGGCGCCTTCGCCCGCAAGCCCGGCGTCGCGACGACCGAGCCGCACGCCCTGCACGGCCTCGGCGTCGTGCCCTCGGTGCTCGCACTGGCCGGGCTCGCACTCGGTCTGCTCACCCCGGTGGTCGCACACGGCATCGAGCCCGCTGCCACGACCGCAGCGCTCGGCAGCCAGGAGGTCCCGCACCTCGCGCTCTGGCACGGCCTCGAACCCGCACTCGGCCTGTCCGCCATCACCCTGGTCGGCGGCCTCGCGCTGTTCGCCCTGCGCCGCCCGGTCGAAGCGCTCCAGCACCGGCTCGCGGGGTTCCCGAGCGCCGCGGGCACGTACCGGCACGGCATGCGGCTGCTCGACCGTGGAGCGACCGGACTCACCGCGAGCCTGCAGCGCGGCTCGCTCCCCTACTACCTGACGGTGATCCTGTCGGTCTTCGTCGCCGGGGCGCTCGCCAACCTGGTGCTCGGCGGGCCGTGGGAGTTCCACGTCCGGTTCGCCGACTCGTGGGGTCAGATCCCGGTGATGATCGTGATGTCGATCGCCGGCATCGCGGTGCTCACGGCGAAGACCCGGTTCGCCGCAGCGGTCCTGGTCGGCGTCACCGGCTACGGCCTCTCGGTGCTGTTCGTCCTGCACGGTGCCGTCGACCTCGCCCTGACGCAGCTCGTGGTCGAGACGGTGACCCTGATCGCCTTCGTCCTGGTCCTCCGACGGCTGCCCCCGCGCATCGCCACGACCAACCCGTCGCGGTTCCGGGTCGTCCGGGCGCTCTTCGCCGGGCTGGCGGGGCTGACGCTGGCGATCGTCGTCGTCGTGGCCGCCTCGGCCCGCACCGCGCGCCCCCTCTGGCCCGACCTGCCCGCACTGACGAGCTCGTTCGGGCACGGTCTCAACGTCGTGAACGTCGCCCTCGTCGACCTGCGCGGCTGGGACACCCTCGGTGAGCTCACCGTCGTGGTCGCCGCGGCCACGGGCGTCGCGAGCCTGATCTTCGTGAACTCGCGCGAGGACACCCTGCCCCGGCTGCGGGACCTGCCGGAGACCCTGACCGCGAACGGCGAGCGCACCGACGGCGAGCCCCGCGCCTGGCTGCCGACGAGCGCCGCGATCCCGACCGGCCGCTCGGCCCTGCTCGACGTGGTCGTCCGACTGCTGTTCCACGGCCTCATCGTGCTCTCGCTCTACCTGCTGTTCGCCGGGCACAACTCGGCCGGTGGCGGGTTCGCCGGGGGCCTGGTCGCCGGCATCGCCCTCGCGGCCCGCTACCTGGCCGGCGGCCCGGCCGAGCTCGGCGCGGCGGCCCCGGTGCGTGCCGGTCGCCTGCTCGGGCTGGGGGTCGCCACGGCCGCCGTCACGGCGATCGTGCCGCTGTTCTTCGGTCGCGAAGCCCTGTACTCCGAGTTCTTCGAGGCCACCGTCCCGATCCTCGGACACGTCGAGTTCGTCACCGCCACGTTCTTCGACATCGGTGTGTACCTGGTCGTCGTCGGCCTGGTGCTCGACGTCCTCCGCAGCCTCGGAGCCGAGGTCGACCGGCAGCGCCTCGAGGACGCCTCGACCCCGACCCGCGACACCACCGAGGGGTCCGTCAACGACGCCCTCGATGCCCCCACCCCGGAAGGGAGCGCCACATGACCGTCACCCTCGTCCTCGTGATCGCCATGGCGGTGCTGTTCTCGTGCGGCGTCTACCTGCTGCTCGAACGCTCCCTGACCCGGATGCTCCTGGGCTTCCTGCTGCTCGGCAACTCGCTCAACCTGCTGCTGCTGGTGATGTCCGGCGCCGCGGGCGACCCGCCGATCGGCGGGAGCGCCGAGGGCATCACCGACCCGCTCCCCCAGGCGTTCGCCCTGACCGCGATCGTGATCACCTTCGCCGTCAGCGCGTTCCTGCTGGCCCTGATCCACCGGTCGTGGCAGCTGTCCCGCGCCGACGAGGTCGAGGTCGACGAGGCCGACGCCGCCATCGGCCGTGACCGCGACGAGCCGGCCGACGAGGACCCGGAGACCACCACCGACGCAGAACAGGAGGCGACCCGATGACCTGGCTCGTCCCGCTCCTCGTCCTCGTCCCGCTGCTCGGTGCCGCGGTCGCGCTCGGACTCCTCCGGCACCAGAAGCTCCAGCGTGCGATCACCGTCGTGGTGCTCGTCGTGGCCCTGGCCGTCGCCGCCACGCTCATGGTCCTGGTCGACCGGCACGGCACGATCGTGGTGCAGGTCGGCGGCTGGGACGCCCCGTACGGCATCTCGCTCGTCGTCGACCGGCTGAGCGCCCTGCTGCTCACCGTCAGTGCGAGCGTCCTGCTGCTCGTCCTGCTGTTCTCGATCGGGCAGGGCCTGGCCGCCGACGACGAGGACGCCCCGGTCACGATCTTCTACCCGACGTACCTGGTGCTCGCCGCGGGTGTGCTCGACTCGTTCATCGCCGGTGACCTGTTCAACCTGTACGTCGCGTTCGAGATGCTCCTGGTGGCGAGCTACGTGCTCATCACGCTGGGCGGCAGCGAACAGCGCGTCCGGGCCGGCACGACGTACATCGTCACGAGCCTGATCGCGTCGGCGATCTTCCTCGCCGCCATCGGCCTGGTCTACGGTGCCACCGGCACGGTGAACATCGCCCAGATCAGCGAGCGCGTCGCCGACCTGCCGGAGCACGTCCAGCTGCTCCTGCACACGATGCTGCTGATCGGGTTCGGCATCAAGGCGGCCGTGTTCCCGCTGGCGTTCTGGCTGCCGGACTCGTACCCGACGGCCCCGGCACCGGTCACCGCGGTCTTCGCGGGCCTGCTGACGAAGGTCGGCATCTACGCGATCATCCGGCTCGAGACGGTGATCTTCCCGCGACCACAACTCAACGAGGTCCTGCTCGTCGTCGCCGCGCTGACGATGGTGGTCGGCGTGCTCGGCGCGGTGTCGCAGACCGACGTCAAACGGCTGCTGTCCTTCACGCTGATCAGCCACATCGGCTTCATGGTGATGGGTGTCGGACTCGGCACCGTCGCGGGGACGGCGGCAGCGGTGTTCTACACGGTGCACCACATCGTCGTGCAGACCACGCTGTTCCTGGTGTCCGGTCTGATGGAACGCGTCGGCGGGACGACCTCGACCCGGTCGCTGGGCGGGCTGCTGAAGGCCGCACCGCTGCTGGCCGCCCTGTACCTGATCCCCGCGTTCAACCTGGGCGGGATCCCGCCGTTCTCCGGCTTCATCGGCAAGCTCGGCCTGTTCCGCGCCGCCGCCGAGGACGGCTCCCCGATGGCGTACGTCACCATCGGCGCCGGCGTCGTCACGTCGCTGCTCACCCTGTACGCGCTCATGCGGGTCTGGGACGCGGCCTTCTGGCGGCCGAAGCCGGCGGCCGAGGCCGCCGCCCCGCACGCGACGAGCGCGGAACCGCACGCCCACCTGCGGTCGCCGGAACCGGCTCCGCTCACCGTCTCCGAGGAGACGGGCGAGACCTACCACCCGGGAGGCTCGGTGATGGTCACCGACGCACCGCACGCGGCCACCGCCTCCAGTCCGACCACCGGCGCGACCGAGGCGGTCGGCGAGGCTCCCGAGAAGGTGCGCCTGCCGCGCATGCTCGTCGGCGTGACGACCGTCGCGGTGCTCGGCTCCGTCGCCCTGACCGTCGTCGCCGGCCCGCTCTACGGCTACGCGACCCGCGCAGCGGAGTCGCTGGAGTCGCCCGACCGTTACGTGCAGGCCGTGCTCGGAGGTGAGCGATGACCGACGTCCGCCGCATCTCGAACGCCCGGCGGATCGCGCTGGCGTGGCGCTACGACGTGCCCCTGGTCGCGGGACTCACCGTGCTGTGGGCGCTGCTCTGGGGATCGTGGACCCCGCTGACGCTGCTGTGCGGCATCGTCGTGGCGCTCCTCGTCACCCAGGCACTGCCGCTCCCGCCGGTCCCGCTGTCCGCACGGTTCTCGATCGTGCACGTGCTGCGGTTCCTGGTGGTGTGGTCCGGGCTCGTCGTCGTGGCGTCCTTCCGGGTCGCGTGGGTCGCGTTCCGTCCCCGCGGTGTGCGGCGCAGCTCGATCACGCTCGTGCAACTGCACTCGACATCGGAGATGACCTTCACCCTGGCCACCCTCGCGATCTCGCTCGTGCCCGGCTCGTACGTCGCCGACGTGGACCTGCGGCGCCGTCGTCTGCTGCTCCACGTGCTCGACACCGAGCGCCTGGAGCAGGTCGAGGACGAACGCCGCGTCGCACTCCGGATCGAGGCCATGGTCATCCGCGCACTCGGCTCCAAGCAAGACGTCTCCGAGCTGTCCGAGCCGCTGGCGGAGGTGACCCGGTGAGCCCCGCCGTCGTCGTGATGGGCATCGCCGTCGCGCTCGTGCTCGCGCTCCTCGGGGTGACGTTCGCCCTCGCGGTGTTCCGCATCGTGCGCGGTCCGACCATCCTCGACCGCATGATCGGCTCCGACATGGTGCTGACCACCGTGCTCGTGGTGATCGCGGCCGCGATGGTCATCCGCCAGGACCTGACCGGTATCCCCGTGCTCGTGGTGATCTCGGCAACGAGCGTCTTCGCCACGGTCGCCGTGGCCCGGGCCGTCACACCCTCGGCGGACCCGTCCGACGAGGGCCTGACCGTCACCACCCCCGAGCGCGCCGAGGAGGACCAGTCGTGATCGAGATCATCGAGTCGTTCGTCGACGACGCCGGCATCCGCGCCTGGATCGCCGTCGGGCTGCTGCTCGTCGGGTCGCTGCTGTCGCTCGGTGCCGGGGTCGGTATCGTCCGGTTCCCGGACCCGCTCGTCCGTCTGCACGCGATGGCGAAGCCGCAGGTGCTCGGGCTCGCGCTCGCGCTGGCCGCCATCGTCGTCGCGGTGTGGACGTGGACGGCGTTCTGGGTCGTGCTGCCGATCATGGTGTTCCAGCTGTTCCTGGTGCCGGTGTCGACGCACATGATCGCCCGTGCCGGCCTGCGCGCCGACGACTACCGGCACGAGGACCTGCTGGTCGACGACACGGAGTCCTGACGCACCGATCTGACGGACCGGAGGCCCGTGGCGGCGTCGCCACGGGCCTCCGGTCCGTCAGGTGGCCACGTTCGCGGTCAGGCGGTCGCGACCCGACGCGGGAGCAGCAGGTTGCACACCGCGGCGACCACGACGATCGCGGCGGAGACCGCCGGCAGCAGCATCGCGGCGGCGGTGCCGTGGTGCTCGGCGACGTCACCCGTGACGGCGGACGCGATCGACTGGCCGACGATGACGGCGGACCCGAGGATCGTCATGGTGGTGGCGGAGCGGCCGACGGGTGACCGGTCCGAGCCGAGGCTGTACTGGGCGACCAGGGTCGGGCCGATCCCGATGCCCATGATCGCGAGGACGACGCCCACGGCGACGACGGAGTCGGCGCTGGCGAACGCGATCGCACCGCCGAGGAGCACGACACCGAACACGAGCCAGCGCCAGCCGAGGCCGAAGGCACGGGGGAACGCCGCCGACCCGAGTGCCAAGCCGGCGGACCCGATGCCCATCAGGCCGTAGAGCAGGCCGGCCTGCGAGGCTTCGCCGTGGGTCTCCATGAACGCCGTCAGCGAGGTGAGCGTCGAGCCGAAGAACAGGCCGATGCCGAGGATGCCGACGACCACGACGACCAGTCGCGGACGCAGGAGCTGCCGGGCGGGGGCCTGCGTGTGCTCCGCGTGCTGGCCGACCACGAGCTTGCCGGTCGGGTGCAGCGCGAACGCGGTGACGAACACGAACGTCAGGACCGAGGCCCCGGCGACGGCCACCCACGGGGCGATCGCGCTGGCGAGGATGCCGACCAGGAACGGGCCGATGATGAACACGGTCTCGTCTGCGGCCGACTCGTAGGCCATCGTGCCGCTGAGGGTCTTCTCGCGGCGCGCCGGGGCCATCCGCTGCCGGATGATCGCGACGAGCCGGGTGCGGGACATCGGGGCGACCTGCGGGGCCGAGGCGCCGATGCAGAACGCGACCGCGAGGACGGCCAGGTCGGGCGCGGTGCCGCTGACGACGAACGGGAAGAGCCCGAGCAGCGCCGCGTTCACCAGGCCGACGGGCACGAGCACCGCCCGCTGTCCGAAGCGGTCCGCGGCGGCGCCGACCATCGGGCCGAAGATCGCGGAGCCGATGCCGACGGCGGCGGAGTTGATGCCGCCGAGGGCGACGGAGTCACGGGCGGCGACGACCAGGGTCAGGACGCCGACCACCATCATCGCGAACGGGAGCCGGGCGATGAACGCCACGGGGAAGTACCAGCGTCCGGCGAGGGAGACGAGTGAGCGGTCCGGAGCGGGCGGGGCGTCGGTGGAGCGGGTCTGGAGCATCGGGGTTGTGCCTTCTCGGCCCGCCCGGTTCGGTGGCGGCGGACCCATCGGGTGCCGCCGTTGTCCGCCGGGATGCCGGCGGCCGGTAGATACACACTGCGTGTTGTCGAACGCTGTCGATGGTACCAACCGGACACCGCGCACCGGAGGAGTTCGCTCCGGGCGCCGTCCCGCCGGTCAGCCGTGGTGCGGTCACAGACCGTCGGCTGCGGCGCCGCCAGCCGACAGTTCGTGACCGGACGGCACGCAACCCGCGACGTGTCCTGACCGGCCCGCGGGGGCCGGCCACGCGACGCGACGTGACGGGGCGACGGACGGGAGGCGCGTGGCGGGGTGCCCCGTGCCTCCCGGCCGCCGCGCCGCGCGCCCAGGGCCCCGCACCGGTCACGACACCCCGTCGGCCGTGCGCGGTGCGGTCGCAGACCGTCGCCTGCGGCGCCGCCAGCCGACAGTTCGTGACCGGACGGCACGCGACCGGCGACGTGTCGTGACCGGTCGGCGCAACCTGCAGAGCGACGAGATGCGACCGGCCGAGGGACTGATCCGGCATGGCGCTCGGGTCAGGAGACCTCGCCCGCGCGGGCTCCCGCCCACAGGTCGACGTCGGTGATGCCGACCGAGTGCTCGTCGATGACGCGGAGCTCCTCGTCGGTGAACGAGGTGTTCGACAGCGCGGCGACGTTGTCCTCGAGCTGCGACACCCGCGAGGCACCGATCACGAGCGAGGTCACCCGCTCGTCGCGGAGCCCCCAGGCGAGGGCGAGCTGCGCGAGGGACTGTCCGCGGGCGGCCGCGACGTCGTTCAGGGCGCGGAGGTGCTCGACGACCTCGGGGGTGATGCTCGACGCGTCGAGGGACTTGCCCGCTGCCGCGCGGGAGTCCTCGGGTACACCGTTCAGGTACTTGCCGGTCAGCAGCCCCTGCGCCAGAGCGGTGAAGCCGATCACGCCGAAGCCGAGCTCGCCGGCGGTGTCGAGCAGCCCCTCGGTCTCGATCCAGCGGTTGAGCATCGAGTACGAGGGCTGGTGGATCAGGAGCGGGGTGCCGAGGTCGCGGAGGATCTCGGCTGCCTGCCGACTGCGCTCGGCGTCGTACGACGAGATCCCGACGTACAGCGCCTTGCCCTGCTGGACCGCGGTGTGCAGCGCGCCCATCGTCTCCTCGAGCGGGGTCGAGGCGTCGAGGCGGTGCGAGTAGAAGACGTCGACGTAGTCCAGGCCCGTCCGCTGCAGCGACTGGTCGAGCGAAGCGAGCACGTACTTGCGCGAGCCACCGCCCTGCCCGTACGGCCCCGGCCACATGTCCCAGCCGGCCTTCGTCGAGATGACCATCTCGTCGCGGTAGGGCCGGAAGTCCTCGCGCATCAGGCGGCCGAAGTTCACCTCGGCGGCACCGTATGGCGGGCCGTAGTTGTTCGCGAGGTCGTGGTGGGTGATCCCGAGGTCGAACGCCCGGCGGCTGATGGCGCGCTGGTTCTCGAAGGGCATGTCGTCCCCGAAGTTGTGCCAGTACCCCAGGGAGAGCAGCGGCAGGTCGAGGCCCGAGTGGCCGGCCCGGCGGTACGTTATCGAGTCGTAGCGGTCGTCACTGGCGATGTAGGTCATGGGACGAGCCTGGCACTCGTTCGGGCTCGGGCCTCGCATGCTTCGCTTCGCGGACCCATGATGGGTGCACGAGACCACGAGGAGACGACGATGGCACGGACGACGAAGACCGAGACCACCTTCACCGACGAGGAGCGGGCGGCGATGCAGGAGCACGCCGCAGAGGTCAAGCGGGCCCGCGGCACGAAGGGCACCAAGGCTGAGAAGGCGGCGGCCGACGCCGCTGCGGTCGAGGCGAAGATCGCCGAGATGCCCCAGCCGGACCGCGGCCTGGCGGAGCGCATCCACCGCATCGCGCTCGAGGTCGCGCCGGAGCTCGCGCCGAAGCTCTGGTACGGCATGCCCGCCTACGCGCGGGACGGCAAGGCGGTGTTCTTCTTCCAGGACGCCGCGAAGTTCAAGGCCCGGTACGCGACACTCGGGTTCCAGGACTCGGCCGCGCTCGACGACGGCACGTTCTGGCCGACGTCGTGGGCGATCAGTCCCGAGTTCTCCGAGGCCGACGAGGCACGGGTGGCTGACCTGATCCGTCGCGCGGTCGGCTGACGGTGCTCGGGCTGGGCGCCGCTCCCGTCTTCGCCCTGCTGTTCCTGGTGCTGTACGTCCTGGGGCGACGACGGGACCCGCGGATGCTCCGCAACGGGGTGTTCCTGACAGCGGCCGTGCTGTTCGGGCTCGCGACGGTCGTGGCCGTGCTGACCAGGGTGGTCCCCGGGTTCAGCCTGCTCGTCGCCGTGGTGCTGCTGCTCGTGCCGCTCGCCGTGGTGGTGCTCGGCGTCGCCCTGGTCGCGAACGGCCTGCAGATGCTCCGCGCCGAGGGACGCAGCGTCGGCAACCTGCTGTCGCTCGCTGCCGGCGCGGCGGTGTTCGTGCTGCCGGCGATCGCCATCGCCCTGCTCGTCTCGGGCAGTGGCGAGGGCTTCACGCTGTGGGACGGCACGAAGATCGCGATCGCGGTCCTGATGGTGTTCGTCTGCGGGTACTTCGCGCTGTCGCTGGTCGCGTTCGCCCTGTACTCCGTGGTCTACGGGCGGACCCGGCACGGCATCGTCCCCGACACGATCGTGGTCCTCGGCTCCGGGCTGGTGCACGGCGAGGTCCCGCCCCTGCTGCAGAGCCGGCTCGACCGGGCCCTCGGCGTCTACCGGGCCGAACGGGCCGCCGGACGCCGCCCGCTCCTCGTGCCGTCCGGCGGACAGGGCGACGACGAACCCCGCCCCGAGGGCACCGCGATGGCCGAGTACCTGGTGGCGCACGGCGCCGACCCGGACGACGTCGTGGCGGAGACCGCGTCGCGGAACACCCACGAGAACCTCCGGTTCTCGCGGGACGTGCAGACGGCCGCCGGCCGGGACGGCCAGATGGTCGTGGTCACGAACAACTACCACGTGTTGCGGGCGGCGACCCTGTCCCGTCGCCTCGGCCTACCGGCCCAGGTCGTCGGCGCGCGCACGGCGGCGTACTACGTCCCGAGTGCGTTCCTGCGGGAGTTCGCCGCGGTCATCGTCGAGCACCGCTGGCTGAACGTCGTCGCCTGCACGCCGTTCGTGCTGTTCACGGGGTTCCTGCTCTGGGAGTCGTTCCAGCAGTAGGATCTCCACCATGGTCGAGATCCCGGCGCCGCGGCCGACCGATCTGCTGCCCATCGGCGAGATCGTCCGCCGTACCGGCGTCGCCGCTTCGGCCCTGCACTTCTACGAGCGCAAGGGCCTGATCCACCCGGAGCGCACCGACGGCGGCACGCGGATGTACCCGCGGCACGTCGAGCGGCGGATCGCCATCATCCAGGTGGCCAAACGCCTCGGCATCCCGCTCAGCGAGGTCGCCGAGCAGTTCGAGGCGCTGCCCGCCGACCGCATGCCGTCGCTGCGCGACTGGAACCGGTTGAACGAGCGGTGGCGAGCACGACTACGGGCCCGCCAGCTCGAGCTGGAGCGGCTGCAGCAGGAGATGACGCAGTGCATCGGCTGCGGGTGCGTCTCGCTCGGAGCGTGCTCGGTCGTGAACCCGGGTGACGCCCTCGGCGACGAGGGGCACGGCGCGCGTCGCCTGCTGCCGATCGAGGACGATGCCGCAGCCGACGACTCCGCCGCCACCGCTGCCGACACCCCCGCCACCACCGCTGCAGACACCCCCGCCGCCGCCACCGCCGAGGAAGCCGTCGCCTAGCCCGCGCGCAGTCCGTCGTCGATCCGCTGCAGCAGCTCCAGCGCCTCGACCGCGCCCCGCTCGTCGCCACCGAGGGCCGTACGGAGCTTGCCGGACCAGTGCCGGTACAGACGGTCGACGCTCTCCTGGGCCAGGGCGGTCGAGTGCAGCTGCACGGTCCGGGCGTCCGCCGGGTCCTGGCGCCGCTCGACCATGCCCTTCGCAACGAGCGACCGGAGTGCGACGCTGAGGTTGCTGCGCTGCAGGGCGGTCGCCTCGGCGGTGGCACTGGGCGAGGTGCCCGGGTTGCGGTTGATCCAGCGCATCACGAGCGCCTCGGTGCCGGTGAGCGGCACGATGTCGAGGGTCTCCGAGCCGTGCGGGTCGATGTCGCGCGCGATCCGGAGCAGGACGTCCGCGAACTCGGCGAGGACGTGGTCGGACACGGCGGAGTGCATGTCCGTACTGTACCGATCTCCGGCGATGAGTTATGCTTTCATAACAATGACCACGGACACCGGAACCATCCGCGCGACGATCGCGACACCCACGACCAAGCAGCAGGGCATCACGACCGCGCTGCTCCTGGTGCTCGGCCTGCTCAGTGCCGTCGCCCCCTTCGCCACCGACCTGTACCTGCCGGCGTTCCCGCAGATGACGACCGAGCTCGGGGCGAGCGCCACCGCCGTCCAGCTCACCCTGACCGCGTTCCTGGTGGGCGTGACCGCGGGCCAGCTCGTGTTCGGCCCGCTGTCCGACCGGTTCGGCCGCGTGCCGCCGCTCATCGCCGGTGCCGCGGTGTGCGTGCTCGCCAGCATCGCCGCGGTGCTCGCGCCGAACATCGGCGTGCTCATCGCGGCCCGCCTGCTGCAGGGCCTCGGCGGTGCGGCCGGCATGGTGATCAGCCGTGCGGTCATCTCCGACCTGGCGACCGGCAAGTCCGCCGCCCGCGCGTTCTCGCTCATGATGATCGTCGGCGGGGTCGCCCCGGTCGTCGCACCGCTGCTCGGCGGCCTGCTCACCGGCCCGATCGGCTGGCGCGGCCTGCTCTCGATCGTGCTCGGCCTGTCGGTCGTCATGCTCATCGCGGTCCTCGCCGTGGTCCGCGAGACCCACCTGAAGGAACACCGCGACGCGCTGCGTGCGGAACGCCGTGGCTCCGGCTCGGCCATGCGTGCCCTGCGCTCCCGCACGTTCCTCGGGTACACCGCCGTGTTCGGCTTCGCGTTCGCCGTGATGATGGCCTACATCTCCGCGTCGCCGTTCCTGTACCAGGACATGATCGGCTTCGGCACGGTCGGCTACGGCCTGGCCTTCGGGCTGAACGCCCTGGCGCTGATGGGCGTCAGCATCGTGTCCGCCAAGCTCACCGCGACCCGTTCGGTCACCGGCGTGCTGTCGCTCGGCATCGTGCTGGTGCTCGCGTCGACCGTCGCGTTCGCGCTGCTCGTCGTCTCCGGGGCGCCGGTCATCTGGCTCGCCGTGCCGCTGTTCACCGCGGTGGGCTCGCTCGGTCTGGTGCTCGGCAACGCCACGGCGCTCGCCCTCGGTGCCGTGCCGTCAGCTGCCGGTAGCGCCTCGGCCGTGCTCGGTGCCCTGCAGTTCGGACTCGCGGCGCTCGTGTCCCCGCTCGTCAGCATCGGCGGCTCGGACACCGCGGCGCCGCTGGCGATCGTGATGCTCGCCGCCGCCGTGGTGGCCGTCGTGGCGCTGCTCGCGGCGCGGGGCCGGACCAGCACGCTCCGCTGACCTGGCAGGACACCGCCCGCTGACGCGGAACGACACCGTCGTCGCGCGACATCGACAGTGTCGTTCCGCGTCGACCAGACCACCCGCGCCCACCCGGCCCGGCAGCGCCCGGCAGCGCCGGCGTCAGCCCCGCCCCGGCCGCAGGAACGGCACCCGCGGCATGAGCCAGTCGACCCACACCACCCGCACCCCCGGCGCCACGGCGAGCGCCCACAGGATCGAGGCAGCGGCGTCGGTCGGGTAGTGGACCGCGTCGATCGACACCGCGAAGAAGACGATCACGATGGCCACGACCCCGAGCGTCAGGGCGAGCCGGTGCCACCGGGTCTCGCGGAGCAGCCAGATCAGCGCGATGACGAACGCCGTGATGTAGACCGTGTGCCCGCTCGGGTACCCGGGGTCCGGCTGCACGGGGAACGGGTGCGGCAGCACGGCGACGTCGGGTCGGGCGCGGTGCACGATCTCCTTGACGATCGCGGACGGCACCCACGTGATCGCGATGGTGCCGCCGAACGCCAGGGCCGGACGCAGGTCCCGCGTTCGCCACCAGATCACGGCGACGACGACGACCGTGATCCCGATCGCCGGCGCCGGACTGATCACGTGGTAGACCGCGGTGCTGAACGCCCCGACGAACCCGGTGTGCAGCGCGTTCAGGGCCTTGGACAGGCTGAGGTCGACGGTGCCGAGCGTGAACCCGACGATGGTGATGACGACGACCGCGATGACGGCGATCGCCACCGAGACCAGCGGGTACGGCGAGGGCTCGAGGATCCCGTACGCGGCGGGCTCCCGTCGGCGGGGACGGAGGAGCGGCGCGGCGTCGGTCATCCTGCCATCGTCGCAGCACGACCCGGGCATCAGGGCGCGAGTGGGACACGCGATGCTCCGAAAGCGTTCAGCGCAGCGGTCGCGAGTAGACAGGACGCATGCCAACCGTTGCCGAGAACATCGTCGCCACCCTCCGCGCCAACGACGTCCACCGGGTCTACGGCCTGCCCGGGGACTCCTTGAACGGCTTCACCGACGCCCTGCGCAAGGACGGGACGATGCGGTGGGAGCACGTCCGTCACGAAGAGGCGGCCGCGTTCGCCGCCAGCGCCGAGGCCGCCCTGACCGGTGACCTGGCCGTCTGCGCCGGCAGCTGCGGCCCCGGTAACCTGCACCTGGTCAACGGCCTGTACGACGCGAACCGTTCGCGGGTGCCGGTGCTGGCGATCGCCGCCCACATCCCCACGGCGGAGATCGGCTCCGGCTACTTCCAGGAGACGCACCCGCAGGAGCTGTTCCGCGAGTGCTCCGTCTACGTCGAGTACGTCGCCGACCCGGTGCAGATGCCCCGCCTGCTCGAGATCGCGATGCGTGAGGCGATCGAGAAGCGCGGCGTCGCGGTCCTGGTGATCCCCGGCGACGTGCTGCTCGCCGAGGCGAAGGACGACCGCGTCACCCGCATCGAGCGGGCCACCCCGCGCATCGTCCCGAGCGAGGCCGAGCTGCAGCGCACCGCCGACCTGCTGAACGGTGCCGACCGGATCACCATCCTGGCCGGAGCCGGCGTCGCGGACGCCCACGACGAGGTCGTCGCCCTGGCCGAGCGGTTGCAGGCCCCGATCGTGCACGCGCTGCGCGGCAAGGAGTACATCGAGTACGACAACCCCTACGACGTCGGCATGACGGGACTGCTCGGCTTCTCGTCCGGGTACCGCGCCATGGAGGACGCCGACGTCGTGCTCATGCTCGGCACGGACTTCCCGTACCAGCAGTTCTTCCCCGCCGAGGCGAAGCACGTGCAGGTCGACATCCGCGGTTCGCAGCTCGGCCGGCGGCACCCCGTCGACATCGGGCTGGTCGGCACCGTCAAGGACACCGCCCTCGCACTCATCCCGCTGCTGACCGGCTCGCACCCGACGAAGCACCTCGAGGACTCGCTCAAGCACTACCGGAAGACCCGCGAGAAGCTCGACGACCTGGCCGTTCCGGCCGGCCGGAAGAAGCCGCTGCACCCGCAGTACGTCGCGCGGGTGCTCGACCGGCTCGCCGCCGAGGACGCCGTCTTCATCCCCGACGTCGGCTCGCCCGTCGTCTGGGCCTCGCGCTACCTCACGATGAACGGCAAGCGCCGACTGATCGGCTCGTTCGTGCACGGCACGATGGCGAACGCCGTCCCGCAGGCGATCGGTGCGCAGACCGCGTTCCCGGACCGGCAGGTGATCGCCCTGGCCGGCGACGGCGGCCTGACGATGCTCCTCGGTGAGCTCATCACGATCGTGCAGAACAAGCTGCCGGTGAAGATCGTCGTGTTCGACAACTCGTCGCTCAACTTCGTCGAACTCGAGATGAAGGCCGCCGGCTTCGTGAACTACGGCACCGAGCTGCAGAACCCGGACTTCGCCGCCGTCGCCGAGGCGATCGGCATCAAGGGGTTCCACGTCGACGTGTCCGACGACTTCGAGGACGCCATGGCCGCCGCGCTCGCGCACGACGGTCCCGCGCTCGTGTCGGTCCGCGCGAACCGCCAGGAACTCTCCATGCCCCCGGCGGTCACCCTCGAGCAGGCGAAGGGCTTCACGCTCTACGCCATCCGCACGGTGCTGTCGGGTCGCGGTGACGAGCTGCTGGACCTCGCGTCGACCAACGCGCGCCAGCTGCTGTAGACGCGACCGGAGGACGGCCTGGAGGCCCGTGGCGACGCCGCCACGGGCCTCCAGGCCGTCACGGCGTCACCACCCGAGCGGCTGGCCGTCCTCCAGGAAGACGCCGGTGGGGCCCTCCGGGCCCGCGCTCGCGGCGGCCGCGATCGTCGCGGCGCTGACCTCGACGGGGCGACCGTGCGGGTTCGGCATGCCCCCGAACTCGGTGGCCGTGTAACCGGGCTCGATCGCGACGAAGTGCACCTCGGGCGCGATCTTCGCGTACTGCACCGTCAGCATCGAGACGGCCGCCTTGGAGGCGCCGTAGACCACGGCCGGCACGGTGAACGCGGGCTTCGACGGGTCGTGGGTGGCGGTGAAGGAGCCGAGCGCGCTCGACAGGTTCACCACGATCGGGTTCGCGGAGCGACGCAGGAGCGGCAGCGCGGCCTCGGTCGCGCGGATCGTGCCGACGGCGTTCGTGTCGAACACGTCGAGCGCCTGGGGGCCGTCCTGCCCCCACACGGCGATGCCGGCGTTGTTGACCAGCACGTCGAGTCCGCCGTTCGCATCGACGTGGGCGAAGGCCGCTGCGACGGAGTCGTCGTCGCGGACGTCGAGCTGCACGGAGCGTGCGCCGATCTCGGCGGCGACCGCGGCGCCCTGGTCGGCGTCGCGGGCGCCGATCCAGACGGTGTGGCCCGCCTCGACGAGCTGACGGGCGGTTTCCTTGCCGAGGCCGCGGGTGGCCCCGGTGATGAGTGTCGTTGTCATGGGTCCAGCGTCGTGCTCGGCGGCGACCGCAGGGAGTCGACCCGTTGTCGTAGGACCGGCAGGGCCAGGACCGGGTCGCTCGTCGCGCGCAGACTGGGGGCATGGCGGACACGGACTTCGGGCACACCCTGCGACGGCTGCGCGACCACGTCTCCCCCGAGGCGGCGGGCGTGGTCGTCGGGCCGCGTCGGCGTGCGGCCGGTCTGCGGCGAGAGGAACTGGCCGGCCTCGCGGGGATCTCGGCCGACTACCTGACCCGGCTCGAGCAGGGGCGGGCGACCTCGCCGTCCGCCCAGGTCGTCGAGGCGCTCGCGCGGGCGCTGCGGGTCGTCGATGCCGACCGCGAGCTGCTCTACCGGCTCGCCGGGCACGCGGTCCCCGGCGCCGACGTGGTGCCGTCGCGGATCCCGCCGAGCGTGCAGCGACTGCTCGACCGCCTGGCGGACACCCCCGTCGCGGTGCTCGACGCCGCGGGGAACCTGCTCGTCGCCAACGCCCCGTACGACGCACTGATGGGGCCGATCGGGGCACTGCGCGGGAACGACCGGAACACCGCGTGGCGGCACCTGGTCGGTTCGGGCAGCCGCGCCGTGCACACAACGGAGGAGCAGGCGGCGTTCGAGGCGAACCTGGTGGCCGGGCTCCGGATGACCGCGGCGCGCTACCCGCTCGACCGCCAGCTGCAGCAGCTCGTGCGGCAGCTGCGCGCGGCGAGCCCGCGGTTCGTCGAGCTGTGGGACTCCGGCGCGACCGCGCTCGGCGAGACCGCCCGGCGGAAGGTGATCGACCACCCGGACGTCGGGCTGATCACGCTCGACTGCGACACCCTGGTCGTCGGACCGGAGGACCTGCGGATCCTGGCGTACACGGCCGAGCCCGGGTCGGTGGACGCGGAGCGGCTGGCCCTGGCGATCGTCGTGGGGACGCAGTCGTTGGTGGAGTGACGCTCGGGGCGGGGGCGCTCTGGTTGTGCGCGGCTCAGTGTTTGTGCACGGTTCAGCACCGGCCAGCCGCGGTCGTTCGCTGCGAGCCCGCCTGAACCCTTCGGAGAAGGCCCACAGGTCGCGTCCTTCGCCCTTGTCCGGCCCGGACGTCGTCCATAGGCTCCCGCTGTCAGACGATCGTCTGACTCCAGAACGGGACGAGGACGGGCATGAACGACGAGACGCAGGTCAGCATGAACCGCGTGTGCTGGAACGGTGGCGTGCCGCGCAGTGCGGTGGACGCACTCCTGCACGACGGCGGACTGGCGGTGGTCCCGACCAAGGTCGGCTACATCCTCATGGCCTCTGACCGCGCGGGTCTGGAGCGCAAGTTCGACGCGAAGGAACGCAACCGCAACAAGCCGGGCGTCGTGCTCGTGAGCTCGCTCGAGATGCTCCGGAGCATCGCGCAGCTCACCCCCGAGATCGACGCCCTGTACCAGCGGTGCTGGGACGAGGACGTCCTGCTCGGGTGCATCCTGCCCTGGAGCGCGGAGGGGCGAGCGGCGCTGCCGGCGGACGGCTCCGACGAACTCATGATGGACACCCGTGGCACGTCCTGCTTCGTCATCAAGTTCGGCGTTCCCGGTGAGCTCGCCGCCCGCGAACTCTGGACCGAGCACGGCAAGTTCGCCTTCGCGAGCTCGGCCAATCCGTCCGGTACCGGCAACCGTGGCGTGGTGGACGGCATCGGCGAGCGCATCGCCGAGCGCGCCGACGTGATCGTCGAGGCGGACGACTACGTCGCGTCCATCCAGCCGGAGCAGACCGCCGAGACCCGCTACGAGCAGGGCGTCATGGTGTCGATGGTCGACAGCACCGGAGCCCTGATCCCGCTGCAGGACGGACGCCGATCGGTCGTCCCCGCACCGACGCTCATCCGCAAGGGCCTCGACGTCGACCGGATCATGGGGCTGCTCGCGGACACGTTCACGAGTTGGGACTACCGGCAGGGTGAGTACTACTGAGCCCGCACGAGCGGACTTCCGTGGGCCGGAACCGCCTGTCGCGTGAGGACGCCGCGAGCCGCATCACCGCGTTCGTGTACGGCAACATCGTGATCCTCGGGACGATCGCGCCGATGGTCCCGGACACCGCCGAGAGTGGTCGGGGGCTCTGGTACGTGCTCGCCACCGCGTTCTCGACCTTCCTCGCACACACCTTCGCCGAGTCGGTCGGCCGACGTGCGCGCAGCGATCACCGCCTCACCGCGGAGACCGTCCGCGCCGAGTTGCGAGACTCGCTGCCCGTCCTCACCTCCGGGCTCCTCCCGGCTGCCGTCCTCGCCTACGCCTGGCTGACCGGGACGTCCGGGCTCGCGGCCGAGATCATCGCGATCGGGTACCTCGTGGTCCGGCTCGCCCTCCTCGGGCCCGTCGTGGCCAGGCTCCGCGGGGAGAAGCCGTCCCCGCGGACGTTCGTGGCCGGCCTCGTCCTCGCGCTCGTCGGTGTCGGCATCGCCCTGGTGAAAGCGGGTCCGGGCTTCTGAGGCGAGCGTGCACGGGAGCACGGGGTACGGGAGCCTCGACACCTCGCGCCGTCACGTGGCCTGTCCATCGGCGACGGCCGCGACGGCTTCGATCTCGACCAGCTGGTCGTCGTAGCCGAGCACCGTGACCCCGAGCAGGGTACTCGGCACGTCGTGCGCGCCGAAGGCATCGCGCACCACCTGCCATGCGGTGACGAGGTCGGCCTGCCGCGGGGACGCCACGAGCACCCGGGTGCTCACGACGTCCTCGATGGACGCTCCTGCAGCACGCAGCGCCTCCTGCATCGTCTCGATGCACCTGACCGCCTGGCCCGCGTAGTCACCCACCGCGACAGTCGAGCCGTCCGGGGCAAGCGGGCAGGCCCCGGCGAGGAACACGAGCCGCGTTCCAGCCGGCACGGTGGATGCGTACGCGTACTGCGCCGCGTCGCTCAGGACGTCGGATCGGATGAGACGGACAGCGCTGGCCATGCCGGTCATCCTGCCAGCAGCGGCGTTCACCCCTCGCCAGCGTCAGGCGCAGTACTCGTACGGCAACATCGCGACCGGTCCCACCCAGATCGCACCCACGGTGGTGCCGTCCGTCCCGAGCTGGAACGTCATGAAGTGTCCGTCGGCCTGCACGCTCCACATCGAGTACGGCCCCTGCTCCTCACCGTAGGTGCCGGTGTACCGCAGGTCCGGGTACGCGGAGCGCACCTCGGTCAGGGGCGCTCCGATGCCGATCCCGGCGTCGGTCTCGGGCGAGTTCGTCGTCACCGGGTCCGGCCCCAGCCCACCGATGGTCACCCCGGCGACCTTGCCGTCGCGTGGGATGACGATGAGGCCGGGAGCGTCGGACCGCTCCCAGAAGGTCGTCTCCGGACTGGCCGGGCACGCATCCGTACTCCGCGTGTAGGCAGCTGTCAGGTCGTCGATCTCGCCCTGCACCGGACCACCGAGGGCGATCGGTCCGACCTCGTCGGTCGAGATGGTCCACGTCGCGGGGTCCGACAGACTGAAGGCCGTGTCCGTCGTGGTCGGGGTCGCAGCGGGGGTCGGGGTGTCGGAGTCAGACGGCGTCTCCGGGGTCGCAGTCGCAGTCACGGTCCGGGTCGGCGTCGCAGCCGGCGAGCCGGAACAGGCGGTCAGCGCCATCGCTGCGACGAGCCCGAGGGTCACCCCAGCGGTCCGGGCCGCACCGTTCACGCGGCCCCCGCCGAACTCCGCGGCTTCCGATCCGGCGGGAGCTGGGGGCCGGGTTGCCGCACGGTCCTCCAGCTGCCGATCCGCGGGTCGAGCCGGACGGCGTCCCCGCATTCGTCGCAGTGCGCCGCTCCCGCCTCGCCGAGCAGGATCTTCGCGTCGTCGTGGACGAACGGGTCCGGGTTGCCGGGCATCGTCTGTTTCCCTCCGTCGGCGGATGTCGAACGGCCCCCGCCCGCAGGCGGGGACCCGACCGGCGCGGGCTCCGGAGAGCCGCAGCGCCGGCCGGTGACCCCCGCGCCGTTGCGATGGCCGGTCCACCGTACGTCGAGCCTCCACGAGGGACGGAACCCCTCGTCCGCCATCGCAACCAGAGCGTTACACAGCTTCCGACGCAGCGATCAGTCGGCGTCCTCGACGTCGAACACGACGACCCGCGCACTCGCCGCACCGATGAACTCGGCCACCGGCCGGTGCTCCGGGTGCGGCAGGTACCCGGCGAGCGCGGCACGATCGCGGAACCGGACGACGAGCATCCAGTGGAACCCGCCCTCCAGCCCCTCGGTGCTCACGCTCGTGCCGGACTGCACCGACTCGACCCCCTCGATCCGTGGCAGGTGCGCACGCGACAGGGCGGAGGCCTCGGACGACCGGTCCTCCCCGTCCCACTCGACCAGCACGGTGTGTGTCACTCCGGACACGTGGTCCCCTTCCTCGGATGCAAGAACGCCAGAACCCCAGAGCGTCGGATCAGAACGCCGGCGTCCCACCGGCGATCGTGATGGTCGACCCGGACTGGTAGCTCGACTCCGGGCTGACCAGGTGCACGTAGGCGGCACCGAGTTCGGCGGGCTGACCCGGACGGCCGAACGGCGAGCTCTCACCGAAGTGCGACACCGTCTCGGCATCGTCGGAACCCGGCTGCAGCGGCGTCCACACCGGCCCCGGCGCCACGGAGTTCACACCACGGATGCCCTTCGGCGCGAGCTGCTGCGCGACGGCCTCGGTGAAGAGCTTGATCGCACCCTTCGACACGGCGTAGTCGATCTTGTCCGGCGAGGGCGTCGACGCCTGGATCGAACCGGTCGTCACGATCGTCGATCCCGGCTCGAGGTGCGGCACGGCGGCCTTCGTCAGCCAGAACAGCGAGTAGATGTTGGTCTTGAACGTCGAGTCGAACATCGACGTGTCGAGCGTCAGGATGTCCTCGTTGCTGTCCATGCGGCCGGCGACCATGACGAGCGTGTCGAGACCGCCGAGCTCGTCGACGCCCTTCTGCACCAGGTCGATGCAGTACTGCTCGTCGGCGATGTCACCGGGGAACAGCACGGCGCGACGGCCCTCGGACTCGAGCAGGTCGCGGACCTGTTCCGCGTCCTCCTGCTCGTCGGGCAAGTAGGACAGCACCAGGTCGGCGCCCTCGCGCGACAGCGCGATCGCGGCGGCACGGCCGATGCCTGAGTCGGCACCGGTGACGATGCCGCGGTACCCCTTCAGCCGACCGAGACCGACGTAGCTCTCCTCGCCGTGGTCGGGCTTCGGGTCCATCTTCCACGCGGCACCCGGCAGCGACTGCTCCTGCTTCGGGTACGGCGGGGCCGGGTAGAGGGTGTTCGGATCGCGCTTCTCGTACTGGCTCATGGCCCCACTGTCGTCGTCGCGCCCGCACGGGCGCTCAGCTGGTGGGTGACGGACGCTGAACAGGCGAGCACCGCCCTGCAGGTGGACGGGACGGACTGGAGGCGCGGTGCGGGCCCGCACCGCGCCTCCCGTCCGTCAGGTGGTTCAGACGCCGGCCGTGGTCCGGATCCAGGACGAGGCCTGCGACAGCAGGGCGTAGTTCGAGCCGGCCTTGGTGTTCGCGCCGGGGTCGGCGCTGTCGCCGGTGGAGCAGACGGCGACGACCTTGCCGTTCACGAGCAGCGGGCCGCCCGAGTCACCGTGGTTCGATGCACCGGTCACGCCGGTGAGGTGCTGGGCACGACCGCCGAAGGCGTCGGTGCTCGCGCCGGTGAGCGAGACGGTGGCCTGGTAGAGGCCGTCGGACTGGGTCGCGTTCGCACGCAGGCCGTAGCCCTGGATGGTGCCGGTGCCGCTCGACTTGGCCGTCGCGGTGAGGTCGAGGGGCGCGTAGGTGGACAGCGAGTACGCGGTCCGCAGGTGCACGAGCGCGATGTCACCCGCCGGCGAGGCGCTGACGCGGTCGACGGCGACGGCCGTGCCACGGTTGACGGTGGAGTTGGAGTGGTAGACGTTCATCGCGCCGATGCCGTCGATGCAGTGCCGGGCGGTCAGGATCCACGAGGCGTTGAGCTGCTCGCCGGTGCAGTTGCTGACGTAGCCGGAGGGGATGCTGCCGCCGGAGGCTTCGAGCTGCACCGCCCACGAGGTGGTGGGGGCCTTCTCGCCGCCGACGACCTTCGTGCTGACGGGCAGCGCGGAGGCGGGCGAAGCGGCGAACACGCCGGCGGTGATGACGGCGACCGCGGCGAACGCGGCTGCGATGGACTTCTTCATGACGACTCCTCTGTCGGTGAAGCACCTGCCAGTTGCTCTGTGCAACTGATGCGTCATCCTGACCCCCGGTCGAGGGGTCGCACCAGTCCGCACTTCGACGGACGCGACGTGTGACCCCGTCGGGACGGGTCAGGCCGAGCCCCGCGGTCGCGACTCGGTGCGGAGCAGCAGTCCGTGGTGGTGCGTGGTGAGCGTCACCGCGACCACCTCGCCGAACGCATCGCCGTCGAGCTGCACGCGCTCCGGGGTGTCCACGGTCAGCCGCAGCGTTCGTGCCCGCGTGTACCGGAGCGCGCGTGAGGTCGGCAACACGCGAGCGAGGAGCCGTCCGAACCGGGTGCGCGCGAAGAAGCGGTTGAGCGTCAGCGCGTACCCGACCTTGGTCCAGCCGAACCACCCGGTCGGCCGGAACGCGACGGCGTCGAGGATGCCGTCGTCCGGTCGGGCCGCGGGGAGCAGCAGGATGCCCGCGGTCAGGGTGCCGCAGTTCCCGACGATGATCGTGTGGGCGCTCATGCTGCGGAGCGGGCCGTCGTCGATCCCGTAGTGCACGGGGATCTGCCGGTTGCCGATCACGGACCGTGCGATGGGATCCGAGTAGGCGACCCATCCGAACCGCTTCTTCACCCACGCGTTCGTGTCCGCGGCCATGCTCGCATCGAGCCCGATGCCGGTCATCACCAGGAACGCATGCGACGTCGTGGTGCCCGCCGGGTCGGTCAGGTCGGCCAGTCCGACGTCGATCGGGCGGTCCGTCCCGCTGAAGCCCGCTCGGACCGAGCGCACCAGGTCGCCGAGGGGCAGACCGAGGTTCCGAGCGAACAGGTTGCCGGTGCCGCTGGGGACGAGCGCCACCGGCGTCCCGGTGCCGCGGAGCTCCGCGGCGACGACCCGGAGCGTGCCGTCACCACCCGCGACGAGGACGACGCTCGGGTGGGCGTCGCGCGCGGCCCGCGCAGCAGCACGCCCGTCGTCGTCGGCACTCGTCTCGAACCAGAGCGACTCGGCCCAACCGTGTGCGCGCTCTTCGTCGCCGAGCACCGCTCGGAGGCGGGCTTGTTCGATCTTGGTCGGGTTCACGACCACCGCCGCTCGGAGCTGCTGGGGTTCGTTCGGGAGGTTCGGCATGCGGTCGGTGCGGGGATTCCTGCTGCTGGTGCGCTTCGCCAGTGGCGGACTAGTTGGTCCGGCCGGCGTTGCGGGCCTTGTTGCCGCTTCGGCGGACGGCCCCGAAGACGATCGTGCCGAGCAGCAGGACGATGCCGATGACGCCGAGCCAGAGCAGGCCCTTCAGGGCGAACCCGACGATGGACAGGACTGCCCAGAGGACGACGAGGACGATGACGGTCTTCACGGTGGTGGTTCCTTCAGTGGGGCGTGGTGCGTGCGGGTGGGGTCGGGCGGGGTGGGCGTGTCAGTGGATCCGGAGCTCGGTCACCATGGGGCAGACGAAGGGGTCGCGGGCGGCGAGTCCGACGCGGTTGAGGTACCGGACGACGATGCCGTAGGAACGCAGCAACGTGGTCTCGGTGTACGGCACGTCGAGGGTGTCGCAGTGGTCACGCACCAGCAGGCGGGCCTGCTTCAGCGCCGGCCGCGGCATCGACGGGAACAGGTGGTGCTCGACCTGGTAGTTCAGCCCACCCATCAGGAACGACACCCACCAGCCGCCACGGATGTTGCGCGAGGTGCGCACCTGGCGGGAGAAGAAGTCGACCTTCGCGTCGTGCGCGATCGTCGGCATGCCCTTGTGGTTCGGGGCGAACGAGGCGCCCATCATCACGCCGAACACGGCCAGCTGCACCCCGAGGAACGCACACGCCATCCCGAACGGCAGGAACCAGAACACCACCGTCAGGTAGATCGCGAACCGCGCCACCAGCAGGATGCCCTCGAGGACCCGCCCCCGGACGTCTCTGCGCCCACCCGTCCCGCGGAGCACCGACATGACGGCGGCCCGGTGCAGGTTGATGCCCTCGAGCGTGAGCAACGGGAAGAACAACCATCCCTGGTACTGCACGAACACCCGGAGCGGCCCGTTCCCGACGGCGGCGGCGTCCTCGGGCAGGAACCGGATCGCGTCGGGGGCGATGTCCGGGTCCTTGCCGACGGTGTTCGGGTTGCCGTGGTGGCGGGTGTGCTTGTTCATCCACCACGAGTAGCTGAGGCCCACCAGGAACGTGCCGAGCCAGCGGCCCGCACGGTCGTTCCACTTCTGGGACTCGAACACCTGACGGTGCGCAGCCTCGTGCGACAGGAACGCGAACTGCGTGAACAGCACACCCAGCGCACCGGCCACGATCAGCTGGAACCACGACTCACCCAGGAACGCGAACGCGACCCAGCAGGCGGCCGTCGCCACGACGAGCGCCGAGAACAGCGCCCAGTAGAACCCCCGACGGCGCTCGAGCAGCCCGGCTTCCTTCACCTGCGCCAGCAGTGCGGAGTACGACGAGGTGCCGCCGGTCCGCGCTCCGGCCGAGGAGCCGGTCTTCCGGAAGCCGCTGGAGAGGGGTTTCGAGCTGGTCTCCCGCTGCGGGCTGGTACCGGCGTGCTGCGTGGTCATGGATTCCCTGGTCGTCAACGGAATGGAGGAACGTTCCGGCGGCCGGGGTCTGGGGCTGCTGGTCCAACGCTAGAGCCGTCACGCTCCCGGGTGCAAGCCACAGGTCCGCGTGTCCGCTGCTCGGCTACGGTTGTCCCGCCTGCTCGACGGAAGGACCGTTCCCCACATGACCGAGGTACGCGAAGCACGACTGGTCGAGACGTTCGTGACCCTCACCGACAGCCTGGTGGCGGACTACGACGTCGTCGACGTGCTGCAGACGCTGGTCGACCGGGCCGTCGAGCTGTTCGACGCCGCCGCGGGCGCCATCCACCTGATCGACCAGAAGGACGAGCTGCACGTCGTCGCGTCGACGAGCGAGCGCAGCAGCTTCATCGGCCTGCTCCAGCTCGACGCCGGCGAGGGGCCGTGCATCACCGCCGTGACCACCGGCCGGTTGGTGACCTCGGAGGACGCCGACCACCTGCGGCAGCACTGGCCACGGTTCGCCGAGGCATCGCGGGCTCGCGGCTACGCGGGGGTCCACGCCATCCCGCTCCGGCTGCGGGACACCACGGTCGGGTCGCTGAACCTGTTCCGCGAGACCGAGGGAGCGCTGAACGGTGCCGATGCCCGAGCTGCGCAGGCCCTCGCCGACGTCGCGACGATCAGCCTGTTGCAGCAGCGGACCCTCGAGCACGCGACCCACACCGCCGAGCAGCTCCAACGCGCGCTCGACAGCCGGGTCGCCATCGAGCAGGCGAAGGGGTACCTCGCGCGTGCGGCCGGCGTCGATGTCGAGGAGGCCTTCGGCATGATCCGTCGCTACGCACGTGCCACCCAGCGCTCGCTGAGCCAGGTCGCCGCCGCCGTGGCACGCGACGACGTCCCGCTCGCCGACCTCCGCGCGGCCGGGGCGTCCTGAGGGTTCACACGGGACGTCTCCGGACCCACCGTTCCTCGTCGAGCCCTGTCCCGGGGTCGATCGTCTTCGCACCCTCCCGTGCGAACCCGTGCTTCTCGTAGAACCGCCGTGCACGGGTGTTCGCCGCGAAGACGAGCAGGTGAGCGTCCTCGTCGCCGATGGCCGCCGCGAGGAGCCGGGCGGCCACACCGGTGCCGTGCGCGGGCCGGTCGACGTACAGCGTGACGAGTTCCAAGGCCGGCAGATCGCTGACCGTCGCGGCTGATCGCGCGGTGCTCGTGACACCGAGCAGGGTTCCGTCACGGGACCGCGCGACGAGCACGCTCCGAGCGCGCGTCCGGATCCGCGCCTCCCAGCGCGCGGCTCGGTCGACGGCAGCCGTGCCGTCGAGGAAGGCGTCCGGCACCACTCCGCGGTACGTCTGCTCCCAGCAGCGCGCCTGGAACGCACCGATCTCGCGCGCGTCACCCGTGGTGGCGCGCGCGATGACCGGTGCCGGATCGCGCACGGCTACTTCGTCGTCGTGAAGGTGCCCCGGGCCCGCTGGTCCGAGCCGTAGCCACGGGCATGCACGACGTGCGTGCCCGGTGCCAGCGCCGCCACGGCCTTCGTGATCTTCAGGCGGACCTTGCCGTCGGCGTCGGCAGTCGTGCGGGTGGCCCGACCGCCGTCGATGCTGACGGTGACCGACTCCCCGGCACGGAACCCCGTCGCCGAGATCGCGACCTTGGCACCCTTCCGGCTGCTCGTCGGCGTCACGGCGATGGCCGTGCTGGACGCCTGCGCCTCGGCACACGCGTCACCCGGGGTGCCGACCGCCGGAGCGGACGCGGTCGCCCGTCCGTTCACGCTGCGCACGCCGTCGTCCTCGCGGATGCGCATCGTGCCGACCGAGTCACCGATCACCGAACCGCCCCGGGTGTTGCTGAGGGTCATCGCGTAGTCCGACGTCCGCGAGAACGACGGGGTGCGGTCACCGTTCACCGAGACGGCCACCGCGCGGCAGACCTCGCCGGGCTGGAACGTGACGGGCTGCACCGCCGGGCGGATGCGCCCGTCGTACGCCTGGTCGAGGTCGAAGTACACCGTCGTGGCCTGCTCTGCAGGTCGGGAGAGCACGACCGCTGCCCGGACCACCGTGCGGGTGCGGCCCTCGTCGACGAACCGGTCCGCGATGCGTGCGGCCGGACGCTTCGTGACCGCCGGGGCACCGAGGGTCGCGGCCGGCACGAGCGACAGGTCGCTCAGCAGGACCCCGCCGTTCTTCTGCGGGACGTCGATCGTCACCTCGCGCACCGATGTCAGGTCGATGCCGGCGAACGCGTCGAGGGGGATGCGCGCCTGCTGCAGGATCGTCTTGCGCGGGGCCATCCGGGTACCGGGGAGCAGCTGTCCGGCACGGCTGGTGTCGGACACGCGGCGGGTCGCCACGGCACCCGTCGCGTCACGGAGGGTGATCGAGACGTCGGCGTTCGTCGTCGCGGTGTCGTCCGGGGTGAGGCGGAGCGACAGCGCCTGGAACCCGGTGAGGTCACCGGCCGCCGGACCCACCGGGACGTGCACCTGGCCGCCGGTCGCCGCCTTGGTGGGCGAGACGTGCAGGGCGGGGGTGGCCGGCACCGAGGACGCCAGGTACGCCGGGGTGTAGTCCGGGGCGTTGGACGTCATCGAGACGCACGCCGGCAGGATCTGCTTCGCGGGCAGGTCGTCGGTGCTCGCGCAGGTCTTCGCCGTCAGGGCACCGGTCGTGGTGATCGCCGGGTTCGCGACGTCGAACAGGGCGAGGTCGCGCCGACTCGCGCCGGGCTGGGACGCGCTCACGCGGATGTCGGCCGTGCCCAGGGCGGCGGGCTGACGGTTGGTGCCGTCGAACATCGGCAGGAACTGCTGCTCACCGTCGAGCGTCAGGCGGAAGAAGCCGCTGATCAGGCTCGTGCCGACGGCGTACTGCTGGTCGGACGAGAGCCGCGTGGTGCGCTTCGCCTTCGCCCCGCAGACCGCGTCGGACTCGTCGTACCAGTCGTCCGACGACGCCTTCGCGTACTTGCCCGGCGTCCACGTCGTGTTGAAGAAGTTGTGGTTCGCACCCATCACCAGGACCGAGGAGCGCAGCACGTCGTCCCCGAAGGCGGTGCGGGAGTCGTCGTAGAAGTGCTGTCCCTGCAGGTCGGACACGTCGCCGTCGCAGTACGGCAGGACGACCGCCGTGTTGGTGTCCGGCAGGGTCATGCGCCCGAAGTCGGTCGGCGCCAGGGGCAGGACGGCACGGATGCCGAAGGGGTTCGTGCGCTGCGTGTTGAGCAGGGCCGCGCGGACCACGCCGTCGCCACCGCGCGAGTGACCCATGAGGCCGACGTCCTGCAGGTCGAGCTTGCCGGTGAGCAGCGGCGAGAGCCGGGGTTCCTGACCGGTGTCCGCCCGCTGCAGCAGGCTGAGGTGGTCGAGGACGAGCTGCCCGCGGGCCACCGCTCCGCCGTCGTCCGAGTAGCTGCCGTCGAGGGCGTTGATCGCGTTCGCGGAGATCGACACGACGACGTTGCCGTGGCTCGCCAGCGCGGTCGCCGCCGCGTTGTAGCCGAGGTAGCTCGGGATGTCCGTCTGTCCCTTCCCGCACGGCCACGCCTTCGGGTTGTCGGTGCCGCCGTAGCAGGCCTCGTGGCGGCCGTGCAGGAACACCACGACCGGACGCTTGCCCGGGGCGTCCTTCGGCACGAAGACCGCGGCACGCATCTCGCCCTTGCGACCGAAGCCCTTGATCGTCTCGGCTTCGTTGCCCAGGTCGTAGTCGGCCCGGGTCACCGCGTACTGGCCTGCGGCCGCCGGGTCGTCGGTCAGGGGCGCCGGGGCTTCGCTCGGCGCGACCGTCTGCGGCGCGGTGGCGGCCTGCCGGTTGCCCTGCAGGTCGGTTTCGCCCGTCCAGCCGAGCTCGACGCTGCGGGCATCGGCGACGGCGGGGTCGGTCGTGGTGACCGTCAGCTGCCGCTGGTCGAGGCTCGTCTGTGCGACGCCGATGTCGGTACCGTCCACGAGCAGGACGGGGGCCGCCGCACGGAGCGGTAGCGGGTCGGCGAGGGTGAGGACGACGGTGTACCCGCCGTCGGTCGGCGTGACCGTCCAGTCGTCACCCTGCGCGACGGGCGTGCCCGGGGTCGTGATCGTGGTCGTCCCCGTCGCGGTGGTGGACCCGTCGCCCGGCGCGGCCGTCGCTGGCAGAGCCACGATCGTGCCGGAGACGGCGAGCGCCCCGGCGATGAGTGTCGAACACGCGATCTGCAGCGCGATGGTGGAACGGCGTCTCGGCGAACGGCTCACGTCGGATCTCCCCTGGTGCGACGGGCGTGCGCCACCGCACGCTCCGTCGCCAACAGTAGGGAGCGCGCCGCTCGCCGCGGATCGTCCTGGAGGATGAGGTCGAGGCTCGGTACCTGAGGGTCCTCACGGGTACGACGGCCCGGCGCGGGGCATGGAGTGGCCCCGGCCCGGGATCGTGTGGCGGACGCCGCCGGCCGGGTCCGGCACGTCGTCGAGGACGCATCCGGTGAGCGCGCCGTCGGGTTCTCGGGCGTCGTGTTCCGGGATCAGCGCGTGCTCCAGAACGAGATGGTCCGGCTCTCGTCCCGTACGACCGCGGTGTGCGACGACGCCCGGTCGGCGACCGGGCGGTTGCCCTCGCCGCCGTACCAGTACGAGACGTACCGCTTCTGGCTCGGCGACCAGCCGACCACCTCGACCTTGTACCGACCGGGGCTCAGGACCACACCGAAGACGCCGCCCCGGCCCGGCGACCAGGAGGTCATCCGGGTGTCGAAGGTGCTGCCGATCGACTCGCCGTACACGTGGACCGTTGCCCCGGTGAAGTCGGTGTCGAGCTGGGGGTTCACGATGGCGGACAGGGTGACCCCGACGGTCGAGCTCGCGTCGACGTCGTCCAGCACGGTCTCGGCGCGACCGCCCGCCTGGTGCGCGACGCGGACGTAGGAGCGCGGTGCGGTGGAGCCCGGGTCGCGGTGGAACCCCCAGGACTGATCGCGCAGTGCCGGCCACGAGTCGAGCGTCTCGTCGTGCGCGTTGACCTGCACGCTGTAGTCGTCACTCGGCAGGCCGTGCACCCAGTAGTGCCCGTCGCGAGCGGTGACCGTGCGTCGCACCGTCCCGGTGTTCCAGCCGCGCACGACGACGGCTGCGCCGGACAGGTCGGCGCCGTACGGGTTGCGCGCGGTCCCACCGATCGAGGCGCCGCGACGCACGACCAGGACGACGGTCTCGTTCGCACCGGGGCTGACCGTGATGCCGGCCCGCTCGGCGGGGAGCACGTCGTCGAAGCCGTACGAGCCCTCGCGCTCACCGTGCAGGCTCCACGTTCCGGACGGCACCGCGTCGAACGTCAGCCGCCCGCGGGCGTCGCTCGAGGCAGACGCCGTCGTCGTGCCCTCCGGGGTCCGCAGGTCGACCACCACGCCCGCCATCGGCAGCGGGCGCTTCTCCGGATCGGTGAGCATGACGGTGAGTGCCCCGTCGTCCGGAGCGGCCAGGGCCGCGGTGGTCGGTGCGACGAGCACTCCGACCAGTGTCAACACGGTCGTGATGCCGACCGCCGTGCGTCGTCGAGCCGTCATGGCCCACCCCTGATCCCCTTGCGAGGCCACCCCTGACCCCGTTGCAGTGGAGCGTAGCCGTGTTCCGGCACCCGCGCGCCGTCGCCACGTGTGCACGGCTCGTTGGGTGCGGGCGACGGCGAAGGACCCCGCGACCTGGGTCACGGGGTCCTTCGCAATGTTCCTCAGATCCGGCCGACGGTGCGACGGCGACGGCGCAGCAGGACCATCAGCGTGGCGCCCGCGGCGAGCAGCGCGGCGGCGATGCTCAGTGGGACGGTCGGGTCCGAGCCGGTGAACGCGAGCTCACCGGTGGGCTGGTCGGTTCCGCCGCCAGCACCCCCACCACCGCCGGCGCCAGGGGCCGCGGGGCCGCTCGGGGTGTCGGTGGGCACCACTGCGGGTGCCGTCGGGGTGGGTGTCGCGGTGGGCACCGGTGCCGGAGCACGGACCGTGATGGTGACCGTCTGGGTGTCGTCCGGGCTGGTGCCGTTCGACGCGGTGATCGTCACGGTCGAGGTGCCCGGGGTGGTCGGGGTGCCGGAGATGACGCCGGTGGTGCTGTCGATCGTCAGGCCGTCAGGCAGGCCCGTGGCGGTGAAGGTCGGGTTCGGGGTACCGGTCGCGGTGACGGTGGACGAGTAGGGCACGTCGACGGTGCCGTCGGACGGGGTGCCCGAGGTGATCGTCGGCGACTCGGACGGCGTACCCGGCGCCGGGCAGCCGGCGGAGGCCGTGATCGTGTTCGTGTCGAGGGTGACCGCACCGGTGCGGGCCAGCAGTCGGCCCTGCACGGTCGCGCCGGTGGTGGCGGTCACGGACTGCTGCGCCAGGACGGTGCCCTGGAACTGCGCGCCGGTGCCGACGGTGGCGGAGCTGCCGACCTGCCAGAACACGTTGCACGAGCTGGCACCGCCGGTGATCACGATCTGGCTGGCGGACCCGATGGTCAGGGTCGACGCGGCCTGGAACACCCACACGGAGTCCGCGCTGCCGGCCAGGGTGAGCGCTCCGTTGTTCGCCAGGGCGAGGGCGCCGCCGGAGTACACGCCGGGTGAGAGCGAGAGGCCGTTCAGCTCGGTCAGACCGGTCTGGGTCGGGGAGAGCGACGCGGCGACGTCGTACGCGGTGGTGGTGTCGCGCTGGGCCTGCGCCGCTGCGGCGTCGGTCTGGTGCGTGGTCCCGTTGACGGTGCCGTTCGGTGCGCCGCCGACGCCGGTGATGGACGTGCCCGGCGACAAGCCGAGGTCGCCGTTCACCACGGACGGGCCGGTGTTCGTGACCGCGCTCGCGCCGAGGACGCCGTAGGTCGATGCGGTTCCGAGGTTGACCGGACCGTCGATGACCGTGGCGGCGGATGCTCCGCCACCGGTCCCGAGGGTGATCAGCGCGGCGACGGCAGCCGCCGAGATGACGAGGATCGAGCCTCGTCGAGTTTGATGAGTGTGCACGGCCAACCTCTGCCTGCAGGAGAGGCGAGGGGTCGTCGGCGACGAGCGCGCATTCTCGGAGACTCGAAGTATGCGCTTCTGCACAGCAAAAACACAGAGACGTCAGGACATTCGGTCGAAGGCTGGGAATCCGCCCGGGTCACAGGCGGATCCCGGGGCTGCGGGCGCATCATCACCCCAGGTTGACCGGCCGCTCACCAGCGGACGGGGAGGGAGTTCGGGTCTCCCGTCAGCCGGTGCGGCGCCGGTCCCGGGTAGGACCGGTCGCCCACCCCCGGACCACACGGCGAAGGGCCCCGCGATCGAGATCGCGGGGCCCTTGCTGGTGACGGGTGCTACTTGACGACGACCGTGATGGTCGGGCTGGTGCTCGTGGTGAGCTCCGAGGTCCCGGCGAAGACGGCGTGCAGGTTGTGCGCGCCCTTCTTCAGCGGGAGCTTCGAGGTGACCACACCGTCCTCAACCGTGACGGTGGCGAGGCGCTTCGCGCCCTGGTAGATCCGGGCGGTGCCGTCGACGCTGAAGCCGGTGGCCTTCACCTGGACGGTCGCCTTGCCGCCGCTGTACTTGATGGCGGTGCGCGACGGAGCCTTCTCGACGGTGACCGTCATGGCCTTCGCCGTCTTCGAGTCGGTACCCGAGTACACCGGGTCCGCGTTGACGAACGAGGCCGTGACCGCGTGCTTGCCGATGGCGAGGGTGCTCGGCAGCGTCATGCTGGCCGCACCGTCCTTGACCGGGGCGGTGCCGAGGACCTTGCTGCCGTCCTTGAACGTCACCGTGCCCTGCTGGGTGCCGATGCCACCGGCGATGGTCGCGGTGACCTTGGCCGGCTTGGCGGTGCGGTAGGTCTGCTCGGCGGCCGACGCGGTGAGCGTCGTGGTCGTCGTCGGCAGCGTGGCGTGCAGGTTGAACTTGTCGACCGTCGAACCGATCGCCGCCGGGTCGGCCGTGGCCGTCGGCTGGAGCGTCACGCCGCAGCTGTCGACCTTGCCGTGCTGCACCGCCGAGTTGAGCGTGGTGCAGTCGCTGGCGCGGATGTTCTCGACGGCGAGCTCGTCGTCGGTGACCGAGACCTTCACGAAGGTGCGGACGTGCTCCTGGTTCTCGACCGAGTTGGCGAAGTGACGCTGACCGGTGGGGTCGAGCGGGTCCGCGTCGTAGCCCTGGGTGGCGTCCGGGGTGGTGAGGTCGTAGTACTTCGAGCCGGAGGCCGAGTTGGCCGTCATGTAGATGACGCCGCCGGGGCCGGAGAAGACCTCGGGAGCAGCGGGCTGCTCGTTGACGTTGGCCTTCTTGCCGTTCTTGATCGCGTAGCTGCGCGAGTAGGAGTGGTCGTGACCCTGCAGGACGAGGTCGACACCCATGTCCGAGAACGAACGCGTGAAGTCGAACCGGCGCTGCTGGTTGTCACGATCGTTCGCGTGGTCGGCCGGCGAGTAGATCGAGTGGTGGTAGACCAGCGTGGTCCACTTCGCGTCGTCGCCGTAGCGGTTGATGACGTCGCGCACGTAGTTCACGTGGGCAGCGTCGGAGCCGGCCGCGTAGGCGTTCGAGTTGATGTCGATGAACAGGACGCCCTTGTACATGTACCAGTAGTCGCCACCCGAGTTCGCGGTGGTGTTGCCGCCCGGGTAGAAGTCCGGCACCTTGAGGGAGTTCGGCACCTGGTTGTGCTGCTCGTAGGCCTTGCCGCCCACGTCGTGGTTGCCGATGGTCGAGGCCCACGGGTAGCGCTTCAGCACGTCGCTGCTGTCCGCGAACGCGCCCCACTCGTACTCGTTGTTGGCGTGCTCGACCTGGTCGCCACCGGAGACCAGGAGCTCGGCGTCCGGTTCGGTCGACGTGGCGTACTTGAGCGTGTCCGCCCAGCCGGCACCGTCGTCGTCGGTGAAGCCGGACGAACCGATCTGCGGGTCACCGAAGAACAGGAAGTCGAAGTCGCCGGAGAAGCTCTTCGTGGTGAAGGTGTACGACGCGGACCAAGCCGAGCCGTCCGCCGCACCGACGTGGTACGTGTACGACGTGTTCGGCTCGAGGGCCGAGATCGTCGCGTGCGCGTTGATGTAGCCCGATTCGGCGGCGATGCCCGGGATGCTCTTGGTGTTCGAGTCGGTCGTGCTCGTGTCGGCTGCGGTGTTCGCGGCCTCCGAGGCGGCGACCGTCTGCTTGGCGTCGGTGAAGACACCGTCGGTCATGGACGCGGTCTTCTGGATCTCGAGCGACTGCGCGACGTTCGTGGGGAAGTACCACGATGCGATGCGCTGGCTCTCGGTCGCGCCGACGCCGAGCAGGATGTGGATCGGGCCACCGGTCGAGATGTTGGTGGTGGGGGTGTTCGTCGCAGCCGTGGCGGCGTTCGTGCCGACCATCGAGGCACCGGCGATGAGCGCGGCCCCGAGGACGGCTCCGCAGACGCGGAGGGTGGTGGTTCTGCGCCGGGTAGTGGCGCCGGACAGGAGACTCATGTTGGTCCGTTTCTCAGACGTGGGATGGTGCAGCACGGAAGACTCTGCATGCACTGCAAAACGTCTTGGTAAACGCTGAGTGACGGTTCGTCGCTGTTCCGGGACGAACGCGACTTGCCAGCAGCTCCATGGCGAGCGTCAGCCCGCCGCGAGCCGCTCGACGAACCAGATCATCCCCATCACGAACACGCCGGCGGTCACGGCGCCCGTCACCCAGAGGGACACCCGGTGCGCCTTCCGCCGCAGCAGCGAGAGCGGCGGGAAGACGATGACGATGATCGCGAGCTGCACGGCCTCGATGCCGACGTTGAAGATCAGGAGCGAGACGAGCAGCTGCCACGAGAACGCCTCGTGGATGCCGAGGGCTCCGGCGAACCCGAGGCCGTGGATGAGGCCGAACGCGAAGACGACGGCCAGGCGGGTCCACCCGGCGCGGTCGAGCGAGAAGTGCCCGTGCTCGCCGACCACCAGTTCGTCGGCCCGCGATCGACGACGCCAGAGCCGCCAGAGGTACCAGCCGGCGACCGCGGCGATCGACAGGGCGATGAGCGGCTCGACGACGATCGCGGGCGGGCTGACCACACCGAGGGCGGCGAGGATGAACGTGATCGAGTGCGCGATCGTGAACGCGGACGCCGTGTAGACGACCTCGCGCAGGCGACGCGACCCGGCGATGAGCGCCACGAGGAACAGGATGTGGTCGATCCCGGTCAGCAGGTGCTCGGCGCCGAGCCGGAAGAACTCCCAGAAGCGCTCACCCGCCGACTGCTCGGTCGAGAACGTGCGCTGCGAGGCATCGAGGGTGGCCGAACCCGTCCGGTCGTCGACGTCGTAGGTGACGATCGTCTTGGTGTCGCGCACGAAGGTCTCGTCGTCGGGGAAGAGCTCCGACGACACCACGTGCCCGGACTGCGTCTCCGACGGTTCCGGGCAGGCGAAGTCCGCGGTCACGTGGGCGTACGGCACCTCGTCCTGCAGGTCGACGGTGACGGTGTCGTCGAGCGTGCCCGTGCAGGCCTGCCCGCCGGCTCCGGTGACCCGGAACCGGTCGAACACGTACTTCCCGATCGCGTCGGTGTGCGCCTCGGCAGCCGTCACCATCCCCGGGAAGTCCCCGTCGTCCCAGGCCTGCTGCCCCTGCTCGTGCAGCGCGTCGTCGTCCTCGCTCGTCGCCACCGAGACGAGCATCAGGTCGTACTCGAGCCCGAGCTTCGCCTGCACGACCGTCGGCTTCGTGGACGTGACGTCGGCGTAGACCACCGAGCTGAAGCCGTGCGCCGACGCCGGTGCCGCCCCCGCGAGCGCACCGATCACGACCACCCCGAGCAGCACGAGCGCGGCGACGACCCGTGCGACGAGCGCGAACAGGGGAGCGGAGTGGGCAGGGCGGGCGCGCAGGAGCGCGGCGGTGGTTCCGGAGGGCACGCGCAGACGATCCGGCCCGCAGACGACCGGCAGGTGAACAACCGGTGACCAGCAACGGGACGGGTGTTGGACAGGTCCCCCGTCCGGCCCGGAGCAGCCCTCGGGCGTGCTTGCATGGTGCCGTGATCCGCCCCGCCACCCGGACGACCGTCCTGTTGACCGCCGTCGCCCTCGCCGCGGCCGGCACTGCCCTGCTGGCCGGCTGCTCCGGGACGTCGAACGGCGCCACCGGCGGCACCGGCACCGGCCCGACGGCGACCACGTCGGCGCACGCCTCGACCGGGGTCCTGGGCACCGGCTTCTCCGACCCCGACCAGCCGCCGGCGCCCGAGGCCACGATCCACCCCGAGCCCGGTTCGTGGTCCGGGGTGCACGCCCCCGCCGGCTACGACGTCGTGCTGCTCTCCGACGCGGGTGACGCTGCCGACGCTCCGACCCGGACCCTGCTCGACGCCGTCGAGTCGTGGGCCGCGGACGAGGACGTCACCGTCACCTCGGTCTCGGCGAAGGGCCCCGACGACCGGATCGCCGCGGTCCTGCGCGCCGTCGACGCCGAACCCGACCTGGTCATCACCGTCGGCAACCACATGGTCGACCCGCTCGCGGCCGTCTCACCGACCGCGCTCCACCAGCAGTTCCTGGTCGTCGGTGCCGAGATCGCCGAGCCGACGTCGAACGTCACGGCGGCGGACTGGACGGGCGGCGGGTTCCGCGGCGAAGGCCTCGGTCCGTCGAGCCACTACGACCCCGACACCTTCACCGAGGAGCGCGCGGCCCGTGGTCTGCGCGCCGGGCTCGCCGCCGTGCTCCACGACCTGCGCGGCATCGTCGTCTGGGTGCCCTGACCGGGCGCTCCCCCGCTACGCGGTCTCCGGCTCCAGCACGCGCGCTCGCACCTGCGCCGCCGCGCCGAGTGCGACGGCGTCGGATCCGAGCGTCGACTGCGCGAGCCGGATCGTCGCCCCGCTGACCGGCGGTTCCGCGGCGATCGCCGCCGTGATGGCCGGTTCGAGCAGGTCCCAGGACCGCGCGATCCCGCCGCCGACCAGGACGGTCGTGACGTCGAGGATCCCCGCGGTCAGCAGTGCGGCACGGGCCAGACCCCACCCCGCGGTGGCGAAGACGGCGGCCGCGTCGGCGTCCCCGCCGCGTGCGGCGACGGCGACGTCCCGCGCCGAGAGCATCCGCCCGGAGCGTTCGGCGTAGCGGTCGGCGATGCCGCGCGCGCCCGCGATGGTCTCCAGGTGCCCGGTCTGCCCGCAGGTGCACCGGGCGTCACCGAAGCCGGGGACGTGGCCGATCTCACCGGCGGCCCCGCGCGGGCCGGCGAAGAGCCGTCCGTCGAGCACGAGCGCGCCGCCGACACCGGTACCGAGGGTCATGCCGAGCACATCGGACTCCCCCACGACCGCGCCGGTGGCGATCTCGCCGAGCAGGAACGCGTTCACGTCGTTGTCGAGGGTCGCGGGGACCCCGAGGGCGTCCGTCACCGCCCGGGTCACGCCGTACCCGGCCCAGCCGGTGAACGAGTTGCCGGTGACCAGGACGGTTCCCGTGGTCCGGTCGACGACGCCGGCCGCGCCCACCCCGACACCCGCCAAGGAGGCCCGGTGCGTCTCGAGCAGACCCGTCACGGCCCCGAGTGCGGCCGTCACGATCGCCGCCCCGCCCGCGTGGGCGGGCGTCGGCAGGTCGACGCGGTCGATGACCTCGAGGTCGGGCGTGGTCAGGACGACCTTCGTGTTGGTGCCGCCGACGTCGACCCCGGCCAGGACCCGGGTCACGCGGTCACCGCCGCGAGCGAGGCGAGGCGCTCCGTCCGACGCTGCCGTTGCAGCACGGGGTCGGGCACCGGCACCGCGGCGAGCAGACGCCGGGTGTAGTCGGTGGTGGGGTGCAGCAGCGTCGTGCCGGTGGTGCCCTGCTCCTCGACGACGCCCTGGCGCATCACCACGACGCGCTCGGCGAAGTGCTGCACGACGGCCAGGTCGTGCGAGACGAACAGGCACGCGAAGCCGAGGTCGTCCTGCAGCTCACCGAGGACCTCGAGCACGGTCTCCTGCACGCTGACGTCGAGCGCCGAGGTCGGCTCGTCGGCGACGAGCAACCGCGGTTCGAGCACCAGCGCCCGGGCGAGCGAGACCCGCTGGCGCTGCCCGCCGGAGAGCTCGCGCGGGGCACGGGATGCCAGGGTCCGCGGCAGCCGTACCGCGTCGAGCACCTCGTCGATGCGCCGACGACGGTCAGTGGAGGACATCCCGCGACGGTGCACGGCGAGGGGTTCCGCGATGCACTCGGCCACCGACATCCGGGCGTCCAGGGACGCCACCGGGTCCTGCAGCACGACGCCGATGCCGGAGCGGAGGGCACGACGGTCACGACCCTTCGCGGTCCGCAGGTCCTGCCCGAACAGCGACACCGTGCCGGACGTCGGCTTGATCAGCCCGAGCGCCACCCGGGCCGCGGTCGACTTGCCGGAGCCGGACTCGCCGACCAGGCCGACGGTCTCACCGGCGTGCACCGCGATGTCGATGCCTGCGAGCGCGTGGACGGCGCGCGCCCCGCGCCCGAAGGTCACCGAGACGTCCCGCAGGTCGACCGCCGGGGCCGCACCGGGCCTCCCTGCCGTCTCGGTCTCCGCGTCGGTGACGGGAGCCGACGGGCGGTCGCCCGCCACCTCGAGCCGCGGTACCGCGGCGAGGAGCCGCCGGGTGTACTCGTGCTCGGGGCGGAGCAGGACGTCCTCGACCCCGCCGGTCTCGACGATCTCGCCCTGGAGCATGACCGCGACCCGGTCGGCGAAGTCCGCGACGACACCCATGTTGTGCGTGACGAGCAGCACGCCGGTGCCGGTCTCGACGGCGAGCGCTCGGAGGAGCTCGAGGATCTCGGCCTGCACGGTCACGTCGAGGGCCGTGGTCGGTTCGTCAGCGATGAGCAGCTTCGGCGCGTTCGCGATCGCCATCGCGATGACCACGCGCTGACGCTGCCCACCCGACAGCTGGAACGGGAACGACCGGGTGCGCGACTCGGGGTCGGGGATACCGACGCGACGGAGCAGGTCGACGGCCTCGGCCGCTGCGGCGGACGCGGAGACGTCACGGTGGTTCCGGATCACCTCGGCGATCTGCGCACCGACGCGGGTGAGCGGGTCGAGGGCGGTCGCGGGCTCCTGGAAGACCATCGAGACGGTCGATCCGCGCAGTGCCCGGAGCGCGGGTTCGGGGGCACCGACCACCTGGTGGCCGGCGACGACCGCGCTGCCCGAGGCCGTCGCGTTGCCGGAGAGCAGGCCCATCGCGGCGAGGGCGACGGTCGACTTGCCGGAGCCGGACTCGCCGACCAGGGCGAGGGTCTCGCCGGGGGCGACCGACAGCGACACCCCCCGCACGGCGTCGACCGTGCCGGACTCGGTGGTGAAGGAGACGCCGAGGTCGGTCGTCCGCAGGATCGGTTCGGTCGTCATCAGCGTCCCCGTACGTCGAAGGCGTCCCGCAGTCCGTCGCCCACCGCGTTGAACGCGCAGACGACCAGGATCACGGCCAGACCCGGCGGCACGATGAGCCACCAGCGTCCGGAGTAGGCGGCGGTGAGACCCGCCGACAGCATGCCGCCCCAGTCCGTCGCGGGCGGTTGCACGCCGAGCCCGAGGTACGAGACGTAGGCGACCAGCAGGATCGCGTCGGCGACCTGGAACGTCGCGGCGACGACGATCGTCGACACCGAGTTCGGCAGCAGGTGCTTGCCGATCGCGCGGGCGTGCGAGCCACCGATCGCGCGCAGGGTGAGGACGTAGTCGCGGTTCTTGAGCGTCAGGGTCTCGGCGCGGATCAGGCGGGACGGCACGAGCCACGACACGAGGCCGAGGATGACGATGAGGCCGCCCACTCCCGGGTTCGTGATCGCCGAGATGACGAGGAGGATGAACAGGGCCGGGATCGCGATGCCGGCGTCGACGACGCGCATCATCAGCGCGTCGACCCAGCCGCCGACGTACCCGGCGACGGAACCCCACAGGGTCCCGACGACGGTGGCCAGGACCCCGGCGGCGATGCCCACCATGAGGGAGACCTTGCCGCCGTACATCAGGCGGCCGAGGACGTCGTGGCCGACGGCGTCGGTGCCGAGCCAGTGCGCGGCGCTCGGGCCCTGGTTGGCCTGCTCGAGCAGCGTGTGGGTCTGGTCGGTCGGGTACACGAACGGGCCGACGAAGCAGAACAGCACGATGACGACGATCAGGGCGAGGCCGATCACGGCGAGGGTGTTGCTCCGGAACCGGCGGGCGGCGAGCCGGAACCCGGTGGCCGCGACGGTGACGGGGGCACCCGGGGCTTCGGGGGCCATCTGGACGGCGGTCATGCGCGGCTCGCCTTCACTCGCGGGTCGATGAGGGACTGTGCGACGTCGGCGAGCAGGGTGCCGATGACGGTCGCGATGGAGATGACGAGCACGCAGCCGAGCAGCGTCGGGTAGTCGGAGGACTGTGCCGCGTTCCAGAACAGCAGCCCCATGCCGGGGTAGTTGAACAGCTGCTCGGTCACCAGGGCGCCACCGAACAGCACCGGCAGGTAGTACCCGAGCATCGCCACGACCGGGGTCAGCGAGTTCCGGAACACGTGCCGCCGCAGGATCGTCGGCGTCGAGGCGCCGCCGGCGCGGGCGGTGCGGACGTAGTCCTCCTGCAGGTTCTCGAGCGTCGAGGCGCGCATGTACCGGCTGAACACGGCGATCATCGCGAGGGCTCCGGTCACCACGGGCAGCACGAGCCCGGCTGGGTCCTGGAAGACCTCGGCGAGGGTGTTCCCGCTCGGGGCCTGGGACGGCAGCCACGGCAGCTGCTGGCTGAAGACGATGATCAGGACGAGTCCCAGGAAGAACGCGGGCGTCGAGTAGAAGACGAACGCCAGGGCGGTGGCGGCGTAGTCGACCGCGCCGTTGCGGCGGGCCGCCTGGAGCATCCCGACCGGGATCGCGACGACGAGTCCGAGCACCGCGGAGATGCCGGTGAGCACGAGGGTCTTCGGCAGGCGCTCGGCGATGAGCTGCGAGACCGGCTCGTTGAGCGTGTACGAGGTGCCGAGGTCGCCCGTCAGCAGACGGCCGAGGAACCGCAGGTACTGCACGGGCAGCGGCTGGTCGAGCCCCTGCGCCTGGTTGAACTGGGCGATCTGCGTCGGGGTCGCGGAGACGCCGAGCACGCCGCGGGCGGGGCCGCCGGGCAGCGCGTGGAGCAGGCAGAACACCACGACGGTGACGATGAGGATCACCGCGAGCGCCTGCAGGACGCGCCTGGTGAGGTAGAGAGCTGTGGTCATGCGGCTTCCGATGGTCGGTTCTTGCGTGAGCCGGGGCGGAGGCGCGGTGCGGGTCGGGCCCGCACCGCGCCTCCAGGCCGTGGTCGCGTCAGCGACCTACTCGGTCCACTTCCACTGGGCCGGGTGGAAGTTCGCGAGCGAGTCCTGGTCGAACCCGGACAGGCCCTTCTTGACGACCGAGATCTGGTAGTCGGGGCTCGGCAGCCAGATCACCGGCAGGTCCTTCGCGACCGCGGCACTGTAGTCCTGCACGGCGGTCGCGTCGGTCGAGGTGGTGGTCGCGTCGATCAGGGAGTCGACCTCCTTGTTCGAGTAGCTGCCGAAGTTCGCCGAACCGCCGGTCTGGAACAGCGACTCACCGGTCGGGTAGGCCGGGAAGTACCAGCTGCCCGCGGTGCCGAAGAACGACAGGTCCCAGTCGCAGCTGGCTTCGTCCGAGGTGCAGGTCGGGGTCTGCGACAGCACGCTCGACACCGGCGCGGTCTTGATGGTGAAGTCGATGCCGGTCTTCGCGAGCGAGGACTGGATCGCGCTCATCATGTTGTCGGTCACGGTCGAACCGGACTGCGACAGCACCTGCATCGAGAACTTCGTGCCCTCCTCGACACCCTCGCCGCACTGGCTGGCGGACGTGCCCGGGTCGGTGCAGACCATCGTGCCGCCCTGCTCCTCCCAGCCGTGGCTGGTCAGCAGGTCCTTGGCCTTCGAGGTGCTGAACGGGTACGGGTTCGACTTCTGCACGTCGGAGACGTAGTCGGACTCCTGCGCCTGCGGGATCGGACCGTAGGTCGAGGTGGCGGTGCCGTTGAAGACGACCTTCGACAGCGACGTCTGGTCGATCGACATCTGGACGGCCTGACGGGCGTACAGCTGCTTGAAGACGGCACCCATGTCGGGGTTGTTGAAGTTGTACGGCATGTACGTGATCGCCCAGCCGGTCCACGGCTCGACCTCGTAGCCCTTCGCCGTGAAGGACGACTCCTGGTCCATGTCGGTCGCGTTGATGTACCCGTAGTCGACCTCGCCCGAGCGGACGGCGTTCACCTCGGCGTCGGCCGTGGTGAAGGGCAGCAGGTTCACCGTCGTGATCGACGGCTTCTCACCACCGTCGTACTTCTTGTTGGCCGTCAGCGTGACCTTGCCGGCCGTGGTGAAGGTCTTGACGCCGTAGGGACCGGAGATCGTCTTCCACAGGTCGTCCGTGGCGTAGTCGGAGATCTTGCCGGCGGCGGTGTTGAGGTACTTCCACACCTGCTTCGCGCCGGCGGTGGTCTCGTCGGCGTCGGTCACCTTCGCGGTCGCGCTGGTCTTGTCCCAGGCGTGCTGGGGCAGCGGGATGATGTGGCTCAGCTGGTTGGCGAGCATCCAGTCCGAGTTGTAGGCCTTGTCGAACGTGATGGTGAAGTGCGTGTCATCGAGCGCCTTGAACGACGTCCAGTTGTCCGGCGCCTTGCCCTTGGAGTACGAGCCCCACTGGTCCTTGTTCGCCTTGATCAGGTTGAACCAGAAGCCGACGTCGCGGCTCGTGATCGCCTCGCCGTCCGACCAGTGCCGGTCGCCGAGCGTCATGGTGACGCTCTTGCCGTCGTCGGCGAACTGCGCGTCGGTGGCGACGGAGCCGGCCTTGTTCCACGCGATCTTGCCGGTGGAGCCGTCGTACGCGACGAGCGGCTCGTACAGCGACTGGGCGATGGAGCCGTTGTTCGTGTTGAGGTGCGCGGCGGTGCCGATCGGCAGGATCCAGTTCGGCGTGAAGTTGGCGGGGAGCGCGTAGTCGATCTCGTCGGTCGATCCCTGCGAGGCGTTGCCGCCTCCGGAACAGCCGGCGAGCAGCGCGCTCACGGCGATCGCAGCTCCGGTGAGGAGCGCCCAGCGACGGGGCTTGGACATGCGGTGTCTCCTTGTGCGAGGGACTTCGGGGAGGTGGAGCACGGGTGCCGAGCGGCACGAGGACAGTCAAGGACCAAAGCGATTGGAAAAACAAACATCTCGATGTAAAAACTGCGTTACTGCGGATCCGACGAAAGGGTGGACCGCTCGATCCGCCCCGTAGGCTCGCGGCATAACGGACCACCGACCGGTGTTCCACTCCCGTTCCGCCCGGATTGGAGAAAGTCGTGGCCGATCTCAGTGCCCGCGTCCTCGAGCTCGTCGCATCGGGGCAGGCCGCCAGCCGGACCGAGATCGCGAAGGTGCTCGGAGCCGCCCCCTCGACCGTCTCGCACGTCGTCGGTCAGCTCCTGGAGCACGGGATCCTCGCCGAGGAAGGCACGGACGTCTCGACCGGCGGGCGACCCCGCAAGGTGCTCCGCATCGGCGGCGTCGACGAGTACGCGGTCGCCGCGGACGTCGGTGGCGGACACGCGCGCATCGGCGTGGTCCTGCCGGGAGGCGCGCTCGAGTCGGTCGCGAACGTCCCGTTCGCGCTCTCCGACGGTCCGACCGCCGGGCTCCAGCGCCTGGCCGCGCTGCTCGAGCGGCTCGCCGACGACCGTGGTCGCGAGGGACTGCGGGGCGTCGGGCTCAGCCTGCCCGGGCCCGTCGACGTCGTCGCCGGCGTCGTGGACCTGCCGAGCCGGATGCCGGGGTGGAACGGGTTCCCCGTCGCCGCGTGGCTGAGCGACCGGTTCGGCCTGCCGGCGATCGTCGACAACGACGCGAACTGCATGGCAGCGGGTGAACAGACCGTGCAGGACCCGGCTCGACGCCAGACCATCACGATCAAGGCCGGCTCGGCGATCGGCGCGGGCATCGTCATCGACGGTCGGCTCTACCGGGGGTCGACCGGGGCCGCCGGGGACATCACGCACGTGCGGATCGACGCCGCCGGGGACACCCCGTGCTCGTGCGGCAACACCGGCTGCCTCGAGACGGTGGCGTCCGGGGCCGCCCTGGTCCGGATCCTGTCGAACGCGGGGGTCGACGTCGCCTCGACCGCCGACGTCGTCCGGCTCGCCTCGGACGCGCACCCCGAAGCCACCCGCGCCGTGCGGATGGCGGGCGGGTACCTGGGCGAGGTGCTCGCCGCCAACGTGAACTTCTTCAACCCGGACGCCGTCTACCTGGGCGGCATCCTGTCGACCCTGGACCCGTTCATCGCCGCCGTGCGCAGCCAGCTCTACGAGAGCTGCCACCCGTTGATGACCCAGCACCTGGCCATCGAGCCGGTGTCGCTCGGTGCCGACGCCGGGCTCGTCGGCGCCGGCCAGTTCGCCCTGCAGCGGGGTCTCGCCGCCTCGCTCGAGGAGCTCTCCGCACCCATCCCCCAGTCCACCACCAGGAACAGGAGCGTCCGTGTCTGAGACCGGTCCCGTCACCCCCGCCGCCCCCGCCAGCACCGCTGGTGCCCGTCGCCCGGTCATCGCCATCGCCGGCCTGGCCATCGAGACCTCGACGTTCACGCCGACCCGGACCCACGCACCCGCGTTCCACCCGGACCGCGGCGACGAGGCCGTCGCCCGGTACCCGTTCCTGGCGACGATGGCCGACCGGGCGGACTTCCGCGGGGCGCTCATCGGGCACGCACTGCCCGGCGGGATCGTCGATCGGGCATCGTACGAAGCGCTGGCCGACGAGATCGTGGAGCGGTTGCGTGCACTGGGTCCGGTCGACGGCCTCTGGTACGACATCCACGGCGCGATGGTGGTCGAGGGACTCGACGACGCCGAGACGGACCTGCTCGGCCGCATCCGCGCGGTCGTCGGCCCCGACGTCATCGTGTCCGCGTCGATGGACCTGCACGGCAACGTCACGCGCGAGCTCGCCCACCAGGTCGACCTGGTCACCTGCTACCGGATGGCCCCGCACGAGGACACCCTCGAGACGAAGGAGCGTGCCGTCCGGAACCTCGTCGACGTGCTGACCGAACGACCCGTCGGTGCGCAGCGACCAGTGAAGGCCTGGATCCCGATCCCCGTCCTGCTGCCCGGCGAGCAGACCTCGACCCGCCTCGATCCGGCGAAGTCCCTGTACGCGCAGGTCCCGCTCGTCGAGCAGACCGAGGGCGTGCTCGACGCCGCGATCTGGGTCGGGTACGCGTGGGCGGACCAGCCCCGCGACCAGGCCGTCACCGTCGTCACCGGATGGGACGAGGCCGCCGTCGCCGCCGGTGCCGAACGGCTCGCCCGGGCGTTCTGGGACGTCCGCGAGGACTTCGTGTTCGTCGCCCCCACCGGCACGTTCGAGGAGTGCCTCGACGCAGCGCTCGCCCCGGGCGCCGCGAAGCCGTACTTCGTCTCGGACTCGGGCGACAACCCCACGGCGGGCGGTTCCGGGGACATGACGTGGGGGCTGACGCAGGTGCTCGCCCGCCCGGAGTTCCAGGACCCGTCCGGCCCGACCGTCATCTACGCGAGCGTGCCCGGGCCGGCCGCGGTCGCCGCGGCGGTGGACGCCGGCGTCGGTGCGACGATCACCGTGACCGCCGGAGCGTCGGTGGACCACGTGCATGCCGGCCCGATCACGATGACCGGGCGGGTGCACGCGATCAAGCACGGCGACCGAGACGCCGAGACCGAGGTCGTGCTGCAGGTCGGCAGCGTCTTCGCGATCCTGACGAAGCTGCGGAAGCCGTACCACCACGAGCACGACTTCACCGACCTCGACCTGGCGCCGCGGCAGGCGGACGTCGTCATCGTGAAGATCGGGTACCTCGAACCGGAGCTGTTCGACATGTCCGCCGACTGGATGCTCGCGCTCACCCCGGGCGGTGTCGACCAGGACCTGCTGCGCCTCGGGCACCACAGGATCGAGCGGCCGATGTTCCCCTACGATCGAGTGTTCCCGACGGCACCGGACCTCCGCGCCCGCATCGTCCCCGCCTCCAACGAACCGCTCGGAGCCCCTGCATGAGCACCACCGCCGCACTCGAGATCGCCGTCACCTCACCGGCGGGTGCGATCACCGCGCGGGACGGCGGCGCCGACCGCGTCGAACTCTGCGTCGGGCTCGAGCTCGGCGGGCTCACCCCGTCGCAGGCCCTGGTCGAGACGACCCACGAGACCGGGATCCCGGCGCACGCGCTGGTCCGCTGCCGCCCGGGCGGGTTCGTGCACTCCCCCGACGAGGTCGAGCTCATGGTGCGCGAGGTCCGCACGGTCCTGCGCTCCGGGGCCGCCGGCGTCGTGGTCGGTGCCCTGCGCCCCGACCGGACCCTGGACGAGGACGCCCTCCGCCGCTTCGTGGACGCCGCCCGCTCGGTCAGCACCACCGCCGAGGTCACCCTGCACCGGGCGATCGACCACGCGACCGATCCCGTCGCCGCTGCCGGTTCGCTCGCGGCGCTCGGGTTCACCCGCGTCCTGACCTCGGGTGCCGCCCCCACCGCGGTCGCCGGCGCCGAGACGATCGCGCACATGGTCGAGGCCGCCGGGCCCGTGCAGGTGATGGCCGGCGCCGGGGTCACCCCCGCCGACGTCCGCGCGCTGCTCGCCACCGGTGCCGCCGCCGTGCACCTGTCGGCCAAGCGTCCGGCCGCGGACAGCACGCACGCCGGGGTGCCGATGGGCGCCGGGGACGACGGTTCCGCGCACTTCGTCACCGACGCCGAGGTCGTCGCCGCCGCACGGCGCGCGCTCGACGCCTGACCCGCTCACCGTCACACGGGAATGGCGGCCGTCGGAACCCGCTTGACGCCCCCATGACATCGTCAGCAGCGCGCCGCGGGTGGCTCAGCGTCACGTCCGTCGCACTCGGGTCGTTCGTGCTCGTCCTGTCCGAGTTCCTGCCCATCGGACTGCTCCCCGCCATCGCCGACGACCTGGACGTCGGCATCGGCACCGCCGGCCTGATGGTCGTCGCCACCGGACTGGTCGGAGCCGTCGCGGCACCGGTGGTCACCGTCCTGACCTCGCGACTCGACCGCCGGGTGGTGCTCGTGTCCCTGACCGTGCTGCTCGTGGTCGCCGACGGCCTCGCCGCGATCGCGCCGTCGTTCTGGGTGCTGCTCATCGCACGGATGCTGCTCGGTGTCGGCATCGGGGGCTTCTGGGCCATCGGTGCCGGGATCGCCGGGCGACTCGTCCGGCCCGAGCTGACGATCCGCGCGACCTCGCTCATCACGGCCGGCGTCTCCGTCGCGACCGTCGTGAGCCTGCCGCTCGGCGCCCTGGTGTCGTCGCTCGCCAGCTGGCGTCTCGGCTTCGTGATCGGTGGGGCGCTCGGTGTCGTCGCGCTCGTCCTGCAGCTGGCGATGCTGCCGAGGATCCCCGCGCAGCAGCGGGTGCGGTTCGCCACGCTCGGGTCGCTGCTCCGCGTGCCCCGCGCCCGGGTCGGGCTCATCGCCGCAGCCTTCGTCTTCGCGGCCCAGTTCGCCGCGTACACCTACATCGCGCCGTACCTGCAGCAGCTCGTCGGCGTCGGCCCGGACACCGTGACGATCGCGCTGCTGGTGTTCGGCGTCGCGGGCATCGTCGGCAACTTCGCCGCCGGCTTCACGCTCGACCGCAGTGTCCTCGCCACCATCGGGGCGTCGAAGTTCGTGCTCGCGGCGGCCGTCGTGCTGCTGCCGCTGCTCGCCCACTCCGTCGTGGGGGTCTTCGTGCTGCTCGTCGTGTGGGGCCTGGTGTGGGGTGCGCTGCCGCTCGGGATGCAGACCTGGATGTCGACGGCGTCGCCGGCCGGGTCCGAGACCGGGCTCGCGCTGTTCGTCACGACGATCCAGCTCGCGATCGCCGCCGGTTCGGTGCTCGGCGGTGCCGCGGTGTCGTCGTTCGGTCTGGCTGCTGACTTCTGGCTGGCCGGCGGGGTCGCGATCGTCGGCGCCGTCGTGCTCGTCGCGATGGGGCTGCGGAAGTCGAGTGCCGTGCCGGTGGTCGAGCCGGTCGCGGCCGAGCCGACGCCGACCGGCCCGGTGGCCGTCGCCTGCCCCTGACCCCGGTCGGGATCGGTCGCAAGACACCGGTGTTCGCGCACTGAACACGCGCAGACCGCGGTTCAACGGGTGAACACCGGTGTTTTGCGGACTCGGTCAGGTGAGGGTGACGATGCGGTCGGCCGCGGCGATCGCGACCGGGTCGTGGGCTGCGTGCACGACCACGACGCCGTCTGCCGCCTCGGCGGCGAGCGCTCCGACCACGAGCGCCGCCGACTCGGCGTCGACCCCCGCGGTCGGTTCGTCGACCAGCAGCACCCCGGCCCGCTGTGCCAGCCCGAGCGCGACGAGCGTCCGCTGACGCTGCCCGCCCGACAGTTCCTCGATGGGCCGATCCGCCAGGTCCGTGATCGCCATCCGCTCGAGCTGCGCGTCGACGATCGCCCGGTCGGCGCGTCCGAGGTGGCGCCACCACGCGCGGTGCCGCCACCGCCCCATCGTGACGGCCGCGCGGACGGTGAGCGGGAGCGTGGTCGGCGGCACGGACTGGGTCACGTAGGCGACGCCGTCGGACGGGAGGCCCGTCACCCGCCCGGCGGTCGGCCGCACGACGTCCGCGACCACGTCGAGCAGCGTCGACTTGCCGGATCCGTTCGGCCCGGTGAGCGCGGTGACGACCCCGGCGGGGAAGACCGCGTCCACACCGTCGAGGACGGTCCGGTCCCCGAGGACGGCCGTCACGCGGTCCAGGTGGACGGCGGCTCGGGGCTCGGTCGGCTCGGTCGGCTCGGTTGGCTCGGTCGCAGGCACCTGAGCACGCTATCAGTATCGATACTCGTTTTCATGTAGCGTCTCGGACCGTGACCTGGCTGACCGATCCGTTCTCCGTCGACTTCATGGTGCGCGCCCTGGTCGGCGGCTCCCTGGCGGCGGTCCTCTGCGCCGTGGTCGGCACGTGGGTGCTGGTCCGGGGCATGGCGTTCCTGGGTGAGGCGCTCTCGCACGGCATGCTGCCCGGCGTCGCGATCGCCACCCTGACCGGGATCCCGCCGGTGCTCGGCGCCGCGGTGAGCGCGGGCGTGATGGTGCTCGGCGTCGGTGCGCTGCGTCGTCGTGCCCGACTGTCGTACGACACCTCGATCGGCCTGCTGTTCGTCGGGATGCTCGCGCTCGGTGTGATCATCGTGTCGTCCTCGCGGTCGTTCGCCACCGATGTCACCGCGATCCTGTTCGGCGACGTCCTCGCCGTCACCCGGGCCGACGTCGGCGGCCTCGCGATCGCCGCAGCCGTGGCCCTGGCCGTCGCCGTGGCGTTCCACCGCCCCTTCACCGCGCTGGCGTTCGACACCCGCAAGGCCACGACGCTCGGACTGCACCCACGCCTGGCCGAGGTCGTGCTCATCGGACTCGTCACCCTGGCGGTCGTCGCCTCGTACCGGGCGGTCGGCACCCTGCTCGTCGTGGGCCTGCTGCTCGCGCCGGCGGCCGCCGCCCGCGCGTGGACCCGGCACGTGGGCTCGACGATGGTCCTCGGCGCCGGCATCGGCGCCGTCGCCGTCCTCGTCGGCCTGCTCGTCTCCTGGCACGCCGGCACCGCCGCCGGCGCGAGCATCGCCGCGGTCGCCGTCGGCGGCGTCGTGGTCTCGCGCGCCCTGGCCGTCGTCGTCCTGCGGCGCACCCCGATCCCCACACCGGTGCGCGCGGCCGCACCGGCAGCACCACGATCCGCCGCACCGTCTCGAGAGGGAGCATGAAGCACTCGACCACCAGCCGCGCCCCCGCGCGCCTCCTGTCCACCATCGGCCTCGCCACCGGCCTGGCCCTCACCGTCAGCGCCTGTTCCACGGGCACCCCGTCGGCCGACAGCTCGACCGGCACCGCCCGTCCCCACGGCTACGTGGCGGGCGCGAGCGAGTCCCAGGAACCCCAGGTGCGCCTCCTGGCCGTGTCGGCGACCGGCGCGACCGCGCTGCACGACCTGCTCACCGAGGAGACCACCGAACTCGACGACGTGGACGCCCCGGAGCACTCGGCGACCGACGGCCGGTTCCTCGTGACGAGTGACGGCGACCGCACGACGATCGTCGACGGCGGCTCGTGGACGGTCGACCACGGCGACCACACGCACTACTACGCCGCCGAGCCCCGGGTCGTCGGCACCATCGACGGGGGCGGCCGGGTCGCGGTGCACTCGTCCGAGACCATGACGACGATCACCTGGCCGGACCGGGCCGAGGCTGTCGTGCTCGACCGCGAGGCACTGGGCCAGGGCGAGGTCGACGAGACCGCACGGATCGACGCGAGCGTCCTGCTGCCGATGGGCGAGCATCTCGTGGCGGCCGACGGCGACACGGTCCGCGTGCTCGGCACGGACGGCGAGGCGATCGACGGTGCCGACACCGCGCAGACCTGCACCGACCCCGCAGGCGGGATCGTCACCCGCGCCGGTGCCGTCGTGGGCTGCGCCGACGGAGCGGTCGTGGTGGACGACACCGGCGAGCCCTCGTTCGTCGACCTGCCCGACGGCGCCGAGCGCCCGACGGCGTTCGCGGCACGCGCTGGCCGTCCCACGGTCGCCGGGCTGGCCGGCGACACCGGCTTCTGGCTGCTCGACGTGCGCGAGGGCTCGTGGCGGCTCGTGCCGACCGAGCGACCCCTGCGCGCCGTGGCCGCGGTGGACGACGAGGACGAGCACGTGGTCGGGGTCGACGACTCCGGGCGGGTGGTCGCCGTGACCGCCTCGACGGGGACGGTGGCCACGACCGAGCCGCTGCTCGAGGCCGACCCCGACGACCCCGCACCGCTGCTGCAGCTCGACGCCCAGCGCGCCTACCTGGCCGACCCCGCGGACGGCACCGTGCACGAGATCGACTTCGCCGACGACGCCCGGGTCGCCCGCACGATCGAGCTCCCCGTCGCCCCCGTCGCCTTCGCCGAGGTCGGACTGTGACCCGCACCAGGGCCCTGACCGCGAGCCTCGTCGCCGCGATCGTCGCCCTCGTCGCCACCGGGTGCACCACCGCCGGCTCCGACCGGCCCCTCGTCGCGGTGACCACGAACATCCTCGGCGACGTCGTCAGCGAAGTCGTCGGGGACCAGGCCGACGTCATGGTCCTGATGCCCCCGGGCGCCGACCCCCACTCGTTCGAGGTCTCCGCGCAGGAAGCCGCACGACTGCGGAGCGCCGACCTGGTGGTCGAGAACGGCCTCGGGCTCGAAGAAGGGGTCGCCCGTCACGTCGCAGCGGCGGCCGAGGACGGCGTGCCGGTCTCCACCGCTGGGGACGCGTTCGACCCGCTGGAGTGGACCACCGAGGACGACAGCGGCCCCGACCCGCACTTCTGGACCGACCCCGCCCGCATGGTCGACGTGGTCGAGGCCCTCGACCGGGACCTGCGCGACGCCGGCATCGAGCCGACCGGCACCGATGCCTACCTGGACGAGCTCCGCGACCTGGACGACACGATGACGACCGCGTTCCGGACCGTGCCCGAGGAACGCCGGGCGCTCGTGACGAACCACCACGTGTTCGGGTACCTGGCCGACCACTACGGGTTCCGGGTCGTCGGGGCGGTGATCCCGAGCGGGACCACCCTGGCCTCCCCGAGCGCCGCCGACCTGCGCGACCTGGCCGACGCGATCGACGAGGCGGGAGTGCGGACGATCTTCGCCGACGCCTCGCAGCCCGCGCGACTGGCCGAGGTGCTGGCGGAGGAGGTCGACCTGCACGTCGAGATCCGCCCGCTGGCGACGGAGTCACTCACCGAGGACGGCGACGCCGCCACCTACCTCGGCATGATGCGCTCGAACACCGAGGCCATCGTCGACGGCCTGTCGACTGGTAATTGAGAATGAGAATCAATACAGTAAGCGACATGACGAACACGAAGACGCTCCGGGCCGTGTGGCCCGCCGCCCTGCTCGGCGCGGCCGCCCTGGCCCTGACCGGGTGCGCCACGAACACCGACGCCGAGTCCGACAGCAGTGCGACCCCGAAGGCCGACGGGACCCGCATCACCCTGACCCACGACGGCGGCCTGCTCGTCCTCGACGAGGACCTGCAGGTGGTGGCCGACGACGCGATCGACGGCTTCACCCGGGTCAACCCGGCCGGTGACGGACGCCACGTGCTCGTCACCGTGCCCGAGGGCTTCCGGGTCCTCGACACCCAGGCCGAGCCCGCCCTGACCGACGCGGTCTTCCCCGCCGACACCGGCGGCCACGCGGTCGTCCACGGCGACCGCACCGCCCTGTTCGCCGACGGCACCGGCGACGTGACGACGTTCGACCACACCGAGCTCGACGGCGCCGACCTGCCCGAGGTCGAGACGACGAAGTCCGAGGCCGCCCACCACGGCGTCGCGATCGAGCTCGAGGACGGCACGCTCCTGACGACCGTCGGTACCGAGGAGCACCGCTCCGGCGTGCGCGCCCTGGACGCCGACGGCGAGGAGACCGCCCGGTCCGAGGAGTGCCCCGACGTGCACGGCGAGGGTGCGGTCAAGGGCGAGGTCGCGGTGTTCGGGTGCACCGACGGCGCGCTGGTCTACGAGGACGGCGCGTTCGAGAAGATCGACGCCCCGACCGAGTACGGCCGCACCGGCAACCTGTTCACCACCGAGGACTCGTCCGTCGCGGTCGGCGACTACAACGACGACCCCGACAGCGAGGGGTACCTGCTCGACCAGATCGCCCTGATCGACGCCGCCTCGGGCGAGTACACCGTCGCGGACATGCCCGACGGCGTCGGCTTCACGTTCCGCGACCTGGCCCGCGGCCCCGGTGACGAGGCCGTCGTGCTCGGCTCCGACGGTGCCCTGCACACCTTCGACGAGACCACCGGCGAACAGCTGGAGTCGTACCCGGTGATCGACGCGTGGGAGGGCCCCGCCGAGTGGCAGGACGCCCACCCGGCCCTGAAGGTCGAGGGTGACGTCGCCTACGTCACCGACCCCGCCGAGCAGAAGGTCCACGCCGTCGACCTGACCACCGGTGAGGTCATCGCCTCGAGCGACGAACTGCCGGGCGTGCCCAACGAGATCGCGGTCGCGTAGCGACGAGGAGAACGAGCGCGCTGCGAGCGCGCGACGGCGTCCGAACACGACCCGGAGACGGACAGGAGGCCCGTGGCGATCCCGCCACGGGCCTCCTGTCCGTCGTCAGCGCGTGGACCGCGCGACGTCAGCCGCCGTCCGTCAGCCCTCGACCGGGATCGACTGCGCCTTGAGCGCAGCGATGGTCTTGGACTGCCCGGACTCGAGCGCCTCGGCCAACGTGCCCGAGCCGGACGCGGCCTGCCCGAATCCGTCGGAGACGTCCGAGTAGGTCTGCGTCATCGTCGGGCCCCAGGTGAAGGGCTGGATGTCCTTCGCCGCGGTTGCGAACTCCTCGTAGATCTTCTGGCCACCGTAGAAGTCGAGCCCCTCGGTCAGCGCCGGCAGGTCGGCGCCGGTGGTCGAGGCCGGGTACAGGTTGGCCTCCTTGTTCAGTGCGGAGAGCGCCTCGGTCGAGGTGTTCAGCCAGACCAGGAACTTCGATGCCTCGGCCGGGTGCTCGCTGCCCGCGAAGACGACGTTCGACGAACCGCCCCAGGCAGCCGACTTGGTCTCACCGGACTTCCACTGCGGCATCGGCGCGACGGCCCACTTGCCCGAGGTCGACGGTGCGCCGCTCGAGATGGTGTTCGCACCCCAGACCGCGGAGACCCAGGTCCAGTCCTTGCCGCTGTCGTAGGCGCTGTTCCACTGGTCGGTGAAGCTCGGCAGGGTGTTGACGAGCTTCTTGTCGATCAGGTCCTGCCAGTAGTCGGCGACCTTCTTCGACGCGTCGTCGTTCAGGTTGACCTTCCAGTCCTGGCCCGAGTTCTCGAACCACTGGCCACCGGCCTGCGAGACGAGCCCGGCGAACTGGTTGACGTCACCCTTGGCGAAGTTGGTGATGTTCCCGCCGAGCTTCTTGATCTTCACGGCGTCCTCGGCGTACTCCTCCCACGTCTTCGGAGCGTCGAGGCCGGCCTTCTCGAACAGGTCCTTGCGGTAGTACAGCGCCATCGGACCGGAGTCCTGCGGCACCGCGTAGACCGACTTCGACTCACCGAAGGTCACCTGGTTCCACAGGCCGTCGGAGAAGTCCTTCTTCGCGTCGCTGATGCCGGCGCACGCGCCGATGTCCTCGAGGCCACCCTGCACGCGGAACGCCGGCAGGGTGTCGTACTCGACCTGGCCGATGTCCGGCGCCTGCTTGGCCTTCAGCTGGTTGAAGAAGTTCTGGTAGGTGCCGCTGTTGCCGTTCGCGACGATCGAGACCTTGACCTGGATGTCCGGGTTGGCCTTGTTCCAGATCGCGACGACCTTGTCCATGTTCGGCACCCAGGTCGTGAAGTCGAGGGTGACCTTGCCGTCCGAGGGCTTGCAGCTGGCAGCCGCGGTGTCGGATCCGCCCCCGCTGCTGCTGCCGCCGGTGCTGCAGCCGGCGAGGGCCACGGTGGCGGCCACGGCGATCGCGGCGACGCTGAGGAACTTCGTTGTCTTCATGCTGTTTCCGTTCGGATGTGGTGTGGGGAGAGCTGGTGCGGGAAGGAGTGCGGGTCGAGGGGCTACTTCAGGCCGCCGGAGCCGAGGCCGGAGCGCCAGAAGCGCTGCAGGCTCAGGAAGGCGATGAGCAGCGGGATGATCGAGACGAACGATCCGATGAGCACGAGGGTGCGCAGGTCCGGGTACTGGTTCACGCTCGAGTTCCACGTGTAGAGGCCCAGGGTGACGGGGAACAGCGACGAGTTGCGGAGCATCACGAGCGGCAGGAAGAAGTTGTTCCACACGGCGACGAACTGGAACAGGAAGATCGTCACGAGCGCGGGCGACATGAGCCGGACCGCCACGGTGAAGAACGTCCGGACCTCGCCGGAGCCGTCGATCCGGGCAGCCTCGATGATCTCGTCCGGCACGCTCGACGCCGCGAACAGCCGCGACAGGTAGACACCGAACGGACTGACGATGCTCGGCAGGAACACCGACCAGAACGTGTCGGTCAGGTCGACCTGGCTGAAGATGAGGAACAGCGGCAGGGCCAGGGCGGTCGCCGGCACGAGCACGCCGCCGAGGAACACGTTGAACAGGACCTCGCGGCCGCGGAACCGGTACTTGGCCAGCGCGTACCCGCACATCGCGGAGAGCACGGTGCCGAGCAGGCCGGCGACCCCGGCGTAGGCGATGCTGTTCAGCAGCCAGCGCAGGTAGATGCCGTCCTGGCGCGTGAACAACTCGACGAGGTTGCCGAAGAAGTCCTGCACCGAGGTGGCACTGAACCACAACGAGAACGTCGAGTTGAAGTTCGCGGCGGTCTTGGTGGACGAGACCAGCAGCCAGAAGATCGGCAGCAGGAAGTAGAGGGTGAAGACCCCCATCACGATCATCGCGGCGCTGCGCGAGATGACGCTCTCCCGCGGACCGCGCGCTCCGCGCTGGTGCGGACGGGAGGCCCGGTTCGGCTCGAGCGGTCGGCCGACGTCGCGGACGAGGTCACCTTGGGTCGGGGCGTTGACGGTCATTCGGCGGCCTTCCGCTGGGTCAGTCGGAGGAACCCGATCGACAGGACGAACGTGGCGACGGCGAGGACGACCGAGAACGCCGCGGCGAGGTTGAAGTTCGGCACCGAGGACGTCGAGTAGACGAGCATGTTCGGCGTGAACGTCGACGAGATGGTCGAGGTGAACTGTCGGAACACCGTCGGCTCGGTCAGCAGCTGCAGGGTGCCGATGACGGAGAACACCGCGGTGAGGACGATGGCCGGCACCACGAGCGGGATCTTGATCGACAGGGCGATCCGGAGCTGGGACGCACCGTCGAGCTTCGCCGCCTCGTACACCTCGGCCGGGATCGCGAGGAGCGACGAGTAGATGATGAGCATGTTGTAGCCGACGTAGACCCAGGTCACGACGTTGGCGACGGCCCACAGCACGGTGCTGCCGCCGAGCAGGTCGACCCGCGAGGTCACCGCGGAGAACGGCGACAGGTCGGGGGCGTAGAGGTAGCCCCACATGATCGCGGCGATGACGCCGGGAACCGCGTACGGCGCGAAGAACGCCAGGCGGAAGAACCGCTTGCCGCGCAGCAGCGGGGAGTCCAGCAGCAGGGCGAACAGGAGCGCGAGCCCGAGCATCACCGGCACCTGCACGACACCGAACAGCAGCACGCGGAGCACCGAGCTCCAGAACTCGCCGTCCTGGAACACCAGGGCGTACTGGCTCAGACCGCCGAAGACCTGCGTCGGGGCACCGAACGTGCCCTGCCGCTCGATCTTCTGCAGCGACTCCCACACGGCGTAGAGGATGGGGACCAGGTAGAACGCCGTGAACAGGACGGCGAACGGCAGGACGAAGATCGCGATGGCGCGGCGGTAGCGGAACCCGCCGCCCCGGCGTCGTCGGGTCGCGCTGGGCGACTGTGCGGTGGTGGTCATGAGCGGTTCCTGTCGGTGCGGATGATCTGGGTCCCGCCGGGTGCGATCGCGGTGGTCCCGGTGACGGGGCGGTCGGCGACGAGCTCGTGGCCGGCCTCGTGGTGCTCGACGGTGTGGTCGGAGTGGTTCAGCAGGAAGACCCACTCGTGGGTGTCGTCCCGGCGTCGGATGACCTCGAGTCCGGGGCGGACGGCGGGGTCGGCGCGCACCCCGGCCTCGTCGAGGACGCGGTGGACGAACCCGCCCAGCGCACCGGTGTCGAGCACCGTGGACGTGTACCAGGCGGTCCCGGCGCCGTGCTCGTTGCGGGTGACGGCCGGGCGGCCGGCGAGCGAGCCCTCGGCGTAGTCGACGACGCTCGTCGCACCGCGCAGCTCGACCGGCTCCGACCAGACGCTGCCGGTCGTGCCGTCGGACAGCGCGATCGTGGCGTCGGCGGCGAGCGGGAGGAACTCGTCCACCCGCACGCCGAGCAGGTCACGGAAGGCGCCGGGGTAGCCGCCGGTGCGGACCCGGTCGCGCTCGTCGACGATGCCGCTGAAGCAGCTGACGATCGCGTGCCCGCCGCCGGCGACGTGGTCGGCGATGACGGCCGCGTGCTCGTCGCGCACCAGGTACAGCTCGGGGACGACGACGAGCGCGTACCCGTCGAGCGGTGCCCCGGGGGCGACGACGTCGACGGTCACGCCGAGGTCCCAGAGCGCGGCGTGGAAGGCGTGGACCTGCTCCAGGTAGCGGAGCGCGGTGCTGGGGTGGGCCTCCAGGTCGGCCGCCCACTGGTTCTCCCAGCTGAACACGAGCGCGACGTCAGCGACCACGCGGGAGCCGCGCAGCTCGCCGAGCCGCTCGACCAGGGCGCCGAGCGCGACCACGTCGTGCCAGGTCCCCGACTCGGTTCCGGCGTGCGGCAGCAGCGCGGAGTGGAACTTCTCGCTGCCCTGCACGGATGCGCGCCACTGGAAGAAGCAGACCCCGTCGGCGCCGCGGGCGATGTGCGCCGCGGTGTTCCGGAGCATCTCGCCCGGGGCCTTCGCGACGTTGTGCGGCTGCCAGTTGACGGCGCCCGTCGAGTGCTCCATGAGCAGCCAGGGGGCGCCGCCGGCCAGGCCACGGGTGGTGTCGGCGGCGAAGGCGAGCTCGACGTGCGGCCGGGGCAGGCGGTGGTCCAGGTAGTGGTCGTTCGCGATGACGTCCATGTCGCCGGCCCACGACCAGTAGTCGAGTGCCGTGATGTGCGCGGCGACCATGAAGTTCGTCGTGACGGGCTTGTCACTCAGCTCGCGCAGGACGGCGGCCTCGGCACGGTGGTGACCGAGGAGCTCGTCGGACGAGAACCGGTCGAAGTCGATGGTCTGCGCCGGGTTCGTGAACGACAGCGTCGCGCGGGGCGGCAGCACCTGCTCCCACGCGGAGTAGCGCTGGCTCCAGAACGAGGTGCCCCAGGCGGCGTTGAGTGCGTCGACCGTGCCGTACCGGGCCTGCAGCCAACCGCGGAACGCCTGGGCGGAGACGTCGCAGTAGCAGTGCGCGTTGTGGCAGCCGAGCTCGTTCGACACGTGCCAGAGCCGCACGGCGGGGTGGTCGCCGTAGCGCTCGGCGGTGGCACGGACCAGGGCGAGGGCGTGCTCGCGGTAGACCGGGGAGCTCGGGCAGAACGCCTGGCGGCCACCGGGCCAGCGGGTGGTGCCGTCGGCGACGACGGGCAGGACCTCGGGGTACCGGCTGGTGAGCCACGGCGGCGTCGAGGCGGTACCCGTGCCGAGGTCGACCCCGATGCCCGCGCCGTGCAGCAGCTCGATGACGGTGTCGAGCGCGGCGAAGTCGTACTCACCCTGCCGCGGCTCGACGTGCGACCAGCCGAAGACGTTGATCGCGACGAGGTTCACGCCGGCCTCGCGCATGAGCCGGACGTCCTCGACCCACACCTCGGGGTCCCACTGCTCGGGGTTGTAGTCGCACCCGAACGCGAGGCCCGTCGAGCCGAGGCCGAGCGCGCCGGTGGCGGTCGTCGGCAGGGTGGTGGTCGTCACGGGGATCCTCGCTGATCGGGGCGACCCCGGCCGCCTCGGTCGCGTGCGACCCCTTCGACGGCGAAGGCCACCCAGTGTTCTGGGAGCGCTCCCAGTCCGCACGACCGATCGGGCCGGATGTTTCTGGGAGCGCTCCCAGATCAAACACCAGCGGCTGCACCCTGTCAACTGCGAGGCGTTCCGAGGGCTCCTCAGTGGCGGATATGGTTGCCCCATGTCCGAGGTCCGATCCGCTCGTCAGCGCGCCACGATCCAGGACGTCGCCGACGAAGCGGGGATGTCGCGCGGCACCGTCTCACGGGTGCTCAACGACGAGCCGTACGTGTCCCCGAAGGCGCGCGAGGCCGTGCAGGACGCCGTCCGACGTGTCGGCTACGTGCGCAGCGCCGCCGCCCGCAGCCTGGTCACCCGGCGGTCCGGGGCGATCGCGCTCATCGTCCACGAACCCTCGGTCGTGGTGCTCGACGACCCCAACATCGGCAACATCCTGATCGGCACGAACGCCGTGCTGTCCGATGCCGACCAGCAGCTCGTCACGATCATGGTCGACTCCGCCCGCGACAGCGAGCGCGTGGTCGAGTACCTGCGCGGCGGGTTCGTCGACGGCGCCATCGTGCTGTCCGCCCGTGACGGCGACCCGATCACCGGCGCGATCGAGGAGATCGGCATGCCCGCGTGCTTCGTCGGGCACCCGTCCGACGCCGCGAACATCTCGTACATCGGCATCGACAACCGCGCCGCCGCCGAGCAGATCACCCGGCGACTGGTCGACACCGGTCGACGCCGGATCGGGATGCTCGCGTCCGGGCTCGACCGCGACTCCGGCCAGGACCGTCTGGCGGGGTTCACCGCGGCACTCGGCGAGCGCTTCGACCCCGACCTCGTCGCCCGGAACCCCCTGTTCAGCTACACCGCCGGCGCCGAGGGCATGCGCGAGCTGCTCGAGCGAGCCCCGGACATCGACGGAGTGTTCGCCGCGTCGGACGCGGTCGCCGCCGGTGCCATGGACGTCCTGCAGCGCAGCGGCCGGAGCGTGCCGGGTGACGTCGGCGTGGTCGGGTTCGACGACAGTGCCTGGGCGCTCCGGTGTGACCCGCAGCTGTCGACGGTGCGGCAGCCGGCGCGCCTGCTCGGCGAGCAGGCGGCGCACCAGGTCCTCGAGCAGATCGGCGGCACCGACGACGGTCCACGCGGTCTGCTGTTGCCGACGGAGGTCGTCTGGCGCGGGTCCGCGTAGCCGGCCGCAGACCGACGGGAGGCCCGTGGCGGCGCCGCCACGGGCCTCCCGTCCGTCCGCGGGTGCGTCCCGCACCCGTCCGGGTCAGCCCTGCGGCGGCGAGTAGAGCTGCAGGTCGTTGCCCTCGCTGTCCTTGAAGGGGATGATCTTGCCCCACGGGTGCTCACTGATCTCGCCCTGGATGTCCGCGCCGCGCTCCTTGAGCGAGGCGACCTCGTCCTCGATGCTGCCGTCCGGCTGGAACGACACGACGGCGCCGCCCTCGCTCGCCTGGCTGGCGGACTCGCGCCCGTTCAGGCCGATCATCAGGCCGCCGGCGTCGATCTCGCTCCAGTCGTCGGACTGGTCCTTGACGGTGAGACCGAGCGTGTCGCGGTAGAACGCGACGGCGCGCTCCATGTCGCTGACCGGGACCCAGACTGCTGCGACTCCACTTGCCATGGTGTTTCCTCTCGTCGTGGTGTGCCGTGGACGGTAGGCAGCGCTCGTGCACGCCGGTACAGGGTCGGTGTCCCCCGGCGTCGGATCAGCCGGCGGCCGGACGCCACATGCTGATCGGGGTCGCCGCGCGGAACCCCGCGATCGGCGCGCCGTCCGCGAACCCGTGCCGTCGGTACAGCCGGCGGTTCACCGGGGTGGAGGACTCCAGGTACGCACCGTCCGACGTCCGGTCCGCGCGCTCGAGTGCGTGGCCGAGCAGCAGTCCGCCGATGCCCCGACCACGCGCTGACGCCGACACCCCGATCTCGGCGAGGTACCAGTGCGGGGTGGCCGGTCGGGCGCGCTCCATGCGGCGCAGGTGGGCGACCGCGCGGAGCGCCCCGCCGAGCCCCAGGACCCGGAGGAACGCCGGCACCTGCCGCACGAAGGCCCGGACGCCACCGGGCTGCCGACCGGGTGCCTGCCAGAAGGCGGCGCCGACCACCCGGTCACCGATCGTGGCGACGTCCACCCGTCGCGCGGGCATCGGCACCGACCGGATGAGCGCGGCGAACAGCCCGGTCAGCACGGCGGGGCGGTCCTCACCGGGTCGCGACGGCCGGAACTCGGCGAGGACCGGGTCGTCGGCGAAGGCCTCGGCGAGGACGGCCGCGGCCGCCTCGAGTTCGGCGGGTCCTGCTGCTCGGACGACGATCTCCATGCTGACTCCTCGGGTGATCACTGATTTGGCCACTCGGCCGATTTCATACTCGCGTCCGGTCCTGCACGCGCCCCGTACGCTTCCTGTGATGACCGACCAGCAGCAGACGCGCGGGTACCGCAGCCGACAGGACCGCCGTGCGGAACTGCTCGACGCCGCCGCCCTGGTCGTGCGGGACGACGGCCTGCGCGGCCTCACCACCCGGGCCGTCGCCGCTCGCGCCGGCGTCGCCCACGGTGTCGTGCACTACGCCTTCGGGGCCCGGCGCAACCTGGTCGTCGCGCTGCTCGAGCGGCAGGCGCGTGCGGTCCTGCCGCCGGTGCTCGCGGCCGCCGACGAGCACGACGACCTCGCCGCCGCGCTCGAGGCGGGGATCTCGGCGTACCTCGACCTGGTGCGGCGCGAACCCGAGCGGTTCCGGGTGCTCGAGGCCCTCAGCGCGACGGCCCTCGCCCCGGACGGCGACGGGGACCTGCTCGACGCCGAACGTCGGCTCTGGCGCGACGGCGTGGTCGCCGGGATCGAGCGCTGGACCGCGCGGCACGGAGCGGCGCCGTCCGAGCCGGTGCCCGTGGTCGCCGACGCCGTGATCACCCTGGTGGACGGACTCGCCCGCGCCGCGTGGAGCGATCCGGACAGCACCGCGACCGCCGGATCGCGGGCGTTGCTGGTGCGCGGATTGACCACCGCGGTGACCGCCGCCGTGACCGCCGAGCACTGACCTGCAAACCGTCCGGGGAAGCGCTCCGAATGTCATGTGTGCCGCACACTGCGGCGCGTACAGAAAAGAGGGCTGATCATGACCAGCAGCGCAGCAACCGCACGCACCACCTCCGGTTCGACGTGGACCCAGCGGGGCGCGTTCGTCTTCGGTGTCGTCTTCCTGATCGTCGGCATCGCCGGGTTCATCCCCGGACTCACCATGAACATGGGCTCGATGTCCATGGCCGGCCACGGCTCCATGGCCCTGCTCCTGGGCCTGTTCCAGGTGTCCGTCCTGCACAACATCGTGCACCTGCTCTTCGGCATCGTCGGGCTGCTCGCCGCCCGCCGTGCAGCCTCCGCACGCCTGTACCTCGTCGCCGGCGGCATCGTCTACGCGGTGCTCTTCGTCTACGGGCTCTTCACCGCGGGCATGGCCGGTGGCGCGAACTTCGTGCCGCTGAACAGCGCGGACAACGTGCTGCACGCCTTCCTGGCCGTCGCGATGATCGTGCTCGGCTTCGTCCTGCCGCGGATCGGGACGCGCACCGCGCGCTGAACCACAGCAGACACCGGGCGGGAGGCCCGTGGCGACACCGCCACGGGCCTCCCGTCCGTCGTCAGGGGCGTCCGTCGTCCGCGTCGACGACGCCCGGGGTCGGGGTGGTGCCGGTGAAGGCGTCGCGCATCGTGCCGACACCGCGCTGCGGGTGGGCGCGGTCGAGGTACTTCGCCCGCGACTCCTTGCGCGGTTCCGGATCGGTGCGCATCGCCTGGTTCCGGTCCTGCTGCAGCGCGCTGTCCACCTCGCCCTCGCGGTTGAACGACCACATGAGCATCGGGTCGCCGACCGGCAGGTCGTGTGCAGGCTGCGAACCCATCGGGGTGCTGTGCCAGGTGTGCCAGGTCTTGCCGTACGAGTTCACCAGGTGCCCCATCAGCTCGGTCTCGACCGCGATCGGCAGGCCCGGAGCGACGAGTTCACCGGAGAACACCTCGTGGTTGTGCGGGTGCCACGACGCCTGCTCGTCCTCGGGCAGGGAGTCGAAGAGCCGCTCGGACACGATGTACTCGATGCCGATCAGGTTCGCGTCGGCGGTGTTGCCGTCGAAGAGCACGCACTGCAGCATCTCGGCGTTCACCACCTTGCAGAAGTGGTGCGCCTCCATCTGCACGTCGGGCTCGCCCTTCACGCAGTGGAACCCCACCACGTAGACGTCGAAGCCCCGCAGCGGCGCCGAGGTCTGCAGCACGGCGGCGCCGCGGTCGAGCAGGGCGAGCTCGAAGCCGCCGGACCCTCCGGGCGGGGTGACACCGGTCTTCCGGTCGTGCACGGTGGGGTTCAGGGGCATGCGGGCGTCCTTCCGTCCGTTCGAGGTGGGCGCCATGCAACCCGGAACGCCCTTCCTGGCGCCGGAGGTCAGGTAACGACTTCGCTCCAAAGTTTGATGTTCTACATATTTTGTCGGTTCTCCGCCAAGCTCGACGTTCATGAAGACTTCCGTCAAGAGCGCCCTCGTAGCTGCCACCACCATCTCCCTGTTGCTCGCCAGCGGTACCGCAGCCGAAGCGACGCAACCGCGCGAACCTCGAGCCGCGTGGGGGTACTACAACAAGGTGGTCAGCAAGTCGAAGAAGTCCCACCACACCGGTTCGCAGATCCTCGCATCCTGCGGGTCCCGCACGTCCTCGATGAACTGCGGCCTCACGAAGGGCCGCGCAGCAACACGAACGATCGGTCTGGAGTTCGGTGCGACGAGGAAGTGGGCCGCGGGCAAGCTCAACTTCAGTGCTTCCCGCACACAGAGCGTCTCGGTGACCTGCAGCAGGCAGCGTGTCCCCAAGGGACGGATGCTCGTCGCCTACCCGGTCGGGAACCGCTACAAGTACGAGATCGAGAAGCACATGACCGGCGCTGGGAAGGACTACGTCACAGGTCGTTCCGGCTGGTTGTACGCCTTCAACCCGGGCAGTGCACGCGTGACGTGCGACATCATCCGGTACCGCTGAACATGTCCGCCCTGCGCCTGAGCATCAGCGCGGTCAGCATTGCCGTCGGCGCCTTGCTGCTGGCGGGATGTTCCACAGCAGGTCACCCGGCCCGTGTGGATGTCACGGTCGGGATGACGGTCACCGAAGCCGGTGCCCTCGTCCCGGACGGTGACGCGTTCGTCTGGTACGACCTGTCTCCACAGGTGCTCCATCGCCCAGCGACACTGTCTCAGGCCGACGGAGCGGACGGCGTCATCGTCGCCGTCTGCGATGGGAGTGGCCACGGGGACGTCGCGGTCGGGGTTGTTCCGGAGACCGACTTCGACGGCGCAGTGAGCACCGCTGCCCGCAAGGAGGAGTACCGACACTTCCTCCCCGAGTGCGCGCAAGCCCGAGAACACCCGCGTTCCGCACCGTGACCGTGGCTGAACCGCGTACTGTCCGCTGCATGCCCGCACTCATCGACACGTTCACCCTGTCCAACGGTCTGCACATCCCGAAGATCGGCTTCGGCACCTGGCAGATCCCGTCCGGCTCCGACGCGTACGACGCCACGAAGACCGCCCTCGACCTCGGCTACCGCCACATCGACACCGCCCTGGCGTACGGCAACGAGGCGAGCGTCGGCGAAGCCGTCCGCGACAGCGGCATCCCCCGCGACGAACTCTTCATCACCACGAAGCTGCCGGCCGAGATCAAGACGGCGTCCGGCGCCCGCGACGCCTTCGAGGAGTCGAGCAACAACCTCAACCTCGGACACGTCGACCTGTACCTGATCCACGCGCCGTGGCCCTGGAGCGACATGGGCTCCGACCACCGCGACGGCAACGTCGAGGTGTGGAAGGTCTTCGAGGAGCTCTACGACGCCGGCCGCACCAAGAGCATCGGTGTCTCGAACTTCGCCGTCGCCGACCTCGAGGACCTGCTCGGCCGCACCGACGTCGTCCCGCACGCCAACCAGATCCGCTGGTTCATCGGCAACACCCAGGACGAGACGACCGCCTTCGACCGCGAGCACGACATCCTGACCGAGGGCTACTCCCCGCTCGCCACCGGCGGACTGCTCGAGAACGAGCAGATCGCCGAGATCGCGGCGAAATACGACAAGACCGTCGCCCAGGTCGCGATCCGCTACCTGCTCGAGAAGGACGTCCTGCCGCTGCCGAAGTCCACCACCCCGTCGCGCATCGCCGAGAACGCCGACGTCGACTTCGTCCTCGCCGCTGAGGACGTGGCCGCGCTCGACGCGCTCGAGGACACCGCGAGCTGACGCGGCCCCACCCCGGACGGGAGGCGCGGTGCCAGCTGGCACCGCGCCTCCGGTCCGTCAGACGGCGGGCTCCACCCCGATCTTCCGCAGCCCGAGCGCAGCCTTCTTCCGCACCCACGGGCGGTCGTCGGTCAGCTTCTCCTCCAAGGCCTCGCGCGCTCGGGGGTTCGGCCGCTTGCTCAGTGCGAACACCGCATGCCCGCTGATGTTGTGGTCGTCCATGAGTTGCAGGAGGACATCGACCGCTTCGGGCCGCTTCGACTTCCCCAGCGCGAGGGCCACCATCTGACGGGTACGCCCGTACTGAGAATCCAGCGCGAGCGCCGCCACGTCATCGAAGTACGCGTCCACGTACGCGGTCTCGATCGAGTTCCCAACCGCCCAGCGCGTACCCGCTTCGTCAGGGAAGTTCCGGAACGCCTCGATCAGTGCGGGCATCGCGGTTCCCTTCGCGGATGGATTGCTCAACGCCCGAGCGAGGTCCTGTTGCATCGCCGGCGTCCGCGCCTTCCGCAGCCACTCGATCAGTAGGGGGACCGCGTCCTTGTAACGAATCCCGGCCTGGGCGAAGACGGACAGGTTCGAGAAGTCGTACCCCAGCGCGCGGAGGTCGGCCAGGATCGCCGCCTGCTCGGCAGCTTCTGCTGGCGTGAACGGCATCAGCTCCTCGGGAGCGCGGGGCGGCGAGTTTGGTTGATGACCATCATCGGATCGACAGATTGATCGCGACGACGCCGAGTACGAAGATCAGGACGATGACCACGAGGCCGATCGTGGGTATCAGCATCCGTCGCCGCACCGTGGGAGCACCGGACCCCCCGATGACCCAGGTCGTGATCGCGACGACGAGTGCGAGGACCGGCACGAGGAACTGTGCGGTCTCCCCGACGGCGTACGAACACTGCAACGTCGTGTCGGAGGCGCAGGGCGTGTACTGCTCAAGTTGCGCGACGACCATCCCCGGCAGCGAGCCGATCGCCACGAACACCTCGAGGAAGACGAGGAAACAGAACGCGAGTCCGAGCAGCCACCAACCACGGGGACGGCGCTGGACTTCGTCGATGGATGACCGCCACATGTGAGCCTGACCGTACCGCGCCGACGGGTCGAGAACGGCCGTGCCGCCTCAGGCACGCGCGAACTCGATGTGGAAGCCGAAGTCCATCGCGTCGATCCGGCTCACTGGAAGCGCTTCTCCATGAAAGTCGACACGAGAGAGCAGCCTTCCGCAACGAGCGGGGTCAGAGCCAGCCGGTCTCGTAGGACAGGAAGCCGGGACGCTGCAGAGCTTCCAGTTCTTCTCGAACAGCAGCGAGCCTCTGGGCGCCCTCGACCGCGAACGCGACCAGACGCCCGCGCGTTTCCACGAGCGCGTCATTCCGCTGCAACAGCTCGAGGAGTGCTGCGGCTGCGTCATCGCTCTCAACGAAAGCTCGGAGAACCCAGAATGCGCTTCGTTCGAGAACTGCAGCCGGCGTGGGACCGACTCCGTCACGCTCCTCGAGACGCACTCCATCACCGAGCGACCAGCCGTACGTGAAGAACGGGATGCAGCAGAGCTGGTGGATGCCGTCACCGAGGTCCCGGAAGAGGAGCTGCTCGAATCGCAGAGGACTCGTCGGATCTCCAGCGATCATCGCGTCTGCGACGAAGTCGACTCGGCCCGCCCAGACCGGATTCGGGTGCAACACCCACCGAGCTGGATCAGGTGCAGTCATCCGACCTGCTCCGGCGAGGCGTCACGAACACACGGGCGCTGCCCCTCGTCGTGCACGGATGACCGCTTCATGTGGCCTGACCGTACCGCAGGGGCGACACGGAGCACGGACTCGTAGGGTCGAGTCGTACCGACCGCACACCCGGGGTGGGTCCGCGCCCCACAGCGGACCTGACGACGGGAACAGATCGTCCCTGTTGCCGGTTGCACCACACGGTGTCGCAGCCAGTGACACGAGAGCCCAGGAGGCCACCATGACCACCACCGAGACCGCCATCCTCGCCGGCGGATGCTTCTGGGGAGCGCAGCAGCTCCTCCGTCGTCGTCCCGGCATCGTCAGCACCCGCGTCGGCTACTCCGGCGGCGACGTGGCGAACGCGACGTACCGCAACCACGGCGACCACGCCGAGTCGGTCGAGATCGTCTTCGACCCGTCCCAGATCTCGTACCGGGACCTGCTGGAGTTCTTCTTCCAGATCCACGACCCGTCGACGAAGGACCGCCAGGGCAACGACATCGGTCGCAGCTACCGTTCGGCGATCTTCTTCACCTCGGACGAGCAGAAGCAGGTCGCGCTCGACACCATTGCGGACGTCGACGCGTCGGGCATCTGGCCCGGCAAGGTCGTCACCGAGGTCACCGCGGCCGGCCCGTTCTGGGAGGCCGAGGACGAGCACCAGGACTACCTCGAGAAGAACCCGCACGGCTACACCTGCCACTTCGTGCGTCCGGGCTGGAAGCTCCCGCACCGCGACGAGGCGACCGCGGCCGTCTGACCTGACGACCGCCGCGGATCAGCGTGATCCGCCGAGCAGTTCCAACCAGTCCCCGGGAAGGCGATCCGCCGGCCCGGGGACTGCCTGCGTCACGGGGTGGCTGGTGGGCGCTGCGAGCTCGAGCCCCTCGAAGCGGGTGTCGTCGCGGTAGTCCCACGCCCAGGTCTCGCCGGGCTCGTAGCTCTGGATGACCGCGTGCCCGGTCTCCTCCCAGTGCCGCGTCGCGTGCGTGTTGAGGGAGTCGTCGCAGCAGCCGACGTGGCCGCACGCCGCGCAGCGGCGCAGGTGCACCCACCACGAGCCGGTCGCGTCGCACTCGACGCACCCGTCTCCGCTCGGTGCGATCTCGGGGTGGATCATCTCGGCCTGGTCCGTCATGGAGCCATCATGCCTGTGCAGGGCCACATGCGGTCGGGAGGCACGGGGCGGGCCCGCACCGCGCCTCCAGGCCGTCATCGGGTCGCGTCCAGGGCGAGGCGTGGGGCGGTCGTGCGGGTGGCCGGGCCAGGATGGCCCTGGGGCCGACAGCCGATCGGCTCGCAGAGGGAGGACACCGTGGACACAGCGCCGTACTCGCAGCCGTTGCGGGAGTACATCGAACAGCTGCGGACCGAGGGGTACAGCGTCGCGGACGGTCAGACGGCCGACCCGGAGCTGATCGACCCGCACGGCAACCCGGTGCTCACCTGGCAGGACGACTACCCGTACTCGGAGCGCCTGCCGCGGGACGAGTACGAGTACCAGAAGTACCTGCTGCAGATCGAGCTGCTGAAGTGCCAGTACTGGCTCGAGGACACCGGCCAGAAGGTCGTCGTGCTCTTCGAGGGGCGTGACGCCGCGGGCAAGGGCGGCACGATCAAGCGGTTCACGGAGCACCTCAACCCCCGGACCTCGCGGGTCGTGGCGCTGAGCAAGCCGACCGAGCGCGAGCGCGGTGAGTGGTACTTCCAGCGGTACGTGCAGCACCTGCCGGCCGCCGGTGAGATGGTCCTGTTCGACCGCTCCTGGTACAACCGTGCCGGCGTCGAACGGGTGATGGGCTTCTGCAGCGACGACGAGTACGAGTCGTTCATGACCCAGGTGCCGCAGTTCGAGCGGATGCTCGTCGACTCCGGCATCCACCTGACGAAGTTCTGGTTCTCGGTGACCCGTCGCGAGCAGCGGACCCGGTTCGCCATGCGCCAGCTCGACCCCGTGCGGCGGTGGAAGCTGTCCGACATCGACCTGCTGTCACTCGACCGGTGGGAGGACTACACCGAGGCGAAGACGGCGATGTTCACCCGGACGAGCAAGCGCTACGCGCCGTGGACGATCGTGCGGTCGAACGACAAGAAGCGCGCGCGGCTCAACGCGATGCGGTACTTCCTGACGCAGTTCGACTACCCGGACAAGGCCGCCGACGTCATCGGCAAGCCGGACCCGCTCATCGTCCGGCGCGGAAAGCGGGACGTCGACGTCGAGTGATCCCCCGACCGCGGAGAGTTGCTCGTCGCTGCCCCACGATGACGACGACGGTGAGTGCGACGCTCACCGTCATCGCCGCCCCCGACCAGGCGCCGAGCTCCGCGGTCCGGCCGCCGTCGACGAGCAGCCCGCCGATCCCCGAGCCGGCAGCCGTACCGAGGGCGATGACCGCCGAGTTGAGGGCGACGACCACCTGGGCGAAGCGCCCGGACATCGTGAGGAGCAGCGTCTGCAGGGGCGAGTTGGCCGCCCATGCGCAGAAGCCCCACACCGCGAAGACCGCACCGGCACCGACGGCGTTCCCACCTGCCCAGGTCAGCACAGCGAGCGACAGACCGGCTCCCAGGAGCGCCGCGCACAGGACGATCGCGGCCCCGAACCGGTCGGAGAGGCGACCGCCGACGACGTTGCCGACCACCCCGGCGAGCCCGTAGCTGACGAGGATGCCACTCAGCGTCGGCCCGGCCGCTCCGGCGAGGACGTCGAGGAGCGGAGCCGCGTAGGTCTGGACGATGAAGGCGGCCAGGGTCTCGGTCATCGAGACCGCCAGGACCACCGCGACCCACCCGAACGCAGCCGTGCCGCCCCCGGGCCTTCGGAGCGCGTCCGTCCGGCGTTCGTCCGGTCCGAGAACGGGCGTCGTGGCACCCGACACAGCGACACCCGTCAGGAGTCCATCAGTCGGCGCGTCGCGTTGCACCATCGGAAGACCGGTCGGCCGGGCGACCAGGAGTGCGATCGCCACAGCCGCCAGGACGGCGGTGACCCCGATCCCGACGTACACGGCACGGAACCCGACCGCAGGTCCGAGCAGCGCGCCGATGGGTGCTGCGACCACGGAGGCGGTCGTGAGTCCACCGAAGACCGTGGCGACCGCCCGGCCACGCCGCTCCGGCGAGACTGCCTGCGACGCGAGCACCGTCGCCGTCGGTGTGAACCCTCCAGCGGCCACCGCCGCGAGCCCCCGCGCCACGACCGCTGCGCTGTACGAGTCGACGAGCGCCATCGCGACGCTCGCGAGACCGAAGGCCGCGAGCGAGCACAGCATGAGGCTCCGTCGCGGGATGCGGTGCCCGAACAACGCCACCGCCGGCGCGGCGACCGCGTACACGACGCTGTAGACCGCGACGAGCAGCCCGACCTCCGCGAGGCCCACGTCGAGGTCCACGGCCATCGAGGGCAGGAGGCCGGCGACGACACCGCCGCCCGACCCGATCGCGAACGTCCCGATCGCGAGCGGCCAGAGCGGCGTACCCGCCGACTCCGGCCGCACGGGGGCATGCTCCGGATCAGCCCGCACGGGGTGCCGTGCCGTGTGCGATCCGGTCCGTACCGTCGGTCACCGGACCGGCTCGAGCGCGTCGGCCTCGACGTCGTCCAGCCAGGCGGTCACATCGGCCGTCGTGACGAGCGCGTCGCGCTGGAGGTACTGCATGGCCGCCAGCGCGTTGTCGTGCGCTTGCTGTGTCGATCCGCCGACGCCGTCGGTCACGACGCGGAACCGGTAGTCGTGCTGGTGGGCATCGACGGCCGTGTAGTGCACACAGACGTCGGTGAGACCGCCGACCAGCACCACGGTCTCGGCCTTGTACGCCTTCAGCACGATCTCGAGCTCGGTCCCGAAGAAGGCCGAGTACCGGCGCTTCTTGATCAGGAACTCCTCCGGCCGCGGATCGATGTGCTCGGCGAGCTCCGTCTCCGGCCACCCCTCGACACAGTGCGGCCCCTCCGTCCCGTCCAGCTCGCGGCCGATGTCGACGAGCGAGGGCTTGTGCACCTCCTGGATGAAGACCACGGGCAGGTCGTTCTCGCGGAAGCGTCGGATGATCTCGGTCACGCGCGGCACTCGGTCCGCTCGGCCCTCCATGGAAGGGATCTCGGTCCGGTTGGCATCCTTCGGCACGTTCCCTCCCTGGATGTCGACGACGATGAGCACGGTGTTGCCGGTGACGTTCACGGTGGTTCCTCTCGTGGTGGTTTCAGCCGACGGCCTCAGGCGAGCGCCAGCCGGCGGTCGACGACGACCTGCAGCAGGTCGACGACGGTGTTCAGGACGACGAACGAGACGCCGAGCAGCAGCGCGACGCCCGCGATGCCCGGGAAGTCGCTCGACTGGACCGAACGGTCCAGGTAGCTCCCGAGTCCGGGCCAACCGACGATCTTTTCGACGACGACCAGTCCACCGAGGAGCATCCCGGCCTGCAGTCCGATCATCGACAGCGTCGGACCGAGGGCGTTCCGGAGCGCGTGCCGGAGGAGGACGGCGCTCTCGCGCATCCCTGCGGAACGCGCGGTGCGCGCGTGGTCGGCGACGAGGTTCGTCCGCAAGCCGTCCACCAGCACCCGACCGATCGCGACCGCGGGCGACACCGCAGCGCAGGCTGCGGGGAGGAGGAGGTGCCAGACGGCGTCACCGGCGACGTCGACCCGCCCGGCGAGGACCGCGTCGACGACGAGCAACCCCGTGGGTCCGGGAGAGGACTCCGTGAACGAGGAGCGGCCGTTGGCGGGGACGAGTCCGAGCTTCCCGTAGAGGAACAGGAGGCCGACGGATGCGAGCAGGAAGGTCGGGGCCGCCGCACCGGACAGGAGGACGATCCTGACGACACCGGCACCGCGCCAACGGGTGACCGTGTCAGGAACGCGAACGCCGCACCGAGCAGGAGGGCGATGGCGAGGGTCCACATCGCGAGTTCGAGCGTCGCGGGGAAGGCGGTCGCGATCCCCTCCGCGACCGGTGTCCGTGTGCGGAGGGAGTTCTGCAGGTCGCCGTGGAGGAGCCCCCCGAGGTAGGCGAGGTACCGGATCGGAGCAGGCTGGTCGAGCCCGAGCGACGCCCTGGCACGGTCGACCGCTCCGGCGGAGGCGTTCGCGCCGACGTACGCACGCGCGGGGTCGACGCCGCTGAGCTCCTGCAAGGAGAACAACACGATGGTGAGGGCGACCAGGACGCCCAGCATGGAGCCGGTACGGCGGAGCACGAAGGCGGTCATGCGGATGTTCCTTGCTCGGGTCCGCTGCAGCGGACGACGGTCGTCGGGATGCAGGCCGGGAGGCGCGTGGTGCTCCGGGTCATCGGCTCACCAGGTCTCGGACACCGTCCCCGGCGAGGTTCGCCAGGAACGAGACGACCGCCACGGCGAGCCCCGGCACCACCGGGATCCACCAGTACTCCAGCAGGTACTGGGCGCCCTGCGCCGCCATGGCACCGAGTTCCGGTGCGGGAGCGGGCGAACTGAGACCCAGGAAGGAGAGTGCGGAGAGCGCGACGATGAGCCCGCCGATGTCGAGGCTCGCGGTGACCACGATGGTCGAGGTCACGCCGGGCAGGAGATGCCGTGTGGTCCTGCGCCACCATCCGATCCCACCGATGACGGCGGCTTCGAGGTGCGGGCGGGCAGCCCACGCGCGGATCTCTCCTCGCACGAGCCGCGCGTACATCGGCCACCAGACGACCGCGATGCCGAGCAGTGCGCTCCAGTACCCCCGGCCGAGCGCGGCCGCGACGGCGAGGGCGATGACGAGTCCGGGCATCGCGAGGAACAGGTCGGTGAAGCGCATGAGCAGGTTGTCGGCCCATCGCCCGAGTGAACCGGCGAGCAGCCCGACCACGGTGCCGAACACGACCCCGCTGGCGATCACGATGAACGCGGCGACGAGGCTCGCGCGCAGGCCGTGGAGCACCCGCGAGAGCATGTCGTAGCCGAGCGCGTCGGTGCCGAGCAGGTGCCCTGCCGAGCCCGGGGGGAGGAACGCTGTCCCGGACCGCAGCACCGGGCTGTAGGGGGCGATCACGGGAGCGAGGAGCGCGACGACCACGACGACGCCCAGCGCGCTGATGGCCACGAGGTCGACGGTGCGTCCGCGCCGTCGGATGGCGGTGACGCGCTGCCAGCGTCGGTCGGTCGGTCGCAACGACGCGGTGGTGGTGACGGTCACGGGCGGTCCTTCCCGGTCCGGGCGAGCGAGAGTCGATCGCCGGGGATCGCCGCGAGGAGCGCAGCGGTGTAGGCGTGCCGTGGGGCGGCGCACAGGTCATCAGCGTCGCCGGTCTCGACGATCCGCCCCTGTCGCATCACAGCGATGCGGTCCGAGACGATCCGCGCGGCGGCGAGGTCATGGGTGACGAAGAGCATGGTCATCCCGAGCTCGCGTCGGATCCGCCCGAGCAGGTTCAGCACGGTGGAGGCGAGCGAAGCGTCGAGGGCGCTCGTCGGCTCGTCGCACAGGAGCACCGACGGCGGCACGATGACGGCTCGGGCGATCGCGACCCGTTGCCGTTGCCCGCCGGAGAGCGCAGTGGCGCGGACCCGGGCGATGTCCTGCGGGAGCCCCACCCGGTCGAGCACCTCGTGCACCGCCTCCGCGACCGCACCGGCGGCGACCCCGCGCCGCGCCGCGCGGACGCGTTCGGCGAGCATCTCGCCGACCGACAACCACGGCGTGAGCGAGGCCCCGGCGTCCTGGAAGACCATCTGCGGACGCCCGGAACCGAACACGGACACCGTCCCAGCGCTGGCGGTGTCCAGCCCCGCGATGATCCGCATGGTCGTGGACTTGCCGCAGCCGCTCTCCCCGACCAGCGCCAGGGACTCACCAGCCCGGACAGTGAGGTCGACGCCGCGGACGGCTTCGACCGACCGCCGGCGCCACACCGGTCCGCTGCGGAAGGTCCGTTCCACACCGCGGAGTTCCACGGCGGTGTCGCCCAGCACGACCTGCGGCCAGAGCGCGGGCAGGTCGTCCACCCGGTCCGCGTCGTGCGCGGACGGCACCGGTCGGTCCCGAGGGGTGCCCAGGTCGATGCGGGAGGCCAGGAGCCCCCGGGTGTAGGGGTGCTGAGGCTTCTCGAGGACCATCGCCGTGGGCCCGCTCTCCACGATCTCGCCTCGGTACATCACCGCAACGCGGTCGCAGAGTTCGGCCGCGACGCCGAGATCGTGGGTGACGAAGACGACCGAGCACCCGCGTTCGGCACGGAGACGGCGCAGGAGCGCGAGGATCTGGGCCTGCACGGTGACGTCGAGTGCGGTGGTCGGTTCGTCGGCGATGATGAGTGAGGGGTTCCTCGCGAGCGCCAGCGCGATCATGACCCGTTGGCGGAGACCGCCGGACAGGTTGTGCGGGTACGCCCCGAGCCGCTCGGCCGGGTCGGGGATGCCCACGTCGGTGAGCAGCTCCAGCACGTGGGCACGATTGCGGGCGACCTCGGCGAGCGCGGCGCCGATCGTCATGGTGGGGTCGAGCGAGGTCATCGGGTCCTGGAACACGGCACCGATGTGCTCCTTGCGGACCACACGGTCGTGCTCGGCGGTGGTTCCGACGATGTCCTCGCCGGCGATCCGGACCGTGCCGCTCACCACCGGGCGAGCAGCCGCAGGGAGCAACGCCATCAGGGTGAGGCCGAGGACGGTCTTCCCCGAACCGGACTCGCCGACGAGCCCGAGTACCTCGCCCGGCGCGACCTCGAGGTCGACACCCCGGAGCGCTTCGACGGGCGCTCCGTCACGGTGCAGGACGACGCGGAGGTCGGCGACGCGGACGACCGGGTCGGGCGGATCGGGCGGATCGGCTGGTGTCGTGCTCTGCGCGGACGCTGCTGTGCTGGTCACGATGACCCCTTCCGGATCGGCTGCTGGTCGGTGTTGTGACGAGGGGCCGGATCGAGGCCCCTCGTCCGTCAGTCCCGGTCCAGCGCGGCGAAGTGCAGGACGTTGTACTCCAGGACGTTCTGCGCGTCGTCGACCCCACGGACGTCGTCGCGGACGACCGTGGTGCTGTTCAGCGAGCCGGTCGAGAGCCAGTACCCGGAGTCGTTGACCGCAGCAGCGATCGCCGCGTAGGCGTCGTCGTCACCCGAGGCCACCGCATCGTCGAGGGCATCCGTCAGTCCGGGGACCTCGGCGCCGAAGAGGTCGAGGCCGCCCTTCGGGGTGTAGAGGATCCGAGCCCACGCGTCGACGTGCCCGGCGTCGGGGAAGACCGACATCACGAAGAGGTCGGGAGCGGCCTCGAGGTCGTCCGTCATCGTGTAGGCGGACCCCGAGGCGTACGAGACCGACTCGGCCGTGAGGCCGACGTCACCGAACTCGGCGACGAGCTCGTCCGCGAACGCCTTGCCGTCGCCGCTCGAGCCGGCGTACCCGACCCGGATGGTCCGGCCCTCGGTGGTACCACTGTCGGCCATGGCGGCGAGCGCGGACGGATCATGCGTGACGCCCTGCTCGCTGATCGACGCGTCGGTCATGCCCGCGGGGAACAGCTCGGAGGTCGGTTCCTCGAGGTCCCCCATCGAGGCGTCGATCACCGATTCCGTGTTGATCGCGCTGAAGAGCCGGTGACGGTCGTCCACGGTGGGGAACGCCTTCGACGCCGGGTTCACGAACAGGGTCTGGGTCGTGAAGTTCGGGAACGTGGACGCGGCGAGGCCCTCGGTCTCCGACATGCGCTGGTAGGCGGTCTTCGAGGTGACGTTGAGCACCGCGTCGACCTCGCCGCGCTCGAGTTCGAGTTGCACCGACGAAGCGTTCTCCGCGATCCGGTACGTCACGTCCGGGATCGCCGGCGCGTCTCCCCAGTAGTCGTCGTAGGCGCGCATCCCGTAGGACGACCCGGTGTCGACCTCCGAGAGCTCGTACGGCCCGGTACCGGCGTCGTGGGTGGTCAGGTACTCCTGTGCGTGGTCCTTCCCGCCGTGTTCGTCGAGGACCGTCGGGCTGATCATCTTCACGCCGAACGGCGAGGCGAGGTAGTCGAGGAACGCCGTGTTCTTCGCCTTGAGGTGCACCGCGACGCGGTGGTCACCGTCGGGTTCCACCGATGCGACGTCAGCGACCATGTACGCGGGGCCACCGTCGACGGCGGTGCGGCGCTCGAACGAGTCGACGACCGCTTCCGCGGTGAACGGCGTGCCGTCGTGGAAGGTGACGTCGGGACGCAGGGTGAAGTCGTAGGTCAGGCCGTCGTCGGACACCGACCACTTCGTCGCGAGCTCCGGCACGATCTCCGCGGTGTCGGCGCCGTCGCGGTAGGCCACGAGGCCCTCGTAGGTGTTCTCGATGATGTTGAGACCCGGGCCGTCGTAGTTGATGTCCGGGTCCGGCGGCGTCGAGTACGACCCGAGGTAGACGGCGGTGAAGGTGTCCGTCGAGTCGAAGGACCCTGCAGCGGAACCGGTCGTCGAGCAGGCGCTGACCGTGAGCGCGATGCTCGCCAGGAGCGCGGCGACGGTGAGTGGACGGGTGACGGTGCGCGGGGTGCAAAGGGCCATCGGACAGACCTCTCGGGTCGGGTGCGGGGCGGAACCTGTCAGTGATCGAAAATAGGTCCCGACCGTTTCCGACACGTGTCGCCGTGTTTCCGCGAGATGAATTCTGTCAGCGACAGGTATTGGTGCAGGATGGGAGCATGACGCCGCCCTCGATCCACCCGCCCCTGCTCGTCCGTGACGTCCGGCTCGTGGACGGGACCGGCGGCTCGGCTCTCGACCACGTCGACGTCGAGGTCGCCGGCGACCGGATCGCCGGGGTGACCCCCACCGGTTCGACGAGCATCGCGGCCACTGCGGGAGCCGACCGACTCCGGATCGTCGACGGACGCGGACGCACACTGCTGCCCGGTTTCGTCGACTGCCACGTCCACCTGACGACCAGCCCGACGACGACGACGCTCGACGCCATCACGGAGCCGGAGAGTGCGAAGACGCTCCGAGCGGTCCCCCACCTCGCCGCCACGCTCCGTGCAGGCGTCACGACGGTGCGCGACCTCGCCGGCGCGGACGCCGGCTTCCGCGACGCGGTCGAGCACGGCGTCGTCAGCGGACCGCGCCTCCTCGTGGCGATCCGCATCCTGAGCGTCACCGGCGGCCACGGTGACTCCCGCACCATCGGCGGCCTCCCGCTGGACGACGGCCCCGGGGCCGGAGCCGTCGGCGACGGACCGGATGCGTTCCTGCGGCTGACGCGAGAGGTCGTGCGAGAAGGTGCCGACTGGGTCAAGGTGGCCGCCACCGGCGGTGTGGGCAGCCCGAGGAGCCACCCGGAGGGCGGCGGCCTGAGGGAAGCAGAGATGCGGACCGTCGTGCAGGAGGTCGATCGGCACGGGCTCGCCGGCGTGGCCGCACACGCCATCGGGGCGCGCGGCGTCGAGGCCGCGGCGCGCGCCGGCGTCCGGAGCGTCGAGCACGGCTACCTCAGCGACGATCGGGCGATCGAGGCGATGCTCGAGCACGGGACCGTTCTCGTCCCGACACTGTCGACCCTCCTCCGGACGCTCTCGGCCGACGCGCCGCCGTGGGCCGCCCGGAAACGCGCCAGACTCGCTGCCGAGGGGGCCGAACGGATCGCCGCAGCGGTCGCCGCCGGGGTGCCGGTCGCGATGGGCACCGACGCGGGCATCGTCTCGCACGGGACGAACCTCGCCGAGCTGGCGCGACTCGTCGACGTCGGACTCTCGCCGGAGCTGGCCATCGCCGCCGGGACGTCGGTCGCCGCGGACCTCTGCGGTGTCGGCGACGACGTCGGCACCGTGACCGCCGGCAAACGCGCCGACCTCGTGCTCGTCGACGGCGACCCGCTCACGGACCTCACCGTCCTGACGACACCCGGTAGCATCTCGCTCGTCGTCCAGGCCGGGGCGATCGTGGGAGGGGCCGACGACGCATGACCGATCGATCCGACGGACCGACCCAGGCGCCCGACCGCCCACGCGCACCCCGCGGCCGCCCCCGGGCCACCGGCGAGCGGCGAGCAGGCAGGACGACCCGTGCTGAGATCCTGGACGCCGCTGCGGAGCTCTTCGCCACGCAGGGGTACCTGGAGACGACGACCCGCCAGATCGCTGATCGGGTGGGCATCAAGCAGGCCTCGCTGTACTACCACTTCGCCGAGAAGCACGACATCGTGCTCGAGCTCCTCGCGCGCTCGACCTCGCCCGCGGTCGCCTTCGCGGACTGGCTCGACCACCAGGAGATCGACCCGGTCACCCGGCTCGCCGCCCTCTCGTCGTTCGACACGTCGGTGGTGCTGTCGACGCCGGACGACATCGTCGCCGTCTTCCGGATGCCGGGGGTCGCACGGGCGCTCCGCGACGACGATGCCGGAGCCGCCTCGCTGCGGGATCGCTACCAGCGCCTCGCAGCCGAGGTGCTGGCCCACCTCGGCTCGACGAGGACGCCGTCCGAGCAGGACGACGTCGACCTCGTGTTCGGGCTCGTCGAGTCCGTCGTCTCGCAGCGGTACTGGGGGCGTCCCGAGGAACGCGAGGCGTACGCGACGGCGGTCACCCGCGGTTGCCTCCGACTCCTGCGGGTGCCCGAGGACGCGATCGGGCGCAGCGTGTCGGCAGCCGCGGAGATCGTGGCTCGGTACGGCGGCGACACCGCGCCGGGCCCCTTCCCGGTGGCGGGACAGCACGCCCCCGCCACCGCCTGAGGCCCGCAGGTGGTCCTCGGCGGGCCGCCACAGCCGGCCGCCGACTCGGAACGTTTACACGCCGGGGCCTGCCGTCACGCACTCGAAACAGACGGGCAACGGCGCCGACACAGGGCCGCAAGACACTTGTCGCACTACCTGTCACCCGACAGGTACTCCGCGAAAGGTCTGCAGTCATGCGTTCTCCGCAAGCACCGCTCCACGCACCGCGCGCCACGTCCGACGTCGACACCCAGGGGCTCGCCCGCCTCGGCTACGAGCAGGAACTCCACCGCGGGGTCGGCTCGTTCTCCTCCTTCGCGGCGGGCTTCTCCTTCGTCTCGATCCTCACCACGGTCTTCCAGCTGTTCGGACTCGGCTTCGGGCTCGGCGGTGCTGCGTTCTTCTGGGCGTGGCCGCTGGTCTTCGGCGGCCAGCTGCTCGTCGCGCTGAACTTCGCGCAGCTCGCGGCCCGCTGGCCCATCTCGGGCGCGATCTTCCAGTGGTCGAGCCGCCTGGCCGGAGCCCGGTTCGGGTGGTTCACCGGCTGGACGATGATCATCGGCCAGATCCTCACCGTCGCGGTGGCGGCCATCGCCGTGCAGGCCGTGCTCCCCGCGATCTGGGACGGGTTCCAGGTCGTCGGCGGTCCGGGCGCGGACCCGTCCGTCGCGTCGCCGACCGGTGCCGCGAACGCGGTGGCCCTCGGGCTGGTGATGCTCGCCGTGACGACGATCGTGAACATCACGAGCGTCCGGCTGATGGCCCGCGTGACGAGCTTCGGCGTGCTCATCGAGATCATCGGCGTGATCGTGCTCATCGGCGCCCTGTTCCTGCTGCCGCACCGCAGCGCCTCCGTGGTGTTCACGACCGCCGGCTCGACGAGCACCGAGCCGTACGTGTGGGCGTTCCTGGCATCCTCGCTGATGGCCGCGTACGTGATGGTCGGATTCGACTCGGCCGGTGAGCTCGCCGAGGAGACCCACAACCCGCGCCGGACCACCCCGAAGACGATCGTCCGGGCACTCACGGTCTCCGGCCTCGGTGGTGGGCTGCTCATCATCGGCGCCCTCGTCGCCGCCCCGAGCCTGACCGACGGCAAGCTCGCCACGCAGGGGCTCGCCTGGGTGATCACCTCGACCCTCGGCGACGTCTTCGGCCGGCTCCTGCTCTGCACCGTCGCCGTCGCGGTCTTCGCCTGCACCCTCGCCGTGCAGACCGCCGGAGCCCGGATGGTCTACTCGATGGCCCGCGAGAAGGCGCTGCCCTTCCACCGCACCCTCGCCCGGGTCTCGCCCCGCACCGGCACCCCGATCGCCGCGTCGATCGTCGTCGGGGTCGGCGCCGGGCTGGCCCTCGCCGTCAACATCGGGCAGTCCGCGATCTTCACCGCGCTGTCGAGCCTGTGCATCGCGATGCTCTACCTGGCCTACCTCGGGGTCACCGGGCCGCTGCTGGTCCAGCGGATCAAGCTCCGTCGCACGGGCTTGCCGACCGGGGTGGACGAGGACGGCAAGCCACTGTTCACCCTCGGTCGCTGGGGCATCCCGCTCAACGCCCTGGCCGTGGCGTTCCAGGTCGGCATGGCGATCAACCTCATCTGGCCCCGGCCGGAGATCTACGACCTGACCGGCACCTCGTGGTGGCTGCAGTACAGCGCCCTGCTGTTCATCGGCGGCGTGCTGCTCGTCGGCTGGGCGTGGTCGCGCTGGCGGCACCGCACGCACGGGCCGATCACCCTGGCCGAGGTGCCGACCACGGCCGCCACCCCCGTGCCCGCAGAAGCCTGATCCGGAAGGAACCCCATGCGCGACCTCCACCAGACCGACAGCGTGCTCGCCTCTCGATCCGACGCACGCGCCCAGGCCGGCTCGCAGTCCGACCACATGCCGTACCTGCCGGCGTCGTCGTCACCGTTCACCCCCGAGGGCGTCGACCCCGCAGCGCTCGTCTGGGCCGAGACGGTGGCGCCGGGCGGGTACACGCACAAGGTGCTGGCCCGCGGGTCACGGCTGCGGTTCGACGACCCGACGGGTGAAGCCTGCGCCAACGTCCTGGTGTTCAACGCGCTCGAACCATGGGAGCGGCTCAACGTCGCCGACACCCAGAAGATCCCGTGGCAGGCGTACCTGGGCCAGGGTTCGCCGCTGCTGAGCGGGGACGGCAGGGCACTCGCGACCGTCCTCGAGGACACCTCAGGGCACCACGACGCGTTCTGCGGCACCTCGACCGACGCCTGGAACGAGCGGAAGTACGGCGACGCAGCACCCGAGGGGCGCACCCCGAGCGGTCGGTCGCTGTTCGCGAAGGCCGCCGCGAAGCACGGGCTCACCAAGCGGGACCTGCCGCCGAGCATCTCGTTCTTCCAGGGCGTGCGGATCGACGCCGACGGGGCGATGACCTTCACCGGTTCGGCCGGCGCGGGCACCCACGTCACGCTCGTCGCCGAGCTGCCGCTGCTCGTGCTGGTCGCCAACGTCGCGCACCCGATCGACCCGCGCCCGGACTACCTGGTCGGACCGCTGCGGGTGCACGCCTGGCGCGGGGCCCCGACGACCGCGGCCGACGAGCGGTTCACCGCGACGCCGGAGCTCACGCGCGCCTACCTGAACTCGATCGACCACGCGGAAGCCCGAGGCCTGTGATGACCGACACGACGACCCACTCCCCCACCTCCACCGTCCCGGTCGGAGCCGTCCACGACCCGGACGTCGCCCTCGACTGGAGCGAGTCCCTGGTGCCGGGCACCGTGGTCCGCGACGACCGGGTGGCCCCGCTCGCACCGTGGTCCGCCGTGGTCCGCGCCGGCGAGGTGCTCACCATCGTCGACGTCGGCGGCAACCAGAGCGCCGACTGCCTGCTCTACGACGCCCACGACCCCGACGAGCGGTACAGCGTGCCGGACACCCTCGCCGCACAGGGCAACGCGTACGTCCGGACCGGCACCGTCCTGATGTCGAACGAGGGCCACCCGCTGATGACCGTCGTCGCGAACGAGATCGACCGGCAGGACACCATCGGCGGCGCGTGCTCGAAGGAGTCGAACACCCTGCGGTACGGGCACCACACCCAGTACCAGCACGGCTGCCGCGAGAACTTCCTCGCCGAGGCCGGCCGCCACGGACTCGGTGCCCGCGACATCGTCTCGAACCTCAACTGGTTCATGAACGTCCCGGTCGAGGCCGACGGCGCGCTCGGCATCGTCGACGGCATGAGCGCCCCCGGCAAGCGGGTCGCGATCCGGGCCGAGCGGGACGTGCTCGTCGTCGTCTCGAACTGCCCGCAGATGAACAACCCCTGCAACGACTTCTCCTGCACACCGCTGCGCATGATCGTGGTCCAACCGTGACCGCCGCGCCCGACCCCACCGGGACCGCCACCGTGAACCAGACCCCTGCCCTCCGCACCGACACCGTCCTCGTCGCGAACCGCGGTGAGATCGCCCGTCGCATCATCCGCTCCGCGAAGGCGCTCGGCATGCGCACCGTCGCCGTCTACTCGGACGCCGACCGCGCGGCACCCCACGTCCGCGAGGCCGACGTCGCCGTCCGGCTCGGTCCCGCACCCGCGCGCGACTCGTACCTGCGCATCGACGCGGTGGTGCAGGCCGCGAAGGACACCGGCGCCGGACTCGTGCACCCCGGCTACGGGTTCCTGTCCGAGAACACCGACTTCGCCCGGGCCTGCGAGGACGCCGGCATCCGGTTCGTCGGGCCCACCGCCGACCAGATCGTCCGGTTCGGCGCGAAGCACACCGCCCGCGAGCTGGCCGCCGCCGCCGGGGTCCCGATGCTCGCCGGCACCGGGCTGCTCGCCAGCGTCGACGACGCCGTGGCCGAGGCCGAGCGCATCGGGCTGCCCGTCATGCTCAAGGCCACCGGGGGTGGCGGCGGGATCGGCATGCAGGCGTGTTCCACCCTCGACGAGGTCCGCGAGGCGTACACGAGCGTCACCCGCACGGCCACCGCGGCCTTTGGGTCAGCCGGCATCTTCCTCGAGCGGCTCGTGCGGCCGGCACGGCACGTCGAGGTCCAGCTCTTCGGCGACGGCGAGGGCCGCGTCGCGGTGATCGGCGACCGCGACTGCTCCCTGCAGCGCCGCAACCAGAAGGTCATCGAGGAAGCCCCGGCACCGGCGCTCCCCGAGCACGTCCGCGCCGAGCTGCACGCGTCGGCCCGCCGCCTGGCCGAGAGCGTCGGGTACCGCAGCGCCGGCACCGTCGAGTTCGTCTACGACCCGGTGCGCGAAGAGGCGTCGTTCCTCGAGGTGAACACCCGCCTGCAGGTCGAGCACCCGGTCACCGAGGAAGTGTTCGGCGTCGACCTCGTCGAGCTCATGCTCCGCCTGGCCCGCGACGGCGCGGTCGGCATCGACCCCGACGTGTTCGACCGCACCTGGACCCCGAACGGCCACGCCGTCGAGGCCCGCGTCTACGCCGAGGACCCGGCGAAGGGCTCGCTGCCCTCCAGCGGCCTCGTCACCCAGGCCGTGTTCCCGAGCGCGACCACGGCATCCGGCGAGCGCACCGGCATCCGCGTCGACGGCTGGGTCGAGACGGGCTCCGAGGTGTCCGCCTTCTACGACCCGATGATCGCCAAGGTGATCGCCACCGGGGAGACCCGTGACGACGCCCTCGACCTGCTGCGCGACGGGCTCGCGGCCACCCGCATCGACGGCATCGTCACGAACGCCGGGCTGCTCCGTGCGCTGACCGACGACCTCGAGCTCCGCACCGCCACGCACTCCACCTCGACGCTCGACGCGACCGAGGATCCGGACCCGCGCATCGACGTCGTCGCGCCGGGCACCATGACGATGATCCAGGACCTGCCCGGCCGGGTCGGGTACTGGCAGGTGGGCGTCCCGCCGAGCGGCCCGTTCGACGCGGCGTCCTTCGCGGAGGCGAACCGCGCCGTGGGCAACCCGGACGGCGCCCCCGCACTCGAGGTCACCGCCACGGGCCCGACGCTCCGGTTCTCGGCCGCCGCGGTGGTCGCGATCACGGGTGCGCCGGTGCCGGTCACCCTCGACGGCGAACCCGTGCCGCTGTGGGAGCCGGTCGAGGTCGGCGCCGGCCAGACCCTGGCGATCGGCACGGCCCCCGGTCCGGGCCTCCGCACCTACCTGGCGGTCCGGGGTGGTTTCGACGTGCCGACCTACCTCGGCTCGACCGCGACGTTCACACTCGGTGGCTTCGGCGGCCACGCCGGCCGGGCCCTGCTCGCCGGCGACGTCCTGCGCCCCGGCTCCCCGGACTCGGACGCCCCGCACCCGGCGTTCCCGTCCGGTACCCGCCTGGGCCTGGTGGGCGGTCCGACCCCGGCCGACCGCCGCACCGCGCTGACCGACGCGTGGGAGATCGCCGTCACCGAGGGGCCGCACGCGGCGCCGGACTTCTTCACCCGCGCCGACCTCGACGTCTTCTACGCCACCGACTACGCCGTGCACCACAACTCGGCGCGCACCGGCATCCGGCTCATCGGGCCGCGGCCGGAGTGGGCGCGGACCGACGGCGGCGAGGCCGGTCTGCACCCGTCGAACATCCACGACACCCCGTACGCGGTCGGTGCGATCGACTTCACCGGGGACACCCCGATCATCCTCGGACCGGACGGGCCGTCGCTCGGCGGGTTCGTCTGCCCCGCCGTGGTCGCCAGCGGCGACCTGTGGAAGCTGGGCCAGCTCCGACCGGGTGACACGGTCCGGTTCGTCCCCGTCCGCGAAGCCGACGCCGCCGCGCTCGACGTACACCGGGCCTCCAGGACGGTGCCACGCACCGGGAGTGACGGCAGCACCGGAGGCGACGGCGATGACGGCGTGATCGCCCGCCTGGACGCGACCGACGTGCGGCCGAGCGTCGCGTACCGACGCGACGGCGACGACAACGTGCTCGTCGAGTACGGCGACATGACCCTCGACATCGCCCTGCGGATGCGCGTGCACGCGCTCATGACGAAGCTGCAGGAGCACACGCCGAAGGGGATCCTCGACATCACGCCGGGCATCCGCTCCCTGCAGGTCCACACCGACGCGTCCGTGCTCAAGGCGCGCGACGTGGCAGGGCTGCTCCGCGAGCTCGAGGACGAGATCCCGCCGACCGACCAGCTCGTCGTGCCGTCGCGCACCGTCAAGCTGCCGCTGTCGTGGGACGACCCGGCCACCCGGCTGGCGATCGAGCGGTACATGAACGGCGTGCGGAACGACGCCCCGTGGACGCCGTGGAACATCGAGTTCATCCGTCGCATCAACGGGCTCGAGAGCGTCGACGACGTCTTCCGCACCGTGTTCGACGCGAGCTACCTGGTGCTCGGCCTCGGCGACGTGTACCTCGGCGCCCCGGTCGCGACCCCACTCGACCCCCGGCACCGGCTGGTCACGACGAAGTACAACCCGGCCCGCACCTGGACCGCCGAGAACTCCGTCGGCATCGGCGGCGCGTACCTGTGCATCTACGGGATGGAGGGTCCGGGCGGCTACCAGTTCGTCGGCCGCACCGTGCAGATCTGGAACCGGTTCCGCCGCGGCGGGCTGTTCCAGGAGCACCCGTGGGCGCTGCGGTTCTTCGACCGGATCGAGTGGTACCCGGTCGGTGCCGACGAGCTGCTCGAGCTGCGCGCCGAGACGGACGCCGGACGGGGCTCGTTCGAGACCGTCGAGGGCGAGTTCTCGATCGCGTCGTACAACCGGTTCCTCGCCGACAACGCCGGGTCCATCGCGGACTTCCGGGCGCAGCAGGCGCAGGCGTTCGGCGAGGAGAAGGAGCGGTGGCGGGCATCGGGCGAGTTCGACGTCCGTGACGAACCGGCCGCCGTGGTGGCCGACGCCGTGACCGTGCCGGAGGGGTCGATCGCCGTGTACGCCCCCTTCACCTCGACCGTGTGGCAGGTGGACGTCCGACCGGGCGACCGGGTGGACGAAGGACAGAAGCTGCTGGCCGTGGAGGCGATGAAGATGGAGTCGATGGTGCACGCACCGGTGCCGGGCCACGTGCTCGAGGTGTACATCAAGCCGGGCGACCAGGTCGCGCCGGGCCAGGTCCTCGCCGCGATCGGAGCGGCGGCGTGAACGGGAGCGTGAGCGGCGTGGCGAGCACCGTGGCGAGCGCCGCCGCCGCCACCGCGGCCGCCACGACGTCCGCCGCGACCCGCGTCCGCGACGCCTTCGCCCGCATCGACGCCGTCGACCGCCCGGAGGTCTGGATCACCCTGCGCGACCGTGCCGACGTGCTGGCCGAGGCCGAAGCCGTCGACCCGACGCTGCCCCTGGCCGGCCTGCTGTTCGCCGTGAAGGACAACATCGACGTCGCCGGCCTGCCCACCACCGCAGCCGCCCGCTCCTACGCCCACGACCCCGCCACCGACGCCACCGCCGTCGCCCGGCTCCGCGCCGCCGGCGCCGTCGTCGTCGGCAAGACGAACCTCGACCAGTTCGCCACCGGCCTGGTCGGCACCCGCTCGCCCTTCGGGGCGGTCCGGAACGCCTGGGACCCGACGCGGATCTCCGGCGGCTCGTCGAGCGGTTCCGCCACGGCGGTCGCCCTGGGCATCGTCGACTTCGCACTCGGCACCGACACCGCCGGGTCCGGCCGGGTGCCCGCCGCGCTCGGCAACCTGGTCGGGGTGAAGCCGACGAAGGGGCTCGTGCCGAACACCGGGGTCGTCCCCGCCTGTCGCTCGCAGGACTGCGTCACGGTGTTCGCCCGGTCGCTCGACCTGGCGCGCACGGCGGCGGAGCTGATGGCCGGTCCGGACGGCGTCGACCCGCTCGCGCGGCCCGACCTCGCCCTCGCCGACCTGCCCGCCGTCCCGCGCATCGCGGTGCCGCTGCCGTCGCAGCTCGAGGGGCTCGCGCCCGGCTGGGCCGAGGCGTTCGCCGCTGCCGTCGACCGGTTCCGTGCGCTCGGACACCAGGTGGTCGAGGTCGACATCGCACCCCTGCTCGACGCCGCGTCGCTGCTCTACGACGGCGCGTTCGTCGCGGAGCGGTACGCAGCAGTGGGCGCCCACATCGAGGCCCACCACGACGAGGTCGGTGCCGACCTCGACCCGTCGGTCGCCGCGATCGTGCTCGGTGGCGCACGACCGACCGCCGCGGAGCTCTTCGCCGACCAGGAACGGCTCGACGCGTTCGGGGCAGCGGGTCGCGCAGCACTCGAGGGCACCACGGCACTGCTCACGCCGACGACGACGTGGCACCCGACGCTCGAACAGGTCGCGGCCGACCCGATCGGCGCGAACAGCCGGATGGGTCGGTACACGAACTTCGCGAACCTGCTCGACATGGCGTCGCTCGCCGTGCCGGCAGGCTTCGTCGACGGCCTGCCGTTCGGCGTCATGCTCACCGGCCCGGCGTTCAGTGACCGGCGCCTGGCGGCGTTGGCGGCGGCGTTCGCCGCCCCGACCGTCGACCTGCTGGTCGTCGGGGCGCACCTGCGCGGTCAGCCGCTGAACGGGCAGCTGGTCGCGTCCGGCGGATCGTTCGTCCGGGAGGCCCGCACCGCGTCCGACTACCGGCTGTACGCCCTCGACACGGTGCCGCCCAAGCCCGGGTTGATCCGCGTGGGTCCGGTCGCGTCCGGCGCTGCTGCGCCGGGTTCGGGGTCGGACTCGGGTTCGGGCTCGGGTTCGGGCTCGGGCATCGTCGGGGAGGTCTGGCGCCTGCCCGCCGCCGGCTTCGGCACCTTCGTCGCGGCTCTGCCGGCACCGATGGCGATCGGCACCGTGTCGCTCGACGACGGCACCGAGGTCACCGGGTTCCTGGTCGAGCCGTTCGCGGTCCAGGGGGCCGAGGACATCACCCACCACGGCGGTTGGCGCGCGTACCGGGAGCAGTCGTGACGGACACCGGCTGTCAGGATGGGGGCATGTCCCCCGACGACCGGCCCGTGCGCCCCGGCCGACCGCGGGTCGTGCCGAACGCCGACTCCGCGCTGAGCCCGCGCGACCAGATCCTCGACGCCGCCGCCGCGCTGTTCGTCGAGAACGGCATCAGCGCGACCTCGACCCGGGCGATCGCCGAACGGGTCGGGATCCGGCAGGCCTCGCTGTACTACCACTTCGCCGGCAAGGACGACATGCTCGTCGAGCTGCTCACGACCTCGGTGCGCCCGAGCCTCGAGCTGGTGCGCGGGCTCGAGCAGCTCGTGCCGGAGTCGGCCTCGGCAGCCGGTGCCCTCGCCGCGCTGGTCGTCGCCGACGTGGACACCCTCGCCCGCACGCCGCACAACATCGGCACGCTGTACCTGCTGCCCGAGGTGCAGGGCGAGCGCTACGACGGGTTCCGGGCGGAGCGGGTCGAACTGCAGGAGGCCTACGGGCGCCTCGGCTCGCGCGCTGCCACCCCGGACGTCGCCGCCGGTGTCGCGCCGTCGCGTCTCGGTGCGGTGCTCATCCAGATCACCGAGACCGTCATCCAGCTCCGCCGTTCCGGCCCCGTGCAGGACGCCGACCGGGACGCCCTCGTCGCGACCTGCCTGCGCGCGTGCGGCCTCGACACCGCCGCCGTGGCCGAGGCCCGGCGCGACGCCGAGTCCCTGCTGGCCGCCGTCGCGGTCTGACCCTCCCTCTCCCCTCTGCAAGGAGTCACCATGACCACGATCACCCCCGCCGCACACCGTCCGCTCGCCGACGCGCTGCTCCCCCGCACCGCCGTCGTCAGCACCGCCCTGGTCCTCGGCGGCGCGCTGCTGACCGCCGGTGCCGCGCAGGTGTCCGTGCCGATCTGGCCCGTCCCGATCACCGGGCAGACCCTGGCCGTGCTGCTCGTCGGCAGTGCCCTCGGTGCCCGTCGCGGTGCCCTGTCGATGCTCGTCTACGCGCTGCTCGGTGTCGTCGGGCTGCCGGTCTTCGCGGACGGTTCGGCCGGGGTCGGCGTGCTCGTCGGCCCCTCCGGCGGGTACATCGTCGGCTTCGTCGCTGCCGCGGCCCTGGTCGGCTGGGTCGCCGAACGCTTCGGCGACCGCCCGCTGCGGAACGCGCTGCTGTCCTTCGCCCTCGGCACCGTCGTCACCTTCGTCACCGGGATGGCCTGGCTCGCGGTGGCACTCGGCCTCGACCTGCAGCAGACCCTGCAGTACGGGCTGTACCCGTTCGTCCTCGGTGGTGTGGTGAAGACCCTGATCGGCGCCGGCGTGATCTCGCTCGGGTGGACCGCAGCCCTGCGCTCGGCCACCCGCCGGTGAGCGCTCCGTCAGGACTCCGGCGCCGGCCGTAGGGGTTCCGTCAGGAGGCCTTCCGCGCTGTTCGAGCCCGCGAGAGCGTGTGGTCGTGACACTGACTGCGATCATGCCGACGCTCCGCGCGTCGCTCCCCGATCCGATGGACCCGTTCCTCTGGCCGGCACACACCGTCGCGACCACCGACGACCTGCTGGTCTCGGCGATCTCGATGGTCCGGCTCGCCGACCTCACCGGCACCCCGACCGTGCACACCGCCGAGCAGTCCCCGCCCCGGTACCGCCCGCGCGGCTGGGCACCTCGCGACGTGAGCGTCGCCGTCGCGGCGGTCACCCGTGTGCGGCGACCGCGCACCGGGGTGGTGCTCCTGGAACTCGACGCGGTCCTGCCGACCTGCGCCGTGCTCGACCAGGTGCGCCTGATCGGACGCCGGAGCACCGCTCCCCTCTCCCCGATGTACGTCGTCACCCGCTGTGACGGTCAGGCCGACGGTCCGTTCCACCGCCTCCCGGCTCCGTTGCCCGCCGACGTCCGCGAAGGCGACCTGGTCTGCTTCCCGTGCCTGGCGACCGTCCGGCACCGCGACGTCGTCGAGCCGGTCCGGGCGGAACTCGCGCCGGTCCGCGCCGACCGCACGCCGGTGCGCGCGGAACCCGCCCCGGTCGATCGATGACCACGGCGCTGCCGGTCCGCACCCGGCTGCTCGACGGCACCCACCTGTGGGGCCGGTACACGGTCCGGCCCGTCGGGCGGACCCTGTGGAGCTCGCGGACCCTCGTCGTGTTCCCGCCCGGCGCGAACGCCGGCGAGCGCCTGCTGCTGCGTGCCTGGCACGTCTGGCCGGCCGTCGGGGCGGTCGTCGCCCTCGCCGCACTGGTACTCGCCGTCTCGGCCCCCGCCGTCGGCACGACCACCGCGCTGCTCGTCTACGGCGGCGGCTTCGCGGTCCTCGCCCGCGCCACCCGCGCGCTGCGACCACGGGTGCGGTCCGTCACCGTGACGACGTTCCTGGGCGACGGCCGCCGCGAGGTCCACGGCGACGAACGCCTGCTCACCGGCTCCCTGGACGCGCTGTCGATCCTGGAGCAGGCGCTCCGAGCCGACCGCATCCGGCCCGTCGACTTCGAGCTGATCTGGGGCGACGTGTGGAACGCCCTGGAGTCCCCGGAACCGGACCACCGCGCACAGCGGTCATCCTGAAGCCGGTTCCCGCGCCGCGCGTTTGTATGGGTCCGGGAAGGAGTCCGCGATGAAGCACATCCACTACGACGCCACCACGATCCTGGTCGGTGACGACGTCGCCGACGCCGTGATCGAGTACGCCGCGGCCCTCGCCGGGGGTGACCGGGCCGACACCGTGGAGGTGCCGGCCGTCGCCGACGACGGGACGATGACCACCACGAAGATCCTGATCGGACCCGCGAGCGAGATCGTCATCGAGGACGCGGACGAGGACGAGCTGGAGCTCGACGACGGGGACTTCGTCGCGCGGCTGCGGGCGGCTGCCAAGACCTTCGGGCACAGCGAGCCGATCCACGCGAACTCGCGGGACGACCTGGCGGACGCGGCGGAGGCTGCCGAGGAGTCCTGACGCCTGGGCGTCGCGCTGGAGCGTCGAACCGGAGCGCGTCTCCTGTACCCGGGTGATCCCGGAGAGCTTCTCCGTTTCTCGACGCCACAGCCTGGAGGCCCGCCATGCCCGAGCAGACCGCTCCCGCCGGGCGCGCGCCGCGTTCACTGCACTCCCCGCGTCCCGCGCGCGCCGACGCGCTGCGGAACCGGGACCACATTCTGCGGGTCGCCGAGCGCGCGTTCGCCGAGCACGGCGTGACCGGCTCGCTCGACGCGATCGCCAAGCAGGCCGGCGTCGGCGCCGGCACCCTGTACCGGCACTTCCCCACACGTGAGGCCCTGCTCGCCGAGCTCCTCGCCGCGCGCGACGAACACCTGGTGGCCCGTCGCGAAGCGCTGCGCGTTGGCTCCGCGGACACCGGCGACGCCCTGCACGGCTGGCTCGACGCGGTCACCGAGTGGGCCGGCACGTTCGACGGGCTGCCCGAACCACTCCGCGCCGCCGCCTCGTCCGACTCGTCGCCGCTCGCCCTGACGTGCCAGGGGTTCATCACCACCACGGACGAGTTCCTCCGCGCCGCCCAGCGTTCCGGCCGTGCGCGCGCCGACGTCCGCGCGCGGGACCTGTTCCTCGCCGCGTTGGCGACCAGCTGGGTCCGGGGTGCCGCGCTGGCCGACGACTCGTCGTACGCCGCGCTCTCCGCCCTGTCGCGGCGCGGCTGGGAAGCCCCGATCCTCCCTTGACATCCACCTCTCTGGAAGGGCACCACATGAACCGCATCGGCATCATCGGCAGCGGCGCCATCGGCACCGCGATCGCACGCCTGGCCGTCGCCGCCGACCTCGACGTCCTCATCGCGAACTCGCGCGGCCCCGAGTCGTTGCAGGACCTCGTCGCCGAGCTCGGCCCGCGCGCCACAGCCGGCACCGTGCGTCAGGCCGTCGAGTTCGGCGACGTGCCCGTCCTCGCGATCCCGCTCACCGCCTACCCGGCACTCGCCCCCGACCTCGACGCCTTCGCCGGGCGGACCGTGCTGTCGACGGGCAACTACTACCCCGGGCGCGACGGCCGGATCGAGCAGCTCGACAGCCTCGCGACGACCACGGCGGAGTACGAGCAGACGCTCCTGCCCGGCACGCGGATGGTCAAGGCGTTCAACAACATCGTCGCGCACCACATCCCGAACCTCGCCGGCTCCACGCCTCGCACGGCACTGCCGATCGCGGGCGACGACGAGCAGGCCAAGGCTGTGGTCGCCGAGCACGTGCAGCTGCTCGGGTTCGACACCGTGGACGCCGGGACCCTGGCCGAGTCGTGGCGCTTCGAGCCGGAGTCCGGGGCGTACACGGGGATCTACGCGGCGAGTGCCGAGGGGTTCGCGGCGGACTACCTGGCGGATCCGGGAGCGCCGTTGCCCGCGGAGCGGCTGCGGGAGCTGCTGACCGTGTCGTACCGGGCGGATGTGGCGAACCGGCAGTTCTGAGTCGTCACCGCTGCGCCCGACCGCGTGCAGCGGCCTCGCGCACAGGGGGTGTACGCGAGGCCGTCCGCCTGCCTGATCCCATCAGGCGGTCTTGACACGCCCCCGGAGGAAGAGCGCGACGGCGATGGCGGCGGCGATGCAGATCCCGCCGTTCACCCAGATCGCAGTCGTGACGCCGGTCAGCACGGCCTCGGCCTGCGGCGCGGTGCTCGCGAGGGCCACCGCCGTGAAGACGGCGCTCATGATCGGGGTGCCCATCGTGATGCCGACCTGCTGACTCATGGTCGTGAGCCCCGTCGCCATGCCCTGCTCGCCTTCCGGGAGCCCGGACGTCGCGGTGACCATGAACCCGACGATGACGACGAGGTTCGCGACTCCTCCGACGAACGTGGCCGCGAGGACCAGCCAGATCGACGATGCGTCGTCGGAGATCAGCACGAGCGTGAGCGTCGCGATCCCCTGGACGACGAAGCCCCCGACGATGGCCGCCTTGTTCCCGAAGCGGCCGATGACCCGCGGACCGACGAGACCACCGAGGACCGTCCCGATGCCGAGCACGGCGAAGGACAGCCCCGCTGCCAGTGGCGTGTACCCGAGCACCTTCTGCAGGTACAGCGTCAGCAGGAAGACCAACGAGGTCTCGGTGACGAACGCGAGCATCCCGGCGATGTTGCCCCAGGACACGCTGGAGCGCCGGAGGACACCGAGCGGCACCAAGGGGAACGACGCACGCCGTTCGATGAACGCGAAGGCGATGAGCAGCACCACTGCGGCGGCGAACGACACGATCACGACCGGGTCGATCCAGGACGTCTCAGCAGCGGTGGTCAGCCCGAACACCAGGGCGAGCAGGCCGAGCGTGACCGTGATGGCGCCCGGGACGTCGAGGCGCGTCCGCTGGGCGGCTCGACTGTCCTGCAGCACCATCGGTGCCACGACGAGCACCGCGACCGCGACCGGGACGTTGATCAGGAACGCCCATCGCCAGGACAGCAGGTCGGTGAGCAGCCCGCCGAGGATCGCGCCGGTGGTGAACCCGGCGGCCATCAGCGAGCCGTTCAACCCGAGCGCCTTGTCCCGGGCGGCGCCTTCGGGGAAGGCGCTGAGCAGGAGCGCGAGGGCAGCGGGAACGACGATCGCGGTGGCGAAGCCCTGTGCGACTCGGGCGACGAGCAGGAGTTCCGGAGTCGTCGCGAGTCCGCCCGCCAACGAGCCCGCGCCGAGCAGCACCATCCCGATCAGGAACATGCGGCGACGACCTGCGATGTCGGCCACTCGACCCATCAGGAGGGTGAAGCCGGCGGCGCACAGTGCGAACGCCGTCGCGATCCACTGCAGGTTCTCGATCGCGAACCCCACGTCGGCCCCGATGGTCGGCAGTGCGACGTTGAGGATCGAGAAATCGACGGCGAGTGTGAAGCTCGCGGTGAGGAGCACGGTCAGTGCGACCCGCTGCTTCGTCGTCATCGCCCTGCCGTCGCCCGTCGTCGACGTGGTTGACGTGACGTCCGTTGCGTGTTCAGTGGTCACGGTGGCCTCTCTTCGTGCCCGGTGGATCAGGTTCGCCAGGGTTCTGACGTGTTCCAACCATCGCCACCACCCGGTCCACCAGCCACACCCCGCCGTGCCTGTCACTGACAGTGACAGGACAGATCGGTCTATCCGGCAGCAGAATGAGCAGATGAACGGTCCGAACGAACTGGGGAACTTCCTTCGCGTCCGTCGCGCCGCCCTGCAGCCCGAAGACGTCGGGCTGCAGGGCTACGGTGTGCGCCGGGTTCCGGGACTCCGCCGCGAGGAGCTCGCCATGCTCGCCGGTGTCAGCCCGACCTACTACTCGAGGCTCGAGCAGGGTCTGAGCACGAACGCGTCCGAGGCGGTGATCGCTTCGATCGCCCGTGCACTCAACCTGAATGCCGACGAGCGTGCACACCTCTTCAACCTTGCGCGTCCCGAGCACTCGACGCCGAAACGGCGATCTGCCGCGAAGCCGGACCACGCCCGGGCGGGCACCGTCCGGCTGATCACGTCGCTGGCATCGACGCCGGCGGTCATCATCGGCAAACGCAGTGAAGTACTCGGCTGGAACGGCCTCGGGCACCGCCTGGTCGCCGGGCACCTCGACTTCGAGAGCCCCGAGCGGATGGGCGAGCGGCCGAACATGACGCGCATGCTCTTCCTCGATGCCCACACCCGCGAGCTGTACACGCGGTGGCAGGAAGAAGCTGTCCGGGCGGTGTCGTCCCTCCGGGTCCTCGGCGGGAAGAGCCCCGAAGACACGCAGCTGACCGCGCTCGTCGGCGAATTGACCGTGAAGAGCCCGGAGTTCGGCACGCTGTGGGCGAAGCACCCCGTGGAGAACTGCGTGTCCGGCCTGAAGTCGTTCCGCCATCCGGAGGTCGGCGACTTCGACCTCAACTTCGAAGTGCTCACACCGCCGGACGACTCCGGCCACCGCGTCCTGATGTACACGCCGGACGCCGGATCAGCTGCAGCCGGTGCGCTCGAGCTGCTCGGACGCGGAGTGGAGGAACGGGTCACGAACGCTGCTCCGGCTGTGCGCTGAGCGCGCAGCGAGAAGGCCCGACCCCGCTGGGGTCGGGCCTTCTCGCTGTTCACACCGTCGGCGTCGCCACTGCCGGCTCGGGCGCCGGGAGCAACTTCCGACGGGGCCGTGCGAACCGATCCATCATGGGTTTCTCGACGAGCGCGTAGAGCGCCCAGCCGCCGAGGATCGTCAGACCGAAGAACGCCGCGATGAGCAACAGCGCCACCGGCGTCGAGAAGGTCTCGTTCTGCATCATCTGGCGGACCCAGAAGATGACGACGCCCTGACACAGGTAGAACCCGAACGACGTGTCACCGAGCCACTGCATCGGCCGAGACCGCAGGAAGGTCGACCTACCGGCCGCGTCACCGCTGGCCGCCGTCGCGATGAGCATCGCGATGGGGACGATCGTCGCCACGTTGAACGTCCACACGAAGGGCACCACGTTGGCGAGCGCGTAGCCAGCGGCGCACGCGAGCAGTGCCTGCCACATGCGCACCGCGGGCCAGCGGTGCTCCATGACGATACGGGCGAGGAGCGATCCGAGGATGAACTCGAACAGGCGTGCCGGCGGGAAGATGTAGCCGAACCAGAACTGGAACGAGGACACGGGGGTGAGCGCGGATCTCGGGCTGTCCGGCACGACGGTCAGGTTGATGATCTGCACCAGGATCATCCCGACGACCATCATCGCCGCCCAGAACCACAACCGGTTCCCCGGGATCTTCCGCAGCCCGATGATGATGAGCGGGAAGAGCATGTAGAACAACAACTCGCTGCAGAGTGTCCAGGACGGTGGGTTCACGGCGACGTTCACGGCGCCGTCGGGCGAGTACGAGTTGAGCAGGAAGAAGTTCAGGACGACTGCGTGTGCGGGCGTGATCGAAGCGGCGAACAACACCATGGCGAGCACCCACATCACCAGGTGGTTCGGGAAGATCTTCACGAGTCGGCGCCGCCAGAAGGACGTCATCCGTTCACCGGGCTTCGCGGCCCACGCGAGCAGGAACCCGCTGAGGACGAAGAAGAACGAGACGCCGATGTAGCCCGTGGTGACGAAGATCCTCTCGGCGGTGTCCGCGACCCGCTCGTCCGCGAAGAGGTTGATCGGATCGTTCGGCGGTATCGGAGACGCGGACAGCGTGATGTGGAACCCGAAGACCAGCAGCGCAGCGAAGAAGCGCAGACCGGTGAGCGACGGCAGCTTCGGTGGCCGCTTCGTGGTGGGGGCGTCGATGGTCATCGGTTCCCGTCCTTCCTCGGCGGGAGCTCGACACCGAGCTTGTGCGTGAAGTGATTGGCGGGGTCCCATCGTCGCTTCGCGCGCTGCAGCCGCGGGTAGTTGCCCTTGTAGTACAAGGTCGACCACGGCACACCCGACCGGTTGCGCTTCGGATCCGCCATGTCGACGTCGGGGTAGTTGATGTAGCAACCGTCCATCTGATCGCCGGGAACCGGCGCACCACCGGTCTCCGGGAAGAGCCCCTCGAAGGTCTCCCGTTCCCAGCCGAGGTAGAAGGCGTCGTCTTTCTCGTCCTGCCAGAAGGTCTGCAGGCAGATCTTGAAGATCGTGTCGCGTTGCGCGTTCGCGGTGGCGTCCTCGGCGACGGCGTTCACTTGGCCCCCGAAGGAGAACACGACCATCATCGTGTCCGGGTTGGTGAAGTCGGTCCGCGTCATCTGTTTCCACATGACGCCGAGCTGTCGGTCCGTGAACCCCTTCTTGAAGTAGGCGCTCTTGTGCGCGCCACGACTGGTCGGGTTCGTGATGGTGGGATTGTTCGTGCCGACCGTCCGAGTTGCCTGCATCCATGAGATCTGCTTGGTCTCGTAGAAGTCCGGGAGCGCAGGGAGCTCACCGCTGGGAGCGGTCATCGGCTCCGAGCTGACATCGACGCCGGCGGTGATGGCAGCGATGAACCGATGCAGCACACCAGCGGCGTCCGGCGCATCCGCGTCGATCTGGGTGAACATCCCCAGGCTGCCGTGTGCCCGGTGGTTCAGGTTGAACAGGCTCGACAGGTTCGATTCCGGCGTGCCGGGGTCCTTGTACCGTTCGTGCCAGGTGTTCCAGTTGGTCATGAGCCGTCGGAAGGCGGTCTCGTCCACCTGGTCCCAGGGGAACGACAGCGCACTCACGAGCACGCGGGACGGTGCCTTCACGAGCAGGTCCGACGGGTTCGTCCCCGTCGCGCCGGGGGATCGGAACCAGTACTTCGTGACGATGCCGAAGTTCCCCCCACCACCGCCGGTGTGCGCCCACCAGAGGTCGCCGAGCGCCCCCTTGGACTCACGAGTGGCCACATGCGTCGAGACCGTGCCGTGCTCGTCGACGGTCACGACCTCGACCGCGTGGAGGTGATCGACCACCAGGCCGTGTGCACGGGTGAGCAGGCCGTACCCACCACCGGCGATGTGGCCGCCAGCGCCGACGCTGTAACAGATGCCTCCCGGGATCGTGACACCCCACCCCTTGAAGAGCTTCTCGTACACGTTCAGCAGCCGTGCACCGGGCTCGACGGCGAACGCGCGCATCGCGGGGTCGTAGTACACGTCCGTCATCGTGGAGAGGTCAAGGATGACCTCGACCTCCGGGTTGCACACGAAGTCGGCGAAGCAGTGGCCGCCGCTGCGGACGGAGAGCTTCTTGCCGGTGCGGACTGCCGATCGGACCGCACTCTCCGCGTCCTTCGCCGAACCGATGAGCCGGATGTAGTCGGGCCGAGCGACGAATCGGACGTTGTTGCCCGTCATCATGTCCAGGTACCGGGAATCACTCGCCGTGATCGTGGCTCCTGCCACCGTGCGCGCATCGTGGTTCGTCTCGGACGCCATCGCTCCGAGCGGGTTGCCGTTCTCGAGCGCCATCATCGCCCCGGCCGCGGCTGTGCCGGCAGAGCCGACCAGGAACCCCCGTCGGCCGACCCTGTTCTTCGGGGGAGGTACTTCGGTGCTGGTCTTCGCCTGCATGGTTCAGCCTTCCTGGGGCGTGCGGTTGCGGTGGAGGGTGATCTCGGCCTTCGGCGCGACGAAGTAGTGCGGCACCGAGTACGAGATGGTGGCGAAGTCGTCGATCCCGCGGCCTTCGAAGTCACCCGCGACGATGCGGGCGATGGATTCGCTGGACACCTTCCACTTCACGAACAGCCCCTTCTCCAAGTCGACTGCCTTGTAGTAGAAGGCGCCCTGCCAGGGATCCGGCCCGCGGAGGCCGATCAGGAACTCGTCGTCGCCGTCACCGTCGAAGTCACGACACATCACCGTGTGACCGGGGCCCTCACCGTTCTCGTTCGGGTCGCCGTAGATGTCGAGGAGGTGCCGCTGCCACGTCGACGCCGTGGCGTCGGCGGTGGTCCGCGTGTACACCGCGACGGTGTTGCCGTGGAACGGTTCGATCGCGGCGACGTATGCCAGGGGGTCGTCCCCGATCCGGCCCCCGTCGACGTCGCCGGAGCCCTTGAACGTCGTCTGCTCGAACTGGCTCGACTCACCGTCGCCGATGTGTTCCCAGGCGAACCGTCCGGTCACATCGTCGTAGTAGAGCCAAGTGACGCCTTCGTCGGACGCCATCAGGATGGTGTCCAGAGCGGAACCGGGGATGAGACCGGGTTTGCTGGCGACGCCGTGGATCATCCGGAAATCGGTGCGGCTGATCACTTCGGCGTCCCATTCCGCAGTGGGGTCGTCGGGTTGGGTGAACAACATCACCGGGAGGACCGCGTGCACGTCCTCGACCGCGACGATCGGGAACCCGATGATCTGGACGCGGTCGGTCCGGGAGAAGTGCCCGACACGGAGGCGATGCATGCCGGTCGCCCGGCCGACGTAGTGTCGCTTCCAGTTCTCGGTGGCCGTGGCCGGGTCACCGGGGTTCTCCAGCCAGTCGATCTTGCCGCCGCCGCCGTCGGCGTGGTGGATGGTTCCGCCCGGACCGTACAGCTGGTAGCAGACGACCAGGTCGGGCAGCCCGTTGCCGGTGATGTCGCCCGTGTCGGCACCGACCGGTTCCTTGATCCGGTCGACGATGAGGTGCTTCTCCCACGTTGGGGACTTGTACCAGTAGATCTCCCCGACGGTCAGGCCGTAGCCGATGAGGTCGAGGTTGCCGTCGCCGTCGACGTCGGCTGCTTCGAGCCAGTAGCCGTCCCGGAGGAAGTCGGTGACGGTCTCCGAGTCGAACGACGGCGGGGTGAGCGCCAGGGCCGGCGACGCGGGGCGGAGTGCTTCGAGTGTCATGAGTGTGCCTTCCGGTTCAGGAGGGGATGGTGACGGGGCGTGGAGCCGCTGTGGGAGACGATGCGGAGCGGCGCCGATGCGCGCTCGCTGCCGCGATCATGAGGATGAGCGCCGTGGTGGCGAGCGCAGCGCCGACGATGATCGGCGACCGGTAGCCCAGACCAGCGGTGATCGTGAGACCGCCCAACCAGGCGCCGATGGCGTTCCCCGCGTTGAAGGCGGAGATGTTGACGCCCGATGCCAGGGTCGGGGCCGCAGAGGCGAACTCGAGGACGCGCATCTGCATCCCCGGTACGGACGCGAAGCCGACGGCACCGAGCAGGAAGAGTGCGAGGCCTGCTGCCCACGGTGTGCCCGCGACGATCGCGAAGCCGACGAGGACGACTATCAGTGCGCCGAGCAGCACGAGGAGCGTCCGGTCGAGCTGCACGTCCGCGGCGCGTCCGCCGACGATGTTGCCGACGAACAGTCCGCCACCGAACAGCACGAGCATCCACGGAACCGCTGCGTCAGGGAAACCAGCGACGTCGGTGAGGATCGGTGCGACGTAGGTGAACGTGCCGAACATCGCACCGAAGCCGAAGACCGTCACGAGGATCGACAGCCACACTTGCCCGTTGCGGAACGCCGAGAGCTCTCGGCGGAACTGTCCTGCCGGTCGCTGTTCCGCGGCCCGTGTCGGGATGAACGCCAGCAGGCCGAGGAGCGCGATGATGCCGATCGCCGTGATGGTCCAGAACGTCGACCGCCAGCCGTACGACTGTCCCAGGAACGTGCCGAGCGGAACCCCGAGCACGTTGGCGATCGTGAGTCCGAGGAACATGATCGAGATCGCTCGCGCCCGTCGGTCCGCCGGGACGAGCGAGGCGGCGAGCACCGAACCGATCCCGAAGAACGCGCCGTGGCACAGGGCCGCGATGATCCGGCCCACGAGCATCACTCCGAACCCGCTCGCCACGGCGGAGACGAGGTTGCCGACGATGAAGAGCACCATCAGGGTGCACAGCACCGTCTTCGGTCGCATCGACGCCGTGACCGCCGTGACGAAGACACCGCCGAATGCGACGCTGACGGCGTAGCCGGACACGAGGTACCCCGCCTGGGGGATGGACACGGCGAAGTCCGTCGCGACCTCGGGGAGCAATCCGAGGATGACGAACTCAGTCAGGCCGATGCCGAACCCACCGATCGCGAGCGCGACGAGACCGGCGGGCACCCTCGCCGTCGAAGGCGTGGTCATGCGAGCGAGGGCACCACGTCGGCGCCGGGGACGAAGGGCATGACGGCCGGCCCCATGCCGAAGTAGTTTGCGATGGCCGCGATGGTCCGGTCGGTCGCGCGTCCGTCACCGTACGGGTTGATCGCGTTCGACATCTCCGCGTAGGCCTCCGGGTCGTTCAGGAGGCGCTGCGCCTCAGCGACGATCTGGCCACGATGCCGGCTGACGAGGCGGGACGAGCCGGTGAGGATCGACTCGCTGCGTTCCGTGACCTCACGGAGCACGAGCGTCGGCTTCCCCAGGGCGGGGCCTTCTTCTTCAGCCCCCGAGCTGTCCGACAGGATGACGTCACTCCGACGGAGCAGTCGGCAGAACGACAGGTACGGCAGCGGGTCGACGAGGTCCACGTTGTCGATGCCCGACAGGACCGGGACCAGCACCGAGCGGACCTTCGGGTTCAGGTGCAACGGCACGACGATGCGGACGTCGTCGCGGGTCGCGATGTCCGCGAGGGCCTCAGCGATCTCGAGCATCGGCTGTCCGTGGCTCTCTCGGCGGTGCGTGGTCGCGAGGATGACGCGTCGGGGATCCGTGTCGAGGTCCTCGAGACGGGGGTCGCCGTAGGAGCGGAGGTTCTGCATCCCCCAGGCGAGAGCGTCGACGATGGTGTTGCCCGTGACCGTGATCGCGCTCTCTCGGATTCCTTCTCGGATGAGGTTCGCGTGGTTCCCCGGTGTCGGCGCGAGGTGGAGCGCGGCGATCTGACCGACGAGCTTGCGGTTCGCCTCCTCTGGGAACGGTGACGAGTTGTTCCCGGAGCGGAGACCCGCTTCGACGTGGATGACGGGGACCTGCGCGTGCAGTCCGGCGAGCGCGCCGGCGAGGGTCGTCGCGGTGTCTCCGTGCACGAGCACTGCGTCGAGGCCGTCGAGGTGGTTCCCCGAGCACAGACCTTCGAGGATCCGGTGCGTGACCTCGGACAGGCTCTGCCCGTCCTTCATGACCGCGAGGTCGACGTCCGGCGTGATGCCGAACTCGTCGAGCGTGCTGGTGAGCATCTCCCGGTGCTGACCGGTGGAGATGAGCACGGTGCGGAAACGCTCGTCGCCTCGGAGTGCGTGGATGAGCGGTGCGTACTTGACGGCTTCGGGGCGAGTGCCGAAGACGATGCCGATGGTCTTCATGGTGGAGCTCCTGCCTGGTTTCGGGGACGCCGGACGAACCGGTGACGAAGCGGTCGGCGTCGGTGGTGGTGGGCGGTGCTGGATCAGGCCGCGTGGAACTCGAGTGCGAGCCAGAGACAGTCCGAGTCGGCTCGGTACTGGTGCCACGGGTAGGTGAAGGTGCCCTCGACGTCGGCACAGAACGGGATCGGGTTCGTGGTGCCCGGACTCAGCATCTGGTCCTCGTACAGGGATCGATGGGTCTTCTCGTCGAACTTCTGCATTCGCCCGAGTCCGCTGATCTGTGTGTGCACTTCGATGAACGGATGGACGTTGTGGATGCCGCAGTCCGTGCCGGCCGGGCTGAACCACAGGTTCGCCTTTACCGTGAACCGTTCGGGCCGCGACGGAAGTGTCGGCTGGTGGAGCACCGTGCGCCGGTCGATGAGCACCGTTCCGATCACGGCTTGCGGCGACTTCAGCAGAACCGGCCCGCCCTCACCGTAGAAGTCGTGCCAGCCGATGGCGCGCGCACGCCGCTCCTGTTCATCCTCGGATGCCGCCGCGACGGCGAGGATGAGCTCGCCGGTGACGACCCCTTTGACGAGGATCGTCGAACTCAGCGGAGGAAGAGGAGCGAGCTGCGTCGTACCGGTGAATGCATCGGTCTGCGCCAGGTTCACGATCACTGTACGTTCGGTGATCGGAAAATCGACGGCATCCCGGATGAGCGCGACCGTCGCGAGTTCGCTGTCGAAGTTCAGTTTCTCGGCGATGGTGTTTTCCATGCTGACCCCCCTGAGTCATTTGATGCCAGGCAAGGGCGCTCCTGCCGAACCCCCACTCTGAACAGGAAAACTGCGGGATGAAGAAGCCGGTTGACTGACCGTGTGGCACTTCCTCGTCCCGCAGTGAGGCAATGACAGCAGTTGCTCAGCCAAAGCATCCACTCCCTGACAGTGACAGGCTGCTTCCGCGTTTCTCTTGACCCAGGTGAAATCTGCGCGCTAGGGACGCGCGCGTTGCACCGCCGTTCTCGCTGCACGACGAGCGCGACGTAACAAATCGATTTCCAGATGATGAAGATTGCCGGAATCTTGTTCCGCAGGATCAACACCGTGCGGCGCATCCTCATGGAGTCGCCTAACGTGAGCGAACCGATCGCAATTCTTTGGGGGAACCTTGCGGGGACGAAACCATCAGCTCCTCACCGCAGCGGCGGGCGTGGTCTGCATCGCAGTGGTCACCGTGCTGTCCGCATGTGCCGCGCCTGGGGCTGCCTCCGGGCCGGAGCCCGATGCGCTGAGCGCAGCGCGAGCGGAGACCATCCTCGACGCGAGTGCCGACCAGGCATGGCAGCTGGTCGAGTCACGCCATCCGGGGCTCGAGCGGCCGGCGGTCGACCGCGTCCGGACGGTCTCGCACGCCGACTGGGCCCCGACGCAGGAACGGTGCATGACCGCCGAGGGGTTCCCGCAGGCGAAGGCGATGCCCGACGCGAGCCTCGCCTCCGGACAAGTCCCGGCGGAACAGTCCGAGGCGTTCGCGGTCGCTGAGTACACGTGCGGGGCCGAGTACCCCATGGCCGCGAAGCACCAGACGGCTTTCAACGAGTCCCAGTTGGAGTGGCTCTACCGCTACTCCACGGGCGAGCTCACGGAGTGCCTGCAGGACCACGGCATCTCGGTGGAGCGCGGCCCGAGCGAGCAGGAGTTCGTCGACAGCGACGGGGCGTGGTCGCCGTACCGGTCGGTCGATCTGCCGCAGTCCCAGTACTACGAGCTCGTCACCGCCTGCCCGGAGATCCCGGACTCGATCTACGGCTGAGCGACTCGGGAGAAATCTCCCGAGACCCCGCTCGTCCGAGCTGCCCGCCCAGGGAACCGAGGAGCGCGACGACGAAGCCGACGATCTGCAGCGGCGACAGCGCCTGGCCGAGGACGACCCACCCGAGCACCGCAGCGGTCAACGGACTGAGGACGCCCAACAACGCGATCCGGGCCGACGGCAGAGCCCGTGCGCCTCGGAACCAGACGCTGTAGGCCAACGCCCCACCGACGAGCGTGAGCCAGGCGTACCCCGCGTACCCGGCGGCGGTCGGCTGCCACGGCCCGCTGTCGACGATCGGGATGAGCGGGGCGATCACCACGCCCCCGACGATGAGTTGCCATGCGGTCGAGGTCAGGGGGTGTGTGCCCTCCGGGGTGCCCCACCGACGAGTGAGCAGGAGCCCCAGTGCCATGGACACCGTCCCGAGTGCCGCCGCCCCGAGCCCGAGCACGTTGAACACCGCGCCTCCGCTGAGGGAGACGAGCGCGACGCCCACCAGGGCCACGACTCCCCACACCACGTGGGTGATCGCGGGCCGACCCCACCGCAGCGCCGAGGTCAGGGCCACGACGACGAGCGGCTGGAGCGCACCGACGATGGCCGCCAAGCCACCCGGCAACCGGTCGGCCGCGACGAACAGCAGCGGGAAGAAGCACCCGATGTTGAGCATCCCGAGCACGAACGTCCGGAGGCGCCAGCTCCGCGGTGGGACTCCCGGCCGGAGCGCGAGCAGCAGCAGGCCGGCGGGGAGCGCACGGAGGACACTCGCCGTCATCGGGTGATCGGCGGGCAGGAGCTCGGTGGTGACCACGTAGGTCGACCCCCACACGATCGGCGCCACTGCCGCGCTGAGCGTGAGGCCGGCCGTCGCCGACGTGGACAGCGAGCGATCGGTCACCGGAGCCTCGTTTCCTTCATGCTGAACTTCTCAATGTTGAGACATTATGGCCCCGGTATGCTCGCGTCAAACAGTTCAGCGTGAAGGAGTGGTCCGATGGAGGATGCCGTCGATCGAGTCCTGGCGCAGTGGGGCCGGGAACGACCAGACCTCGACGTCCGCGCGATGGCCGTCATCGGGCGCATCGGGCGCGCCGAAGCGATCCTCGACCGGAAGGTCGGTGCCGTCCTCGCTGAGCACGACCTGCTGCCGGGTGAGTTCGACCTCCTCGCGACCCTCCGACGTTCGGGATCACCACATCGGCTGGCCGTCGGACAGATGCTCGCCGCCACGATGGTGACCTCCGGGGCCGTCACGAACCGCTTGAACCGGCTCGTCGCGAAGGGCTACGTCACGCGGGAGACCGACCCCACCAACCGGCGGAGCGTGCTGGTCACGTTGACCGATCACGGGCGGACGGTGGTGGACGCGGCACTGGCCCGGCACGTCGAGAACGAACGGCAGCTCCTCGATGCGCTGAGCAGCGACGAGGAGCAGCAGTTGGCCGGGCTCCTCAGGAAGCTGCTGCTCGGCCTCGGTGACGGGGTGGCCTGAGCCCGGCCCCCGCGATCACCGCGCTCGGAGCCGACATGGCGCGCTCCGCCTCAGTCGGCGCCGTGGCCCCGGCTGTGCCCGTGGCCGTGCTTCGTCGCGTTGGCGTTGACGAGGTGCAGTTCGTTGCCGTGGCGCTCCAACACGGGCTTGTACCCGGCGGGCAGGCCGGCGACGCGGACCCTGCTGAAGCTCGAACCCTTCGCGATCCGGTCCGCCGTGATCAGGACCACGTCGTTCGCCACGGCCGTGCCCTTGGCGACGTGCACCCGCAGCGTCCCGCCGAACGACGCCGTGCCGGCGACGCGCATGGCGGGACGGGGCCCGGAGACGCTCAGCGACAGTGCGGCGTGCGAGCGCTGCGTCAGGTCGCCGCCGATCCGGATCACCTTCGTGCTGGCGTCGGCGAGCGTGCTGGAGACGGTCGTCACCGAGCCCGTGCCGAGCGCGGCAGCGGAGTCCGCGATCAGCGTCCCACCGCGGACGACGGTGCCGCCGGTGTAGCGGCTCGAGCCGGCGAGGGTGAGGGTGCCGGTCCCCCGCTTCGTCAACGACCCGGTTCCACCGATGGCGTTGCGCCAGGTGTCGGCGGCGTTCAGGCCCTTGTCGGCGGCGTCCATCGAGACCGTCACCGCACTGTCGAACGCTCCGTAGCCGGACGCTGCCGAGAAGAGGTCGAGTCGTCCCCACCCTTCCGCGTCGTCCAGCAGGGGGTAGCCGGACGGCAGCGCGGTCGTCCGGAGCACCTCTCGGATCTGGGCGTCGTTGAGGTACGGCAGGCGGGTCCGCAGGAGCGCTTCGGCCCCCTTCGGCACCGTGGCGGGGATCGTCTTCGTACCGCTCTGCGGGAACCCGTAGGTCAGACGCTTGCGGTAGTCCTTCTTGTCCGCTGCGTAGTCCGCGTACCGATCGACCGCGGTCGGGGTGGCGGCAGCGAGCACCTTCTCCGCCTGCTGGTGCGCCTGCTGCGCGAGCTGCGTGTTCGCAGGGTCGTTCAGGATCGCCGCTGCCAGCGCGGTCGACAGGACTCGTCCTCCCATGACGTCGAGCGGCGAGTGCATCCCGGCGACGATCCGACTGTTGCCGATCTCCGAGCCGTTGGTGAGGAGCTCGGTGTAGTTCTCCGGGTACGCGTACGCGAATGCCAGTGACGCCAGGTAGCCGGCGTTGGTGTGTCCGCTGGGGAACCCGCCGTCGGTGGCGGGCGTCGGGGACTTCTCGGGGACGAGCTGCGGCAGGACCTGCACGTCCTGGCTCTGCCGGTACGGCCGCGGGTACTGGTAGTACTTCTTCGCGTTGCTGGCAGAGGAGTAGTCGCCACGCAGCGTGTTCACCAGCTGGACGACGTCGCCGAGTTCCGAATCGGTGTCCGCCCACGAGCCCTTCGCGTTGCCCTGGTCGACGTACTGCTTCGTCGTGGCGTCCGCCGGGATCGCGTCGGGGATCGTGGTACCAGCGTTCGTCGCGGTCCGCACCGCGTCGGACAGATCGCCGAAGCCCGCGATGGCCGAGTAGTTCTGGTTCCGTCGGTCGATCAGGTACGCCTCGTGCCCCTGCGCATCCGTGCGCGTCTGCGTGATCCGCGCTGCCTGCGCGATGTTCGAGTCCAGGATGCGCTGCGCTGCAGCGCCGGTGGCGGCCCCGTTGTCCCACGACGATCCCGGGCGCCACAGGTTGCCGAACTGCGACAGCACCCCGGTCGCGGCGTTCGTCTCCGGCGTCGTGGCGGCAGGGGTGTTCGTCTTGTAGGTGTCCACGAAGTACCCGTAGGCCCCTGGACGCGGCGCGGTTCGCGATGTCGCCCCGGACGCTCCCGCCGGAGCGATCAAGGACACGGCGCACGCCACCGCCAGGACCCCCAGCACCGTGCGGGCCCGACGTCTCGGAACAGCGATCAGGAACCGGCGCATGGCGTTCTCTCCACTCGGGGCGTGGTCACGCGACTCGGTGACACAGAGCAGAAGCGTGGCGCAGGCTCGTGAACCGGAGGTGGCACCTGCGTGAACCACCGCCGTACTCGCTGCTGTCGCCCACCACGGAACCGCACCGGGTCCAACGCCGAGGAGCAGAAGAGCCTCAGATCCCCGTCTGGACGGGGATCTGAGGCTCTTCTGCGTGGGCGTCCGCCCGATCACGATGGGTTGCTGATCCTTGAACAGGGAACCCAGCGAGATCCGGTGTTCGGTTCTGTGTGCTGCCGCTTCCTGGGCGTTTTCCGCATCGCTTCCCAGAAGGATGACGTCACCACGTTCACACGCTTCGCCACCGAGATCACCCTTTCGGTGAGTGACTGAGGACCGTGGGTCCATCTCCACGCGCCCGCCGTTCTCGCGGGCATCGGGGATGGGAATCGGTGCGCTGGTCGACGATTACGGCCGCCCAGAGTTCAACTCGTCGAGTTCCCGCAGATGGCTTGCGGCTGCCTCGGGGCCGTCATTGGTGAGAAGCTCGAGCATGCAATCGGGGGTACGACCTCCGCTGGAACCTGCTGAGCTGAGATTCGACTCGACATCGGCTTGCTGAAAGAGGTGCTGCCAAGGTGACGGCCCTCGGCGCACCGGGCCGCACCCGCTTCGAAAGTCAGGAGAGGTCGAGGGGGCGGAGGACGTACCCGTCGGGAACGGTGCCGCGGTGCTCGTAGTAGTGGAAGAACAGTTCGGTGGCCTCGTCGGCGTCGAACACCTCGGCTGGGTGGCGTGCGTGTTCGGTGCCCGCAACGGTCACCGAGTCCGTCAGCAGCTCGTCGATGTCGTGGTCGCGGCCCACGATGAAGTGACGCATCTGCCGGCCGTCGGCGATCTGCAAGTCAACACCCATTCTTTCAGCGGTGCCGCCGGCCTGGAGGTAGTTCAGGTCGTACTCGCCTGCCTCGTAGTCAGGAGCGTCCGGCCATCCAGCGTCGTCCGGCAGCCACCAAATGGCATAGGCGAACCGGCCATCGCTCTGCCCGTCCAGCAAACCGAGCATCCGCCGGATCTGGTCCTTGATCGGTCGGAAGTCCGCCGTGAGCTGGGCTTCTCGCTCGCTGTTGGTGGTGTTGATGAACATGTGTGGTCTCCGCTGTTGTCACGTTCTGTATGCGCGGAAGTCGCTCAGCCCCGGGCCGCGCTGCCCGCAACCGGGTCAGGGTACTTTTTTGAGGATGACGGATGTGATCTTCACGAGCTTCCCGTCGATCGTGGCGTATGCCGGGTTCTCGTAGCTGACCAGACCATCAAAGGATCGCTGCTCGGCGTTGCGCGTCGCACCGCCACTCTTCACCTCGATCCCTGCCCACGTCCCGTCCGGCTTCTCCATCAGCCCGTCGAAGAACCGGCCGTTCGGGGCGCCATTAACTCGCGCTTTGACCTGGTCGGTGCGGTAGGGCAGGCCAGCGTCCTCAGCGACTTCCTCGACACCCTGTCGCTCCTTGGCCTTGACGTCTGCGTGAGCTTGCTTGTTCCCCTGGGACCGGTACGTACCGTCCTTGCTCCGCCCCGAGTGTTTCTCGTTCTGCTCTTTCTTCCAGGCGTCCACGTGATCGGTGCGGTTCGGCGTGAGCCGATCATCGGTCATCGCGTGCACGCCGAGCGGGATCCCGCCCGAGGCAGCCAGCCCCGCCCCTGCAGCCATCACCGCAGCACCGGCAACGTTCAACGGGACCCCAGCCACGGCCCCGACGCCGGTGAGGTCGAGGGCGACACCACCACCCTCGACCGCCGCCCCACCGGCCAGCAATGCCAGACCACTGAGAAGCTCGATGACTTCGTCTGGATGGTTCACCATTGCGTTCCCCATCGACGCAAAGATGTTCCCCGCCACTCCGGCAGCGTCCTGCACGTACGGCCAGGCAGCATCCGCTTCCGCGCCTAGAACAGCGCCGCCGATGCCGACCACTGCTTTCGTGGTGTTCCAGGCGTCCTCGAACCAATTGCCGCCGCCGGATGCGTCCTCCGAGGAGGTCGTAGATGCGAGGTGAACCGGGTGCGCGTTCACGGCCGATGGGGTGATGCCGTCGAGCTCAGAGGCGATGCTCGCGAGGGTCGTCGTGACGTTGTCATTGTGCGCCTGCGCCTGCCTGCGGAGCGCATACTCCTGCCCGACGAGTTCTGGGACCTGCCGCCAGTTCGTGACCACTGTGCCTATGGCGCCGAGAATGTTCCCCTTCTCGGCCTCCTTTGCGGCTTCGGCGGTGACCTGTCCAGGCGCGGAAGCGTGGAACTGCTCGATCTGATGCACGAGGACGTCGTGGTCGTGTTTGAGGTCCGCGATGCTGTTCGCCGCCCGGGAAGCGACTTGCGCGAACCCGTCCGCCGCAGCGCGAACCTGCTGCGCCTTCTCAACTGCGGGGTCCATCAGCGGCGTCAGCGCGGGCTGCAGTGCGTCGGAGGTGAACACGGCCGGAAGTCCCGACCAGGCGCGGGAGCCATTCGTCGCTGCGTCCAATATGCCGTCGGCTGCTTCTGTGAACCGTCGCGCAGCGGATCTGAGCCCATCGGCGTCGTCCGGGACGTCGGTGACGTCCTCCGCGGTCAGCGCGCCGGCGAGGATGCTCATCAGTCTAATCCGTGGGCCGATTCAGCCAGGCTGCTGTCTGTGGCGGTGATGGCATGGGCGGCGGTCGTCAAGGACGCGCTCAAGCTCGTCATCCGTTCACCGACATCATCGGTGCGGCCGTGAAAGCGGTCGGCAAGTCGTTGCAGCGCGCCGGTGAGCGGCGACGAGACCGCAGCGCCGACGGCGGCGGTGAGTGCGGCGTCAACCTCCGATGCGTGGTCGTCGCTCGTCGCGGCATGAACTTGCAACTCCCGTATGAGCCCCGACAGCCCGCCCTCGTCCAGTTTCAGCTCCCCAGCCATGACACCCCCTACTCCGCAGGACAGCGTGTTGCAGAGCCAACCATAGAACGATTCGTCCACTGAGGCGAGATTTGCAGTCCGAGATCTCCCGAGTGCGAGATCAACGGTGCGAACCCTGCCTCGAATCGGCCCTTCGACCCGGATCGAATGACGCCACGTATGAGTAGCTCAAGTCACGCCACCCCAGCGTTTGTTCGCCCTCGCCCCGTCACTGAAAGAAGTCGTCGGAGTAGGCCGACCGAGCCAGCAGCGAGTCCGCCAACAAGACGCTGCACAACCACGTCGCACCATACTCGAAGCCCCCGAACCGACCGATGCGCGGGCTCGCGGCCGCTTGCGCCTCGATCCCGACGTAACCGGCGCCGGCGACAAGGTCGGCGACCTCATCGGGTTCAGCGGCAACATTCACGACCCGGACGACGAACTGAAGGTCACGATGCTGCTGTCCGCGTGGGGCGTCCGGCCGGAGCCCGCCGGCTGGCGCGACGAGTGCAGGACGTGGGTCGTACCGGTGGTGCGGCGCGAGTAGGCCGGAGTAGCTGGCGAGGCGCTCCGCCCGCACGATTGCGCCGATGCCGGGTCTTGCCGCAAACCCGCGAGGGGCAGGACTGGCCAGATCAGTCTTGGACGCCGGTAGCGACCCGTCTTGTCCGAAACGCCGACAACGCACGTGCAGCAGCGGCAGAAGCTCCGCTACGGCAGCAAGGAATGGTTCGAGACATACCGGCTGACCGGAACAGTAGCGAGTCCTCCAACGACCTGCTGCAGAAAGACCACAACCTCGAGAACACGATGGCCCGACCCATGCACGGCCTCGCCGCGCAGCAGTTCGCGCTCGCGCTCTTCGCCGTCGCGTCGAACATGCGGCGCATCATCCAGTTCGAACACGACGCCCTCATGATGGAACAGCGCGTCGCTGCGGGCCGTGCACCGCAACCGAGGAAACAGTTCGACGAGTACCTCCTGCGTGCCCGCGACCGGAACAGCGAAACGCGGTACATGCGGAACCCGCCGCCCCGGAAGCTCGCGCCTTGGGAACCGTTAGAGCTACCGCCAGTGCCCGCATAGCGGGCTGAGCCGCACCGGCATCGCCGGCAGAACCAAACACGACCATCCGCACACCCCGACGCTTCGCCCTGCCCGAAAACGGGCCAGAAGCGTCCGGGGTGCTTCCGCGCGCCGGAAACAAGCGGCAAGCACCGCGAGAAGAACGCAGACGGCTTCGGGGCGCTCGGCGAGCGCCGAAAGCCGGTACCCAACGTCCACGAGAAACGAGAAGAGCCCCCGGCTTTCGCCGGGGGCTCTTCTGTTGGGTTAGACCTGCAAACGCTGGAGACCAGACCTGCAATCGACCCGATGGCGGTACCGGTGGGATTTGAACCCACGGTGGAGTTGCCCCCACACATGTTTTCGAGACATGATCCTTCGGCCGCTCGGACACGGTACCGGGAAAGAGTTTACACGATCCGGGAGGTCCGTGATGACACCCCGGGTCGGCTCGCCCTCCACAGGCGGTCACCTGCAGGGCTCTCCCCCACACCCACAGGTCCTCCTCGCTTCCGGCAAGACCGGCGGGCGTACCGTCCACGGCATGAGATCCCGCACGCTCATCGCACTCCTCACCTCCGTCATCGGCAGCCTCGGCGTCGTCGGTGCCGCAGCCGTCGGTGCCCGCGCCGGCGTGAAGGGCCAGCGGGCAGCGGCGCAACGCGTCGTCGACATGCTCCCGATCCACGCCGACTGGTGGCGCGAACGCCAGCAGCACGAGGGGCAGCTGCTCTACGTCGCGATCGGTGACTCGGCAGCGCAGGGCGTCGGTGCGACCGCACCCGGGCGTGGCTACGTGGGGCTGCTCGCGCGGCGCATCCGGCACCGTTCCCACATGTCGGTGCGGGTGGTGAACCTCAGCGTCTCCGGCTCGACCACGTGGGGCGCGAAGCGTGATCAGCTGCCGAAGCTCCGGCACTACGCGCCCGACGTCTGCACGGTGTCGATCGGGGCGAACGACATCGCCGACTTCGATCCGGACAAGTTCGAGCGGAACATCCGGGCGATCTACGGCGCGGTCCCCTCGCACGCCGTGGTGGCCGAGCTGCCGTGCATGTTCGTGCCGGACCGGGAGCGCAAGGTGGCGGTGGCGAACGAGATCGTGCACCGGGTGGCCGACGAGTTCGGGCTGACGGTGGCGCCGCTGCACACCATCACGAAGCGCGTCGGGGTCCGCCGGACCTTCTTCAACAGCTACGGCGACCTGTTCCACCCGAACGACCGCGGGTACGAGGTCTGGGCGAGCGCGTTCGAGCCGGCGGTCGACGCCCGGGTCGACACCGTGGCGGCGATCCGGCACTACCTGTCCGCGCGCGAGGCCGAGAACCTCGGTCGCGAAGCCGGGGCGGTGGCGAACGCCCGCGCCGAGCAGGACACCGACGGCGCCGAGGCACTCGACCACGCCTCGCGCCAGGGGCCGGGGCCGGTCGAGCGCCTCCGCCACCGCATGACGGGGTCGATCGCGCTGCCCGACGAACGAGACCAGTCGGACGAACCAAGCGGACCGGACGGGCCGGACGACCACGCCGGCGATGTCGGCCGTACGGCCTAGCCTCGACGACATGGCGCGCCCGCAGTCCCTCTACCGTTGCACCGAGTGCGGCTGGACCAGCATCAAGTGGGTCGGCCGGTGCGGTGAATGCCAGACCTGGGGCACTGTCGAAGACAGCTCAGCGGCGTCGGCGAGCACCCGGGGCACGTCAGCGGTCGCCGTCACCGGCGCCCGGGCCGCGCGACCGATCACCGAGGCCCGCGGCACCTCTGTGCAGCGCTGGCAGACCGGCATCGGCGAGTTCGACCGTGTCCTCGGCGGCGGCGTGGTGCCGGGTGCGGCGGTCCTGCTGAGCGGTGAGCCGGGTGTCGGCAAGTCGACCCTGTTGCTCGAGGTCGCCTCCCGAGCCGCAGCCTCGGGCAAGCGCGTCCTCTACGTCAGCGCCGAAGAGTCCGTCGACCAGGTCCGACTCCGCGCCGAACGCACCGGGGCGATGCACGACGACCTGTACCTGGCGAGCGAGGTCGACCTCGGCGTCATCATCGGCCAGATCGACCAGGTCCAGCCCGACCTGCTCATCGCCGACTCCGTGCAGACCATCTCGTCGAGCTCGATCGACGGCATCGCGGGTGGCACGTCCCAGGTACGCGAGGTCGCCTCGACCCTGATCCGCATCGCGAAGGACCGCGCCCTGCCCGTCCTCATCGTCGGCCACGTCACGAAGGACGGCACGATCGCCGGCCCGCGGCTGCTCGAGCACCTGGTCGACGTCGTCTGCCACTTCGAGGGCGACCGGCAGACCGCCCTGCGCTTCGTCCGGGCGCTCAAGAACCGCTTCGGCCCCACGGACGAGGTCGGGTGCTTCGACATGGGCGGCGACGGCATCCACGAGGTCCCCGACCCGAGCGGCCTCTTCATGTCGAAGAACGCGACCCCGGTGTCCGGCACCTGCGTCACCGTCGCGCTCGAGGGGCGTCGGGCGCTGCCGGTCGAGGTGCAGGCGCTCATCGTCCCGAGCTCGGCACCGCAGCCACGCCGGGTCGTGAACGGTGTCGATGCCTCCCGTGTCGCGATGCTGCTCGCGGTCCTCGAACGCCGGGCCGGCCTCAAGCTGTCGGACGCCGACGTCTACGTGTCCACGGTGGGCGGCATGAAGCTCACGGAGCCCGGTGCCGACCTGGCGATCGCACTGGCCCTCGCGAGCGCCGCACGAGACCGTCCGTACCCGCACACGCTCGCGGCCGTCGGCGAGATCAGTCTCGCCGGCGAGATCCGTCCGGCCACGGGCACGAAGCAGCGCGTGAACGAGGCCACCCGCCTCGGGTTCACGACCGTGCTCGGTTCGGACTCCGGGCACCTGCGCGAGGCCCTGCGCGTGGCGTTCTCGATGACGCAGTCCCCGCGCGAACGCGAGCTCGACCGCGCGTTCTGAGGCGCTACGCGCGCAAAGCGGCCAGCAGGTCCTCGGGTGCGGCCTGCATGGTGTGCGGGCCGGCGATGTCGAAGAACACGCCCTCGAGCATGTCGAGGTGGGCGGCCAGGAACTCCTCGAGCCGCGGCCCGTCGTAGACCATGACCTGCCGGATCTTCTCGTCCGGCACCATCGCCGTGTAGGCGTCCGCCGACGAGAACAGCAGCAGGATGCGCTTGTCCGACCCCTCACGGCCGAACACCCGCACCTGCATGTCCTTCTTGCCGGTGACGAGTCGGGGGACGATCACGATGTCGTGGCGGAGCGCGAAAGCCACCGCAGCGACGTCCTGCTTCGCGAGGGCTTCCTCGAGCTGTTCGCTCCGGAAGCGCTGTTCCTTGTCTGCCATCAGCTCAATTCCACCAGATTTTCGTCGTTCCGTGACGCACGGGTAGCCAGTCGGCCCAGAGCACGCTAGCCTGATGGAACCGCTTCGGCGGCGCTCAACGTCCGGGCGAGGTGGTTTGCCCCTCAACCCGGGCCCCAGGGTCACTGGCCGACAGGCCTGACCCCGAACCCGTCCCGCCGGCACCTGCCCGCGTGGCGCATCACCCCCGTCGACGTACGTCGGGGTCTCCGTCGGTGCATCTGCACCTTGGCGGAAGCAAGAAAGCTAAGGAAACGCCATCATGGCATCTACCGGTACCGTCAAGTGGTTCAACAACGAAAAGGGCTTCGGCTTCATCGCCCCGGACGACGGCAGCGCTGACGTCTTCGCGCACTTCTCTGCGATTGCTGGCAACGGCTACAAGTCGCTCGAGGAGAACCAGAAGGTGGAGTTCGACATCACCGAGGGCCGCAAGGGCCCGCAGGCGGAGAACATCACCGTCCTCGGCTGATCACATCAGCTTGAACAGGCCCCGTCGTCTTCGGACGACGGGGCCTGTTGCTGTTTCCGGCACCCCTCATCGGCACAGCACAACCGGAACGGATCGGAACCGCGGACCCGGCTACTGCAGGATGAACTGCACCGAGGTCTTCGACTCGAGGTTCCCGACGGCGACCTGCAGGTGGTAGCTCGCGCCTCCCGCGGTGACCGCCGGCCGTGACGAGTCGCACGTCGACGTGGACGAGCGGGTGCGGTCCCAGGCGATCGCCGGGGTCGTGAGCGTCTGACCGGACTTGATCGTGACCTCCTGGTTCGTGCCGCCGGTCTGGCAGTCCTTCGACGACCAGTACTGCTCCTGGCCCGAGCTGATCGTCAGCACCTGCTGCGCCGACCCGAGGTCCATGTGGCAGGAGTTCGTGCCGGAGTTCTTGATCGACATCGCGATCTTCGGGTCCTCAGTGGGGCCGTAGGCCGACTTGTCGAGCACCGGGGTCAGGACGATCTGGTCCTTCGTACAGGTCGAGCCGTCGGCAGCAGCGGGCTTCGACGCAGAAGCCGACGCGGAGGCCGCCGGCTTGGGCGCCGCAGACCGCGAGGACCCAGATCCGGAACCGGCAGACCCGGCAGACGACGCACCGGAACCGGCACCGGCAGAGGCCGACGCACTCGGCGCCGCCGAAGTCGCCCCGCTCCCCCGCCCGACGACGATGAGCACCACGACCAGGACGACGACCAGCAGCGCCCCGAGCACGAGCGCCCGACGACGCCAGTAGACGACCGGCTTCTCGGGCCCGACGGGGTGACGCAACGACGACATGCGCACAGGGTAGACAACGGCACGGCAGACGCACGCCAACCCCGCCGGGCGGCACGAGAAAGCGTCAGAGGTTCTTCAGCATGCGGGTGTTGCCGAGGGTGTTCGGCTTGACCCGCGCGAGGTCGAGGAACTCCGCGACCCCTTCGTCCGACGAGCGGACGAGTTCGGCGTAGACGTCCGGTGAGACCATGCTCTCGCCGATCTCCAGGTACCCGTGCTTCGCGAAGAAGTCGACCTCGAAGGTCAGGCAGAAGATCCGGGCGACGCCGAGCTCACGGGCGTCGTGCTCCAGCGCTTCGAGCATCCGGTGCCCGACGCGCTTGTGGATCCACTGCTCGTCGAGGGCGAGGGTGCGGACCTCGGCGATGTCGTCCCAGAACACCGCGAGCGCGCCGCACCCGATCGGGGTGCCGTCGGGCCCCTCAGCGATCCGGAACTGCTGGATCGAGCCGTACAGCGCGACGTTCTCCTTGCCGAGCAGGATGCGCCGGTCGACGTAGGGCGCGATGAGCCGCTGGATGTGCGGGACGTCCGAGGCGAGCGCCGGGCGCACGAGGATCCCGTGGTCGTCGCGTTCGTGGAACGCGTGCTTCCCGTGCTCTGTCATCCGCCCCACACTACTGCGCGACGCCGGACGCGCACGCCGTCCGCGACGACGCCCGGACGGTACCGCAGGGGGACAGCGCTGCTGAGTGCCACCCAGGTCGATCGGCCTACCGTCCGGTGCATGCCTCAGATCATCGAAACCGTCGACGTCAACGTCCCCGTCCGCCAGGCCTACGACCAGTGGACCCGTTTCGAGGAGTTCCCGCACTTCCTCGACGAGGTCGAGAAGATCGTCCAGGTGGACGACAAGACCACCGACTGGACCGTGAAGATCGCCGGCCAGGAGCGCGAGTTCCGAGCCCTCATCACGGAGCAGCACCCCGACGAGCGTGTCGCCTGGACCGTCAAGGACGGCGAGACCGACCACGCCGGCGTCGTCACCTTCCACAAGCTCTCCGACGCCGAGACCCGCGTCACCGTGCAGATCGACTGGGAGCCCTCCGGCTTCCTCGAGAAGCTCGGCTCCGCCGTGGGCGTCGGCGGGCACGCCGTGAAGAAGGACCTGCAGAACTACAAGGAGCGCGTCGAGAACGCACCGACCCAGCCGGGCTGGCGCGGCGACGTGCAGGCGTAGTCCGCACCACACGACGGACGGGAGGCGCGGTGCCAGCTGGCACCGCGCCTCCCGTCCGTTCGTCCCCCCGTTCGGCATCCCCCCATCGAAATGCCGACCTGACGAGCGAGCGCGAGCCTGGCAGAGTGGTGACACCGGCCGACGCGCTGGTTCAGTTTTACCATGTCTGAGACAGATGTGAGAGTGGGGTCACGTGATCGAGTACAACGACGACGACGCGCACCGTCGGGAACTGTCGCGCAAACTGCAGCTCCTGATGGACGTCGTCGAGGCGAACTCGGGCCAGCGTCCCCCGTACAAGGAGATCGCCGCAGAGATCGAGGCGCAGGGTGCGTCGATGAGTCGACCGCGCTGGGGCTACATGCTCGGTGGCAACGGTCCGGCCGTCCGCGACCAGCGACTCCTGGCCGCTCTGGCGACCTACTTCGGCGTCCCGGCGGAGTACCTGACCGACGCGGCCGGCAGCACGGACGTGCCGGAGCGGGTGCAGGCGCAGCTGGAGCTCGTGCTCGAACTCCGCAAGCGCGAGGTCGTCGCGTTCGCCACCCGGCGTCTGGGCGAGTTCGCCTCGGCGGACGAGATCCGCGACTTCACCGACCACCTGCGCCGCCTCGACGAGTCGGGGAGCACACCGTGAGCGGGTACCGCGACCGCTTCGACGCCCTGCGCCGGCAGACCGCGGCCCGCCGCCGCGTGCAGCGCCTCGGACTCCCCCGTCGGCTGTCCCTGCCGGAGCTGACCGCACGGGCAGAGGCGGCGCTCGGCAAGCCGATCCACGTGCGCACGACGGAGCTGCCGGGTGACCTGTCCGCGCGGCTCATCCAGCGCGCCGACCACGCACTGCTCGAGACCCGCCCCGGACTGTCCGAGCGCTCCCGTGTGGCCTGTGTGCTGCACGAACTCGCCCACGTGTTCATGGACGACACCGGCTGCGACCACCAGGCCTACACGGGGCTGCTCTCCGGCCGGACAGCGTTCACCCGCTCGCTGGACACCCCGCACGAACAGACCGTCGAGCTCGTCGCCGACCAGCTCGCGCTGCGGATCGGGCTGCTCGACCCCGATGGCCAGCCCGGGATCTTCCGGTGACGCGGTGACGCTGCACGTCTGGGGATCGATCCCGGTCTGGCTGATCCTGGCGGTCCTGCTCGTCCGGCTCTTCCTGGTGCGCACGCAGTCGGCCAGCGTCACCTGGCTGATGGTCTGCTGCAGCTGCGTCGCCGTCGGACTCACGATCAACCAGCCAGACGTGACGACGTTCCTCGCCGGTGTGACGCACGTGCCGAACATCGCCGACCTGATCGGTCGCTGCCTGATGGTGTGCGGCATGTTCGCCCTCGCGCAGTCGGTCGAGGCCGCTGCACGCTCCGCCAAGCTCTTCCGCCCCGGTCGGATCATCGGCTGCGTCCTCGTCCTCGTCGCCCTCGTCGTGCTGTTCGGCCTGATCGACGCGCCGACCCCGACGGCGCAGTTCATGGTGGCCTACGGGGACCAACTGCCGACCGCGCTGTACTCCGCGGTCGAGATGACGTACATCGCCATCGTCATCGCCCGGTCCGCCGTCGCCGTGCTCCGTGGGTTCCGGAACGGGGACGGGCTCGGGCGCCTGTACTGGCTCTTCGTCGTCGGTGCCGCGGGGCTCGTGCTGCTCGCCGGCATCGCGATCGCCCTCGACGCCGTGCACGTCGCGGGTGCGGAGGGCGCGGTCGGCGTCCTGTCGAAGCTCTACACGCCGGTGTTCCTCGGCTCGATGGTCCTGCTCGCCATCGGCGCCGCCGGCGGCGTGCTGCCCGACGCCGTGCGGGAGTTCCGCGACTGGCGGGCCGCTCGACGCCGGTTCCGTGCGCTCGAGCCGGAGCTCCGCCGTCTCGAGACGGCATCGGGCAACACCGGGCTCTACTTCACGATCGTGTGGCAGCGTCGCCAGTGGCGGAGTCGGCAGCACCGGCTGTCCGTCGAGATCGAGGACCGCGCGCGCGAGGCCGGGCAGGCAGTGCCGGCCGCTGCGACGCTCACCACGGAACGACTCAAGGAGATCACATGACCGGCGCACGCATCACGGCACTCGGCACCGCGGCAGGAGCGGTCGGCACGCTCGGACTCGGTGCCTTCGTCGCACGGCGGCTGCTGTTCCCGACGCCGTACACGGCGACGGCCACGGTCCGCAGCGCCACGGACTCCGAGGTCGAGCTGATCGCCACCCGCGACACCCGCCTGCCGGGCACCTACGACCTGCAGCGCGACGACGCCCGCGTGCAGGTCGGCGCGATCCTCACCGCGAGCACGGAGACCGGGGCCGGCAGCGACGGTGACACCGTCCGCCGCAGCGTCACCGCCCCCGTGGCGAGCGGTGAGTGGGCCTGGGACGCCCTGCGGTACGACGGACCGGACGACGTGCCCGGCACCGAGCCCGAGGCCGCCACGACCCACGTGGTCCACGTGCACGGGCAGTCCCTCGGCCCGCGCCAGGTCCTGCGCGGTGTCGGGGTCTGGCGTTCGCTCGGCGCCTCGTCCGAGGTCGTCGACACCACCGACCTGCCGCTCCGCTCGCTCGACCCCGCGGCGGCGGACCGCATCGTCGCCGCCGTGCGAGCCGCCCGGGCACGCGGTGCACAGCGTGTCGTGCTGCAGGGCTGGTCCGCCGGCGCGCTCGCCTGCTCCGTCGCCGCCGCACGGGTCGGTGTCGACGGCCTCGTGGCGGTCTCACCCCTGCTCGACGTCGCCTCGGCACTCCGCGGGGCCGTCCGGGGCGCGCACCTGCCCGTGTTCGTCGGCACCGTGGCCGCCCGCATCGCGACCACGAACGTGCTGTCGCGGCTCGCCGGGGCCCCGACCCCCGTGACGACGACCACGTGGCAGGACTCGTCGACGCCGACGCTGCTGATCCACTCCGAGGCCGACGCCCTGGTCGCGGCGGACGACGTCGCCGCCGTCGCCGCGCGGCAGGGCGCCACCGCGGTCACGTTCCGCACGGCACCGCACACGCTCGAGTGGAACGAGGACCCGGAGCGCTGGGAGCGCGCCGTCCGCGACTTCGCCGCACAGCTGCCCGACGCCGCCTGACCCAGCGCCGCCTGCGGCATCGACCACGGCGCTGCAGGCATTCCCCCGGACGTGCAACGGCCCCGGTCTGCGAACAGACCGGGGCCGGCTGCGTCTCGATCCGTTGGGGGGAACCGATCGAGCGCGACGCGCGAGGAGTTGGGGGGAACGTCTCGCGCGTTGTCATCACAGTACCCCCGGACGGGGGTCCGTGACCGCAAGGACGCGCAGATCGGTGATGCGGGATCTGAACGCGACCCGGGAACGGACAGGAGGCCCGGTGCCAGCTGGCACCGAGCCTCCTGTCAGTGGGGTGTCAGGTCCTAGGACTCGATCTCGCCCTGGGGCGTGTCGGTCGCGGCCTCGACCGCGGCTGCGCCGGCGAGGACCTCTTCGCGGCCCGGCTGACGCCCGGTCTCGAAGTGGAACGCACCGTCGACGAAGTCGACCTTCACGTGGTCGCCCGCGTTGAGCTCACCCTGCAGGATGTGCTCGGACAGCTGGTCCTCGACCTCGTGCTGCATCGCGCGACGCAGGGGCCGAGCACCGAGGGACGGGTCGAACCCGACCTTGATGAGCTGCTCCTTGGCCGGCAGCGTGAGCTCGACGGTCATGTCGCGGTCGAGCAGGCGATCGGCCAGACGCTTCACGAACAGGTCCACGATCTGCAGCAGCTCGGGCTGCGACAGCTGCGGGAACACGATCGTGTCGTCGACACGGTTCAGGAACTCGGGCTTGAAGTGCTTCTTGAGCTCCTCGTTCACCTTGCCGCGCATGCGGTCGTAGCCGACTGCCGAGTCACCCTCGACCTGGAAGCCCACCGGGCCACCGGCGATGCCCTGCGAACCGAGGTTCGTGGTCATGATGATGACGGTGTTCTTGAAGTCGACCACGCGACCCTGACCGTCGGTGAGACGGCCTTCCTCGAGCACCTGCAGCAGCGAGTTGAAGATGTCCGGGTGGGCCTTCTCGATCTCGTCGAACAGGACCACGGAGAACGGCTTGCGGCGCACCTTCTCGGTGAGCTGGCCACCCTCCTCGAACCCGACGAACCCGGGAGGGGCACCGAAGAGTCGCGAGACCGTGTGCTTCTCACCGAACTCCGACATGTCGAGGGAGATCAGCGCACCCTCGTCGTCGAACAGGAACTCGGCGAGGGCCTTGGCGAGCTCGGTCTTCCCGACGCCCGTGGGGCCGGCGAAGATGAACGAGCCGGAGGGACGGTTCGGGTCCTTCAGGCCGGCACGGGTACGGCGGATGGTCTTGGACAGGGCCGAGATGGCCTCTTCCTGACCGATGACGCGCTCGTGCAGTGCCTTCTCCATGAAGACGAGCCGCGAGGTCTCCTCTTCGGTGAGCTTGAAGACCGGGATGCCCGTGGCCTGGGCCAGGACCTCGGCGATGATGCCCTCGTCGACGGTGCCGGACGCGGCGACGTCACCCGCACGCCACTGCTTCTCGAGGCGGAGACGCTCGCCGAGGAGCTTCTTCTCCTCGTCGCGCAGGCTCGCGGCCTTCTCGAAGTCCTGCTCCTCGATGGCGGCTTCCTTCGACCCGCGGACCGTCGAGATCTTCTCGTCGAACTCGCGGAGCTCCGGCGGTGCCGACAGGATCGACAGACGCAGGCGAGCGCCGGCCTCGTCGATCAGGTCGATGGCCTTGTCCGGAAGGAAGCGGTCCTGCACGTAACGGTCCGCCAGGTTCGCCGCGGCGACGATCGCACCGTCGGTGATGGACACCTTGTGGAACGCCTCGTACTTGTCGCGCAGACCCTTGAGGATGTTGATCGCGTGGGGCAGCGACGGCTCGTTGACCTGCACCGGCTGGAAGCGACGCTCGAGTGCGGCGTCCTTCTCGAAGTGCTTGCGGTACTCGTCGAGCGTGGTGGCACCGATGGTCTGGAGCTCACCGCGGGCCAGGAGCGGCTTGAGGATCGAGGCCGCGTCGATCGCGCCCTCGGCTGCACCGGCACCGACGAGCGTGTGGATCTCGTCGATGAAGACGATGATGTCGCCGCGGGTGCGGATCTCCTTCGTGACCTTCTTCAGGCGCTCCTCGAAGTCACCGCGGTAGCGGGACCCGGCGATGAGCGACCCGAGGTCGAGCGAGTAGAGCTGCTTGTCCTTCAGCGTCTCGGGCACGTCGCCCTTGACGATCGCCTGCGCGAGGCCCTCGACGACGGCGGTCTTGCCGACGCCGGGCTCGCCGATCAGGACAGGGTTGTTCTTGGAACGGCGGGAGAGGATCTGCATGACCCGCTCCATCTCCTTCTCGCGCCCGATGACGGGGTCGAGCTTGCCGTCGCGCGCGGCCTGGGTGAGGTTCCGACCGAACTGGTCGAGGACCTGCGAACCCTGCTGCGCGTTCTGCTGCTGCTCGCCGCCGACGGCGACCGCTTCCTTGCCCTGGTAGCCGGACAGGAGCTGGATGACCTGCTGGCGCACCCGGTTCAGGTCGGCGCCGAGCTTCACGAGAACCTGGGCTGCGACACCCTCGCCCTCGCGGATCAGGCCGAGCAGGATGTGCTCCGTGCCGATGTAGTTGTGGCCGAGCTGCAGCGCCTCGCGCAGCGACAGCTCGAGCACCTTCTTGGCGCGCGGCGTGAACGGGATGTGCCCGGTCGGCTGCTGCTGGCCCTGCCCGATGATGTCCTGGACCTGCTCGCGCACGGCGTCGAGCGAGATGCCCAGCGACTCCAGCGCCTTGGCGGCGACGCCCTCGCCCTCGTGGATGAGACCGAGGAGGATGTGCTCGGTGCCGATGTAGTTGTGGTTGAGCATCTTCGCTTCTTCTTGAGCGAGGACGACAACACGACGGGCCCGGTCGGTGAATCTCTCGAACATGTGCTCTCCCTTGGCCCCTGATGAGCGGAGCCGACGCTGTGCCGGTCTCGTGTGAGTCCGGCCAAGTACTTCGAGAGTAACCAGCGCTCCCCCCGGGGGCTGCCCCTGTTCGCCGTGGGCGTGACCAGGGTGCGTCTTGTGCGCAGCGAACGAACGCCGAGACGGACGGGAGGTCGCGTCGGAGGTCCGCTCGGTACGATCCGCTCATGGAGCAGCCCGTCGTCGGCCTCGTCGTCCACCCGACCAAGAACGTGCAGGAGTCCGTGACGACCCTGCAGCGCTGGAACGCGTCCGGCCAGGGCGAACTGCTCGCCCGCCGTGCGGACGCCCAGCGCATCGGCGGCGGGGTCGACGTGGTCGACGACGACGACTTCACCGACCGCGTCGACCTGGTCGTGGCCCTCGGCGGCGACGGCACCATGCTCGGGGCGATGCGGCTCGTGGCGAAGCGCCCGGTGCCCGTCCTCGGGGTGAACTACGGCAACGTCGGGTTCCTGGTCGAGATCGAGCCGCCCGAGCTCGAGAGCGCTCTGGAGCGGTTGTCCGCCGGCGAGTACCAGCTCGAGCCGCACCACGCGCTCGAGGCCCGGTTGTCCTGGGGTGGTGCCCGCACCGACTACCTGGCGTTCAACGACCTGACCATCGTGCGGCGGCCGGGCGCCGGGCAGGTGTCGGCCGACCTCAGCGTCGGGGGCCTCGGGTACGGGTACTACCGCGCCGACGCCATCGTGGCCGCCACCCCCGCCGGCTCCACCGCGTACAACTACGCCGCCGGTGGTCCGGTGCTCTCCCCCGCACTGTCCGGCTCCGTGGTGACGCCGGTCGCGCCGATGGCCGGGATCGACCGCTCGGTGGTGCTCGCCGCACGGGAGCGCTACCGGTTCGACATCGCCGAGGGCACCAGGAGCGCCGCGCTCGAGGTCGACGGGCTCGTCGTCGGCGAGGTGGCCACCGGGGCGCAGATCGACATGCGGCTCCGCAAGGACGCCGGCAGTGTGGTGCGCCTCGACGCCGAGCGGCACGGGCGGACCGGACGCGTGAAGCTCAGCCTGCTCGACCTGCCGGTGCGTCCCGACCAGTTGGTCGAGCTCATCCCGAGTGACCTGCGGCAGAAGCTCCGGCGCGAGATCGACGACTGACGCCGCGGGGCCGGTGAACCGGGCCACGGTCCTGGCCCCGACCCGGTCCCGGTCCTGGCGCCGGTCCCGGTCCCGGCGCCGGGAACGTGAATGGCCCGCCCGAGCAGTGCTCGAGCGGGCCGTCCCATCACCCCACCGGATCGTCTTCCCACAGAACGACCCGGTTCCCCGCGCCGGCACGGTGAACGCGCCGGCCGAAGTCCCCTGACCTAGTCGGTCAGGTACAGCTGCATGTCCTGCGAGACCGCCTTGGCGAACAGCCGCAGCTTGGCGCGCGACTCCACCCGGCTGACGGCCTGGCGGGTCGTGTGCACGATCTTCGAGATCTCGTCGAGGGTCATCGGCTTGTCGTCGTCCAGGCCGTAGCGCATGCGGATGACGTTCGCCTCGTCGCTGGGCAGCTCGGCGACGATGGAGCGGATGTCGCGGTGCAGCAGCGTCGTCTCGGTGAGCTCGTTCGGGCTCGCGGCGTCCTCGTCCTCGATGAAGTCACCGAGTTCGCTGTCGTCGGAGTCGCCGACCACGGTGTGGATCGAGACGGGCTCGTGCGAGCGGCCCTTGAGGTCGACGAGTTCCTCGACGCTCATGCTCAGCTCGGCGGCCACTTCCTCCGGCATCGGCGCGCGGCCGAGGTCGACGGTCAGGTCACGCTCGGTGCGCGAGATCTTGTTGATGAGCTCGACGGTGTGCACCGGGATGCGGATCGTGCGCGCCTTGTCGGCGAGACCACGCGAGATTGCCTGGCGGATCCACCAGGTGGCGTAGGTCGAGAACTTGTAGCCCTGCGTGAAGTCGAACTTCTCGACCGCACGGACCAGGCCGAGGTTGCCTTCCTGGATGACGTCCATGAAAGGCAGGCCGCGCTGCGAGTACCGCTTGGCGATGCTCACGACGAGGCGGAGGTTCGAGGTGATCATGCGCTCCTTGGCGCGCTCACCGTCGCGGACGAGCCAGCGGAGTTCACGCTGCAGGGTCTTCGCGAGACCCTTCTCGGTGGCGAGCTTCTCTTCGGCGAAGAGCCCGACCTCGATGCGGCGTGCGATCTGCGCTTCTTCCTCGGCGGTGAGGAGCGAGAGACGGCCGATGTGACGGAGGTAGTCGCCGACCTGGTCGACCGAGGCACCGCGGACACCGGCGAGCTGCTCGTCGGCCTCGACCTCGGTATCGAGGGAGGTGGTGGCGGACTCGGCGGTCGCGGTCTTCGACGCCGATGCCTTCTTGGTGGCGGTGCGGCGGGTGGTGCTGGGTGCAGCCGTTGCGATCGTCATGGTGTTTCTCCCTGCGTTCGACGGTGATGGCTTCGTGGGGCGTTGCCGGGGGTGCTGATGAGTAAAGCGGCCCGGAGGTGTACCCCACAAATCGTTCGGAGCGATTCTCAGGGTTCTCCGTGCTTCGTCATCGAAAGCGTCCCCCGCGGGGTACAGCCCTCCGACAGTTTGGTCCCCCAATCGGCCCTGGATCAAGCGGATAACGCCGTGTTTCCGGCGTTGCAGGCGTGTTTCACCAGCGTTTCCAACCCTGTACCCCGGGTAACTGCGCACTCCGGACATGCAAAAGGGGTACGTCCGACCGGATCAGTGCGATCTGGTCGTCGTACCCCGAATACCGAACGGGTGGGGTCACCAGGAGGGTTCGAGCCACCCGTCCCGGCGCTTGGAGACCTCGAGGTCTGCGTCTCGGTCGAACTCGTCGTACTCGCTCTCGATGTCACCGACGAGGCTGCGGCCCGTGAAGGGATGTGCGGTGGTTGCCATGCGGACGATGCTCACCCCGGTACGCGTCGGCGAGGTGAACGGTGCGTGACGGTCCGTCGGCGCTCAGACGTCGAGGTCGTCGACGTCGCCCTCGTCGTCGAGGGCTGTGCCGTCGGCCCCGCGGCCGGTTCCGTCGACGCCCACGGGCAGGCCGGACGTGCCGGACACCGGGTGCCCGAAGGCGTCCTCCACGTCGAGGTCGTCGAGGTCCTCGACGGGTTCCGGGCAGGTCGGCATGTGCGACAGCGTCACACCGCGCGGTGAACGCCGGGTGAAGTCAGCGCAGCACCGTGCGCACCGCGCAGCGCGCGGGGTGCTGCTGCGACTATTCGGCCGACGTCGGAGCCGGCGCGGGGCGACCGTGCTCACGCTCGAAGCGGGCGCGCTCCTCGGCCTCGACCTTGGCGTACGCGGCTCGCTCGGTCCGGTCGGCACGCATGATCGCGCGCATCACGAACCAGAAGATCAGGCCGACGACGATGGTCGGCGTCAGGGCGAAGACGATCCCGCTTACGACTCCTTCAGGCACCCGAGCATCGTACCCCGGTGGACCGGGAGCTACTTCACGAGCGGGAACAGGATCGTCTCGCGGATGCCCAGACCCGTGATGGCCATGAGCAGGCGGTCGATCCCCATGCCCATGCCGCCCGACGGGGGCATCGCGTGCTCCAGGGCCCGCAGGAAGTCCTCGTCGACGCGCATCGCCTCGAGGTCACCACCGGCCGCGAGCTTCGCCTGCTCGACGAACCGCTCCCGCTGCACGACCGGGTCGACGAGCTCGGAGTACGCCGTGCCGAGCTCGAAGCCGCGGACGTACAGGTCCCACTTCTCGACGACGCCCGGACGGGTTCGGTGCTGCCGGGTGAGCGGCGAGGTGTCGACCGGGAAGTTCATCACGAAGGTCGGGCGGTCGAGCGAGTCGATGACGAAGTGCTCCCAGAGCTCCTCGACGTACTTGCCGTGCGTGGCGTGGGCGACCTCGACACCCTCGGCGCCGGCGAGCGCCTGCAGCTCGGACAGCGGGGTCTCCGGGCTGATCTCGCGCCCGGCGGCCTCGGACAGCGAGCCGTACATGTCGATGCGGGGCCACTCGCCACCCAGGTCGTAGGTGCTGCCGTCGGGCAGGGTGACCTCGAGCGCACCGCCGGTGACCGCGCGGGTCGCGTTCTGCACGAGCTCCTGCGTCAGGTCGGCCATCTGCTCGTAGTTGCCGTACGCCTGGTACGCCTCGACCATCGCGAACTCGGGCGAGTGCGACGAGTCGGCGCCCTCGTTCCGGAAGTTGCGGTTGATCTCGAACACCCGGTCGATGCCGCCGACGACGGCGCGCTTCAGGAACAGCTCGGGTGCGATGCGCAGGAACAGCTCGGTGTCGAAGGCGTTCGAGTGCGTCACGAACGGTCGGGCCGAGGCGCCGCCGTGCTGGGTCTGCAGCATCGGCGTCTCGACCTCGAGGTACTCGTGCGCCGTGAAGGTCTGGCGCAGCGAGGCCATCACGGCAGCGCGGGCGCGCACGGTGGCGCGGGCCTCGTCGCGGACGATCAGGTCGAGGTAGCGCTGGCGGACCCGCGTCTCCTCGTTGAGCTCGTTGTGCAGGTTCGGCAGCGGCAGGATCGCCTTCGCCGCGATCGCCCAGTCGTCGACCATGATCGACAGCTCGCCGCGGCGCGAGGAGATCACCCGGCCGTGCACGAACACGTGGTCGCCCAGGTCGACGAACTCCTTCCAGCGGGCGAGGGACTCGTCCCCCACCTCGGCCAGGGAGACCATCGCCTGGATGCGCGAGCCGTCGCCCGACTGCAGGGACGCGAAGCAGAGCTTGCCGGTGTTGCGCGAGAACACCACACGACCCGCGATGCCCACGACGTCCTGGGTCTCCTCGCCGGTCTCCAGGTGCGCGTACTGCTCGCGCACGGCCGGGATCGTCGTGGTGATGGGGAGCTCGGCGGGGTACGCCTCGATGCCCGACTCCAGCAGCTTCGCCCGCTTGTCGAGCCGGACCTGTCGCTGCTCGCTGGTCTCCTGCTCGGCCAGTGCGGCGGCGTCGGCGATCGCGGTGTCGGGGGTGACGGTCTCGTCGGTCATGCGGGTGCGGCTCCGATGGTCGTGGGGGTCGGGGGAAATGCTACCCGCGCCGCGGTCCCGCCCCCGAACCGCTAGAGCGCCGACTGCCCGTCGGCGGCGGTCAGCGCGTTGTCGACGGCGGAGCGGACGAGCGCACCGAGGACACGACCCGGGTGTTCGACGCCGATGCCGGACAGGGTGCCGGCTGAATGGTCGACGATCGCGGTCGAGAAGCTCACGGCGGCCCGCACCGCATCGGCGTAGGCGGGCCGGTCGCCCTCGGCCACGACGAACGGTTCGGCCCCCATCTCGACCACGAGCGCCTGGGCGATCGGCAGCACGGGCGCCGGGGCGGTCACCGCGCAGTAGGCGTCGCGCAGCCGGGACAGGTCGACGCTCGTGCCCGTGAAGGCCATCGCCGGGTGGATCGCGAGCGGGATCGCACCGGCTGCCATCGCCGGGGCGAGGATGCCGACGCCGTGGTCCGGGCTGGTGTGCACGACGAGCTGCCCCGGCTGCCAGATCCCGGCGTCCGCCAGACCCTGCACGAGCGAGGCGAGCTGGTCGTCCGGCACCGCGAGCAGCACGAGCTCGCTCCGCTCCACCAGGTCCGGCGTCGCGAGCACCGGGGCGCCGGGCAGCATCGCCTCGGCGCGGTCACGGCTCTCCTCGGACACGGCGGTCACCCCGACGACGGCGTGCTCCGCGTTCGCCAGGGCCGCTCCGAGGACGGGTCCGACCCGTCCGGCGCCGACGATGCCGACCCCGAGACGCCCGGCCCTCATCGTGCGGCTCCGGTCGGTGGGACGTCGCCCCAGCCGGGAGGGACGGTGGCGGACCGGTGGTCCGCCGTCGGTGCGGCAGGGGCTCCGGACCCGGGCTCGGTGTCGGCCGCAGCGTGCGTGGCGGCCGCGGGACGGGCCTCCCGTTCGCGCCAGCGGTGGGTCGTGTCGACCGCGGCCGCTTCGACGGCACGCTGCGTCGTCTCCGACCACAGGCGCTGCGCGTCCCGCGCGTCGAGCGCGCCGACCCGGGCCGCCACCGGACCGGCCACGGTGTGGACGTGGACGGCTGCGAGCCGCAGGGCACGCTCGAGCGGGCCCTGCTCGACCCTGACGCTCTGCACCCGGGGCAGCGGCACGATGACGAGCGACCGCCACACGGCACCGAGCCGCAGCAGCACCGCCCCCTGCACGAACCGGTAGCCGTTGCGCCGGAACGCGAACGGACGGAGCCACGCGCCACGTCGTGGGGAGTGCACGAAGCCGCCGCGGTCGCCCGAGGTGGTCAGGCTGTCGTCGACGACGTCGACGGCTTCGGCAGCCCCTTCGCGCAGGGCTTCCTGCGAGGCCTCGGGGCCGGCGACGACGGTGCCGACGAGCCCGGGCAGGATGATGTCGAGGACCTCGCGGACGTCCGCCGTGGTGCCCACGGGCAGCACGATCGAGGACACCTGCTGGTTGCTCGACGCCCCGTTGCCGGCGCTCGTCGCACGGTTGATGCGGATGTCCCACCAGCCGAACGGACGCCACAGCAGCGGCTGGGCGACGCTGACGGCGTGGATGCGCCCGGGCGGCAGCGTCTCGTTCGACGTCGAGACCAGCCCGAAGCCGATCCGGATGCCGTCGCGCGTCTCGGCGATCGTGTACTGCAGCGAACGGGAGAACTTGCGGACGTAGTAGCCGCCGGCACCGAGCACGGCGGGGAACAGCCCGAACAGCAGACCGTACTCACCGGTGACGGCGACGCTGATGATCATCGCCGCGATGACGAGCACCAGGAACAGCGTCGTGCCGGACAGCAGCATCGACGCGATGAGGCGACCGGGACGCACCTTGACGATGCGGGTCGCGTGCACGGCTGCCGGGTCGAGCTCGGGCGAGAACATCTCGTCGACGCGGTCCTGCAGTGCTCCGTGCGACTGCCGCGACGGACCGCCGTGGCCGTCGTCGTCCTTCGCGCCGGACGCGAGCACCAGGATCCGCTGCCGCAGGTCGTCGGCGGCGCGGGCCCCGAGGTAGGCGAGCTGCACGTTGGCGTCGTTGCCGGCCTGTGCGATCTCGAGCTTGGCGGTGCCGAACACCCGGGGCACGAGCGGCCGCTGGATGTTGATGCCCTGGATCCGGTCGAGCCGGGCCTTGCGGTGGTTCCGGAAGAGCACGCCCGAGCGCACCTCGACGATCTCGCCGGTGACACGGAACTCGTGCATGCGCCAGGACAGGTAGAACAGCCCGATCAGCACCAGGAGCAGCACCACGATGCCGAGCAGGACCCAGCCGACGGCACCGTGCTCGTACACGTACCGGACCGGGTCACCGTCCTCCTGCTGCTCGCCCGGGATGAAGAACTCGACGAGCTGGTCGCGCAGGCTGTTCAGCACGTAGCCGAGGATGACGATGAGGAAGATCCCGCCCTTGAGCAGCGGGGTGAGCGGGTGCAGGCGGTGCCACTCGCCGTCGGTCAGGGGCGCCGCCGCGGCGGCGTTGCCCCGGCTGGGCGGGGCGGGCGGAGCGGGTGGCGGGGTGCCCGGTCGGAAGGTCACGGACGACCCCTACAGTCCGGCACGACGGGACTCGGCGAGCTCGACGAGGCGGTCGCGCAGCTCGTCGGCGTCCGCTGCCGGGACACCCGGGATCCGGACGTTCGTCGCGGCCGCGGCGGTCACGAACTTCAGCTCGCTCATGCCGAGCGCCCGGTCGAGCGGGCCACGGGCGACGTCGACGAGCTGCATCCGGCCGTACGGGACCGCCGTGAAGCGCTGCCACATGAGCCCGCGGCGCACGACCAGGTCGTCGTCGCGGAGCGCGTAGCCGATGGCACGGACCCGTCGGGGCGTCAGCGCGGCGGTGATCGCCGTGGTGACCGCGACCACGATGCCGATGATGAGCCACACGGTGCCGGCTCCGGAGCCGAAGCCGCCGGTGACGATCCCGATGAGCACACAGCCCGCGGTGAGCACGACGCCGATCACCAGCGTGGTGATGAGTTCGGTCCACACGAGCTTCGCGGACACCCGCTGCCAGGCGATCCCCCCGAGGCCGAGGCCGGGCTCGTCGAGTCGTTCACGCGGCATCGCGGGCCTCCTGGGGTTGCTCGGTCAGTTCACCGTCGTCGAGCCGTTGCGGGGATCGTCACGGTCGTCGTCGTCACCCGGAGGTGCGATGCACATGCGCTCCGCCACGAGTGCGCAGACCGTCAGGACGATCCCGCCCCCGACGGCGATCACGTTCGGCAGGGTCGAGCCTAGCGAAGGCGTCGCGGAACGGGTCAGCAGGTACAGCACGAGGCCGAGGGCGAATCCGCCCAGCAGCGTGCCGCAGATGCTGGACGCCTTCGCGAGCACGACGACCCGCGTCGCGTAGAGCGGGTCGACCGGCCGCTGGCGTCCGGCGCCGTCGCGAGCGTGTCGGCGCACCGGGCGCGCCATGAGCACGACGGCGACGCCGATGAACGCGAGCGTGATGCCGAGCGGGACCGAGAACAGGAACGTCGGCAGCTGGCGCGACGCCAGGACGGCGTCGAGCGCGAAACCGGCGACCACCGTCACGACGGCGATGCTGATCAGCGTGGAGGCGCGGGTGGGCTTCATGCGCTGGTCGCGCTCCCCGCCGGCCGGGAGGCCCGTGCCGGCTCCGCGAACAGGCGCGGCTCGTCGACGCGCTCGGTGTCGTCCCCCACGGCGGCGAGCAGGTCGGCCACCGGTCCGGCACCGGGCAGGACGGCCGCGGGGTCGGCGTCGAGCCACGGGGCGAGCACGAACGCGCGCTCCGCTGCCCGGGGGTGCGGCACGACCAGGGTGTCCGTGGCGATCCGCAGGTCGTCCACCGCGACGATGTCGAGGTCCAGGGTGCGGTCGCCCCACCGGATCTCGCGCGTGCGGCCGTGCGCGTCCTCGATGCCGTGCAGGGCGTCGAGGAAGGCCTGCGGCTCGAGGTCGGTGTCGACGACCACGACGGCGTTCCGGTAGCGGGGCTTCGACGTGTCGAGGCCGTCGAGGGTGACGGCGACGGACTCGACCTCGCGGCTCGAGGCCACCGGCTCGACTCCGGGCAGGGCGGCGATCGCGGTGGCGGCGGCGCGGAGCGTGCTCCCCCGGTCGCCGAGGTTCGCTCCGAGGGCGACGACGACCCGGTGCGTCATGCTTCTTCCTCGTCCGGCACCGTGGCGCCACGGGTGCGCCGGATGGTGATCGAGACGTCGGTGAACGGCACGGTGATCGGGGCCTGCGGCTTGTGCACCGTGACCTCCGTCGCCGACGCGGCACGGTGGGTGAGCACGGCCGCGGCGATGCGCTCGGCGAGCGTCTCGATCAGGTCGACCGGGTCGCGTTCGATCTCGGCGACGACCTGCTCGGCGAGGACGCCGTAGTGCACGGTGGCGTCGAGGTCGTCGCTGCTCGAGGCGGCGCGGGCGTCGAGCTCCACGGCGACGTCGACGACGAAGTCCTGGCCGTCCGCGCGCTCGTGGTCGAAGACGCCGTGGTGTCCGCGAGCGCGGACCCCGGTGAGGCGGATGGTGTCGTTCACGATCGAGCTGCCCTCCAGGCGTCCCAGACGTCGAGCACGGCACGGGTCGGTGCCGGGTCGTGCACGCGCACACCCCACGCGCCGCGTTCGGCGGCGAGCAGGCTGATGGCGGCGGTGGCGAGGTCGCGCTCCCTGGGCGGGGCGCCCTCCGGGCTCCCGACACCGTCGAGGAACCGCTTGCGCGAGGCGGCGACGAGCACCGGCAGCCCGATCGAGGCGAAGCGCTCGTAGCCGGCCAGGATCTCCCAGTTCTGCACGCCGTGCTTGGCGAAGCCGAGGCCCGGGTCGATGACGACCTGCTCCTGCCGGACGCCGAGCACGATGAGTTCGGCGACCCGGAGTTCGACCTCGCGCCGGACCTCTTCGACCGCGTGGGTGTACTCGGCGTTGCGGTACATCCGGTCGCTGTGGCCGCGCCAGTGCATGACGACGAACCCGACGCCCGTCGACGCCACGACCCGGGCCATGTCCGGGTCGGCGAGGCCGCCGGAGACGTCGTTGACGATCGCGGCACCGAGGTCGACGGCACGCTCTGCAGTCGCGGCGTTCATGGTGTCGACGCTGACCGGGATCCCCTCGGCCACGAGCTGCTGCACGACCGGCAGCACACGTTCTTGCTCGACCGCCACGGGCACCCGCTCGGAACCGGGGCGGGTGGACTCCCCACCGACGTCGATGACGTCCGCACCGGCGGCGACGAGGTCACGTGCGTGCTGCACGGCGGCGTCGTAGGCCTGGTGCAGCCCGCCGTCGCTGAACGAGTCGGGGGTGACGTTGAGGATGCCGAGCACCCGGGTGCGTTCCCCGGCCGGGCCACCGCGGTCGCGGCGACGGCCGGTCACGACCTCCGGCACCGGCTGGGGTGCACGGAGGTCGATCGCGACCGTCGCCGGTTCGGCGGCGGCGGCGCGGGCACGACTCACCTCGGCGAGTCGACGCTCTCGTCGCGTCGGCAGCTCGGTCATGCCGGCCTACGCGGGGGCGATACCCGGGTTGCCGAACGGGCGACGACGGGTCTTCGAGGTCGACTCGGAGTCCGACGGGTCCGCTGCGGTCGAGGCGGCCTTGCCGGGCACGTCGATCGCGGGCAGGTTGCTGACCGGGCGCTTGTCGCTGGAGAGCCACTGCGGGCGCTCCGGCAGCTTGCGGACGTCCTTGAAGATCTCCACGAGCTCCGGGGCGTCGAGCGTCTCCTTCTCGAGGAGCTCGCCGGCCAGGCGGTCGAGGATGTCGCGGTTGTCGTTGAGCACCTGGTAGGCCTCGTCGTGCGCGGCCTCGAGCAGGGCGCGGGTCTCGGCGTCGACCGTCTGGGCGATGGTCTCCGAGTAGTCGCGACCGGTGCCACCGCTCATGTCACGGCCGACGAACGGCTCGCTCGAGCCGGACCCGAGCTTGACGGACCCGACGGCCTGGCTCATGCCGTACTCGGTCACCATCTTGCGGGCGGTGCCGGTGGCCTTCTCGATGTCGTTCGAGGCGCCCGTGGTCGGGTCGTGGAACACGATCTCCTCCGCGACGCGACCACCCATGGCGTAGGTGAGCTGGTCGAGGAGCTCGTTGCGGGTGACCGAGTACTTGTCCTCGAGCGGCAGCACCATCGTGTAGCCGAGGGCACGGCCGCGGGGCAGGATCGTGATCTTGGTGACCGGGTCGGTGTGCCGCATCGCCGCTGCCGCCAGGGCGTGGCCGCCCTCGTGGTACGCGGTGATCAGGCGTTCCTGGTCGGACATGATCCGGGTCCGGCGCTGCGGGCCGGCCATCACACGGTCGACGGCCTCGTCGAGGGCACGGTTGTCGATGAGCTGCGCGTTCGAGCGGGCGGTCAGCAGGGCCGCCTCGTTCAGGACGTTCGCCAGGTCGGCGCCGGTGAAGCCAGGCGTCTTGCGGGCGAGCAGCTCGAGGTCGACGCTCGCGGCGAGCGGCTTGCCCTTCGCGTGCACCTCGAGGATCTGCTTGCGACCGGCGAGCCCCGGGCGTCGACGCCGATCTGGCGGTCGAAGCGGCCCGGACGCAGGAGCGCGGGGTCGAGCACGTCGGGACGGTTCGTCGCGGCGATGAGGATGACGTTCGTCTTGCCGTCGAAGCCGTCCATCTCGACGAGGAGCTGGTTCAGCGTCTGCTCGCGCTCGTCGTTGCCACCGCCGATGCCGGCACCACGGTGCCGACCGACGGCGTCGATCTCGTCGATGAAGACGATGGCCGGCGAGTTCGCCTTGGCCTGCTCGAAGAGGTCGCGGACACGGCTCGCACCGACACCGACGAACATCTCGACGAAGTCCGAACCGGAGATCGAGTAGAACGGCACGCCGGCTTCACCCGCGACGGCGCGGGCGAGCAGGGTCTTGCCGGTTCCGGGAGGGCCGTAGAGCAGCACGCCCTTCGGGATCTTCGCCCCGACGGCCTGGAACTTCGCGGGCTCCTTGAGGAACTCCTTGATCTCGTGCAGTTCCTCGATCGCCTCGTCGGCACCCGCGACGTCGGCGAACGACACCTGCGGGTTCTCCTTGTTGTTGATCTTGGCCTTCGACTTGCCGAACTGCATGACCTTCGAGCCGCCGCCCTGGGCGCTCGAGAGCAAGAACCAGAAGAGGGCACCGATGATCAGGAACGGCAGGAGGATGCCGAGCAGCGACAGGAACCAGTTGCCCTGGGCGACGCGGTCGTTGTAGCCGTCGGGCAGGTTGGCGTCGTTGACGGCCTGCACGACCTCTTCGCCACGGGGCGTGGAGTAGTAGAACTGCTCCTGCTTGTCGCCGTCCTTCAGGACGAGGTCGACCCGCTGCTCGGTGGAGTTGATGGTCGCGGACGAGACCTTGTCATCCGACAGCTGTTCGAGACCCTTCTGGGTGTCGATCTCTTGCGTGCTGCCCTGGCTGATGACGCTCCAGCCGATGAAGATGCCCGCCAGCGCGATCAGCACGTAGAGGTACGGGCCGCGGAAGATGCGCTTCAAGTTCATGTGATCCGGGCGCGAGTGCCCGACACCTTTCTCTGCCGAAGTTGCGTGCTGATCAGCATACGGCCGCGATTCTGTGGCGAGAATGGGTGTCCTCTGCGGGCGAACTCACCCCCGGGCCAGAGTCGGCCGAGTGCGACCCGAGCGCAGCGGTCCGTGCGTCAGGAGTAGACGTGCGGAGCGAGGACGCCGACGCCGCGCAGGTTGCGGTAGCGCTCGTCGTAGTCCAGGCCGTACCCGACCACGAAGGCGTCGGGGATGTCGAAGCCGACGTACTTCACGTCGACCTCGACCTTGGCGGCCTCGGGCTTGCGCAGCAGGGCGACGATCTCGACGCTCGCGGCACCACGGGACTGCAGGTTCTGCTTGAGCCACGACAGGGTGAGACCGGAGTCGATGATGTCCTCGACGATCAGGACGTCGCGGCCGTGCAGGTCGGTGTCGAGGTCCTTCAGGATCCGCACCACGCCGGACGACTTCGTGCCGGAGCCGTACGACGACACCGCCATCCAGTCCATCCGCGCCTGCATCTTCAGGTGGCGCGAGAAGTCCGCCATCACCATGACGGCACCCTTGAGCACCCCGACGAGCAGCGGGTCGCGGCCCGCGTAGTCGGCGTCGACGACCGCCGCGAGCTCGGCGAGCTTCTCGTCGATCTGCTCGGGGGTGAAGAGCACTTCGGACAGGTCTGCCTGGACGTCGGAGAGTTCCACCACGCCAGCCTAACCGGCGCTGAACTCGATGCGGTCGCCGGTCCGCGTGGCACGGACGCCCGGCAGGTCGATCGGGCCCTGTCCGCTCCAGTCCGTGACCAGCCGGCAGACCTCGAGCGTCTGCACGCGCGACAGCGTCACCCCGAACTCGCTCTCCACCGCCAGGCGCACGAGTCGCTGCCGGAGCGCCGGCGGGTTCGCCCCGAGCGCCCGGACCGACAGCGAGATGCCCGCTTCGGAGTGCTCGGCGATGTCCTCCGCGATCTCCTCGGCGAAGTGGTCGAGCGCCGCGGAGTCCTCGCGCAGCTGGTCGGCCGTCCGGGCCAGGGCCTCGGGCACCCCGGGGCCGAGCTCCCGCTCGAGCACCGGGAGCAGGGTGTTCCGCACCCGCACCCGTGCGTACGCGGGGTCGTCGTTCTGCGGGTCGTGCCACGGCGCGAGCCCCGCCGCGGCGCACGCCTGCCGGGTCGCGTGGCGCCGGACCGACAGGAGCGGCCGGCCGTACGCCGGGCCGCCGTCGCGTCGGGCGAGCGGCTGCATGCCGGACAGGCTGTCCGGCCCGCTGCCGCGCAGCAGGCCGAGCAGCACGGTCTCAGCCTGGTCGTCCAGCGTGTGGCCCAGCAGCACCAGGGGCGACCCGGTGGCGGCCGCGACCTCGGCGATCGACGCGTGGCGGGCCTCCCGGGCGGCGCCTTCCGGGCCACCGTCGGAGCCGACCGTGACCCTGCGGACCGTCACCGGCTCGAGTCCCAGTTCGGATGCCTGCCGGGAGGCGCGGCTCGCGACCGCCTCGGAGCCCGCCTGGAGCGCGTGGTCGACGACCACTGCCCCGGCTCGCAGACCCTGCTTGCCCGCTTCGAACGCGGTGGCCGACGCCAGCGCGAGGGAGTCCGGTCCGCCGCTCAGGGCGACGAGGACCAGGTCGCCTGCGGCGACCACACCGTCGTCGACGGCTGCGGCGAGCAGGTCGCGGACGGCCAGGCGGGTCTCGGCGACGGCGGGGTCGAGCCGGGGACGCGGAGAGTTCACCCGGTAACGTTAGCCGCGCTTTCGCAACACACGACAGTCCCCGAAGCAGACACAGGAGCGCAACATGGCCGCGTACGACGTCGTCGTCGAGATCCCCAAGGGCAGCCGCAACAAGTACGAGGTGGACCACGAGACCGGTCGCGTCTACCTCGACCGCGTGCTGTTCACCTCGTTCGTCTACCCCACCGACTACGGGTTCTTCGAGAAGACCCTGGCCGACGACGGTGACCCCGTGGACGCGCTGCTGCTGCTCGAGTTCCCGACGTTCCCCGGCGTCGGCGTCAAGGTCCGCCCCGTCGGCGTCTTCAAGATGAGCGACGAGGCCGGCAACGACGAGAAGGTCCTCGTCGTCCCCGCCAAGGACCCGCGCTGGGCGCACATCCAGGACATCTCGGACGTGCCGGAGCAGACGAAGGCCGAGATCGCGCACTTCTTCGAGCGCTACAAGGACCTCGAGCCGAACAAGTGGGTCAAGGCCGAGGGCTGGGGCGACGCCGCCGAGGCCGAGCGGATCGTGCAGGCCGGTCAGGCCGCGTACGTGCCCGGCTCGCACTGACGATCCCCTGACCACGAACGGCGCCCGCTCTCCATCCGGAGGGCGGGCGCCGTTCTGTGGTGGTGCTGTTGCGCGGCGCGGCGCGTGCGGGGGCAGGGCGTGCGGGGGCACGCGGGGCGTGCGGGAGCGCGCCTGGTGGAAACGGGCGTACCGGGTGCGCTGATCCGTGCAGGTACGCCCGATCACGCTTGCTCCCGCAGCCGCTCTGGGAAAGAACGGGCACACCGGGAGCGGGCTACAGGGAACCGCTCGGGCGGGCGACGTACGGCATGAGCTGGTTCGGCAGCCAGATCGCGCGCTCGACGACGCCGACGCCGGGGCGAGCGGCCTCGACCATGGTGCCGTAGCTCGTCACGATCGAGTCGTGGTACGCCCCCGAGGCCGTGCCGTTCGACGAGTAGAACAGGATGTCGCCCGGCTGGCGCTGGGACAGCGGGACGAGGCGGCCGATCGACTTGAAGTAGTTGTACTGCCAGACCACGTTGTGCCCACCGGTCGCGATGCCCTGCGAGCTGTAGGCCATCATCACGAGGCCGGAGCAGTCCCAGGTGTTCGGGCCGGCACCGCCGAGGACGTACGCCTTGCCGAGCTGCCCACGGGCGTAGGAGATCGCGCCGGCGGCCTTCGACGGGCTGCTCGGGGCCGGAGCGGGGGCAGGGGCGGGCGCGGGAGCTGGGGCGGGAGCCGGCTTGCTCGGCGTGCTCGGCTTGCTCGGGGTGCTCGGCTTCGCGGGGGTGCCGGGGTTCGACGGGGTGCTGGGCTTGGACGGCGTGCTCGGCACGGCCGGGGTGGAGGTCCCGCCGGAGGCGCTGCCGCCGGTGTTCCCGGTGGTGCTTCCGCCAGAGGTACCGCCGTCGCTGCCAGAGCCGGTGCTGCCCGTGTCGCCCGCGTTGCTGCCGCCGGTGGCGTTCCCGGTGCCGGCATCGCGCGTCTGCTTCGCGATGGCCGCCGCGGCTGCCTTCGCCTGCTGCGCACTCCAGTACGCGGTCTCCGTCGCGACGCTCGTGCCCTTCAGGTACGCGAGCTGGCGCAGGACCTCGTCCTGCTGGTCCTGTTCCTCCTGCACCCGAGCCTGGGCGTCGGCGGACACGTCGTTCGCGGTGGCGAAGGCGGTCTTCGTCGTCTCGGTCGCCTTGCTCAGGGCCTTCTCGGCCGCGGACTGCTGCGCTGCGAGGGACTCGACGGTCTTCTGGTCAGCGCGTGCCTCGGCCAGGACCGTCGCGGAGCGCTCGGACAGGTGCGACATCGTGCCGACGCGGTAGAGCAGGTCCTTCGAGTCCGACGAGTCCATGAGCATCGTCGTCGACAGGTCACCGCCGCCCGTTCGGGACAGCTCGACCACGAGCCCGGCGACCTGGCCCGCCGAGTCGTCCGCCCGGTCCTTCGCGCGCTTCGACTGCGCGGACAGGTCGGTGAGGGTGTCCTTCGCCTCCTGCTGCTGCGACGCCGCGAGGGCGTACGCCTGCCCGGCCTGCTGCTCGGCGACACCGGCCCGGTCGGCGGCGTCCTGCAGCGCGCCGAGCCGGTCGCTCAGCTCGTCGACCGTCTGCTGGGCGTCGGCCGCGTCGGACTTGGCGGCCTTGACGTCGTCCCAGGACGGACCAGAGGGTGCGGCCTGGGCCGGTCCGGCGATGACGACCGACAGGCCGATGCCGAGCACGGCGATGGTCGCGATCCCGCAGGAGAACGAGCGAGCGGTGGTGGTCATGACGTGGGTCGACGCCTTCTGGTGGCGCTGATGCTCATACCGAGATCCCCCGCGCTGCCATGAAGGGGACCGGGTCGACGGCGGCGCCGTTGATCCGGGTCTCGAAGTGGAGGTGGCACCCGGTCGACCAGCCGGTCGAGCCGATCTTGGCGATCTGCTGACCCGCGGTGACGTGCTGGCCGGCGGTGACCATGATCCCGCCGTCGACGACGTGGCCGTACGCGGTGGAGATGCCGCCGCCGTTGTCGAGGATGACCTCGTTGCCGTAGCCGCCGCCGTTGCCGGCGAAGGTGACGGTGCCGTCGTGTGCCGCGTAGATCGGGGCGTAGCAGGCCGGGGCCAGGTCGACGCCGGCGTGCAGGGCGCTGACGTGCGTGTAGGGGTCGACGCGGTAGCCGTAGGGGCTCGTCTGGAACCCGCCCGCGGGTCGGACCCAGCCCGCCGGGTTGGCACTGCCGCCACCGGTGCCGCCCTGGCTGGTCGCCGCGGCCTCGGCTGCTGCCTTCGCGGCGGCTGCGGCGAGGCGGGCCTGGCGTGCCTTCTCGGCGGCGACGCCCTTGCGGTAGTCGGCCTCGACGCCGCGCTGCTTCGAGGTGAGCGCGGTGAGCTGCGCCTCGAGCCGGGCCTCGTTGTCGTTCTGGGCGTCCACCGCGGTCTGTGCGGCGTCGGCGGCACCCTGCGCCTGCTGCATCTTCGACTGTGCGGCGTCGGCGAGGTCCCCGAGGGCCTGCTTGGCTCGGTCGGCCTTGTCGGCGAGGCCCTGGGCCACACCGCGGTCCTGCGAGGCCTGCGCGTAGATGCCCTCGGACTGCTCGCTGAGCTTCGACATGGCACCGAGCTCGTAGAGCAGGTCGCCGGAGTCGGACGGGTGCGTGAGGATGTCCGTCGTCACGTCGTCACCGCTGGTACGACCGAGCTGGGCGGCGAGCTGACCGGCCTGCTCCTCGGACCGCGCGGCGGTCTGCTCGGCGTCGTCGGCCTGCGACTGGAACTTCTTCTGCTTGAGCGTCGCCTCGTCGTACTTGTTCTGCGCGGCCTGGTACGCCTCGCCCGCGGCCTGTGCGGCCTTCTGCTTGGCGGCCGCCTCGCTCTTCAGCGACGAGATGAGCGACTTGATCTCGCTGACCTTGGCCTGCTGGGCGCTGGTCGAGGACTTCGCCTGCTGCACCTCGTCCCAGCTGGGGTAGCTCGCGGCGCTGGCGGACGACGTCGGGGCGATGGCCGCGAGCGTGCCGGCCGTGAGCGCGACGGCGACCGCGGCGGCGATCAGGCGGCTGCGGGAGCGGAGGGAGGAGGGAGTGGAGGTCGACATGTATCTCGATTTCGTAACAGCGCGGCAAGGCTCACGCACGTAACACTGTTAACAGGTGCAACAGTAACAACACGGATTGCAGGCTCGACAGCCCCTCGGACGAGGGGTGCGACCGCCGACGATGCTCGCACCGGCAGTATCGGAGACCCGTGCGCGGACGCCGCGACACGCCGGGGATGCACGGTTGGCGGGGTCGGATTTGTGAAACCCGGGGGGCGTCCGTATGCTTGTCCATCGGTAGCGCGATGCACTGCTTGCGGCCCTATCGTTTAGTGGCCTAGGACACCGCCCTTTCACGGCGGCAGCACGGGTTCGAATCCCGTTGGGGTCACTCCTTGAGTGAGCGAGCAAGTAGTACTGAACAACACCACAGCAAGACACAACACGCAGTACCCACAACACAACATGGCCCTGTAGCGCAGCTGGTTAGCGTGCCGCCCTGTCACGGCGGAGGTCGCGGGTTCAAGTCCCGTCAGGGTCGCCACGGCTGGATAGCTCAGTTGGTAGAGCGTTCGACTGAAAATCGAAAGGTCCACGGATCGATGCCGTGTCCAGCCACCGGTGAAGGCCCCCTGCTTCGGCAGGGGGCCTTTTCCGTTGTCCGGCCGGTGTGACGTCGTTCGCAGAACACCGGTGTTCGCGCATCGAACCGCGGCAGGCGCGTGTGCAACGGGCGAACACCGGTGTTCTGCGGAGGGGCTAGGCCTCGCGGGTCTTCGGGCTGCTGTCGTTCGTCTTCGCGGGGTCGCGCTCGACCACGGCACCCAGGGCATCGTCGATCCGCGACATGAGTTCCGCCGGGATCGTGACGCCGGCGGCCCCCGCGTTGTCGTGGACCTGCTCCGGGCGCGATGCCCCGATGATGGCGCTCGCGACGTTGTCGTTCTGCAGGACCCACGCGACGGCGAGCTGCGCCATCGACAGGTCGAGCTCCTTCGCGATCGGCTCGAGCTCCTGCACCGAGGAGAGCACCTCGTCACGCATGAACCGCTTGATCATGTCCGCGCCGCCCTTGTCGTCGGTCGCGCGGGAGCCCTCGGGCAGCGGCTGCCCCGGCTTGTACTTGCCGGTGAGCACACCCTGGGCGATCGGGGACCAGACGATCTGCGAGATGCCGAGTTCCTTCGAGGCGGGGACGACCTCGCCCTCGATGACCCGCCACAGCATCGAGTACTGCGGCTGGTTCGAGATGAGCTGGAAACCGAGCTCCTTCGCGAGCGCAGCACCGGCCCGCAGCTGGTCCGCGGTCCACTCGCTGACGCCGACGTACAGGACCTTGCCCTGGCGCACGATGTCGGCGAAGGCCTGCATCGTCTCTTCGAGCGGGGTCTCGTAGTCGTAGCGGTGCGCCTGGTACAGGTCGACGTAGTCCGTCTGCAGCCGCTGCAGCGACCCGTCGATCGACTCGAGGATGTGCTTGCGGGACAGCCCGGTGTCGTTGTGGCCCTTCGGACCGGTCGGCCCGAACACCTTCGTGGCGATCTCGAGGGACTGGCGCCGCTCCCCCTTGAGCGCTTCACCGAGGACCGTCTCCGCGCCGGTGTTGGCGTAGACGTCGGCGGTGTCGAACGTCGAGATGCCGACCTCCAACGCCGCCTTGACGCAGGCGATGGCCGCGTCGTTCTCGACCTGGGAGGCGTGGGTGAGCCAGTTGCCGTAGGTGATCTCGGAGACCTTGAGGCCCGAGTTGCCGAGGTAGCGGTACTCCATGTGCGTGTCACTCCTGTCGTGGGGCGCGTCGGTGCGACCCGAACCGTGACGGTAGTCGGCTCGGACGGTGCAGGATCACATGGGACGACGGCGCGACGCTGCGCCGCATCGAAGCGAGGGAGCATCCATGACCGGAGCGAGCGTGTTGTTCATCGGCGGGAGCGGCGTCATCAGCGCCGCCTGCGTCCGGGAAGCCGTCGAGCAGGGGTTCGACGTGACCGTGCTCAACCGGGGGACCACCGGGGGCAGGCCGATCCCGGAGGGCGTGACGCGCCTCCAGGCCGACGTGTCGGACCGCAGGGCACTGGCGGACGCACTCGGCGACCAGCGCTTCGACGTGGTCGTGAACTGGATCGCCTTCACACCGGACCAGGTGCAGGCCGACGTCGACTTCTTCGCCGGGCGGACGCGGCAGTACGTGTTCATCAGCTCGGCCTCGGCGTACCAGACGCCGGCGACGCACCTGCCGATCACGGAGTCGACGCCGCTGAAGAACCCGTACTGGCAGTACTCGCGCGACAAGATCGCGTGCGAGGAGCTGCTGATGGAGGCGTACCGGGAGCAGGACTTCCCGGTGACGATCGTGCGGCCGTCGCACACCTACGACGAGACGAAGCTGCCGCTGACCGGCGGCTGGACCGCGGTCGCGCGGATGCGTGCCGGGAAGCCGGTCATCATCACCGGCGACGGCACCTCGTTGTGGACCCTGACGCACAGCCGTGACTTCGCGGTCGCGTTCACGGGGCTGCTCGACCGTGCCGAGGCGATCGGCGAGCCCTTCACGATCACGAGCGACGAGGCGCCGACGTGGAACGCCATCGCGCACGAGATCGCTGCGGCGGCGGGCGTCGATGACCTGCGGATCGTGCACGTGCCGGCGGACGCGATCAACGCGGTCGACCCCGAGTGGGGCGCGGCGCTGCTCGGCGACAAGGCGAACAGCTCGGTGTTCGACAACAGCAAGGTCCGGTCGCTCGTGCCGTGGTACCGGCCGCGCACCACCTACCGGCAGGGTGTGCGTGAGGTCATCGCCTGGTACGAGGCGCACCCCGAGGAGCAGGTCGTCGACGAGCGGCTCGATGCCCTGATGGACGAGTTGGCGGCGCGCTGGGCGGTGTGAGCCGCACTCGGTGACGGGCGCCGGCGCCCGCGGCCCCCGCCCACGCGCCCCGGCGCACGCAAGACACCGGTGTTCGCGCTCCGCACCGCGGAATGCGGGGGTTCAACGCGCGAACACCGGTGTCCCGCGGATCAGATCAGGCGCGCGCCGCCAGGACGTCGGCCAGGGTTCCGATCGCGAAGCGCACCTCGTCGTCGGTGACGACCAGGGGCGGCGCGAAGCGGATCGTCGACCCGTGGGTGTCCTTCACCAGGAGCCCGCGGTCGGCGAGGTCCTTCGCGATCGCCTTGCCGGTACCGAGCGCGGGGTCGATGTCGATGCCGGCCCAGAGTCCGGCCACGCGGTGCGACACGACGCCGTGCCCGAGGAGGTCGTCGAGCAGGCCGCGCAGCAGCGGTTCGCCCTCGAGGGCCCGCTGCTGGAACGTGCCCTCACCGAGCATCGCCACGACCTCGGCGCCGACGGCTGCGGCGAGCGGGTTCCCGCCGAAGGTCGATCCGTGCTCGCCGGGGCGCAGGACACCGAGGACCTCGCGCGAGCCCACCACCGCGGACACCGGCACGATCCCACCGCCGAGTGCCTTGCCGAGCGTGATGAGGTCGGGCCGGACGCCGACGCGTTGCACGGCCAGGGTGTGGCCCGTCCGCCCGAGGCCGGACTGGATCTCGTCGGCGACGAACAGCGCACCGAACTCGTCGCAGACCTCCCGGACGGACGACAGGTACGAGGCCGGCGGGATGACCACGCCGCCCTCGCCCTGGATCGGCTCGAGCAGCACGGCGACGACGGTCTCGTCCATCGCCTCGCGCAGGGCAGCGGCATCGCCGTACGGCACCGTGCGGAAGCCCGGCGTGAACGGCCCGAAGTCGTCATGGGCCGAGGGGTCGTCGGAGAACGAGATGATCGTCGTGGTGCGGCCGTGGAAGTTCCCGGACGCGACGATGATCGTCGCCCGCTCGGACGGCACGCCCTTGACGCGGTAGCCCCAGGCGCGGGACACCTTGATCGCGGACTCGACGGCCTCGGCGCCGGTGTTCATCGGCAGGACCATCTCGGTCTCCGTCAGCGCTGCCAGTGCTGCGGCGAACGGCCCGAGCTGGTCGTTCACGAACGCGCGGCTCGTGAGCGTCACCCGGTCGAGTTGCGCCCGTGCGGCGTCGAGCAGCCGCGGGTTGCCGTGGCCGAAGTTCACCGCCGAGTACGCGGCGAGGCCGTCCAGGTACTGCTTCCCGTCGACGTCGGTGACGGTCGCTCCGGCGCCCGACGCGATGACGACGGGCAGCGGGCTGTAGTTGTGCGCGAGGGCGCGGTCCTCGACGGCGAGCGCCGCCGCGGTGTTGACCCCGAGCGACGCTGCCGCCGACATCAGCTGACCCCGAGCGAACGCGCGACCGAGGTGCCGGTGCCGACCGGGTGCAGGTCGAGCGTGCAGCACTTCACACCGCCACCGCCGAGCAGCAGCTCGGACAGGTCGACGCCGATCGGGTTGTAGCCCTTCTCACGCAGCTGCGACGCGAACGTGGTCGCGCGCGACGCGATCACGACGTTGTACCCGTCCGAGTACGAGTTCAGACCGAGGATCGCGGCGTCCTCCTCGGTCGCGATGATCGCGTCGGGGAAGCGCTCGCGCAGGATCGCCAGCGACGGCTCGTCGAAGGCGCTCTCCAGGTAGGCGATGTTCGACGTACCGTCAGCCGCGGGCTCCGGGTCGAGCACGGCGATGGCGGTGTCGAGGTGGTAGAAGCTCGGGTTGATGAGCTTGAGCGTGACGACCTCGCGGCCGTAGATCGTCGCGAGCTCGTCGTGGGAGGTGCTGTCCGACCGGAAGCCCGTGCCGGCGAAGATGGTGTCCCCGATGAGCAGGAAGTCACCCTCGCCCTCGTTGGTCTGCTCCGGCTCTGCGACGGTCAGGCCGGCCTGGCGGAACCAGTCCATGTACGCCGGGCCCTCGGGCTGGCGCTCGGGGTACTGGAACTTCGCGCCGTACGCGATGCCGTCGAGGACGAACCCGCCGTTGGCCGCGTAGACCATGTCCGGCAGGCCGTCGATGGGGTCGATGTACGAGATGTCGAAGCCGAGCTGCTCGTAGACGGTGACGAGCGACTCCCACTGCTCGACGGCCTTCGACGTGTCGGTCGGCTCCTCCGGGTGCATCCACGGGTTGATCCGGTAGCTCACGGTGTAGAAGTCCGGCTTGCACATCAGGATCGTGCGCTTCGTGGCGACACGGGCCGGAGCGGCGGGAGTGGCGGGTGCGGTGTTCGACATCAGTCCTCCGAGGACCGGGGTCCGAGCCTGCCAGGAACCACCACTGAAGAGATGCTCCGGCGAGATGCAGGCTCACTCGCCGTAGCGGACCAGGTCGACGCCACTCAGAAGTCTGGCATGAACCGTCCGACGAGTGCAGTCCCCCGCCTGCGGGACCGTGACACCCGTTCGGGTGACGCACGTTTCGTGCGCGAGACCCACCGGCCTCGCAACAAGTCCGCGTACGATGGGGACAAATGGATACGCTCGACCACCGCATCCTGGATCAGCTCCGGGACAACGCCCGCGCCGGCTACGGCGACATCGGGTCGGTGGTCGGACTCTCGGCCTCGGCCGTCAAGCGCCGTGTCGACCGGCTGGTCGGTGACGGCGTCATCCAGGGCTTCACGATCAAGGTCGACCCCGCCGTCGAGGACCGCGGCACCGAAGCCTGGGTCGAGCTGTACTGCCGCGGCACCGTCTCGCCGGACGAGCTGCGTGCCCTGCTCGACACCGTTCCCGAGGTCATCGACGCCGGCACGGTCACCGGCAGCGCCGACGCCGTCGTGCACATGCGCTCGAAGGACCTGTCCGCGCTCGAAGAGGCGCTCGACAAGGTCCGCCTCGCACCCCAGGTCGACCACACCCGCTCCGCGATCGTGCTCTCCAAGCTCGTCAGTCGAGAGACCGCGTAACGTCCCGGACATGGGATGGAAGACGGCCGGGAGGCCCGGATCACCGCCCACGGGATCGCGCCCGGCCCGGCAGCTGGTCACCGCTGCGAGCGTCGCCTACGTCGCGAACTGCCTGTGGGGCACCGCGGTCGCCGTGCGGCTGATCCGCACGAAGAAGCTCCGCGTCGTGCACCACGGCCTGTTCGTCGTGACCGCGGCCCTGACCGGCGTCGCCGCGACGACCCCCGCGTGGACGCGCGACCGGACCGCGCTGTTCCTGCTGCCGGCACTCGTGCCCCTGGCGGTCGCTCCACGCACCGACCCGCGCTCCGGAGCACACTGGAAGGTCGCGGTCGCCGCCGCACCGTCCTACCTGGGGGCCGTGCTCGCCCGCAGGCGATCAGAGAGGTGAGCAGTGGAGCTGTTCGAGGCCATCCGACGACGACGCACGACGAACGGGCCGTTCCTGCCCGATCCGGTGTCGGACGAGCACCAGCGGCTGCTCATGGAGCTCGCCGGCCGGGCGCCGTCGCAGCTCAACAGCCAGCCGTGGCGCTTCGTGCTGATCGAGGAACGCCAGACGATCGACCGCGTCGCCGAGATCAGCGGCAGCTCGATGACCCGCACCATGGCCGAGGGCACGTTCTTCGAGCGGTACAAGCCGTACTTCCGGTTCTCCAAGGCCGAGATGGACTCCCGACGCGACGGCATGCTCTTCGACAAGCTCCCCGGGCCGCTGCGGCCGTTCACGAAGCAAGTGTTCACGAAGCGCGGGCAACTGCTCATGAACACGCTCCGGGTGCCGCAGACCCTGGGTGAGGAGAACCGGAAGCTCGTCGCCGGGTCACCGCTGCTGCTCGGCGTGATGCTCGACCGTCACGAGTACCGGAAGGAGGAGCTGTCCGGCTTCTACTCGGTGTTCAGCATGGGCGCGGCGATGGAGAACATCTGGCTCGCGACGACCGAGCTCGGCCTGGGGATCCAGTTCGTGTCCTTCCCGATGGAGACCCCCGGCGCGTGGGAGGAGATCGAGGGACTGCTCCGTGTGCCCGAGTCGCTCGAGCTGATGGCCGTCTACCGGATCGGGTACCTGCCGCCGGAACGACGACGGCCGGCCATCGACTGGACGTCGAGCGAACGCAAGCGACCCTCGCAGTACGTGTTCCGCGGCACCTGCGACACCCCGCAGCAGGGGTGGGACGACGCACCCGTCGCAGCCCACATCGAACCGGAGGCGACCACATCGTGACCGACACCCGACCAACTCAGAGCACCCCGGGCCTCCCGGCCGTCGCCCCCGGCCTGCCGGGCCGCCCCTGGATCTCGCAGGACTGGCTCGACGTCGTCTTCGTGCACTGGCGCGTCGACGTGTCGGCGGTGGCGCCGCTGCTGCCGGCCGGAACGCGGCCCGACACGATGGCGCTCGACGGCACCGACGACGGGGTGACCACCTGGGTGGGCCTCATCGCGTTCCGGTTCGAGGACACGCGATTCCCGCCGTTCTCGACCGGGAGCATCGGCGACTTCGTCGAGCTGAACGTCCGCGTCTACACGGTCGACGAACAGGGGCAGCGCGGGGTGGTGTTCCTGTCGCTCGACGCCGGCAAGCTCCTGCCGACCATCGGCGCACGCGTCGCGACCGGACTGCCGTACCGGTGGGCGGTCGCCCAGTCGCGTAGCGGTGACGGCCGCGTCGGGTACGCGATGCGTCGCCACGGTACCCACCTGCGGTCGATGCTCGACGTCCGTGTGGGCGAGGCGCTCGACGAGCCGGGGCCGCTCGAGACGTTCCTGACGGCGCGGTGGGGCATGCACGTGCACCGGGCCGGGCGGACGCGGTTCTGGCCGAACGAGCACGAGTCGTGGCCGTTGCACCGGGCTTCGGTGGTGTCGCTGCGGGACGACCTGGTCGGAGCGGCCGGGCTGCCCTTCGGGCTGACGGAGCTCGAGCCGGACTCGGTGCTCTACTCCCCGGGGGTCACGACGCGGTTCGGTCGGGGGCGCTGAGCGGGTCGTTGCCCGGCGGCTCCGGTGCCGGTCGCAGACCGCCGGCGTCCCCTGCCCCGTCGACGTCGGGTCCAGGCGTCCTCGACGCGGCTCGCCAGTTCAGCACCGCGACGACGACGGCAACTGGGACGACCAGGATGCTCCACCCGATCCACAGCGATGCGTGCGCTTCGTCGACGACCGGGACCGTCAACGCCACGACGGCGTACACCGCCGCCACCACCGCGACGGCCGCCGACGCCACCGCACGACCGCGCCGCTCGAACCGCGTCGGGTCGTCGCGCCGCATCGTGTACAAGCCCGTCGCGCCGACCACGTACGCGGTCAGGATCGTCCGTGCGCCCACCGCGAAGGCGAACACCGCCAACGCGACGCCGACCGCGTTCCACACGAGGACCCGAGTGCGGTGCAAGCGCCAAGACGCCGCGCGACTCGGGTACCAGTACGCGCGCCGTCCGGCGACCGCGAGCACGAACGCACCGACCAGCCCGACGGCACAGGCCGGGATAACGACGGGCAGGGCGGAACGCTGCAGCCAGATACCGATCGCCAGGATCGCCATCGCCCCGGCGGCCAGAGCCGTCGGCGGCCCCCACCACTGCTCGGGGACGATCGGCGTCCGGCGGATCCAGCGCGGCTGCGGCTCCGCGTCCGGCTCGGGTTCCACGGGGTCGTCTCGCGTGTCCACACCACCATCATGCTCGGCCACCGCCCTGCGGCACGGGTCGTCGGGGGACAGCGGCTGAGTGGTGCACGGTCGACCGCAGGTACAAGGGAGCCATGACTCGAGTGGCAGTGGTGACCGGTGGATCCGCAGGACTGGGACGGGCGACCGTCCGGGAGCTCGCCGCACGGGGGTGGGACGTGGCCGTCCTGGCCCGCGGTCAGGAGGGCGTCGACGCCGCGGCCGCCGAGGTCGAGGCCGCCGGACGCCGGGGATGGCCGTCGCCGTCGACGTGTCCGACCGTCAGGCCGTCGAGGCCGCTGCCGACCGGATCGAGCGGGAGCTCGGACCGATCGACCTGTGGGTGAACGGCGTCATGGTCGGCGTGTTCGGCAAGTTCCTCGACACCGCGCCGGAGGACTTCGAACGGGCGCTGCACGTCACGTACCTGGGGTTCGTGAACGGGACCCGGGCCGCACTGTCGCGGATGGTCCCGCGTGGCCGTGGCCACGTCATCCAGGTCGGGTCGGCGCTCGGGTTCCGCGGCATCCCCCTGCAGGCCGCGTACTGCGGTGCGAAGCACGCGATCGTCGGGTTCACCGAGTCCGTCGTCTCCGAGCTCCGCGAGCAGGGCAGCAAGGTCCGGGTCTCCCGCGTGGACATGCCGGCGCTCAACACGCCCCAGTTCCAATGGGTGAAGTCGAAGCTGCCGCACCACCCACAGCCGGTCGCCCCGATCTACCAGCCCGAGGTTGGCGCCCGCGCCATCGCCGCCGTGGCCGAACGACCGCGCAGCCGCACCTGGGTGGGCGAGTCGACGGTCTACACGATCCTCGGCAACCGGATCAGCGGACGCTTCGCCGACTGGTACGCCGCCAAGACCCTGGTCGACGGGCAGCAGGCGCCGGACAAGGACGGCCTCGAGATGCGGGACAACCTGTACGAGCCGGTGCCGGGCGACCACGGTGCGCACGGGGTCTTCGACGAGTCGGCGCACGCCTGGTCGCCGCAGACCTGGTGGGTGGAGCACCGCCGGGTCGGCAACGGCATCATCGGGGCCGTGCTCGGTGCCGCCGGGGCCGTCGCACTCGTCGCGGGACGCCGACGATGAGCCGCCGGGGATCCGGGCTGGCAGCGCCCTCGCTGGTCGAGATCGGTCGGGCCGGACTCGGGCTGTGGCACCTGAGTCGCGCCCTGCGCGGCCGGGAGCAGGCGGTCCTGCACGGCGTGCTCGGTGTCCGGCAGCTGGCGCAGGCGCTGCTCGTCACGCGCTCCGGCACCGGGAACGCGCACACCCTGAGCGCCGTCGTCGACGCGCTGCACGGTGTGACCATGGCGCCGCTCGCGGTCGCCGACCCCCACCGCCGTCGGTTCGCCGTCGACCAGCTGTGGATCGCGACGGTCCTGGCGGTCGCCGAGGCCGCCGCGGTCGGTCGCGGGCAGCGCCGACGCTGATCCTGTCGGGGGTGCTCGGTAGCGTCCCCCGACATGAGCACGATCTACTCGGTCGCCTCGTCGCTCGACGGGTTCGTGGCCGCACCCGACGACGACCTCGGCTGGCTGCTGCAGTTCGGCTTCGAGCCGTTCCAGGAGCACCACGACCGGTTCTTCGCGGGCGTCGGTGCGATCGCGATGGGGTCGACCACGTACGAGTGGTTGCTGACCCACGACGACACCTGGGCCTACCCGGACGTGCCGACGTGGGTGTTCACCTCGAGGACGCTGCCGGTGCCGGACGGCGTCGACGTGCGGTTCGTCTCCGGCGAGGTCGGCGACCACCAGGCCGACCTCGAGCGCGCGGCCGGTGACCGTGACGTGTGGGTCGTCGGCGGCGGGCTGCTCGCGGCGCAGTACCAGCAGGCGGGGCTCCTCGACGAGCTGCGGGTCACCGTGATGCCGGTCGCGCTCGGCGCCGGCGCACCGCTGTTGCCGGTGGCGGCCCCGACCCCGGTGTTCGCGCTCGTCGGTACGACGCCGTTCGAGGGCGGGGCGGTCGAGCTCCACTACCGTTCCGCAGCAACCGCGGCGTAGCGTCCGGAGCATGAGCGACAACGAGCAGACCGAGCCCGTCATGGACGGTGCCACCGATGCCACGAACCACGAGAAGCTGCAGGGCCTGATCGAGCAGGTCGACCACGACCACGCCGGTGAGGGCGCCGGCGCGATGGCGGACCACCTGCGGGACCGCATGGACGAGACCGGCGTCGAGGACGAAGACGCGGGTGACGCCGAGGACTGATCCTCGAGTCACTTCGTGAGCAGAAGAGGTCGGGTCCCGTCTGGGAACCCGACCTCTGCTGCTCACGAAGCGGAACGCACGAAGCGGAACGCGCGCGAAGCGCGCACGCGCCTAGACGCGCAGCCCGGAGAAGTCGCTGTCGACGTCGCCGAACCGGTGCGCTGTGATCGACACCGACTGCTCGCGCAGGTACGGCAGCATCTCGATCACGCCGGCCTCGACCACGGGGGCGTCATGGATCGCGACGTCGATGCTCGCACCCAGGGCTTCTTCGAGGGCCAGGGGGTCCCCGCCGAGCAACCGGATCCGGGCTCCGGGACCACCGAACGCCGTGTGCGCCGGCCGGTCCTGCCCCTGTGACAACACGGCCTCGAGCGCGTCGACGGGCTGGTCGTCCTGATCGGTGGACCAGTCCGCCTGGAACACGGCCCCCGAGGACGCACGGGCGTGGAACTCCTGGTCGGACTCCACCAGGTGGTCGACGACGTCGAGCGGCGACCGGTTCCCCGCCAGCAGCTGCGTGAGCGGGCCGGGCAGTGGCCGAGCCGTGCTGAGCAGGATGTGCGCACGTGCCGAGGTCGCGGCGACGAGCGTGCGGACGAGGTCCACGGTCGAGGCGTCCTCGGCCTGGCGCACGATGACGGACTGGGGTCGGTGGCGCAGCACGTTCCGCTGCACCACGAGCCCGGACAGGTCCCGCGACCGGAAGAGGGTCTCTCGTGCACGCACGTCGCTCAGGGCCCCGGCGCGGACGCGGTCGAACTCCTCGAACGACAGCCCGCTGCGTGCGGCCTCGATCACCGCGGTGACGCGTGGGGGCAGGCCGTGCAGCTGGATGCTCTTGTGCACGGTCCGGGGCGTGGGCAGCCAGCGGCCGAGGGTCGCGACGTACATGGGGCCGCCGGCCTTGGTGCCGGTGCCGACCGAGGAACCCTTCCAGCCGCCGAACGGCTGACGTCCCACGACGGCACCGGTGATCCCGCGGTTGACGGACAGGTTGCCGGCGCGGACGCGGGCGAGCCACTCGGACACCTCGTCGACGTCGAGCGAGTGGATGCCCGCCGTCAGCCCGAAGTCGGTGCCGTTCTGGATGGCGATGGCCTGCTCGAGGGTCTCGGCTCGCATGATGCCGAGCACCGGGCCGGAGTACACGGTCTGGTGGAAGTCGCTGCCGGGTCGGACACCGTCGCGGATGCCCGGCGACCAGAGCCGGCCGGAGTCGTCGACCGCCTCGGGCTGCACGAGCCAGGACTCCCCCGGCCCGAGCTCGGTCAGACCGCGGCGGAGCCCGCCCTGCGGTTCTGCGATGAGCGGGCCGACCTGCGACGTGGGGTCGTCGGGCCACGCGACGCGGAGCGTGCGGGTCGCGTCGACGAGCTGCCGCTGGAAGCGCTCGCTCTCACCCACCGATCCGACCAGGATCAGGAGGGACGCCGCCGAGCACTGCTGTCCGGCGTGCCCGAAGGCGGACTGCACGATGTCCTGCACCGCCAGGTCGAGGTCGGCGCTCGGTGTGACGACGATGGCGTTCTTGCCGCTCGTCCCGGCGGTGAGCGGCAGTCCGGCACGCCACCATCGGAACGAACGGGCGGTGTCGGACGAGCCGGTCAGGATGATGCGGTCGACCGTGGGGTGGCCGATGAGGTCGCGGCCGAGTTCGTCCTCGGCCAGGTCGACGAGCTGCAGCAGCGAGTGCGGCACCCCGGCGTCCCAGAGCACGTCGGCGAGCACGGCACCGGAGCGCTTCGCCTCGGGCGCGGGCTTGAGCACGACACCGCTGCCCGCGGCGAGCGCCGCCAGCACGCCACCGGCGGGGATCGCGACCGGGGAGCTCCACGGCGGCACGACGACGGTCAGCCGCGGCGGCACGTACTGCGCGCCCTCGACGTCACCGAGGCGCCGGGCGCTCTCGGCGTAGTAGTGGGCGGCGTCGACGGCCTCGGTCACCTCGGCGTCGGCCTCGGCGAAGGTCGTGCCCGTCTCGGCGGCCATCACCTCGATCAGGTCGGCGCGGCGGGTCTCGAGTTCGTGCCCGATGAGGTCGAGGAGCTCGGCACGGTCGGACGGGTCCTGCCGCCCCCAGTTCACGCCGGCCTGGGCGGTCCGTGCCATGATCCGCTCGAGCTTGGAGCGGTCGGCGACCTTCGCACCGCGGATCGTCTGCGCGCCGAGCTGTGAGCGCGGCACCCGGCGCAGGACGTCGAGTGCCCAGGCCCGGTTCGCGGCGATGGACGGGTCGGTGTCGGGGGCGTTGCGGAACGCGTCGCGCAGGACGGGTTCGCCGAGCGCACGACGGCGGTCCTGCGTGCGGTGGGTGGCGGGGACGGGCTCGTCGAGTGCGGTGACGGACGCCAGGAACCGGCTGTGCTCCCGCTCGAAGACGCTGGCGTCGTGGTCGATGTCGGACGCGGCGGCGATGAAGTTCTCGGGGCTCGCGCTCTCCTGCAGGCGACGGGCCAGGTACGCGATGGCCGAGTCGAACTCGTCCGGCTGCACGACGGGCGTGTAGAGCAGGATCTGCCCGACGTCGGCCCGGACGGCCTGGGCGTGGGTGGACGCCATGCCGAGCAGCATCTCGACGTCGACCGCGTCGGTGACCCCGCGGCGCTGCGCGAGCACCCACGCGGTGGCGAGGTCGAACAGGTTGTGTCCGGCGACCCCGATCCGCACGGCGTCGGTGCGCTCCGGCGTCAGTGCGGCGTCGAGCATCCGGAGGTAGGCCGTGTCGGTCTCGCGCTTGCTGCCCCACGTGGCGAGGGGCCACCCGTGCAGGATCGCGTCGACGTGCTCCATGGCGAGGTTCGCGCCCTTGACGAGCCGCACCGTGATCGGGGCACCGCCGCGCGCCCGGCGTTCCTGCGCCCACTCGGTCAGCGCGTCGAGTGCTCCCGCCGCGTCGGGCAGGTAGGCCTGCAGCACGATGCCGGCCGGCAGGTCGGCGAACTCGTCACGGTCGAGCAGCGCCCGGAACACGGCGATGGTGACGTCGAGGTCGCGGTACTCCTCGATGTCGAGGTTGATGAACTTGGCGGGGCGTCCGGCGGCCGTCGGTGCCGAGGCCAGGCGGTAGAGCGGGACGAGCCGGTCGACGACGCGCTCGACCGTCTGGTCGAAGGCCCACGGCGAGGTCTGCGGCACGACGGCGCTCACCTTGATCGACACGTGGTCGACGTCGTCGCGGGCGAGCAGGTCCATGGTGCCCTGCAGGCGTCGGTCGCTCTCGGCGCTGCCGAGGACGGCTTCGCCGAGCAGGTTGACGTTCAGTCGCGTCCCCGGACCGCGGACCTTGGCGAGGGCGGGGCCGAGCTTGCTCGTGCTCGCGTCGATGACCAGGTGCCCGGTCATCCGGCGCAGGATCCGGCGCGCGGTCGGGATCACGGCCCAGGGCGCCATGGTGGCGAACCCACCGCCGAGCGTCACCGCCCCGCGCAGGTACCAGGCGAGGAAGTCGGGGACGTCACGGCTCAGCTGCTCGAGGTTGCGTGCCGCCACCCGGGGGTCTTCGGGGCGGATGACCTTGTCCACGAACCCACGGGTGAAGTCGAGGCCCTGCTCGTCGCGCAGGACCTCGGCCAGACGCGCAGCACCCGGGTCGGGCTTCACCCCGGCGGACGCCGCCAGCCACCGGCGCACGAGCGCGACGGCGTCATCGGTGGTGTCCTGGAGGCGAGCACTCGGCATCCTCCGATCGTATGCCGCACGTCCGACGCGACCTCGGAGCACGCCGTACGTCGGCCAGGAGTCATCCGAGCGGATGAAAGGGGTCGCTGCGCGGTCCGACCGTCCGCCCGGTGGATACGCTGGTCGGCATGTCGACGGAGGGCAACGGTGGCCGCGACTGGGCCACCTGGGACGCGTACCACGACGTCTGGCGACGACTCGACCGGGCGCTCGACCGGGCCGTCCAGGCGGGCGCCGGCATCTCCGTCCCCGAGTTCGAGATCCTGATCGGCCTGCACCGTGACCCCGACCACCGTCTGCGTGTCCGGGACATCGCCGCGGGGATCGGCTGGGAGAAGTCGCGCGTCAGCCACCAGGTCACGCGGATGGTCTCCCGCGGCCTGGTCGAGCGGGCGGACTGCCCGAGCGACGCCCGTGGCAGCTGGGTGGTGATGACCGCGGACGGCCGTCGCGCGGTGCTCGCCGGCATCCGCGCGCACACCGGTGCGCTCGAGGACCTGTTCTGGAGGCCCGTGGGGACCGACGCCGAGACGCTGCGGTCCGTCAGCGCGCGCGTCCAGGACGCCATCGGCCCCGACGATGCGTCGGACGAGGCCGAGGCCGGTTAGAGCGTGACGACGGCGAGCGCGCCGCGCTCACCGCGCAGCCGGACCTGCACGCTCTCGATGTCGTCCCGCGGGATGTCCGTCGACGCCGACAGTCCTCGGGCGTCCGCACCGGCAGCCGTCCACGAGCCCACGGTCTGCGTCGTGCCGTCGGTCCGGACGACCACCAGGTCGTAGAGGATCGACCCGTCCGGCGACCACTCCTTGCCGCCGTACGAGCACCCCCAGTCGAAGCGGGTGCCCCACTGCTCGCCGCTGATGGCGAGCTGGACGTCGAGTCCCTGCACGCCGGTCATGTCGTAGCGGTCGGCGGTGGCAGCTGCCGTCGGAGTGGCACCGGCCTGCACCGTGGTGCGCTCGCCGGCGGCACCGACCGCGAGCCCGCCCAGGACGGCGGCGACCACCGCGAGCCCCGTGGTGGCGGCGACCCAGACCCGGCGACGGCGGCGACGGTGTCGGACGCGGTGCGCGACGGAGGCGAGGTCGCTCTCGGAACGGGTGTCGGGCCTCCCGTCTGGTTCTGCGATCTCGATCGCCTGGTCGGCCGGCAGCTTGCCGAGCAGCCCCGGCAGACCGACCAACTCCGCGACGGCGGCCGCGCAGCGGTCGCACGTCTCAAGGTGCCGTTCGTACTCCAGCCGCTCAGTGGCCGGGAGCGACCCCAGGACGTACGCCGCATCCCACTCCGCGTACCTGTCGTCGCTCATCGGGTCACTCCTCGTTCCTGCAGTGCGAGCCGCAGGGCTCGCAGCCCGTAGTGCAGCCGCGACTTGGCGGTGCCCTCCGGGATGTCGTGTCGTCGTGCGATCTCCGGCACCGTGTGCCCGAGCCAGTACGCGTCCACCACCACGCGGCGGTGGTCCGGGGTCAGCGACGCGAGTGCGTCGGCGACCACGATCCGGTCGAGCACGGCGTCCGTGCTGTCCGACTCGATCCGTTCGACCTGGTGCTCGGTGCCGTGCTCACGGCGGTTGCGGGCCGACCGTGCGTCGTCGACCACCAGGTTGCGCGCCACCGTGAAGAGCCACGCCCGCGCGCTGTCGGGTGCCCGTTCGAGCACGGCCGGACGCTGCCAGGCGCGGACCATCGTCTCCTGCACGACGTCCTCGACCGTCGAGCCGTCCCGCGTGAGGTGCCGGACGTACCGCGTGAGCGCGTCACCGTGCTCGCGGTACAGCGTCGCGAGCAGCTCGTCCGCGGAACGACTCGTCACGGTCACTTCCCGAGGTCGAGGGAGAACTCGACGGAGCCCTTCCCGTCCACGGTGACGAAGCCGAGCGACGGCGCCTTCACGCCGTAGTCGGCGAAGGTGATCGGCACGGTGCCGGCGACCTGGACGGTGCCGCCCTCGCCGACCGCGACCTGCGCATCGGCGGTGACCGGCTTCTCGACGCCGTGCAGGTCCATCGTGCCGGTCAGGGTGACGTCCTGCGTGGAGCCGTCGAGCGCCTTCGTGACGTCGACGGGCTTCGTGAGCTCGAACGTCGCGGTCGGGTACTTGTCGGTCTGCAGTGCGGTGGAGCGGAAGTACTCGTCGCGGGCGGCTTCGGGGGTGCTGATCTTGCCGACCTGCACGGTGACGGACGCCTTGGTGAGGGACCCACCGTCGACGACGGCGGTGCCCTTGACGTCCTTCGTGCGACCGACCACGTTCACATCATTCCCCTGCAGGACCTCGTGCACCCGGTACCCGGCGTACGAGCTGCTCTTGCTCGTCCAGGTGCCGTCGGCGTCCTTCGCGTCGAGGGTGCCGGACGAGGACGCCGACAGCGAGGGTGCTGCGGCGGCCTGGCCGTTGACGGTGTTCGCGTAGATGACCGGGCCGGCGATGACGGCTGCTGCCGCCACGACGACGACGCCGGCGGAGATCCCGATGATGACCTTGGTTCGTTTGCGGAGTGCCATACCCTGAACGACGAGGTAGCCGGGCGGATCGTTCAGACGGGTTTCAGTCGGCGGTGCGGGCGCGGTCCTGGTCGGATCGGTCCTGGTCGGATCGGTCCTGGTCGGCCCGGTCGTCGTCGGTCGCCGCTTCGCCGTCGGTCGCGGTGTTCGTCACGGCGCCGTCGTCGGTCGCGGGGGTCTCCCCGCGCATGCGGACGAGGCTCGCCAGCGTCGACACGGCCATCGCGGCGACGATCACCAGCAGGGACACCCACGTGTTGATCTCCGGCGCCCACTCGATGTGGTGGCCGCCGTTCAGGAACGGCAGCTCGTTGTCGTGCAGCGCGTGCAGGACGAGCTTCACACCGATGAAGGCCAGGATCACGGCGATGCCGTACTTCAGGTAGACGAGACGCTCGAGCAGTCCGCCCAGCAGGAAGTAGAGCTGGCGCAGACCCATCAGCGCGAAGACGTTCGCGGTGAACACGATGAAGGGGCTCTCGGTGATGCCGAAGATCGCCGGGATCGAGTCGAGCGCGAACAGCAGGTCGGTGGTGCCGATCGCGATGAGCACGATGAGCAGCGGCGTGAAGTGCCGGACACCGTCGTGGTGGGTGCGGAACTTCATGCCGTCGTACGTGTCGGTGAGTCGGACCCGGCGGCGGAGCAGCCGGACGATGAAGGTGTCCTTCTGGTCGTCCTCGTCCTCGCCGCGGAGCTGCTGGATCGCCGTCCAGATCAGCCAGGCGCCGAAGATGTAGAAGATCCACGAGAAGTTCTCGATGAGCTGCGCGCCGACCAGGATGAAGATCCCGCGGAGCACGAGCGCGATGATGATGCCGAGCAGCAGCACCTCCTGCTGGATCTTCTTCGGCACCGAGAAGCGCGCCATGATGATGACGAACACGAACAGGTTGTCGATGCTCAGGCTGTACTCGGTCAGCCAGCCCGCCAGGAACTGCCCCGCGGAGTCGCCACCGGCGAAGACCAGCATGAGCACCGCGAAGACCAGTGCGAGCCCGACGTAGATGCCCACCCAGACGCCGGATTCGCGCAGCGTCGGCACGTGCGGGCGACGCGCGACGATGAGCAGGTCGGCGAGCAGGATCGCGACCAGGGCGATCATCGAGCCGACTTCGAACACGACGGGGAGCTCGGGCATGCGGAGCCTTCCTTGCTGGTGGTGGGGCGGGCAGCTTCGTGAGCGACCCGCACCAGTCTCCGGCATGATCCGGGCGGTGGCGAACCCGGAGGCTGCGTGCGGCGGACAGGCTCGTCCTGTCAGCGCGCTGACGTCACCGCGTCCGCGACGGCTCGGGCCACCTCGGTGGCAGGGACGTCGGTCGCGTCGATGACCTCGGCCTCGGCGTGCAGCCAGCCGCGCGCCGCCTCGGCGTAGGCGTCGACGTACGCGAACCGGAACGTGGACGGCCCCACGATCGGGTCGTTCTGGATCCGGTCGCGGAGCGTCGACTCGTCGACGTGCAGCAGGAAGTGCCGGACCGGGATTCCGTGAGCATCGAGCCCCGCGGCGATCTCACGCCAGTACGCCTCGACCAGGACCGTCATCGGCATGATGAGCGGCCCGCCCACGTAGTCGTGCACCCGGCGAGCGGTCTCGACCACGAGCGGCCGCCACGGGTCCCAGTGCTGAAAGTTGTCGCTCTCCGGCAGCCCCGGCGTGACGTCCATCAGCACCTCGCCGACCTTCTCGGCATCGAGGATCCGCGAGCCGGGCAGCAGCGGCTGGAGCAGTCGGCTCGTCGTGGTCTTGCCCGCCCCGTGTGTTCCGTTCAACCAGACGATCACACCAGGACCCTAGCCGCCGACCACCCCGAGGGGCGGTCGGCGGCTGGTCGGCCGGGCAGTCAGCGGTTCGGCCGACCGGTCGGCCGGTCAGCGACCGCTGAGGTCGTACGGGGCCACCGTCGAGTCGACCGTGGTCAGGTACCCACCCCCGGCGAGCGCCGTGGGCAGCGTGATGGTGCGGAGCACGGATGGCTTCGCACCGGTCGTGTCGATCTGGGTGATCTTCCCCTCGTCGCCCCGCGTCACGAACACGCTGCGGCCGTCGTCGGTCGCCGCGGTGAACCGCACCGACGTGCCGGCGGCCGACTGTGCGGCGACGGGCCCCTTGCGCAACGGCGTGAGCGGGACCGAGGTCGTGCGGCCGGAGTAGACACCGTCGGCCTGCTTCCGCACCAGGACGAGCGAGTCCCCGGTACCCGACGTCAGCGCGACGGCGGCGAACCGGGCGGTGACGGCGACCCGGGTGAAGGACCCGGTGCCGAGGTCGACACTGCTGATCCTGCTGGACGACGTCGACGAGGTGGTCAGGTAGGCGGGGACGGCGTTCCACGGGGTGCCCGCGGCCGTGGTCCCGGCCTGCGTGCCCACCGCGGTCGTGCCGTCCGGTGCCATGCGGGGTCGGTAGCTCTGCTCGCTCGGCTTCGGGTAGGCGACGGACCGGGAGCTCGTGAAGCCGGTCCGCGTCACCCGGACGGTCTGCACGCCGGCGGCGAGGTCGGAGCCGATCACCGTCCCGGTGGCGTTGACGATCGGGCCGTGCGGGTAGGCGCCGAGTGGCGTGGTCGCGACCGGGCGCGGATGCGTTGCGCCCTGCATGATCGCCGAGACGGAGTAGGCGTCGAGTCGTCCGCCCGCGGTGACCACCAGGCGCAGGGGGCTGCCGACCAGGAACGTCTCCACCTCTTCCGTGCCGCGCTTGCCCGTCGTGGCGAGCTGCACGGCCGAGGTGTCGATCCGAGCAGTGCGCTCCGTCTTCCGCCGCAGGTCGATCACCGTGACCCGCTGGCGCTCGGAGCCGTCGAAGTCGGAACCGACCGCCAGGTGACGCCGCGCGGTGTCGGTGGACAGCCAGCCGGCGCGCTCCCATCTGCCGTCGCCGTTCGGGATCGCGTAGTGCTGCGCAATGCGAGCCGTGCCGCGGGGGCCGATGGCGAGGACGTCGAGCTGCGGCTTCGACTCGTCCATGAACGCGATCCGCCCGTGGCCGAGCTGCACGGAGCCCGCGTGGGTGCCGAACTCGATCCCGCTCAGGGTGGCGGTCCGCCGGCCCGTCACGGCGTCGTTGACGTACACGCGCTTCGCCGTCGGATCGGCCGTGACGAGCCAGCTGTGGTGGGCGGTCCGGGTCACGGTGGGTGCAGCCGAGGCGGGGACGGCGATCGCGGCGCCGACGAGCGGGACGAGCCCCGCGAGGACGAGTGCGGGGAGGAGACGCAGGGATCGAGCGGACATGGAGCTCCTGTCGGGAAGACCGGACGGTGGTCGCCCAGTTGAGAACAATTATCACAAAGCTCCCCGCCTTCCACCATGAGACCGTGCCAAGGTCGAGCCGTGCAGAACTCCACGACAGCCGTCATCGCCGGATGCGGCGACCTCGGGACCGAAGCCGGCCTGCGCTTCGCCGACCAGGGCCACCACGTGATCGGACTCCGCCGCCGCGCCGAGCTGATCCCCGCACCGATCACCGGCCGGAGCGTCGACCTGCGCCACGAGGTCCCCGAGATCCCCGCCGACACGAGCGTCGTCGTCGTGGCCTTCGCCGCCGGCAGCCGCGACGTCGACGAGTACCGCGCCACCTACGTCGACGGCCTGCGCAACGTGCTCGACGGCATCGACGCCTCGGAGGCCGACCCCCGGGTGCTCGTCGTGTCCTCGACCGCCGTGTACGACGTCTCGGACGGCAGCGAGGTCACCGAGGAGACACTCGCGCGTGGGGCGACCCCGACCGCCGAGGTCCTGGTCGAGGCCGAGGTCCTGCTGCGCGAGCGCGCCCCCGGCGCCGTGCTGGTCCGGCTGTCGGGCGTCTACGGTCCGGGCCGCGAGCGGCTCATCGACCAGGTCCGGTCCGGATCCGCACGGCTGGCGCCGGGCACTTCACCGCACACGAACCGCATCCACCGCGACGACGCCGCCGCCGCGCTCGTGCGCCTGGCGGCCCTGCCCGACCCGGCACCGCTCTACCTGGGGACGGACGACGAGCCGAGCCGGCTGGACGACGTGCTGCGGTTCCTGGCCGACGAACTCCACGTCGCCGAGCCGTCGACGGGCGACGGTGACGCGCGGCAGGCCGGCGGCGACAAGCGCCTGTCGAACGCGTTGCTCCGGTCGACGGGATGGACGCCCCAGTACCCGACGTTCCGTGAGGGCTACCGCGCCGTGCTGGCCGGTGAGGGCACCCGCCACCCCTGACACCCCGCAAGACACCGGTGTCCACGCGCTGAACACCCGCGTGCGGGTGTTCAAGGTGCGAACACCGGTGTTCCACGGACCGCCGCTCAGTGGCCCCGGTGGTCCTGGATCGTGATCCGCGGCCCGAACGACGGCTTCCGGAACCCGGAGCCGCCGATCAACCGCACGACACGCTCCCGGTGCCCGCGCCAGGGTTCGAGCAGCTCGAGCATCCCGTCGTCGTCCACGGGGGCGCCCGTGAGTGCCCACCCGACGAGCGCCGGCACGTGGAAGTCCCCCACGCTCGGCGAATCCGGGTCACCGTGGGAGCGCTGCGCGGTCTCGGCGGCGGTCCACCGGCCGACCCCGGGGATCGTCTGCAGCTTCGTGGACACGACCTCGCCACCGCGGCCGTGGGCCAGGGTCCGCTCGAGTGCCGGCGCGAGCTTCACGGCACGCATCACGGTGGCCGAGCGCCCCGGTTCGATGCCGGCACGGTGCCACTCCCAGCTCGGGATCCGCGCCCACGTCGGAGCGTCCGGCGGCACCATCATGCCCGCGGGTGCCGGACCGGGCGCCGGGGTGCCGTGCCGACGGAGCAGGTACCGCCACGCCCCCCACGCCTGGCGCGAGGTCACCTTCTGCTCCATGATCGCCGGCACGAGCATCGCGACCACGGTGTTCGTGCGGAGCAGCCGGAGCCCGGGCTGCTTGTGGCGGGCGGCGGCGAGGAACTCGTGGCGCGTGACGTCGAACCCGTCCCAGTCGTCGCCGCGACCGAGCATCTCCGGAGCGTGGGAAACGGCCCACGCAGCACCGTCGCCCCACGCCGACACCGCGATCGTGTCGCCGGCCCGCCGGATCGCCACGGAAGCGGGACCGGAGGGCGTGCGCAGCGCGAGCCACACGACGCCGCCGACCACCTGGAAGGCCGGGTCGCCGGAGCCGCGCTGCAGGGGCCGTAGGGTCGACGCGACGTCCACCGCGCCTCCAGGCCGGTACACCGTGTCGACGCGAGACGCATCGCCGGACGCACCAGCGGCCGCAGGCGGCGAAGCGGAAGCGAGCAGGGACACACGGGGATGGTAATGCGGAACCACCGTCAGTCATGATGGGCACTGATCCCCACCACCCGACGACGGAGTTCCCATGCGCATCGGCATCCTCACCTCCGGAGGCGACTGCCCCGGCCTGAACGCGGTCATCCGCGCGATCGTCCTGAAGGGCATCGCCATCTACGGACACGACTTCGTCGGCTTCCGTGACGGGTGGCGCGGGGTGGTCGACGGCGACATCGTCCCGCTCGGCCGCAAGGACATCCAGGGCATCGCGAAGCAGGGCGGCACGATCCTCGGGACGAGCCGCACGAATCCGTTCGAAGGGCCCAACGGCGGGGTCGAGAACATCTCCGCGACCCTGCAGCGGCACGGCATCGACGCCATCGTCGCGATCGGTGGCGAGGGCACCCTGGCTGCCGCGAAGCGCCTGACCGACGCCGGCCTGAAGATCGTGGGTGTGCCGAAGACGGTCGACAACGACCTGGGCGCGACCGACTACACGTTCGGCTTCGACACCGCCGTCGCCATCGCGACCGAGGCGATGGACCGCCTGCGCACCACCGGCGAGTCGCACTCGCGCTGCATGGTCGCCGAGGTGATGGGTCGGCACGTGGGCTGGATCGCGCTGCACTCCGGCATGGCCGCGGGCGCGCACGCGATCCTCATCCCCGAGCAGAAGACGAGCATGGAACAGATCGCGAAGTGGGTGCGGGCCGCGTACGACCGCGGTCGCGCACCGCTCGTGGTGGTGGCCGAGGGCTTCGTCCCCGACCACGAGGACACCGCGCACACCGAGCGCGGGCTCGACGCCTTCGGGCGGCCGCGGCTCGGCGGCATCGGCGAGCGCCTCGCGCCGCTCATCGAGGAGATGACGGGCATCGAGACGCGGGCCACGACCCTCGGGCACATCCAGCGCGGTGGTACGCCGACCGCCTACGACCGGGTGCTGTCGACCCGGCTCGGGCTGGCGGCGATCGACTCCGTGGTCGAGGAGCGCTGGGGCCGGATGGTGGCGCTCCGGGGCACCGAGATCGAGCACGTCTCGTTCGAGGAGGCGCTCGGCGAGCTCAAGACGGTGCCGCAGGCGCGGTTCGACGAGGCCGCCATCATGTTCGGCTGAGTGGGCTGGCTGGGGCGGGCTGGGGCGGCTGGACTGGGCGGTTTCGGGCGTACCAGGTCGAATCGGGCGTACCTGGTCGATTGTGCCGCCCCGGTACGCCCGAAATCACCAGGCATCGCGCGCGTTCTGGGAAAGAACGGGCAGGCCGCCGGGAGGCCCGGGGTAGCGTCCGGCGCATGACCCGCGCCGTCCTCGTGTCCAGTGCAGCCCCGCCAACCGTCACCGACGTCGACCTGCCGGATCCGGCCGAGGGCGAGGCCCTCGTCGACGTCACGTACTCGAGCGTCAACTACAAGGACGGCCTGGCCGTCGCGCGGAACCCCGGCGTCGCCCGGCTCGATCCGCTCGTGCCGGGGATCGACGTGGTCGGCACGGTGTCGGGGCTCGGACCGGGTGTGCACGAGGTCGCGATCGGTGACCGGGTGGTGCTGAACGGCGCCGGCCTGGGTGAGACCCGGCACGGGGGCTGGGCGACGCAGGCCGTGGTGCCGTCCGGGTCGCTCGTCGTGCTGCCCGAGGCGATCGACGACTCGTTCGCCGCGGCCATCGGTACGGCGGGGTTCACGGCGATGCTCAGTGTGCTCGCCCTCGAGCGCTTCGTCGCACCGGACGACGGACCGGTGCTCGTGACCGGGGCGTCCGGCGGGGTCGGCACGGTGGCGATCGCGCTCCTCGTGGCCCGCGGGTACCGGGTGACGGCGTCGACCGGTCGCGCGGCCAACACGGACTCGCTCCGCCGCCTGGGCGCGACCGAGGTGGGCGACCGCGCCAGCCTGTCCGAGCCGGGCAAGCCGATGCAGCGTGCCACCTGGGCCGGAGCGGTGGACAGCGTCGGCGGGGCCACGCTGGCGAACGTGCTGGCATCGACCCGGTGGGGTGGTGCCGTCACGGCGTGCGGGCTGGCGCAGGACTCCGCGCTGCCGACGACCGTGCTGCCGTTCATCCTGCGGTCGGTGTCGCTGCTCGGGATCAACTCCGTCGACGCGCCGCTGGAGCTCCGACGTCGGGCGTGGGACCGGCTCGCGACCGATCTCGACGCAGCACTCCTGGCCGACGTCACCCGCACGGTCACGCCCGAGCAAGCCATCGCGGTGGGTGCCGAGGTCGTCGCTGGGCGAGTGCACGGTCGGACGGTCGTCGCCGTCGCGGGCTGATCGGGCAAGCTCCCCGAGCGGTTGATTTAGCAAACGTTTGCATATTGACACGCTAGGATTTCGAGTGTCGATTTCGTCCTCGAGGAGATGACATGCCGGTCCCCAAGTCCACCGTGGAGAGCTCTCCCCGGAAGCTCCTGCGTGACGTCGTCTACGACAAGATGCTCGCGGCCCTGCGCGACGGCACGCTGCAGCACGGTGAGCGCCTGAACGACGACGAGCTGGTGCAGTGGCTGGGTGTGAGTCGCACCCCGATCCGCGAGGCGATCGCGAAGCTCGTCGACATCGGCCTGGTCGAGATGGAGGCGAACCGGTACACCCGCGTCGCCACCCCGACCTTCGAGGACTGGGTCATCGCGACCCGCGCGACCGCCGGGTTCTTCGAGCTCAGCCTGCGCTGGGGCGTCCCCGAGTACAGCGACGAGGACGTCGAAGCCCTCACCGCGCTGCTCGACAAGGCCGACCGCATGCGCAAGGTGCGGGACTACGGCTTCAGTGGCGCGCTCACCGAGATCATCGAGTTCGGCGTCCAGCACTCCGGCAACCCCCTGGTGCAGAACGCGGCCGTCGGGGCCATGGAGCGGGTCCGCTTCACGCTCAACCCCACGCCGGCGTTCGAGCAGTGGGGGTCCGAGGCGTTCTTCTCGATCCTGCGCGAAGCGCTCACCGAGCGCGACGGCGAAGGTGCCGCCGAGGCCGGACGAGCCCTCACGCGCAACTTCGAGCAGCACATCGAAGCGGTCCGCGCCGACCGCGGCTGACCCGTGGTCACCGGCGAGTGGGGTGATCCGTGGGCGTCGGTGAACGACGACGCGTACATCGCCCTGCTCGCCCACGTCCGTTCCGGTCCAGGGGACGCCGTCGTGGTCGACGTCGACCACCTCGCTGTCACGCAGGGGGCACCCCGAGCACGGCTGCGCGCCGCAGCCGCCCGCCTGCAGGACCTCGGGCTGTTCACGCTCCGGAGCGACGGGTCGTGGGAGTACGACGGGCTCTCCGACGAGGACATCTCGGACGGGTACGACTTCTGGGTCGCCCTGATGGGCCCGGCGATGCGGGCGACCGTGCCGGTGCTGTCGGACGACCTCGTGCAACGCCTGGGCACCGCTGCCGCCAGCACACGGTCACTCGCGGCGCTCCGGCAGCCGGAGTACCGCGCGGCGTTCGCGACCACGGCCCAGTTCTGGTTCGAGCACTGCCCGAACCGCCTGGTCCGGTCGTTGGGCGTGCAGGCGTTCGAGCGACTCCGATGGGCGAGGTTCCCGAACCAACCCTGGACCGTCCCGCAACTCGGCCCGTGGCTCGCCGCGGTCGAGCGTGTCGCCGCAGGCCGTGCAGCCGACGACGTGGACACGGCCGTCCACGAGCTCTCCGCGCTCTTCGACGTGCAACGCCGGAACGCCGGGATCCCACACCCCTCCGGCCTCGCCGTGTCCGCCTCCGAACGCCGTCGGTCGGCGACGGAGCGGTCGCTCCTGCGGGACATCCGCACCGGCGCGCTCCCCGTCGGCTCGACGCACGCGTTCCAGAGCCTGGTGGCGCGGACCGGCTCGCCTCCGGCCAGGGTGGCCGAAGCCCTGAGGAGCCTGGCCGACCTCGCCCTGATCGAGGACGACCACGGGATGGTGCGGATCGCCGAACCGTCCCTCACCGCGTGGCGGGACGCGATGGAGCTGCTCGCGGGGCTGTTCACGGCAGCTGCTCGGCGCCTGCTCCCGGCGCTCGAGGGTGACGCGCTCGAGGAGTTCCACGACCTCGTCGAGCGCGCCCGCACCGACGGCGAGGTCCGCGACCACCGGTACACGGACAGTGCCTTCGCCCTGAGCCGGTTCTTCGCCGAGCACTCGGGCAACCGGTGGGAACGAGGAGCACTGCGCCTCGCGATCGGCCGGCTCGTCTACGCGCTGCCCGAGGCCCCTGCGTTCCGGCAGTGGGACGCCGGAGCGCTCTGGTCCGCCCTCGACGCGGCTGCGGGCAGCGGCGAACCGGTGGCCGCCCGGACGGCCGCCGAGCTCTTCGTCGACATCGCGCGGGCCCACGTGGACGACGTCACGGCGCGGTGGGGCACGATGGGGTCATGACCGACGCGCACGATGACGTCCTGATCAACGCCACCGGGGTCCGCGTCACGCGCTCCGGCCGCGACCTGCTGCACGACGTCGACCTGACCGTCCGACGCGGGGAGCACTGGGCCCTGCTCGGACCGAACGGTGCCGGCAAGTCCACGTTGCTGGCCGTCCTCGGTGCCACCGGGCACCCCACCGCGGGCACGGTCGAGGTCCTGGGCCGCCGGCTCGGACGCGTCGACGTCCGTGAACTCCGCGAGCACATCGGCCACGTCGACCCCCGGCACCGGATGCTCGCACCGCTCACCGTGCTCGAGACGGTGCTCACCGGGCTGACCGGCACGACGGACCTCATGATGCGCTGGGACCCCTCGGCCAAGCAGGTCGCCCTGGCAGAGCAGCACATCGCCGACGTCGGGCTCACCGCACGACGCGACGCCCGCTGGCCGGTGCTGTCGCAGGGTGAGCGGGGACGCGCCCTCATCGCCCGAGCCTTGATGTCCGAACCCCAGCTGCTGCTGCTCGACGAGCCGGCGACCGGCCTTGACGTCGCCGCGCGGGAACACCTGCTCGAGACCGTCGACGCGCTGCGGCACCGGCACCCCGAGCTGGGCAGCGTGATGGTGACCCACCACCTGGAGGACCTGCCGGCCTCGACGTCGCACGCGATGCTGCTCCGCGACGGCGCTGTCGTGGCCCAGGGCACCTCGGACGAGGTCATCACGTCGTCGGCGGTGTCACACGCGTTCGACTTCCCGCTCGCGATCCTGCGGGCAGAGGGGCGCTGGGCCGCGCGCCGATCCGCCTGACGCGTGCTTGAATGGCTGTTCAGTGTCCGCGGCCCGTGTCGGGGAGGGACCCGGCACCGCACGATGGTGTCACGCCGCGGACCGTCACCAGGGGGAACCATGACGAACACGCCGCCGCCCTACCCGGGGTCCGAGCCGCAGTCCAACGCCGGCCAGCCCGACGCCGGCCAGCCCAACGGCCAGCAGTACCCGCAGCAGCCCGTCGGCCAGCCCCAGCAGCAGCCAGCAGGCCAGCCCTACGCGCAGCAACCGCTCGCAGGCCAGCCCTACGCCCAGGCCGCCCCCGCCGGGGCCGCACCGTACGCACCCCCGCCCAAGTCGTCGTCCTCCCGAGGCAAGCGCGTCCTGATCTCGGTGCTCGGCGTCGTCGTCGCCGTGGTGGTGGCGTTCCTCGTCCGCCAGGGCCTCAACGCGGCCTTCAGCGACTCCACGGAAGAGAAGGTCTCGAAGGCCGTCGCGCAGATCCGCGAGCAGAGCGACCTGCCCAAGCAGGTCGACTCCGTCACGACGTGGACCGGGATCGAGGCCGAGGGCGCCGCGATCCACTACGACTACACGGTGTCGGCGAACGTCGACCCCGCGTCGATCACCGAGGGGGCCATCCGCGACGCCGTCGGGCCGAACCTCTGCTCGAACAGTGAGACGAAGAAGCTCCTCGACGAGGACGTCGACATGCGGTACACCTACGCGTTCGAGGGCTCGTCGAAGACCGTCGACACGACCTTCACGAAGTCCGACTGCTCCTGAGGCCCGCTGCCCGTCACGCGGTCGCGGCGGCAGCCTCCGCGCCCGTCACGCGGTCGCGGCGGCAGCAGCCTTCGCGGCCGCGGGCAGGGCGTCGAGGATCCGTCCGACGGCGCGGTCGTCGTGTGCGGCCGTGACGAACCACGCCTCGAAGACGCTCGGCGGCAGGGTCACCCCCGCGTCGAGCATCGCGTGGAAGAACGGCGCGTAGCGGAACACGTCCTGCGCCCGCACGTCGTCGTAGTTCCGCGGCGCGGTCTCCGAGAACGCGAACGAGAACAGGTTGCCGGCGTGCTGCACGGTGTGGGCGACACCCTCGGCCGACAGGGCTTCGCTCGTCGCGGTGGCGATCGTCGAGGCCGTGCGGTCGAGGTGCTCGTACACCTCAGCGGTGGCGGCGCGGAGCGTCGCGGTGCCGGCGGCGACGGCCAGCGGGTTCCCGGACAGGGTGCCGGCCTGGTACACCGGCCCGAGCGGGGCGAGGAAGTCCATGACCTCGCGCCGCCCGCCGAGCGCGGCGAGAGGCATGCCGCCGCCGATGACCTTGCCGAACGTGATGAGGTCGGGCTTCCACCCGGCGCCGTCCGGCACGACCTTGGACGCCTCGAGGCCCCACCAGCCGGCAGCACCGACACGGAACCCGGTGAGGACCTCGTCGACGATGAGCAGGGCCCCGTGCGACTGCGTGATCTGCGCCAGGGCACGGTTGAAGCCGCGCTCGGGTGCCAGGACACCCATGTTCGCGGCGGCGGACTCGACGATGACGGCGGCGATGCGCTCGGAGTGCTCGTCGAACGCGCGTCGGACGGCATCGAGGTCGTTGTACGGCAGCACGAGGGTCTGCGCGGCGGTCTCGGCGGTGATGCCCGCACTGCCCGGCATGGCCAGGGTCGCGACGCCCGAGCCGGCCTCGGCCAGCAGGGAGTCCGAGTGCCCGTGGTAGTGCCCGGCGAACTTCACGAGCAGGTCGCGACCGGTGTAGCCGCGGGCCAGTCGGATCGCGGTCATCGTGGCCTCGGTGCCGGTCGACACCATGCGGAGCTTCTCGATCGGGCCGTCGCCGTCCACCGACACCCGCTGCTTCACGAGTTCGGCCAGCTCGGTCTCGCCCGGGGTCGACGCCCCGAACGACAGCCCGCGCGCGGCGGCCTGCTGCACGGCCTCGACCGTGCCCGGGTGGGCGTGCCCGAGGATCGCGGGGCCCCACGACGCGACGAGGTCGACGTACTCGCGGCCCTCGGCGTCGGTGACGTAGGCGCCCTTCGCGGACACCAGGAAGCGCGGGGTACCGCCGACCGACCCGTAGGCGCGGACCGGGGAGTTCACGCCACCGGGGATCGCGTTCTTGGCACGGCCGAAGAGCTGGTCGTTCGTGGTCATTCGGGGGCCTTCCCGGTCGAGGCGATGCCGGCAACGTCCGCGGTGCTGCCCGAGGTGCGGAGGCCCGCTTCCTCGTTGAGCTTCCGTGCGATGTCGACGGCGAAGTAGGTCAGGATCGCGTCGGCTCCGGCGCGCTTGATGCCGACGAGCGACTCCATCGCGGCGGCGTCGCGGTCGATCCACCCGTTCTGCGCTGCTGCGGTGATCATCGCGTACTCGCCGGAGATCTGGTACGCCCAGACCGGGACCGGCGAGGTCGCCGCGGTCTCGGCGAGCACGTCGAGGTAGCTCATCGCGGGCTTCACCATCACGATGTCGGCGCCCTCGTCGACGTCGAGCGCGACCTCGCGGAGCCCCTGCCGACCGTTCGCGGCGTCGATCTGGTACGTCCGGCGGTCACCGACGAGCGAGGACGACACGGCCTCGCGGAAGGGACCGTAGAACGCCGAGGCGTACTTGGCGGCGTAGGCGAGCAGCGCGGTGCCGCTGTGCCCGGCACCGTCGAGGGCGTCACGTGCGGCGGCGATCTGGCCGTCCATCATCCCGCTCATGCAGACGAGCTCGGCGCCGGCCTCGGCCTGGGCGACCGCCATGTCGCGGTAGCGCAGCAGCGTGGCGTCGTTGTCGACGGAGCCGTCGGCCGCCAGCACGCCGCAGTGCCCGTGGTCGGTGAACTCGTCGAGGCACAGGTCGGACTGCACCACGAGGGCATCCCCCACCTCCTGCCGAGCGACGCGGATCGCCACGTTGAGGATGCCGTCCGGGTCGGTCGCGCCGGAGCCGGTGGCGTCCTTCGTGGTCGGGACGCCGAACAGGTTCACGCCACCCACACCGACCGACGCGGCGTCGACCAGCGCGCGGCGGAACGAGTCGAGGGAGTGCTGCTGCACGCCCGGCATGCTCGAGATGTCCACGGCGTCGGTCGCACCTTCGCGGATGAACATCGGCAGCACGAGCTCGGCGGGGTGGAGCCGGGTCTCGGCCACGAGTCGTCGCATCGCGGGGGTGGCGCGGAGCCGACGGGGTCGGACCTGGGGGAAGCGTCCAGTCACGGGTGACCTTCCTGGTGGGGGGTGGTTGGGTTCAGTGCCTCGACGACGGCGTCGAGCAGGGCTTCTGCGGACCGGGTTCGTCCGACCGCGTGCACGGGGAGTCCGGCCGCACGGGCGTCGGTCGCGGTACCGGGGCCGATGCAGGCCACCATGGTGCGGGGGTCGAGCGGGGTCATCCGGCGGGCGATCTCGCGGGCGACGCTGCCGCTCGTCACGAGCACCGCAGCCGGCGCCGTCTCGAGGGTGATCGGCTCGTCGCCGGTCCCCACGGTACGGTACGCGACCACGTCGTCCACGTCGATGCCGCGGGCACGCAGGCCGTCGACGAGCGTGGGTGCCGCGATCTCGGAGCGGGGGAACAGCACGGTGCCGTCGGTGTCCGGCAACTCCTGCACCAGGCCGGCGGCGGACGTCTCGTCCGGCACCAGGTCGACGATCCAGCCCGCAGCGCGCGCGGCACGGGCGGTCGGCTCGCCGACCGCGGCGACGCGGACCCCGGCCGGGAGGCCCGCCAGGCGTTCCGACAAGACCGTCACGGCCGTCGCACTGGTCACCACCACCCAGGCGTACCCAGCCACAGGGGTTCGGTCACCGACGTGCGTCGGCGATCCGTTCCTCCCGGCCGTGTCCTGGGCGACCAGTCGATGGACCGCAGCGTCGAGCGCGGCGGGGTCGGACGGCGGAGCGTCCGTGATGAGCGGGACGACGACGGGGGCGAGCCCACGGGCCCGCGCCGCCGTGGCGACCCGGTCCCCCCACGCACCGCCACGCGGGACGAGGACGACCGGGGGTCGCGCCTCGTCCGTCGCGGTGGTGGAGGGTTCCGTGGTGACCGCCTACTCGGCCGGCGTCGCGAGTCCGGGACCCGCGGTGTACGGCCCGTCCGTGGTGTCCTCGGCGACGGTGGTCGCCAGGTCGGCGAGGTCTGCAGCGCCGTTCTCGAGCAGCTCGGTCGCCACGCGACCGCCGACCGCGAGCGCCTCGTCGAGGCGGTCCTGCGCCGACCCGTCGAGCACGGCCGCGTGCGACGCGGTGCGGTACTCGGTGCCGTCGGGACGGTAGACGGTCGCGGACACGAGCAGCAGCTCGGCGTCCACGACGGCCGTCGCACCGATCGGGGCGGAGCAGCCGGCCTCGAGCTTGGCGAGGACCTCGCGCTCGGCCGTCACCGTCAAGCGGGTGGGGGCGTGCTCGATCTTGCGGAGTGCGGCGAGCAGCCCCCGGTCGGTCTCGTCCGAGCGGATCTCCACCGCGAGCGCGCCCTGTCCCGGAGCACTCGGCCAGAAGCCGAGGTCGAGCAGTTCCGTGGCGGCCGACAGGCGGTCGATGCGGCCGAGGCCCGCGGCCGCGAGCACCACGGCGTCGAGGTCGTCGTCCACCCGACCGAGGCGGGTGTCGATGTTGCCGCGGATGTCGACGACGTCGAGGTCCGGGCGCTGCGCACGGAGCTGCGCGGCACGGCGCGGCGAACCGGTGCCGACCTTCGCGCCCTCGGGCAGGGTGTCGACGGTGGCGCCGTTCCGGGCGACGAGGACGTCACGGGCGTCGGCACGCTTCGGCACGGCACCGATCGTCAGGCCCGGGTACGGCGCGGTCGGCAGGTCCTTGAGCGAGTGCACGAGGACGTCGACCTCGCCCGCGACCAGGGCTTCACGCAGCGCGCTGGCGAAGACGCCGGTGCCGCCGAGCGACGCCAGCGAGGCACGGTTCGTGTCGCCCTCGCTCGTGACGGTGACGAGTTCGACGGGGCGACCGGCCGCCTTCGCCAGGCGGTCGGCAACGTCCTGCGACTGCGCGACCGCGAGCCGGCTGGCACGGGTGCCGAGCCGGATCGGGGTCGGCCCGTCGGGCCCGGTGGCGCTGGGGTCGTCCGCGGTCGTGTCGGTCACGGAGCGACGCCCGCGGCGGCGGGCTTGAACCCCGCTCGCACGTTCTCGCAGCAGCCCGGACGGCACACGTCGTACCAGGGGCCGATGTCGGTCATGTGCGGGCGCTCGGCCTTGGGCGTGCCGTTGACGCGCTCGAGCACCAGGTCGACGAGACCGGACACGTAGGCCGGGTCGATGCCGGGGGTCTGCGTGCGGAGCGACCAGAAGCCGAGCTCACCGGCGGTCTCGGTGGCTTCCTCGTCGAGGTCCCACATGACCTCCATGTGGTCGCTGACGAAGCCGAGCGGGACGATCAGCACGGCACGGGTCGGGCCGCCCTTGAGGTCCTCGTTCATGTAGTCGTTGATGTCGGGCTCGAGCCACGGCTGCGTCGGGGGGCCGGAGCGCGACTGGTAGACGAGCTTCCAGGCGGGCTTCGACGTGCCCTGCAGGTGGGCGTGCTCGGGCTGCTCGAGGAGCTCGGCCCAGGCCTGGTCGAGGACGACCTCGCCGACGGCCAGGTGCTGCGCCTCGTACGCGCCGTGCTCGTCGAACCCGCGGTAGTGGGGGCCGGAGCGGGCGGCGTCGGACGACGGGATCGAGTGCGTCGAGAAGAGCACCTGCAGCTCGGTCGCGACGTCGAGGCCCTCGTTCTCGGCGATCGCGCGGGCCATGCCGTCGCGGACGCCGTCGATGAACGGGCGGACGAAGCCCGGGTGGTCGAAGAACTGGCGGACCTTGTCGATCTGGATCGTGTCGATCAGACCGGTCTCGGTGAGCACGCGGGCGTAGTCCTCGCGGTACTGCCGGCAGCTCGAGAACGACGAGTACGCGCTCGTGGCGATGGCGACGAGCTTCGTGTAGCCCTTGTCCGCCGCCTCGGTGAAGGCTTCTTCCAGGTAGGGCTCCCAGTTGCGGTTGCCCCAGAGGACCGGCATGTCGATGCCGCGCGACGCCAACTCGGCCTCGAGTGCGGCCTTGAGCGCACGGTTCTGCGCGTTGATCGGGCTCACGCCGCCGAAGTGGCGGTAGTGGTGCGCCACCTCTTCCAGACGCTCGTCCGGGATCCCGCGGCCGCGGGTGACGTTGCGCAGGAAGGGGATGACGTCGTCCTGGCCCTCGGGGCCACCGAAGCCGGCGAGCAGGATCGCGTCGTACGCGGTCGGGGTCTCGACGTGCTCGGGACCGGACGCCGCCGCGGGGGTGGCGGCGAGGACCTGGCCGTTCGTGATCATGCTGGTGTCGGTCATGACAGCACCTCCGGGAGTTCGGCGGTCGTCACGCGACGACCCGTGAAGAAGGGGACCTCTTCGCGCACGTGCATGCGCGCTTCGGTGTAGCGGAGATCGCGCATCAGGTCGACGAGGTCGACGAGGTCCGGGCTCTCGAGCGGCAGGATCCACTCGTAGTCGCTCAGGGCGAAGGTCGCGATGGTGTTCGTGAGCACGCGGCGGTACTTCGCGCCGGCGATGCCGTGGTCGCGGAGCATCTTCGAGCGCTCCTCCTCGGGCAGCAGGTACCACTCGTAGGAGCGGACGAACGGGTACACCGTGATCCACGCCTCGGGGTCCTTGCCGCGCAGGAACGCGGGGGTGTGCCGCTTGTTGAACTCGGCCTCGCGGTGCATCGCCATCACGTGCCAGACCGGCTCGGCGTCCTGGAACAGGCCGGTGCGACGGATCTCGCGCAGCACGGCCTGGATGGCCTGCGCGTCGTCGCCGTGCAGCCAGACCATGACGTCGGCATCGGCACGGAAGGCCGAGACGTCGTAGAAGCCGCGGATCGTGACCCCGCGCTCGGCGGCGCCGGCGATCACGGTGTCGAGTTCGGCCACGGCGTCGTCGCCGACGCGGTGGACCGGACCGAGGGGCCGGCGGAACACTGCCCAGAGGGCGTAGGCCGTCAGCAGGTTCGGGTCGATCCCGGAGTCCGGGTGAACGGTCTCGGCGGGTTCGGTGTGGGGGTGGTCGTTCGCGTGCGCGGGCGCGTCGGAGCTCATGGATCCATTGTCCTATCGGTTGCCAGGGTGTTGGCCGCCCCGCATCCGGTGGACCGCGCTCGGGCGGTCTACCGCCGTCGGAGCACCATCACGACGATACCCCCGACCACCGCCACGCCGGCTGCGAGACCGGCCAGGTAGGGCACCGGCTTCTCGTCGAGGCCGCGCTTGAACTTCGACGCCGCGATCCCGATCTGCTTCGGGACGTTGAGCTTGTCCTCGATCGCGTCGAGGGTGTCGAACAACTGGGCGCGGGTCGCGGCGACGCGAGCAGCGAGATCGTCGTGCGGGTCGGTCACGGTTCCTCCGTCGGTGGTGCGGCTGTCGGGGCTGTCGGCGCTCAGGAGCGGCCGTCGACGTCCGGCTTGCGGCTGCCGTACTGCGTCGGCGGGGTCGGCTTCTTGCCGAGGCCCTTGACCGCGTTGATGTCGTCCTTGACGCTGGCGATGGTGCGCTTCGGCGTGATCGGCAGGCCCTTCTTCAGGCGCTTCCAGCCGACGAGACCGAGGATCGCGGCGATGATCAGCATCACCACGGCCACCACCAGCGCGGCCAGCCACGCCGGCATCACGGTCGCGAGGCCCATCACGGCTGCTGTCAGCAGGACGCCGATCGCGTAGAGCACGACGACGAGCGCGCCGACCAGCAGACCGGCTGCGAGGCCGAAGATCTTCGCCTTCGCGAGCATCTCGGCCTTGAGCAGGTCGATCTCGCCCTTGACCAGGCCCTTGACGAGCTTCGGGACGTCACCGACCAGGCCGAACAGCGAACGCGACTTGCGATCGCGGGTGTCGGTCATGAGGTGGTGGTGTCCTTCTTCTGGCCGACCTTGCGGACGGCCTTCTTGGTCGTCTCACCGATGAACTCGGCGACGTCCGGGGTCTTGTCGGCGATGAAGTCCTCGGCGACGTGCACGCCCTTCTGGACGCCGTTGCTGTTCCAGACCTTGCCGCTGACGGTCTTGATCTGCTCGTACCGCGCCCGTCCGGCTCGCGATCCCAGGACGTACCCGAGTGCGGCGCCGGCGACGAACAGGAGCTTTCCGCGCATGTGCGATTCCTCCGTGCATTGGTTGTGCGGTGGTCATGCACCGAACGGAATACGTCCGGCGGTCTCACCAACAGTAGCCCTCAGGGGCTGCGGGGTCCGCTCAGGAAGCGAGGATCTCGTCGGCCGCCTTCCGAGCGGCGGCGATGATGCCCGCCAGGCCGCGTCCGGTCGAGGCCTCGCCGATGCCGACGACACCCTCGGCCAGACCGGCCGCGGCGAGGTCCGGTCCGTACCAGCCGACACGGGCGGCGCCGCTGACGCGGTCCGCCGTGATCGGCACGCCGAGCAGCGTGGACGCGTCCTGCAGGGCGCGGCTGCCGACGGGGTCGGCCGGGTCGACCGGGAGGCTCGTGGCGACGCCCGCAGGGTCCGTCGCGGCGGTCGCGTAGCTCAGCCGCAGGACGTGGCGTCCGTCCGCAACGTCGGCCAGCCACGGCCACTTCACCGTCGCGTGTGTGAGGGCCTTCGCCGACACCGCCTGCGCGTCCGGGTGCACGAGCATCCCGGTGCCACGCGGGGCGGCGTCGAGGTCCGGCTGGTCGACGACGAGCGTGACGAGCTGGATGCCCGTCCGGTCGGGGGCGGCGGTGCGCTCCGGATCGGCGACGGAGGACAGGGTGTGCTGGGCCGGCAGCCGTTCGGTCGTGCCGTCGGCGTCGACGATCTCGACCGCGTGCGCCTCGATGCGGGTCGCCCGGGTGCGCAGCCGGACGTCCACCCCGTAGGTCTCCATGTCGGCGACGAGCTCGTCCACCAGACGCACCGTCCCACCGCGGATCCCCTGCACCGGGGTGCCGGCGGCCGCGCGTTCGCGGAGTGACAGGACCGCCCGGGCGAGCGACCCCTCGCGGAGCAGCGCGGCACGCAGGCCCGGAGCCACCCGGTCGGGGTCGAGCTGGTCGGGGTGGGTGGAGTGCACGCCACCGGCGATCGGCACCACGAGGTCGTCGAGCACCCGCTCCCCCATGCGCCGGCGGACGAGTTCGCCGAGCGAGGAGGCCTTGGCACCCACCGGTGCCGGCAGCAGCGAGTCCATCTGGGCGCGCAGGCCGCCCTTCTGCCCGACCACGGCCAGCACGTCGGCGGCCATCGGGGTGCTCGGGATGCCGAGGAGCCCGGTCGCGGGGATCGGGGAGGTCCGGCCGTCGCGGGTCATGAGCCAGGCGCCGCGCGGGTCGGGGGCGACGACGTCGTTGCCGAGCCCGAGCTCGATCGCCAGGCGGCCGACGGCCTCCGTGCGGGTGGCGAACGAGTCCGCCGCCATGTCCAGGTCGATCCCGCCGACGGTGTGCCGCCGGATCATGCCCCCGAGCTCGCCCGAGGACTCGACGAGCACCACGTGGGCGCCGCCCTTGGCGAGGTCACGGGCGGTGACGAGCCCGGCGATCCCGCCGCCGACCACGACGACGTCGGTCACGCGCCGGCTCCGTCCTGCGCTGCACCGTCGTCCGCGCGGCCGTCGCCGAGCGAGTGGACCAGCTCGACCACGCGGGTCAGGACGTCCGGGTCGGTCTCGGGCGGGACCCCGTGGCCGAGGTTCACGACGTGGGCCCGTGCGGCACCGCCCCGACGGACGACGTCGCGGACGTGCGCTTCGAGGACGCCCCACGGCGCCGAGAGCATCGCCGGGTCGATGTTGCCCTGCACGCTGACACCGGTGCCGACGCGCTGGACCGCCTGGTCGAGCGGCAGGCGCCAGTCGACCCCGACCGCGTCGACGCCGACGGTGTCCGTGCCGAAGGTCGTCATGTCGGCCAGGACCTCGCCGCTGCCGACACCGAAGTGGATGCGCGGCACCCCGAGCTCGGCGACGTGCGACATCGCCTGCGCGGAGTGCGGTGCGACGGAGCGGACGTAGTCGGCGCGGGAGAGCGACCCGACCCACGAGTCGAAGAGCTGCGCGGCCGAGGCCCCGGCGAGCACCTGTGCCCGGAGGAACATCCCGGACACCTCGGCGGCCCAGGCGAGCAGCCGCGCCCACGTCTCGGGGTCGGCGTGCATGAGCGTGCGGGCGCGGATGTGGTCCTTGGACGGGCCGCCCTCGACCAGGTAGGCGGCGAGGGTGAACGGCGCCCCCGCGAAACCGATCAGCGGGGTGTCGCCGAGCTGCTCGACCGTGCGCCGGACGGCCTGCTCGATCGGGGCGAGGGCCGCGGGGTCGAGCTGCTCGAGGGCGTCGACGTCGGCGGGGGTGCGGATCGGCGACGAGAGCACCGGGCCACGACCGGGGACGATCTCGACGTCCACACCGGCGAGCTTGATCGGCACGACGATGTCGCTGAAGAAGATGCCCGCGTCGACCCCGTGCCGGCGGACCGGCTGCAGGGTGATCTCCGACGCCATCTCCGGGTCGAGACAGGCGTCGAGCATGGCTGTGCCGACCCGGAGCTCCCGGTACTCCGGCAGGGACCGTCCGGCCTGCCGCATGAACCAGACCGGGAGCGTCTCCGGACGGTCACCCCGCAGGGCCCGCACCAGGCGGGAACCACTCGTCCGCCCTGATGCCAGGGGGTGGGAGTCGGGGAGGGATGTGGTCGTCGCTTCGGTCACCGGATGATTCTCCCATCGAGCGCGTTACCATTGACTACGTGCTCATCTGTCTCACGGCGTCGCATCGCAACGCCAGCTTCGATCTCCTGGAGCGACTGAGCATCGGTGCACCCGCGGCAGCCAGCCGACTCGTCACGGATGCCGGCGTCCTGGACGGCGCAGTGGTCCTCGCGACCTGCAACCGCTTCGAGGCGTACCTCGACATCGCGGGCGACGAGAGCGACTCCGCCGTCTCCGCCACCGTGCAGGCCGTGGCTGCCGCGAGCGACCTGGACGCCACCGAGGTCCTGGACTCCGTCAACGTGCTGGGCGGCAAGGACGTCGTGCAGCACCTGTTCGCCGTGTCGAGCGGACTCGAGTCCGTCGTCGTCGGCGAGACCGAGATCTCCGGCCAGGTCCGGCGCTCGCTCGAGGACGCCCGGTCGAACGGCACCACCACCTCGGACCTCGAGCGCCTGTTCCAAGAGGCTGCGCACACCTCGCGCGGCGTCAAGACCCGCACCCGCATCGGCGCCGCCGGCCGGTCGCTCGTGCGCCTGGGCCTCGAGCTCGCCTCGTCGCGGGTCACCGACTGGGCCCGCACCCGCGTGCTGCTCGTCGGCACCGGCAGCTACGCGGCCACCACCATCGCCGCCCTGCGTGACCGTGGCGCCACGAACATCCAGGTGTTCTCACCCTCGGGCCGCGCTCCCTGGTTCGCCGCCAAGCACGACCTCGTCGCCGCCCGTGACCTGCGCCAGGCCATCGGCGAGAGCGACGTCCTGATCACCTGCACCTCGAGCGAGGTCCCGGTCGTCGCACCGGCCGACCTCGACGACGGGGTGCGCCGCATCGTCATCGACCTCGGGCTCCCCCGCAACGTCGACCCCGCAGCCGCCGGCGTCGACGGCGTCGAACTGCTCGACCTCGAGACGATCAGCATCCACGCCCCGATCTCCGAGCTGAACGCCGAGTCCGAGGCCCGCGCGATGGTCGACGACGCCGTGTCCCGGTTCCGCGCCCAGGCGATGGAGCAGTCGACGACCCCGGCGCTCGTGGCGTTCCGCAAGCACGTGTTCGACATCCTCGACGACGAGATCGACCGGGCCAAGCGCCGCGCGGACGCCGACGGCGAGTCCGTCGAGCACACCGAGCGGGCGCTCCGGCACCTGGTCGGCGTCCTGCTGCACCGTCCCTCGGTCCGCGCTCGCGAGCTCGGTCGCGCGGGTCGCGGCGAGGAGTTCGTCGGGGCGATCGACTCCCTGTACGGCGTCCGGCCGGAGGCCGAGCCGGAGCTGCCGTCGCCCGTCGTCCCGCTGGCCGACCGCACGGCACTGGACCCGACCGCGTCGGACCGCGACGACCAGGCGGACGCGAGCTGAGCCTCCAGACAGGCTCGCAACCACCCACGCTGCGCGTGAGTGCGCTGCTGCTGGTGCGTGACCGACGTGTCCTGATGGTGCGCGCCCGGGCGCGCGACGTGCTCTACCTGCCCGGCGGCAAGGCTGAGCCGCACGAGACCGACGTCGAGGCCGCCGTGCGCGAAGCGTACGAGGAGACCGGCCTGCGGCTCACCGCCGACGACGTCGACCCGTTCGGCGTCGTGCTCGAGCCCGCCCACGGGCAGGCTCCGGGGACCATGGTCGCGATGACGCTCTTCCTGGTCCGGCCGGGAGGCCCGCTGGACTCCGCCACGCCCGTCGCCTCGGCCGAGGTGGACGAGGTCGAGTGGGTCACCTCCGCCGACGCGGACCGCTGCCCGCCTGCTGGCGTGGAGACGCTCCGCCGCCTGGTGGCGGCGGAGCTGATCGACTGACCGTCAGGCGCAGAGCGACGACGCAGAGGAGCCCATGCTCAAGGATGACTACTCATCCTTGAGCATGGGCTCGCTTCCGCTCGGGTTCGTCAGGCCTTGTCGGTGTCGGTGTACTCCCCGACCTCGCCGTTCTGGGCCGGCTCGGCCTCGCCGGGGATGTCCGAGTCGACGTACTCGCCGTCGGGTCCGGTTCCGGTCGGACGCGTCTCGCCGGGGATGTCGCTCGAGACGAACTCGCCGACGGGCTCCGTCGACTCGACGTGCTCCTCGCCCGGGATCTCGCTGTCCGTGAAGGCTCCGGCGCGGGGTTCGACCCCGTCCGCGCGACCCTCGTCGCCTCGTGCCTGTTCGTGCTTGCCCGTCATGTCCGACCTCCGCTGCTCGGGTTGCTTGCCTCGGAGTGTGCCCGTGGTCCCTGGACGCCGACCGAACCGGATGCGGCGTTCGGTGGTTGCCTGTGCACCATGCAACGCAGCAGCCGATCGAAGTTCCTGCTCGTCGTGACCGGGCTCGTCGCCGTCGGGACCCTGGCGGGGTGCGCCTCGGACGGGCAGCCCGCCGCCACCGAGACCGTCACGGCGCCCGCGCCGTCGCCGTCCGCGTCGGCGTCCACGCCGCAGTCGTCCGAGGAGTCCGCCTCGGCGGCACCGTCCTCCGGATCCGGTGCCACCGGTTCGTCTGCTGGTGACCGGTGCGCGGCGTCGTCGCTCGCCGGACGCATCGAGGCCGGCAGCGGTGGTGCCGCCGGCAGCGTCATCGTGCACCTGGTGCTCGAGAACACCGGGTCGACGACCTGCACGGTGCAGGGGTGGCCGGGGGTCTCGTTCGTCGGGGGTGGCACCGGCAAGCAGATCGGAGCGGCGGCCGTGGCGGAGAAGAGTTCCCCGCACCCGACCGTCACACTCGCTCCAGGCAAGACCGCCGTCGCCCCGCTCAAGATCGTCCGGGCCGAGAACTACCCCGCGGGCGACTGCTCGCCGCAGACCCCGGACGGCTTCCGCGTGTACCCGCCCGGCTCGAAGCAGTCCCTGTTCGTGAAGGACACGGACTACCAGGCGTGCGCGTCGGCCGATGCCTCGCTGCTGTCCGTGCAGGCGTTCGTGCCGGAGGGGCAGGCGACGTCGTAGCGGCGCGGCGGTGCCGCCGACTCCGGGGTCGGCGGCACCGTCGTCGCGTGGCTACTTCGCCAGGAACTGCAGGACGACGCGGTTCCACTCGTCCGGGTGGCTGACGTTGACGCCGTGCGGGCCGCCGGCGACGACGTGCAGCTCGGAACCCGCGATCGCGGCGTGGGTCCGGGCGCCGGACCCCGCGAACGGCACGGTTGCGTCGCCGTCACCGTGGATCACGAGCGTCGGCACGGTGACCTTCGGCAGGTCGTCGCGGAAGTCGGTGTTCGCGAACGACGCCATCGCCTCGAGCGCTGCCGGCTTCGAGGCCTGCTTCGCCAGGGCGAGCGCCTGCTGCCGGTCCTCCTCGGAGACGACCAGGGTGCCGTCCACCGAGAAGAAGTCGGTCGTGAACTGGTCGTAGAAGGCGTCCTCGTCCTTCGTCAGGCCCGCGGTCATCTCGGCGGCCTGCTCCTTCGGCAGCGGCCCGTCCGGGTTGTCCGAGGTCTGCAGCAGGTACGGCGGCACGGCCGAAGCGAAGACGACGCTGTGCAGCCGTTCCGTGCCGTACTTCGTGAAGTAGCGCGCGACCTCGCCGCCGCCCATCGAGAACCCGACCAGCGTGACGTCCTGCAGGTCGAGCTCGGTGAGGACGGTGTGCAGGTCCTCGGTCAGGTGGTCGTAGTCGTAGCCGGTCTTCGGCTTGTCGCTCCGACCGAACCCGCGGCGGTCGTAGGTGACGACCCGGTAGCCGGCCTCGGCGAAGGCGGGGACCTGCTTGCTCCACGACTCGCCGGACAGCGGCCAGCCGTGGATGAGGACGACGGGTCGCCCGGGGCCGCCGGTGTCGTCGACGTGCAGGTCGGTGTCCTTGAAGAGCCCGTGGTGGGCGGTGATCTCGGTCACGAAGAACTTCCTTCCGAGCGCGGAGGTCGCGCCTCGCACCGATTCGTACCCGTCGGACGCTGGGCACCGGTCGGAGGGCTATCCTCCTCGCGCGTTGCCCGGGCGCGCGGTCAGCGCCGCGCCGGAGCGTGCACGGCCTCGAGCACCTCGGTACCCATGGTCCGCAGCGCCTCGACGACGGCCAACCGCCGCTGCAACGAGGCGTCGTCGAACGTCACCGTCACGGCGTAGCTGACCGACGATCCGGGCCCCCTCAGGATCCCCGCCTCGGCCCGCACGCCGGTGCTCGACCCGGTGACCGCAACGACCTGCAGCCCGTGGTCGAGCGCACGGTGTGCCAGGGGGTCGAGCCCGAAGGACCCGGCGACCAGGTTCAGGTCGCTCGCCAGGGACAACCAGCCGAGCACCCGGTTCGACACCGCCTCGTCGACGACCTCGCCGAGCGCCAGTCCGCGCATCACCCACGACAGCTCCCCGGTCGGCGCGACGGAGGCGTCGGGGGCGTCGTCCGGGCCGCGGCGGTCCCGCACGCGGTCGATCAACGCCGTGCGCTCGATGCCCAGGGACTCCGCGCGCTCCCGGACGGCGTCGATGCCCACGGTCGACAGCAGCGCGTTCACGGCCCAGGCGTCGGCGGTGGCCCCGACCAGGGTCGCCAGGTCGGGTACCTGCATGGTCGGCTCCTGCAGGAACTGCCACAGGCCGGCACCGGTCGCGGTGTCCCGTGCCATCCGCTGCAGGCGGTCGCCGTGCAGACGGCCGTCCTCCAGCTGCGCCGCGACCTCGATCAGCAGCAGGACCCGGCCCAGGCTCGCGACCGGCTGCACCAGGGTGTCGTCGATCGCGAGCAGGGCCTTGCCGCTGGAGGTGTCGATCACCGAGGCGCTGACCCCGGCACCCTCGAGCGCGAGAGCACCGAGGGCCTCGGTGGTGGCGGTGAAGCGGTCGTCGGACCGGCCGCTGTGCCGACCACGACCGCGGCCGCCACCTGCTGGGCGGTCGTCCGGTCGCCGGCGGCGCGATGACCGGGCCGCGTCCGGCTCTGTCATCACCAGATCGCGACGCGCTCGGCGGGGTCGAGGTACATCGCGTCCTGCTCGGTCACGCCGAAGGTGTCGTACCAGACGTCGATGTTCCGCACGACCTGGTTGCAGCGGAACTCGTTGGGCGAGTGCGGGTCGATGCTCAGCAGACGAGCCGCCTCCTCCGGGCGGATCGCCATGCGCCAGGCCTGTGCCCAGCTCAGCAAGAAGCGCTCCGCACCGGTGAGGCCGTCGACGACCGGGGGCTCCTGGCCGTCGAGCGACAGCAGGTACGCCTTCCACGCGATCGACAGGCCACCGAGGTCACCGATGTTCTCGCCGATCGTCAGGGCACCGTTCACGTGGCTGTCGGGCACCTCGGTCGGCACCAGGGCGTCGTACTGGGCGATGAGGGCCTTCGTGCGCTCCTCGAACGCCGCGCGGTCGGCCTCGGTCCACCAGTTCTCGAGCTTGCCGTCGCCGTCGTACTGCGACCCCTGGTCGTCGAAGCCGTGGCCGATCTCGTGGCCGATGACGGCACCGATCGCACCGTAGTTCGCGGCGGCGTCGCGACCGGCGTCGAAGAACGGGAACTGCAGGATCGCCGCCGGGAACACGATCTCGTTGAAGCCGGGGTTGTAGTACGCGTTGATCGTCTGCGGGGTCATGAACCACTCGTCGCGGTCGATCGGCTTGCCGATCTTGCCGAGCTCGCGGTCGACCTGGAACGAGGCGACGGCGCGGACGTTCGCGACCAGGTCGTCGGCACGGACGGGCAGCGCCGAGTAGTCGCGCCACCGCACCGGGTAGCCGATCTTCGGCGTGAACTTGTCGAGCTTGTCGAGCGCACGGGCACGGGTCTCGTCGGTCATCCAGTCGAGCGCCGTGATGCTCTGCCGGTACGCCTCGACCAGGTTGGCGACGAGGTCGTCCATCTTGGCCTTCGACGTCTCGTCGAAGTGCTCCTGCACGTAGATGCGGCCGACGGCCTCCCCCATCGCACCCTCGACCAGCGAGACGCCGCGCTTCCAGCGCTCGCGCTGCTTCGGCGCACCGGTGAGTGCGGTGCCGTAGAACGAGAAGTTCGTGGCCGAGAACGCGCTGTTCAGGTACGCGGCCGAGCCACGGATGACCTGCCAGCGCAGCCAGTCCTTCCAGACCTCGAGCGGCTGGTCGTTCAGCAGGTCGGCCAGGCCCGTGATGAACGAGGGCTCGCGGACCACGACGGTCTCGAAGGCGCCGGCGGGTGCGTCGATGGCCTGCCACCAGGTCTGCAGGTCGACGCCCTTCGCGAGCGCGGCGACCTCGGCCCAGGGCAGCTTGTTGTAGGTCTTCTGGCTGTCGCGGGTGGTCACGTTGTCCCAGTGCTGGGCGGCGAGCGCCGTCTCGAGCGCGATGACGTGCTCGGTGCGGGCCCCGCCGTCGTCGAACCCGGCGAGCGGGAACATCGCCGCGACGAACTCGCGGTACTTGGTCCGGATGTCGGCGAATCGCTCTTCGCGGTAGTACGACTCGTCGGGCAGCCCGAGGCCGGACTGCTCCAGGAACACGACGTAGGACTCGGGGTCGCCCGGGTCGTTGTCGACGAAGAGCTGCAGGAAGCTCGGCAGGCCGAGGCGCTCGAAGCGGCCGACGGCGGCGATGACCTCGGGCACGGACTCGATGGCGGTGATCTCGGCGAGCAGGTGCTCGATCGGTGCGGTGCCGAGCTCCTCGAGCCGCGCTTCGTCGGTGAACGAGGTGAAGAGGTCACCGACCTTGCGCTCCTCGGTGCCGGGGGCGGCCTGCTGCGAGCGCTCGATGATGTCGCGCACGGCGATCTCGGCGGCTTCGGCCAGCACCGTGAAGGAGCCGTACCGGGCCTTGTCGTCGGGGATCGGCGTCGCCTCGATCCAGGTCCCGTTCACGTGGCGGTACAGGTCGTCCTGGGGGCGCACCGCGGGGTCGAGTTCGTCAGTGTGGATGCCGGAGGCACGTGCGACGTCGGTCATGCGGTCCACGATAGCCACCGACCCCATGGGGCAGGCCGATCCGGGTCGTCACCGGCACACGGCTGCCGGTACGGTCATCGCATGGGACTTCCGTGGAAGCTGCACGGAGACGGCAAGACCGTCTCCGCGACGACGATCGTGGCACCCGATGAACGGCTCACCTGGCCCCGGACGATCGGCCTCGGCGTGCAGCACGTCGTCGCGATGTTCGGCGCCACGTTCCTGGTGCCGCTGCTGACCGGGTTCCCGCCGTCGACGACCCTGCTGTTCAGCGGCATCGGCACGATCCTGTTCCTGCTCATCACGGGCAACCGCCTGCCGAGCTACCTCGGCTCGTCGTTCGCCTTCATCGCCCCGATCGGCGCGGCGACCAAGATCGGCGGCATCCCGCTCGCCCTGTCCGGCATCATCGTCGTCGGCGTGCTGCTGGCGATCGTCGGGCTCGTCGTGCACCTGGCCGGCGCCGGGTGGATCGACCGGCTGATGCCCCCGGTGGTGTCCGGCGCGATCGTCGCCCTGATCGGCTTCAACCTGGCCCCGGCGGCCCGCGACAATTTCACGGCGGCCCCGGTCATCGCGCTCATCACCCTCGCGGCGATCATCCTGGTCACGGTCCTGTTCAAGGGCCTGATCGGCCGGCTGTCGATCGTCATCGGTGTGCTCGTCGGCTACGTCGCGGCGCTCATCGGCGGCCAGGTCGACTTCTCGAAGGTCGACGCAGCACCGTGGATCGGTCTGCCGGAGTTCACCGCTCCCGCCTTCGACCCGTCGCAGCTCGCGATCTACCTGGCGTTCGTGCCGGTCGTCCTGGCACTGGTCGCCGAGAACGTCGGTCACGTCAAGGGCGTCGGACAGCTCACCGGCCGTGACCTCACCCCGCTCACCGGTCGCGCACTCCTGGCCGACGGCGTCTCGACCGTCCTCGCGGGCGTCGGCGGCGGCTCCGCCACCACCACCTACGGCGAGAACATCGGCGTCATGGCCGCCACCCGCGTCTTCTCGACGGCGGCCTACTGGGTCGCCGCCATCGCCGCGATCCTGCTCGGCCTGTCGCCGAAGATCGGCGCCGTCATCTCCTCCGTCCCCGCCGGCGTGCTCGGCGGCGCCACCACCGCCCTGTACGGCCTGATCGGCGTCATCGGCATCCGCATCTGGGTCGAGAACCGCGTCGACTTCGCGAAGCCGAAGAACCAGTTGACCGCGGGCATCGCCCTGATCATCGGCATCGCGGACTTCACGTTCCGGTTCGGCCAGGCCAGCTTCGGCGGCATCATCGTCGGCACGATCGCCGCGATCGTCGTCTACCACGTGATGGACCTGATCGGTCGGGCCCGCGGCACGGACGAGCCCTCGACCGAGGCCCCCGACCCGGCCCACGCCGCCACCGGCGGCGTCCCCGCCGAACCGCGCACCGACTGACGCGGGCGGTCGCCCGGAACGCGCGTCCGGCCCGACGACGTGGCACCACCGGACTGGAGGCCCGTGGCGGACACGGCCACGGGCCTCCAGTCCGTCACGGGGCGGGTGGGACCGGAACGCCCCCCCAGACGGTCGCTCCGGTCCCACCCACTTCGTGCCCGGTTCAACGGGGCGAGCCGGGCGACGGCGTCGCGGTCTGCACGCCGTTCAGGTCGTCGACGTACCGCTGGTCGAGCGGGACCTCGTCGGCGACCCCCGCCGTCCAGTGCCCGACCACCGTCGTGCCGTCGGACTCGTAGACGTTCCCGCCGTCCGGCTCGCTCCACAGGACCCAGCCCTCGCGGCCGTTGTCCGCCGTTCCCGGCACGAGATCCGGGTGACCGGAGGCGTTCGGCACGCCGTAGGTCTGGCCCTTGTCGTTGACCCCCCACTCGGACGTGACCGCGGTGGCGTACTGCAGCGTCGCCGTCCACGTCGTCCCCGTGGACGCCTCGATGCTGAACGTCGTCGTCCCGTCCTTCGGCAACCGCCCGTCGACGACGCGCATGGTCCCCTCGTCCCGACAACTCAGACCGGATGCGCCGCCCCCGACGGTGGGCACCTGGACCATGCCGACGTCGTTGCGGCACGTGATGTCGACGATCACGGCCCCGGCGTCGTCGGGCGCCGCACCGATGTCGATCCGGGCGGGGCCGGTGTGCGTCGCAGTGGTCGTGTGCCCGACGGCTGCGGTCGTCGTGGTCCCCGGCAGTCCCGCTGCGACCAGGGCGGCAGCGCTGGTCGTCAGCGCGACCGCCGCGACGGAAGCGACGGAGATCGCGATGCGTGCTCGTCGTTGCTGCCGCTGGAGGGCGCTCCGGCCGGTACCGATGGCCGCGAGCTCGGAGCGGACGGCTGCAGCGGCTTCGGGGCGCATGTCGTTGGTCATCAGGAGGTGCCTTCCGGTGCGTTGCGGACACTGGGACGGAGGTCGTGCAGGTCACGTTGCAGGCGCTGGCGCATCCGGTGCAGCCGCACGCGCGCTGCCGGTGGCTCGAGACCGACCGCCTGCGCTGCCTGCCAGACCGGCACCGCCTCGACCCCGGTGAGCACCAGCAGTGCTGCATCCTGCTGCGAGAGGCCGCGGATGGTCGCCCTGAGCCGCTCGCGGGCCTCCAGGTCCTCGGCATCCGTGGCGGGAGCAAGGGACTCGTCTCGTGGAAGCGCATCGAGGAGCTTCCGGTACCGGGCTGCTGCACGTCGGTGGTTCTGGGTCAGGTTGACCGTCGTGACCAGCAGCCACGGCGCGACGGAACCCGCCACGAGGGTCACGCTCTTGCGCTTGCGCCAGAGCTCGTAGAACGCCGCCGCCGTGATGTCCTCGGCGTCGTGCACGTTCGCCGTCAAGGTCAGCGCGCGCCGGTAGATGCGCGGTCGGTGCCGGTCGAACAGCGCGGCGAACGCAGCCCCGTCATCGTGGACCGCCCGTGTCCACAGTGAGCTGTCGTCCTGTTCGTCCTTCACACTCTGGAGTGTCCGGTCATGGCTCCAGCGTTACAGAATCGGCTCTCGACCGAGATCAGCGGCAGACTCGTCCCCGTGAACCTCCGCACACCCGCCGTCTCCGGGCTGCTCCTCGTCGCTGCGCTGTCGATCACGAGCTGCACCCATCAGGGCCAGGAAGACGGGTACCTCACGCTGACCGCGGGCGAAGCCACCCTGTCGGCTTGTTCGACCGCGGCACCGGTGCAGGTCCAGGCGCTGCGGACCGAGGAACTGCCCTCCTGTGATCCGATCGGGCAGACCCTCGTCTTCCCCGACGGCGAGCAGATCCAGCTGCCGGAGCAACAGGGCGGCGGCGGCGCGTCGACCTCGGAGTCGGGCGACCACTACGCGTACCAGAACGTCGGCAACTGGGGACTCGTCGCGGCCCGGGCGGACGCCGACTGCTCGCACGTGCAGGAGTGGGGCAACCCGGAAGCCCTCCGACGCGTGCACGAGGCGTTCGGGAGCGGATGGGTCTGTCCCTGACCCTGCCCGAGTGACGAGCGCGCAGCTCCGCCGCGGCGTGGACGAGGGCGTTCGCCGTGCCCGATTCACCCGTCCGTCTCGGTCGCCGTTCCGGTGGGCGAGCGCTCGGCGTGGTCGTTCCACAGCGCTCGGCGACGCCGTACCGCCCTGAGCGTCACCTGCCAGCAGACGAGATAGCCGATGCTCACGAACGGCAGGACCGCCCACTGCGGGGCACCGAGCCAGCCGGCAAGACCTGCCAGGGCGACCACTCCGAACATCGACCCGACGAGGATCAGTGACTGGACGTTGCGGAGACGGCGTTCGCGTCTGCTCGGCTTCACCCGCTCACGATAGCGACACGATCAGGGCCTGGGGATGGCGGACTGGAGGCCCGTGGCGGCGCCGCCACGGGCCTCCAGTCCGTCTCGGGGTCGCGCCCACACCGCTCGCCGACCACGACGGGTCGGCATGGCCGACAGAATGGGTCGGTGCACCGACCCACCCGACCCGCTGTGACCGCTGGACGGCGCGCGGTCGACCGCGACATCGTGCGGCTGGCGGTGCCGGCGCTCGGCGCGCTCGTGGTCGAGCCGCTGTTCCTGCTCACCGACACCGCGCTCGTCGGTCACCTCGGGGCGACGCCGCTGGCGGCCGTCGGGCTCGCGAGTGCCGTGCTGTCGACGGTGACCGGGCTGCTGGTGTTCCTGGCGTACTCGACGACCCCGGCCGTGGCGCGGGCACTCGGCGGCGGTGACCGGCGGGGAGCCGTGCACGCCGGGATCGACGGGATGTGGCTCGCACTCGTGCTGGGGGTGCTGCTGGCGCTGGTCGGGTGGCCGCTCGCCGGACCGCTCGTCGACCTGTTCGGCGCCTCGGCCGAGGTCTCGGCCGCGGCGACCGCGTACCTGACCGTCTCGCTGATCGGGCTGCCGGGCATCCTGGTGGTGACCGCCTCGACCGGACTGCTGCGTGGGCTGCAGGACACGAAGACCCCGCTCGTCGTCGCGACCGTCGGGTTCGTCGCGAACGGACTGCTCAACGCCGTCCTGATCTACGGCGCCGGCTGGGGTGTCGAGGGATCCGCCGCCGGCACCGTCATCGTGCAGTGGGCGATGGCCGTCGTCTACGTGCGCATCGCGGTGCGGGCCGCTCGGTCGTCGGGGGCGCCGCTGCGACCCGGTGCCTCGGGCGTCGCACGGGCACTGCGGTCGGGAGCATGGCTGTTCCTGCGGACCGCGTCGCTGCGGATCGCGATGCTCGCGACCGTCGGGGCCGCCGCCGGGCTCGGGACCACCGGACTCGCGACGACCCAGGTCGGACTGACCGTGTTCTCGACGCTGGCGTTCGCGCTCGACGCCCTGGCCATCGCCGGGCAGGCGCTCGTCGGCCACGGGCTCGGCGGGCGTGACCCGGAGCGGGTGCGACTGGTGACGCGACGGCTCGTGCTGCTCGGGATCGCCGGCGGTGTGCTGCTCGGGGTGCTGACCCTGGCCGTGAGCGGGGTGCTCGGGCCGGTGTTCTCGGACTCCCAGGCGGTGCGGGACGCCCTGCCCGTCGTGCTGGTGCTCATCGCCGTCGGGATGCCCGTCGCCGGGTACGTCTTCGTGCTCGACGGGGTGCTGATCGGTGCCGGGGACGCGCGGTACCTGGCCATCGCCGGAGGCGTGAACCTGGTCGTGTACCTGCCGCTGCTGTGGTGGGCCGGTGGGACGCTCGCGGGGCTGTGGGCGGTGTTCTCCCTCGGGTACATCGGGGTCCGGGCGGTGACGCTCGGGGTGCGGGCGCACCGGCGCGGCTGGGTGGAACAGGCGTTGGCGCGGTGAGCGGGTCTTCGCCTGCTGGGCCTGAATCTCCTGCCGGGCCCGCTGCTGCCGGGCCTTCTCCCGCGGCGCCGTCGTCCTCGGTGGCTTCGTCGGCCGTGCTCGCCACGGTCGGCATCGGGGTGCAGGGCGTCGCGAAGCTGCTCGTGACCGTCGTCGTCGGGCGGGTGTTCGGCACCGAGGCCCTCGGGCAGACCACCGCCCTGCTGTCGCTCTCGGTCTTCGTCGCGCTGCTCTGGCCCAACGCCGCAGGCAACACCGCGTCGCGGTTCCTGGCGATCGCGCTGCGGGGTCGGCGCTCGGACGCCGCGGTGAACCGGCTGCTCGGGGTCTCGATGCTGGTGTCGAGCGTGGTGCTCGCGGCGGTCACCGTGCCGATCGCGCTGGCCTGGGGCAACGGCCCCGGCATGGTGCTCGGTGGTGCCGCGGTCGTCGTCGGCTACGGCCTCTACTGCTACGCCCGCGGCGCGCAGCTCGGCTACGACCGAGCGCCCCGGGTCGCGCTGTGGGACTCGGTGACGAGCGTGCTGGCGCTCGGGTTGCTCGTGGTGGCGTGCGTCGCCCGCCTCGAGCCCTTCGTGCTGCTGCCCCTGGCCGTCGGCTACACGGTGTTCGCGATCGCGTGCTGGCCGCGGGGCAACGGCTTCGCCCCTGCATCGCGCGATCCCGCTGCCGGGGTGCTCGGGTTCGCAGCGTGGAACGTGCTGGCGGTGGTGACCTCGAACGGGTTGCTGCAGTTGACGATGATCTCGGCGCAGGTGACGTCATCGGCGCACGACGCCGGTGTCTACGCGGCCGCATTCACCCTGGCGACGCCGGCGTCGATGCTCGGGCAGGCGTTGGGCCAGGTGCTCGTGCCGGCGTTCGCGCACCGGACCGATGGTGGGTCGTTGCGATCTCGTGGGGCGCTGCTGCTCGTGGTCGGGTTCGCTGCTGCTTCCGCCGTCGTGTTCGGCCTGGTCGCCCTGCTCGCCGGATGGTTCCTGCCGATCGTCTACCCCGCCGAGGGTGCCGCTGCCGTGGCCGACCTGCGGTACCTGATGGTCGCGGTGTGGGTGTTCACCGTCGGGCTCGTGCCGGCGGCGTTGCTGCTCGCCGCTGGACGCTCACGCCAGGTCGCACTGGCTTCGGTCGCCGGGTTCGTCGTCGGCGCTGGGCTCATGGCGGTGCTCGGACCGGTCGCCGGGGTCGCTGGTGGGACGACGGGATTCTTGGTGGGGAGTGCGGTGAACCTGGTCACGGTGGTGGGGCTCGGGGTGCGGCGGCGCTAAGCCGAGCTACGCCTGATCACGCGGAGGTACCAGTCCAAGGACGTTCACAACACCCGCTGCAACTCACTACTGCCGGCCATCAGCTACGCCGAACTGGCGCAGTTGTGTCCGCGCAGCAGCAAGCTACTCGCGTCAACGAGGCGCGGTCCCGAGGAGTGAGCCAGCTTCATCGAGGGCGGAAACACGTGAGGACTGCACGCTCCAGAACAAGCCTTGCGCGGTGCTGATGTCGAGCTGTCCGTATTGCACGACGGGGAGGGTTGGATTGTTCTTGAAGCGCCGGTCAGGGCCGCCCTTGACGTTGACGTACTGCCAGGTCTGGCCAATCAGCTGGGTGTCTTTCGGCACGTGTCCGGGTTGTTCAACGAAGCGGGTCGCTGAGCGCTGCACTGTCAGGTGCCGGTAGCCGACGTCCGAGTAGCGCTTGCCGGAACCTACCAGGAGCCGATCCGGCAGAAAATAGAGCACCTCTTTTCCCGCCCGGATGGTCGGGATGTCGATGTTCGTGGACAGGTACTTCGGCTGCTGGATCCTTGCCTCGGCGTTGACTCGTTGGACGATGGACCCGACGCCGGCGTTGACCTTGTGCTGGTAGGTGGTCTGGACTTGGCCTGACTGGACGGTTCGCCACAGCTTGTCGCTGCTCGACGTTGCATCCCACGAGGTGACAAAGCGGTCAAACCAAAGAGCCGCGCTGCCCTCGAGGTCGTAGAAGAGGACGACGTTCTTCCGCAGCCCGTCACGGAGGAAGAGCCACCAGCAGCCGGGGATGGCGAGGGCCCAGACAATGAGACCCCACGGCATGAGTGCCGCCCCGATCACGAAGGCGACGATCGCAGCGATCCAGCCCCAGCGGGGCCGTCTCGCAGCCTCGTTGAGCTGCCGCACGATGTCGTCACCCCCAGTGGGTCGGAGTTCGAGAGCGGACAGCCCGCTGGTGTCGTCCATGAGGACTTCAGCTGGGTTCCACGTCACGGATGGGACCGGGGGCGCCTCAACTCTGGAGCTACTACGCGCGGGTTCGGATGACAGGTACATCGCTCCACTGGAACCAACCCGTACGTAGTTCCCTCGGGGTCCGGAACCAACACGGAGCCCCGGCAAGCCGGCGCTGACGCCGATGCCTGACTTCGACAGGTTGAACCGCAGCGGCCCCGCCTTCACACTCTTGCGGATCGAGATCCCCATGTGCCCCTCCCTAGGGTCTCGCTCATGATCCATTGTCGAGAGGCCTCCGGGACCCAATTCAATGCCGACTAGCCCTGATCTGGGGGCAAATCGCCGGGATGCGCGGTCCGCGGGCCTCCGCGGAGACCGCGGCACCCATCCCCAAACCGACGCCGGTGGCGTGAAGTTCCGCTCCACTTCGGCAACCATGAGAGCGCGGAGCACCCTTGCGGAGCGCCCACCGCCAGCTCTCTCCTATCTCAGCCCGACTGCCGAGCGACTTAACGCTGAGCAGAAAGCTTTTGGCGCAGCTCTCGCTTCCCGCAAAATTACTGACTGGGTGAACTTAAAACCTCACCGGGGTCTCGATTCAACCAAAACGACCGTTCGGCTTATTATTCAAGACCTGGTGGATGAATTGACCGCGGGATTGACCATCTGCCGTAAACTGCTCCCAAACATCCGGCGGGCATGCAGCGTACCACCATTGGACGCCACCCTTAGGGAATTCTACGTAGATCGTCTCTGTGTCCGGGTCATATGCTTCGGCGACAATCCTTACGGATTCTACTGGGCGCCAGTCTAAAGTCATTTTACTTCCTCCTCATAGACGCCGCGCCACTTAGCTAAGGCGCTACTAACATTTCGAGTTCCCAAATTATCTCGCCACGGCGCGAGAGACGGATCTTCAGCGAGAGGCAACGGGTTCGGGCGGTCTAGAACAGCCCGGGTCGGTAATACGAGCGCTTCACCACTTATAATTGCTTCGCCTGTCCTCAACGACGGAAGAGTCTCCGAGAGCCCCGCCACACTGTCCGGTAGTGCCGTGCGAATCCTGCTTTGGTCGGCGCTATTACTCAAACGAAGGGCGATGATAGTTCCGCATTGCGCTAAGGCCGTATCGGGTAGATCCGATGGACGTTGCGTTACTAGCATAAGTCCTACGCCGTACTTGCGACCCTCGCGCGCAATTCGATTCGCGGCGTTTCGCGCAATCGGGGCAGCGACGTCGCCGAGATATCGATGAGCCTCTTCCAGTACGATAAGAACCGGACTAGGACGACCAATACCGTCACTACCATTGGTGGTCCGTATAGCCACATCGAAGATTAGCTTCAGAATGACGCCGATAGCCAGCTCGGCGGCCGCGTCAGGTACACCGCTGAAGTCAAGAACCGAAACAGGTTGTTTCCCTCCGATCCAAGAGTCGATGGCGCCGACGAGTGGGTCCGGACCGTCAATTGACCCTGCTGGCTCCAACATGAATGCGAGCCGAGGGTCGAGTAACCCGAGGCGAAGAAGTTCGGGTGTGCTCCCGTGCCAACCATACGAGGGTCCCTGCATCGGAGAGGCGCCCCCGGGCCCGTGTGGGGTGTATACGGCCGCGGTGAGCGTTTTTGCGTCTCCGGCCACTTCCAAGCAGACTGAATCGGGGTCACTCTTCGTTCGACGCGTTTCTCGATTATCGGAATCTAGTTGCAACCACACTGCACGAATATCGAATGGTACAGGCGTATCTGCCGTGATCGCCTGCGGATCAAGACTCAACCAAGTTGCCGCATCGGCAAAATCGCGACGCGCCTCCGCTACTAGCGTCGCCCATGCTTTTTGGGTTGTCTGACCTGCATTCGATCCAACAAAGGCTCGCAGAATGTCTTCAGCGGGGAGCGCCCAAAATGGGACATGTAGGCGGTCTTCTGGTTTCCCGAGGACGGACTTCACCGATGCATGGTCGGCCAGCGCGTGCGAATATTCCCCATGGCTGTCGATAACTACGATGTTCGCGGCCGGCCATTTCCCGTTCGTAAATTTCTGGAGAAGTGAAGCGACCGCACTTGTCTTACCTGACCCAGTGGAACCCACGACGGCAGAGTGTCGAACGACGAGCTTGTCGACATCGAGGGCGATAGGAACCGTGTCGGCAGCAGAGAGACGTCCGATTCTGATATGCGTCGTCGACGAATCAGGATAAACCGACACAAGCTCCTCGCTTCGGGCGAAGTGGACGGGATCATCGAGACCTGGATAAGAACCGACTCCGCGCCGAAACTGTCTCGTGCCCCTGTCCACCTCGCCGAGTAGCTGCACCTGCAGCCACCTCTCGCCTGCGGGCGAATGTTCGTGAGGGCCAGCGCCTGCGGTCAGTTCGGATATACCGACTAGTGTGACCGTCGCAATAAGATCAACCAATCCCTGTGGCAGGCGAACAAGGGAACCGATTTGACCTATTTGCTGAAGCTGCCCTCTGTAAATAGGGGCAATTCCAGCAAGCCCAGGGTCTAATTCGACAGTCACTTGCGAACCAAGGACATGTCTCACGCGGCCGACATACGTTGCATCCTTAACGGGCACTTGATTCTCCGACTGATTGGACTGCACTATCGTAGCTAGAGGCCGAGGAGCTACGCGAAAGGAAGCTCGCCAAATTGGCGAAATCTCCGAGACCACAGATAGTTCCGTCCCAGATGTCCCGCGGCAGCGTCACTCCTTCATCGGGGCCTTCCCATGGGGCGCGAAGTCCGCCGATAATGGCTTCGCCTTGGGTGATCACCTGTAGATTCGGCGTCTGCTCAGCCTTTTCTGCAAGGTTCGCAGGAATGTCCGAATAGCAAAACACTACTATCTCCGAACGTGGTCGACGTGCGGCAGCTTCAAAGAGAAGCTCGTTGAGGTGGTCGTCGGCCCACGAGTAGCCTGATACAAGAAAGAGGGTCTCCGGCTCATGGAGGGCACGTCGAAGTCGGTCCTGAAGAACGACAAACGGCATACGCCGGGATTCCTCATACTTGGCATCCGAAGGGAAAATTGCTGCAATCTCATCCTCAGGAACGGTAGTCCCCAATCGTAGAACCTCGCCGGTAGGTCGTCCCTGGTCCCAAGACCAGTTCACCGAACCATGAAGTTTCCACAACCGAGCAAAAAAGGGCGGCAGCAGAGTCCCTAGGTCTGAAGATGACGCCTCAACCATGTCAGTCCGGAATCTGGCCTTCCAGGTGCCGACGAAGCCATCAAAGTATGGAACACCCTCGGCCTCAAGAGCCGCCTCTAATACACAGTCGTAATTCACCGTGAAAATCTCGACCGGGCGCGAGTAGTCAGCACGTGCAACCCAAGCCGCTAGCTTTTGTGCAGGTACCGTCTGAGTATCTGCCGCTGAAAGTTCTCTGATGATGAGTTTGCAAATTTCAACATCAAGTTCCCTCGCCTGATCCTTAGTCAGCCCGTCTACGATGTCGTCTCCCTCGACGACAGCTTGAATTCGCCTGAGCCGACTCAACGCTTGCTCGAGATTACGGGACGTCGTCATCCGCGTGAACGTTGCCCGCTGCTCACCCTTCAGCCCAGCAACGATTTTCTCCGTAAGCAGAGCGACATCTGGTAAGCCGCATGCTTTAGACGTACCGGCTCCGAAGAATGTACAGACATGTCGTGACCGAGTGGCGAGCTTGGCGCTCAGCCCTCCGGCGAAACTAGCGATGTTGTGGGAGAGCATGAACTGAAGGTAACCGATTCTCAACTTTCCCGCGCGAGGACTTCGAGTGATCCTCTGGCTGCGAAGCGTCACTCCCCGGAGCCGGCGATGTTGCTAGCAGCCTTGGAGGGCGTCACCGACGGGCCGCGGGGCGCTCCGTTGCGAGACACCTTCCGTCGAGGAAGCGGGGGCAACGTGGCGTAGTTATCGAGCATGCCCGTGCGTCACATCCGCGCTGGGGCGGAGAAGTGACGTTCTGGAGTCCGCCAGGCGCTTCCATGGCACGACCGTGCAAGGGTCTACTCCGAAGCCACACGCTCATCTGGTGCGATGCCTTCGTTAGCAGGTACCCGGAACCGGCGGCGGCCCCGTCGTGTCCCCCACCCGCAACTCCGAGGTGAACGACGCCGGATGCGGTTCCGCCCCCTCGAGCATGGCCAGGGCGGCACGGGCTGCAGCCTGGCCCTTCTGCACGAAGGGCTGCACCAGGGTGGTCAGGCGCCGGATGGGGGTGCGGTGGAGCAGGCTGTCGTCCACCGTGATGCCGTCGAAGCCGACGACGCTGACGTCCTCGGGGACACGGAGTCCGGCATCGAGTGCGGCCGAGATCACCCCGACAGCGATCAGGTCACTCTGGGCGATGACGGCGGTGGGGCGGGGGCCATCCGGTGCGAAGAGCTCGGTGCCGGCGAGACGCCCCTCTTCCACCGAGCTGCCTGCGGTCTCGATCGCGAGGGCGTCCGGGTAGACCTGGCGCACACCACGCAGGCGTTCGAGCGTGGTGAAGGCGATGCCCTCGGCCTGCCGGGCTGCGTCGATCGGGCCACGGCGGCGTGCGGCATCGAGGGGCAGGGTCACGACGGTCACGTCCCGGTGCCCGAGCCCCTGCAGGTACTCCGCGGCACGGCGTGAGGCATCGCGGTTGTCGAGCTGGACGGGGACAGCGCCCTCGATCTCGTCCGCCTCGATCGCGACGACGGGGATCTGCCGACGCCGCAGCACGGCGACGGCGGGGTCGATCCGGACGTTGCACCCGACGAGCACGACGGCGTCCATCGGGGCATCCACCAGCGGGCCGGCACCCTGCTCGTCATCGAGCGGACTCCGCACGAGCAACAGTGAGGCACCGGCGGCACCCGCGACCTCGGCGATGCCGTCGAGCGTCAGGACGTTGACCGGATCACGGAAGGCATCGCTCAGACGCTCGTCCATCACGACGCCGATGACGCCGGAACGACCGCGGCGCAGCGAACGGGCACGGGGATCGGGGCCGCCGTACCCGAGGTCGGCGGCGGCGGCGAGCACGCGGGCCTTGGCGTCCTCGGACACCGGGCCGAGACCACTGAAGGCGAGTGAGGCCGTCGACGGCGCCACGCCGGCGGCACGGGCGACCGCGGCGAGCGTCGGGCGCGGTCGTCGAGCAGCGACGTTGCGGGGAGGCGACGCGCCGGGTGCTGTTGCCGGTTCGTCCATCGCCCGTTAGCGTAGCCGGAACAAGCAGTCGAATCGATTCGACAGCGGCATGACCAGCACGAACCCGCACCAGAACGCGCACCACCACGCGCACCGCAGCACGATGGGAACCACCATGACGACGCCGTCCACCCGCACCGTCCCGACCACCAGGGCCTGGATCATCGCGGTGTTCGTGGTGTTCACCCTGTCCGGGCTCGACATCGCGACGTGGCTCGGCCGGATCCCGAGTGTCCGCGACTCCCTCGGGGCGAGCACGTTCGAGATGGGCCTGCTCGTGCTCGGCATGGCCGTCGGCTCCATCGGCGGTCTGACCTTCGCGGGTCACATCGTCGCGAAGCTCGGTGCCCGTCGGGGCGTGCAGGTGGCCGCGGCGTGCCTGGCGGTCGGCATGGTCTTCGCCGGGGTCGCGGTCACGCTCGGGTGGGGCTTCGCCGCCATCTGGATCGCGCTCATCGCGTTCGGCTTCGGCAACGGCCTGTGCGACGTGTCGATGAACGTCTCCGGCGCCGCGGCAGAGAAAGCCGGCGGACGCACGATCATGCCGCTGTTCCACGCCGCGTTCAGCCTCGGCACGCTCGCGGGTGCCGGCCTCGGTGCGCTGGCCGAGCGGTTCGAGATCCCGGTGTCGTGGCACTTCATCGTGCTCGTGGTCGTCACGAGCGCCGCCATGCTCGTGGCCGTCACGAAGTTCCAGGACGAGCACCGCTTCGAGGAGCCGGTCTCGACCGACACCAGCCCGGTCGCGACCCCGCTCACCCGCTGGCAGGTCTGGGCCCAGCCCTCGACGCTGCTCATCGGCGTGATCGTGCTCGGCATGGCGCTGGCCGAGGGGTCCGCGAACGACTGGCTGCCCCTCGCGATGATCGACGGCCACGGGCTCGACAACGCCGGCGGTGCTGCCGTGCTGACGGTGTTCCTCGCTGCGATGACCGCCGGCCGCGTCGCCGGCAGCCCGCTGATCGACAAGTTCGGCCGCGTACCGATCCTGCGCATCAGCGCCGCCGTCGCGGTGGTCGGCCTCGGCATGCTCATCTTCATCGACAACGTGCCGCTCGCGATCGTCGGCGTCGTGCTCTGGGGCCTCGGTGCCAGCCTCGGCTTCCCGATGGGCATGTCCGCCGCGGCCGACGACCCCCGCACCGCGGCCGCCAAGGTCAGCGCCGTCGCGACGATCGGCTACGTGGCGTTCCTGGCCGGGCCGCCGCTGATCGGGTTCCTCGGCGAGGAGATCGGCCTGCTCGGGGCGCTGCTGATCGTCTTCGTGTTCATCATCGCGGCCGGCCTGGCCTCGGGTGCGGCGCGCGAGACCGGTGCCGCCGCCCGGCCCGCCCGCGGGGCCGACACGACGAGCGGGACAACGAAGCGCGAGACCGAGAAGGCCAGCCAGACCGACAAGACGAGCGAGACCAGCCGCAGCTGACACACCCCGCGCTCAGTCGCCCTCCCCCGCCCGCGCCCGCGTCGCCAGGTGCAGGGCGAGCCGGGTCTCCGGGTCGGACAGGTCCACCCCGAGCAGCCGCTCCACCCGCGCGATGCGGTCGGACACCGTGTTCCGGTGGACCCCGAGCACCGCGGCGGTCTCGGCGATCGACGACTCGGCGTCCAGGTACGCGGCGAGCGTCGTCAGGAGCGCCCCGCCGCCGCGTTCGAGCGGAGCGAGCAACTGCCGCGACGCCGGCAGGAACGTGTCCGTCTGCGTCCACGCGAGCAGCAGCTGCGCGAGCCCGAGCCGGTCGACGTGCACGAAGTGCCCCGACTCCGGACGGCTGGCGGCCAGACGGGCGGCGTCGCCCGCCTCACCGAGCGTCCTGACCAGCCCGGCAGGGCCCGCCTGCAGACTGCCGACGCCCACGTTGGTCTCCACGGTGGTGCGGAGCGTGTTCTGCGCGCGCCGCAGCCGACCCGCGATGTCGGCCACTGCCTCCCGGCCGGGTTCGTCGGGTTCCGACAGCCACAGCACCCAGCCGTCCGCCTGTTCGACGACGACCGCGTCGAGTCCCTCGGCGCGCACCGCGGCGTCGACCTGCTGGCGGAGCGCGACCAGGTCGACGCCCTGCCGCGCGACCACGCGCGCACCGACGTGCCAGGCGTCCAGCCGCCACCCGGCGGCGATCGTCCGCTGCACGAGCTGCGGGGTGGGCGCCCCGTCGGCCGCGCGGAGTTCGTCGAGCATCGCCATCCGGTACCGGGCGTCACGCTCGTCGTCGAGCCGGGTGAGCAGCAGCCGGTGCCCGACGGCGACGGCGGCGACCTGCAGGGCACTCGCGACCACCTGCTGTTCGGCGGCGATCGGCACGGACAGGCCGACGGCGAGCCAGGCGCGCGGTCCGATGCCGGTGCCGACCGGGATCGCCACGAGCGTCTCGTCGATGCCCTCGGCGGTCAGCACATCGCTGGTGCCGGCGCGGCGGACGAGCACGGCGCGGGCCGCGTCGTCGACGGCCGCTCCGCGGAGCGCCAGGCCCGATGCGTCGAGGAACCGCACCGGGTGACCGAGCGACCGGTCGAGCCGGGCGAACAGGTCGTCGAGTTCGGGGCCGGCGTCGAGCGCGACGCGGGAGGCGTCGAGGGCGGCCCGGGCCGCCGGGCCCATCCCGGTGCCGATGAGTTCGTGCAGGCGGACCGAGGTCGCCCACGGGTCCGGGGTGGCGAGCACGGCGACGCCGAGCCGGTCGGCGAGCGTCGTGGTGCCGGGGCCGAGTTCCAGGGCGCCGTCGACGACGAGCAGGGTGGTGCCGACCGCGGACGCCCGGCGCAGCAGCACGTCGAAGCGCGCGTCCGCGCGGTCGACCGGGGTGAGCAGCACGACGACGTCGTCGCCCTGTGACAGGGACCGGCCGACCTGGTCGGGGGTCCCCACGACCCCGCGGACGCTCCGGACCGCGGTGCCGCCGGGGCCGACGAGCAGGCGGGTGCCGGCCGGCAGGAGCGGGAGCAGGTCGCCGACGGCGTTCACGCGAGCACCTGGCCCACGGCCTCGGGGACGACGTCGGCGTCGATGCCGAACGCCCGCGGGCCCATGCGCGCGGTGCGGTCGGGGTCCGCCCACCACCACGGTGCCGACGGCAGCACGAGCACCGCGAGCTCGTTGCCGACCCGCGTGCGGTCGGTCGCCACCGGCGCGAGCGAGCGCGCGTCGACGACGGTGATCACGCTCGGCGTGCTGGCGACCGGCAGGCCGTCGACCAGGCAGTGCACGTACTCGCTGCCCGCCTCGACCCGGGCGACCGCACCGGTGTCGGCGTCGCGGATGGCCAGGCTGCTGCGGACGAACGCGAGCGCGTCCCCCTCGCGCTGCACGTCGATGACCCGGCCCTGCGCGACGACCCGGCCGCCGGTGAGCGCGGCGAGTTCCGCCGCGTCGCGTGCGCCGCCCGCTGCACGCCCGATCCGGAGGGCGCGCTGCACGCTGCCGACGACGGCCCGCTCGCGCAGCAGCGCCACCGGGACCGGGCCGATCGCGAAGGCCGCCCAGCCACCGCTGTGCGAGACGGCCTCGCGCCAGACCGTCTCGACGTCGTGGGGGTGCCGGGCGTCGACGACGATCCGCAGGCCGCTCGTGGTGGCCGCCGCTGCCGTGACCGTCGTGGTGGGGCCGACGAAGACCGACAGCTGGTCGATGCGCGGGACCGCGCGGCCGACCAGGTCCGCGTCGACGAGCGGCAGTCCGGCGGCGTGTGCGGTGAGGGCCGCGGCTGGTCCGGTCACGCCGCCGATCTGCGCGGCGACGACGGCGTCGGCACGGGTGCCCGTCCAGCGTTCGACCGCCGCGAGCGCGGCCGGCAGCTCCTCGCCGCTCGGCATCTTCTCCTCGAGCACGGTGGTCGACCCGATCAGCCCGACGGCCACCACCGAGCCGAGCGCGGGGTCGTCGAGGTCGACGACCGGCACGCTGCGGTCGCCGAGCGCGAAGCGGAGTGCGCTGACCATGTGGTCGACGCGGCCGCCACCACCGCAGCCGAGCAGGGCGGTGCCGCGTCCGAAGACGGTCGCGTCGTCGGCCTGGAGGCCCGTCACGCCGCCGCCCCGCCGCTCACCCTGGTCCATGGGTCCATTCTGCTGCTGTGGTCGGGTGCGTCGGCCGGGCGCAGGGGTCGGCGCGCGGCCGTTCGTCAGCCGACCGCCGGGGCGGCCGGGGCGGCCGGGCGGACGTGCTCGTGCAGGTCCTCGACCGGGACGAACGGTTCGTCGAGCCCGAAGCACGACGGCCCGAACACGGCGAGCGCCTCCGGGGTCCGCATCAGGTCGGGGGTCGAGATGCCGATGACCCGGACGCGCTGCCCGAAGCGCAGGCGTTCGGTGGTGATCGGCTCGGCGGTCTCGGCGTCGAGGACGCAGATCAGGTCGGGCACGACGGCGACGAGCTGCCCGTCGCGCCGGGCTACGAGGTTCTCGTTCTGGAACCGGAGCTCGAGCTCGGAGCCGTCGATCCCCTGCACGGTGGCACGACCGCGGGCGAACCCGTCGACCGTGCGGCGCTCGACGTCGACGACCTTGCCGTCGAACAGCTCGCGCAGGTGCGTGTAGATCGTCGTGCCAAGGGCCTCGGCGAGCGCGTCGATGGGGTCGCGGTGGGCTTCGCGGGCGACTCGGATGGCCCGACCGACGGCGAGTGCCAGGGAGAGCGTGCGTGGGACGGCGGTCTCCTTCACCTGGCGGCCGGACATGGCGTACTCGGCGATGTAGGCGACGCCGCCGAGCCGGATGGTGACCCCGCGGGCGAGCCACTCCATCTTCTTGTTGTCCGTGCCGGTCTCGATGATGACGCCGTGGCCGTTCTCGTCGCTGATCGCCAGTGGACTGCCGGGGACCCCGTAGACCGAGAACGTCTCCATCTGCAGCTCGGGGAACGCGCGGCCCATGCCGTCCGCGTCGACGACGGGCAGGCCACCGGTGGCACCGACGAGCAGCGGGATCATCGAGTTGATGCCGCCGCACTCGATGGGCATCGTCGCGGTCGCCGTCCGGCCCAGGTGGGCTTCGAGCCGACGGAGGGCGCCGAGGGGTTCCGGTCCGGCCGGGATGCGTTCGAGCACCACGGTCGGTGCGCCCATCTGCGCGGTCGGGATGACGAGGGCGTCGTCGGGCACCTCGGACGGGTCGAGGATCGTGACGGGGCCGTGCTGTTCGATCGCGGCACGGACCAGGAGCATCCCGATGGTGGGGTCGCCTCCTCCGCCGGTGCCGAGCAGGGCGGCGCCGCGGGCCAGGTCGGGCAGGTCGTCGACGTCGAGGATCCAGCTCATCGGTTCGCTCCCGTGTTCGTCTCGCCCGCGCTCGTGGTGCCGTCGTGGCGGACCGCGGGGGTGTCGTAGCCGAAGTACCGCGGGCCGGCCAGGCGCAGGCCGTCCGGGGAGTGCCAGCGCTCGTCGGCCGGTGCCGTGACGATCCGGATGCGGGCGCCGAAGCGCAGGGCCTCGGTGGTGATCGGCTCGCCGGTCTCGGCGTCCAGGGTGATGATGAGGTCGGGAGCCGTGGTGCGGACCTGGCCGGCCACCTCGACCAGCAGGTGCTCGTTCTGGAACCGGAGCACCGCCTCCAGGCCGGTGTCGCTGCCGGAACCGGCGATGCGGGCCGTGCCACGGGCGAACCCGGTGACGGTCTTGCGCTCGATGTCGGCGACCTTGCCCTCGAACACGACCGTGCCGCCGAGCACCTCGGTGACCGCCGTGACGGGGTCCGCGTTCTCGCTGCGTGCGCGGACCAGCGTCTCGCCGAGCCGGACGCTCAGCGACAGACTGCCCCGGACGAACGACTCCTTCACCTGCGCGCCGGACATGGCGTACTGCGCCGTGATCGCGGAGCAGCCCATCTCGACCGTCGCCGTGCGGGCGAGCCGCTCCGCCCACCGGTTGTCCACCGTGTCGAAGACGACGGTGTTGCCCTTTTCGTCGGCCAGGGCCATCGGTGTCGCGCTGACCCCGGACAGGGTCGGCAGCACCATCTGCACCTCGGGGAAGGCGCGGCCCATGCCGTCACCGTCGACCAGGGGCAGGCCGAGCTCGGCCGCGGCGACGATCGGGGTCGTCGAGTTCACGCCGCCGACCTCGATGCAGGCCAGGTGGGTGGGGGTCACGTTGAGGAACGCCGAGAGGCTGCGGATGGCCTCGGCGAACTGGCCGGCGGACGGCAGCTTCTCGACCATCACGGTGGGTGCGCCGATCATCGCGACCGAGAGCACCACGGCGTCGTCGGGCAGGTCCTCGACCTGGACGATGTCGACCGGGCCGTGGGCGCGGACGGCGGCCTCGGCGAGCAGGCGTCCGATGTAGGGGTCACCGCCGCCGCCGGTGCCGAGGATCGCGGCGCCGCGGGCGAGGGCGGAGCAGTCGGCGCCGATGGCGGTGAGGGGTGCTGTGGGCGCGGCGGCGCGGGGCGCGGCCTGCGTGGCGCTCATCGGACCAGCGCCCCGAGTGCCAGGTCGCCGACGGCCTTGGCGCGGATCCGCGTCGCGTTGCCCGGCAGGTACGGGATCGGGACCTCGTCGAAGTCCACGATGTCGACCGAGCCGGGGTCGGCGCCGGCCGCGATGGCACGGTCGACCGCCTCTTGCCGGGCCTCGTCGACCACGGCCGACCGGCGGCCGTCGCTGATCGCGTAGACCTTGTCGACCTCGCCGCTGACCTGCGCGATCGCCGCGCCGATGGCGTTGGCGACCGAGTAGTGCTCCGGGCGGTGCACGGTGCCGAGTCCGGGCAGGGTGTCCGGCAGCAGCACCGAGCCGCCGCCGACCGCCACGACGGGCAGCGGGTCGGACGAGGTGCGCATCCGCTCGACGATGTCGGCGACGCGCTCCGCGATGACGTCGAGCGCGCGGGCGGCGACCTCGGCCGGCACCCCGGCGACGAGCGACGGGTCCCCGATCGCGCCACGGCCACCGCGGACGGCCACGTCGGTGGCGGTCAGGGTGGTGCCGCCGAAGACCAGACCCTCCTCGGTCAGGCGGTACCCGACGGAGTCCGGTCCGACGACGCTGCCGTCCTCGCGGATGCGGGAGCCGCCGCCGATGCCGACGGACAGCACGTCGGGCATCCGGAAGTTCGTGCGGATGCCGGCGACGGCGACCTCGCCGGTGGCCTCCCGCGGGAAGCCCGCGGTCAGGACGCCGACGTCGCTCGTCGTGCCGCCGACGTCGACGACTGCACAGGTGTCGAAGCCGGACAGCACCGCGGCGCCGCGCATCGAGTTCGTCGGGCCCGACGCGAACGTCGCGACCGGGTAGCGACGGGCGTACTCGACGTCCATCAGCGTGCCGTCGTTCTGGCTCAGGAACAGCGGTGCGTCGATGCCGCTGCCCGTGACCGACCCGGACAGGCCGTCGACGATGCGGTCGGCGAGCTCACGGAGCGCCGCGTTGATGATCGTCGCGTTCTCGCGCTCGAGCAGGCCGATGCGACCGATCTCGGACGACAGCGAGAACGCCACGTCGGGCCCGAGCTCGGCGGCCATGATCTCCTGCGCGCGCTGCTCGAACTCGTCGTTGATCGGGGAGAACACCGACGAGATGGCGACGGACCGGATGCCCGCGGCCGCGATGGCTCCGGCGTGCCGCTTGAGTTCCTCGGGGTCGAGCTCCGAGATGACGCGGCCGTCGAACTCGTGGCCGCCGTGGGCGAGGAACGGCTGCGCGTGCACGGCCGACACCAGGTGCCCGGGCCAGTCCGTGAACGGCGGCAACGACGCCGTCGCCGGCAGGCCCAGGCGGACCGCAGCGGTCGGCGCGAGGCCGCGCGCCTCGACCAGGGCGTTGATGAAGTGGGTGGTGCCGATCATCACGCCGTCGATGTCCGTGGCACCGAAGGCGTGCTGGTCGCGCAGGCCGTCGAGCGCGGCGACGATGCCCGAGGTGACGTCGGGGGTGGTGGACCGCTTGACCGCCGCTCGGACGGTGCTGCCGTCCATCAGGACGGCGTCGGTGTTGGTGCCGCCGACGTCGATGCCGATGCGCATGGGGGTTCCCTTCGGTGGTGCGGTGGAGCGGGTGCGGGGTCGTTCGGGGGTGCTGGTGGTTCGTGGGTGCTGGTGGTTCGTGGGGACCGGCCGCGCCGTCACGCGGATCAGGTGCGCGACGCCGCGACCGGCCGTTCGGGGAGCCTGCGTCAGGCGGCAGGGGTGGCTGGGGCCGACGCCGGGGCCGGCGCGGCCTCGGTCCGACTGACCCCGACGCCGCGGATCAGCCCGACCTTGCCGGCGACGACGTAGAGCACGAAGGCGATGACCACGGAGTTGATCGACGGGATGCCGACGGCGACGAAGTACCCGACGAGCGAGGCGATCGCCCAGATGACCAGGGTGGCCGGCACCCAGGTGGGCGAGGTCGCCGGGATGTTCTCGGCGTCGCTCAGCTCGCGGCGCCAGCGCTTCACGACGAAGTACTCGGCCACCATGATCCCGGCGATGGGCGGGAAGACGACGCCGAGCACGGACAGGAACGGTGTCAGGGCCCCGAGGAACCCGACCGCCGCGAGCACCGAGCCGACGACGCCCATCACGAGCGTCACGAGCCCGCGGTTCACCTGCTTGCCGAACACCGCGTCGATGAAGTTCGTGACGCCGAGGCTCGAGCTGTAGATGTTCCAGTCGTTGATCTTGAACGTGCCGAGCAGGATCACGAGGATGCCGACCCAGCCGACGCTCGAGGTGATCACGCGGGTGATGTCCGCGGAGCCGACGGCGTGGGCGAGCAGGACGCCGGCCAGGCCGATGACGTACTCGCCGAGCGTCACGCCGAGCAGCGTCTGCTTCACGACGTCGCCGACCGACCGGTTGAAGCGCGTCATGTCCGGCGTGATCACCGCACCGACGATGAACCCGCCGGCCACCAGGGTGGTGCCGGCGACGAAGCTCAGCTCCGGACCGGCCGGGGCACGCGCGGCGAGCTCGGCGATCGAGTGCCGGCTCAGCTCGACGATGACCGCCCAGCCGACGAGCACCAGGAACAGCGGCACGGTGACGTTCGCCAGCCACTGCATGGAGTGGAAGCCGCGCAGGACGATCGCGGTGACGAGCAGCCCGAACACGAGCGACCACGCCCACGCGGGCAGGATCGGCAGGATCGCGACGAGGCCGGCCGCCGAGACGCCGGACTGGATGCCGAACCAGCCGATCAGGCTCAGCCCGATCGCCAGCCCGACCAGCGCCGAGCCGGCCTTGCCGAACCCGGTCCAGCGGGCGATGACCGAGGTGTTCAGGCCCTCCTTGACACCGATGACGCCGACGAGCACCGAGACGATCTCCAGGATCACGGCGCCGAGGGTGATCGCCCAGAAGGCATCCCAGAAGCTCATGCCGAAGCCGAGCGTCGCACCGAGCAGGAACTGGGACAGGGCCGAGATCTGCCCGAAGCGCTGCACGGCGACCTGGAACCAGCCGTAGCGCGCGGACATCGGGACTCGGCTGAGCGAGTAGTCGTCGACGGCGACCGACTCGGAACGGGGGGTTCGTGGTGCTGACACTGCGGTCTCGCTGGCCATCGTGGCTCCTCGGGGAGGGGGTCGGCGTGGGCCGATCGGGGTGTCAGCCACGGTAGGGCGGCGTCGGACCGCCGTACATGTGCAGAACGTCGTTACGGGCATGTGAATCCGTGCGCGGTGCACAGCCCGCGCGCCCGGTCCGGGTCACGACACCACGCCGGTTAGGCTTCCGGGGTGCGTCTCGTCATCGCCCGGTGCTCCGTCGACTACGCGGGCCGGCTCTCCGCCCACCTGCCGCTCGCGACCCGCCTGCTCATGCTCAAGGCGGACGGCTCCCTGCTCGTGCACTCCGACGGCGGCAGCTACAAGCCGCTGAACTGGATGAGCCCGCCCTGCTCGATCGAGATCACCGAGCCGGACGACGAGCAGTCGGGCGCCGGCATCACGCAGGTGTGGACGGTCACCCAGAAGAAGACGCAGGACAAGCTCATCGTCTCGCTGTACGAGGTCGTGTCCGACGAGTCCCACGACCTGGGCGTCGATCCGGGCCTGGTGAAGGACGGGGTCGAGGCGCACCTGCAGCAGCTCCTGGCCGAGCAGATCGAACTGCTCGGCGACGGCCACACCCTGGTCCGTCGCGAGTACATGACGGCGATCGGGCCGGTCGACATCCTGGCGCGTGACGACACGGGCGCGAGCGTCGCCGTCGAGATGAAGCGCAACGCCAACATCGACGCGGTCGAGCAGCTCACCCGGTACCTCGAGCTCATGAACCGCGACCCGCACCTGCGTCCGGTGCAGGGCGTGCTGGCGGCCCAGACGGTGGCACCGCAGGCACGCACCCTCGCCGAGGACCGCGGCATCCGCGTCCTCGTGCTCGACTACGACGCGATGCGCGGCATCGAGGGCGGTCACACCCGCCTGTTCTGAGCGGACCACGCCACCCCCGGTCTGGAGGCACGGCGCACCCCCGCCCCGCGGCCGACCGGATCCCGGATGGTCGCCGCCACGGCCCGGCTAGGGTGGGCAGGACATGACCAGCCCGTTCTCCGCCATCCTGTTCGACCTCGACGGCACCATCAGCGACTCCGCGCCGGGCATCCTCGAGAGCCTGACGCACACCTTCCGCACCGTCGGCGTCCCGGTGCCGGACCACGACACCCTGATGTCCTTCGTGGGCCCGCCGATCATGGACACGTTCCGGGTCGCGATGGGCATGGACGAGGAGCTCGCCGACCGCACCCTCGCCGTCTACCGCGAGCACTACTTCTCGCACGGGGCGCTCGACTCCGCCATGTTCCCGGACATCGACGTGGTGCTGCGCACCCTGCACCAGGCGGGGCTGCCGATCTCGACGGCGACGAGCAAGCCGGAGACCCCGGCGACCTACATCCTCGAGCACTACGGCCTCACCGGGGACATCGACATCATCACGGGTGCGAGCGACGACGAGGTGCGGTCGAGCAAGGCCGACGTCGTCGAGGAGGCACTGCGACGCCTCGAGGCCCACGGCTTCGACACCAGCCGCCCGGTGCTGATCGGCGACCGGAAGCACGACGTCGAGGGCGCGACCGTGCACGGCGTCCCGGTCGTCTTCGCCGAGTGGGGCTACGGCTCCCCCGACGAGGCCGAGGGCACCATCGCCCGCGCCGCGACCCCGCTCGACCTGCTGCCGATCCTGCTGCCGTCCGCGACGCCGTCCGCATGAACGACGTCGCACGCCGGAGCCTCCGCGGTGCCGCCTGGCTGCTGCCCGCGGCCATCGTCCTCATCGCACTGAACTTCCGCGGCCCGATCGTCGCGACCGCCCCGGTCATCGGGGACGTCCGCGCCGACCTCGGCCTGACCGCGACGATCGCCGGGCTGCTGACGACGATCCCGGTGCTCTGCTTCGCGCTCGCGACACCGTTCGCCAGCTGGGTCATCGCGAAGGCCGACCCCGAGCGCGCGGTGTCCCTGTCGCTCGTCATCGTGCTCGCCGGCACCGTCGTGCGCTCGATGCCCTCGTCGGCGGCGCTGCTGCTCGGCACCGCGGTCATCGGCATCGGCATCACGATCGGCAACGTGGTGATCCCGGTGGTCATCCGACGGGACACCTCGCCGGAGCGCGTCGGTCTGGTCACCGGCGTCTACACGTCGGCGCTCAACGTCGGGTCGATGATCACGTCGCTCGGCACCGCTCCCCTGGCGGCCCTGTGGGGGTGGCCGGTCGCCATCGCGATCTGGGCGGTCTTCGCGCTCATCGCCGCCGCTGCCTGGACCTACGCGGTCGGTGCACGGGCGGCCTGGCGACGCCCGGTGCCGTCCGACCACGACGAACCGCTGCCGATCACCGGTCCGATCGACCAGGTGCTGGACACCGGGGCGATCCGCACCGCGCGCGCCGCCGAGGCCGCACGGGTCGCCGCCGCCGAACCGATCCGGCCGGCACGACGGCTCATCACCTGGGGCCTGACGCTGGCGTTCGGCGGCCAGGCGTTCTCGTACTACGCCCTCACCGCGTGGATCCCGACGCTGCTGCACGACGAGATCGGCTTCTCGAAGGCGTCGTCGGGCGCGAGCTCGTCGGTGTTCCAGATCCTGGCCGTCGTCGGGGCGCTCGGTGTCCCGCTGCTCGCGACCCGGTGGCGTCCGGCGGCGATCATCGCCCTGGTCGGCACGCTGTGGCTGGCGATGCCGCTCGGGCTGCTGTTCGCCCCGCAGCTCTGGCTGCTGTGGTCGGTGCTCGGCGGTGCGGCGCAGGGCGGCGGCATCACCGTGATCTTCATCGTGATCGTGCGGATCGTCTCGAGCGACGCCGACGCCCGCCGGATGTCGGCGTTCGTGCAGGGCGGCGGGTACCTGCTCGGCTCGGCCGGGCCGCTCGTCGCCGGTGCCCTGCACGGTGCGACGGGGAACTGGACGGCACCGCTGCTCGTCGTGCTCGTCGCGGTGCTCACCCTCGGTGTCGTCGGGACGTTCGCCGCGCGGCGGGTCTCCTGATGACGTCGTCCTGACCCCGAAGCCGAACGCCGGCTGAGACCCCGCTCCGGCTCGACCCCCGAGGCGCTGACCGACGGGGGCCGCACCCGCACGACCCCTCAGCGCGCGGACCGGCTTCGCGGCCAGCTGGCGGCACGGTCCCGGCCGGTCGTCATCCCGGACGGCCAAGGTCCGGAGGGTGGACATCCGACGACCCGCCCGGTGGCGGGACCAGCCGCTCACGGCACGGCTCACCCTGCTCGTGATCGCGGCCGGCACGACCGTGCTGCTCGCCTGGAACCTGGGCCGTGGTGGGGACTTCAGCTTCTACCAGGCATCGGCGCGGTCGATGTCCGAGTCGTGGCCGGCGCTGTTCTCGGGGGCGTTCGACCCCTCGGCGACGGTGACCCTCGACAAGCTCAGCGGCTTCGCGGTCCCGCAGGCGCTGAGCCTCCGGCTGTTCGGGCACTCCACCGCCGCGCTCGCGTTCCCCCAGGTCGTCGAGGGGCTCGTCACCCTGTGGGCCTGCTCCCTGGTCGGACTCCGCTGGGCCGGGGTCGGGACGGGCCTCGTCGCGGCCGCAGCAGCCGGGTCGACGCCGGTCTTCGTGTCGATGTTCGCGCACCCGATGGAGGACGGCATGGTCACCGCCGCGCTGGCCGTCGCCCTGCTGTGCTGGCAGCACGCGGCATTGACCGGGCGCTGGTGGCCGCTCGTCGCCGCGGGCCTGGCGGTCGGCGTCGGGTTCCAGGCGAAGATGGTGCAGGCCTGGTTCGTGCTGCCGGCGCTGCTGCTCGGCACCCTGCTGGCCTCGGCCCGGCACGACGGCCGTCCCTTCCGGTTCGGCACCCGGGTGGTCCGCGCCGGGGTGCTCGGGATCGTCGCGGTCGTGGCGTCGGTGTCGTGGGTGACCGCGCTGGCGCTCACGCCGTCGGGTTCGCGGCCCTGGGCGGACGGCTCCACCGACGACAGTCCCCTCGCCATGGTGTTCGGGTACAACGGCGTCGACCGGTTCCTGCCGGGCGCGGTACCGGGGTCCGTCCGGTCGTTCGCCGTGCCGTTCGGTCCGCACACCTGGCGCGGTGGTCCGGCCGGGTTCGGCAAGCTGCTCGGACCGCACCTGGCGTCACAGGTCGCCTGGCTCCTGCCCGCGGCGATGTTCGGCGTGGTGGTCGCGGCCGTGGTGCTGGTCCGACGGCGAGCGAGGAGGATCACGCCGTCGTCGACGCACACACCCCACGACACCGTCGGCACCCCCTTCGGGCACGCGTTCGACACCCGTGCCGGAGCCGCCACCCTGGCCGTCCTGGTCGTGTGGCTCGGCACCGCCGCGGCCGTGCTCTCGGTGGCCGCGGTGCCGCACACCGCCTACGTCGCGGCGATCGGCGTGCAGCTCGCCCTGCTCGCCGCCCTCGGGTGGCGCGGTGCGGTCGGACTGGTCCGGGCGCAGGCTCGAGGGCTCCGGGCGCTCCCGGTCGTCCTCGCTGCGGCACAGCTCGGCTGGGTGGTGTTCCTCGCGCGGGGCACCGCGATGCCGAGCGTGCTCGCCGTGCCCGCGATCACGGTCTCGACGGTCGCCGTCGTCGCGACGCTGGTGGCGGTGTGGTGGCGACCCCGCTGGGAGGCGACGCGCGGACCGGGCCGGCACCGGGCCTCCCGGACGGTCATCGCACTCGCAGCCGGGCTCGCGCTCATCGCCGGACCCGCCGCGTTCTCCCTGCAGGCCCTCGACGCGACCCGCGACGGCAGCGGCGTCGACGCGTCGGTCGGGCCGTGGCCCGCGCGCTGGCCGATCCCGGCCGGCAGCCCGGACGTGTTCCACGCGTCGAGCCCGGACCCGTGGGGCGGATCCACCCCGTACCCACGTGCCCTCAGCCGGCTCGTCGCGACCGCGCGACGCCTGGAGGGGTACCGGCACGACGAACCGCTGTTCCTGACGGACACGTGGCACATCTCCGCACCCGTGATCGACGCGACCGGACTGCCGGTGCTGACCGACGGCGGGTTCTCGGGCACCGTACCCGTCTTCACGACGCACCAGATCCGTCGCCGGATCGCCGACGGGCTGCGCGTCCTCGTCGTCCAGGCCCACGCGCCCCGCACCGACCCGGTCCTGCGCGCCGCGCTGGCCGGCGGCTGCCGAGCGCTGTCCCACGGCACCCGGCACGCACGTCTGCCGATGCAGCCGCGCCGGGCGGACGGCATCACGTGGACCGTGTGGCACTGCGGGCTGCCCGGCCCGTCGGTCGGCCCCGGTGCGCACCACCGGCACGCGTCAGCCCGCGGCGAGCACCTCGCGCAGGGACATCGGCGCGCGTCCGGTGATGCGTTCGACGTCGCCCGACACGTGCGCGAGCGCCCCCTCGGCGATGGCCGTGTAGGTGCTCACCCAGGCGTCGGCCTGCCACGGCTCCGGGTTCCACTGCGCACGTGACGCGTACGCCTCGTCGAGGGTCTCCGGGTGGTAGCTGACCGTGCGGCCGCGGACCTCGGACACGATCGCCGCCGCCTGGGCGAGGGTGATCGCCTCGGGGCCGGTCAGCTCGTACGTCTGGTCGCGGTGCGCGTCCGGGTCGTGCAGCACCGCGGTCGCGACGCGGGCGACGTCGGCACGGGCCACCGCGGCCATGGCGCCGTCGCCGGCCGGGCCGCGGATCACGCCGTCCTCGCCGACCAGGTCCTCGACGAAGTCCAGGTAGAAGCTGTCGCGCAGGAACGTGAACGCCATCCCGCTCTCGCGGATCGCCTGCTCCGTCGCCCAGTGGTCGCGTCCGAGCGTGAAGGTCGCGTCGGGAGCCGCGCCGAGGAACGACGTGTAGACGACGTGCCGAACGCCCGCGTCGGCCGCCGCGGCGACGAACGCCCGGTGCTGGTCGAGGCGGTCCTGGGCCTCGGCCGCCGAGACCATGAGCAGCACCTCGACGCCCTGCAGGGCGGTCCGGCTCGCGTCGGCGTCGGCGAAGGTCGCGACGGCGACCTCGGTGCCCGGAAGCTCCGGCGCACGCGAGGCGTCGCGCACGAGCATCCGGAACGGCACGGCGTCCGCGGCGAGCGCAGCGCTCACGGCGCCCCCGATGTTGCCGGTCGCTCCGGTGATGGCGATGGTCATGGTCGCTCCTCGTGTCGGTGTCGCGTCGTGGTGGTCGGGGTCACGTCGTTGTCGGGGTCGTCTGGTGGTCGTCGACGGTCGCGTTGGTCGGTGGTCACGTCCACACCGTCCTGGAGGCCCGGATCACCGTGGGTGCGACCCTCGCGGCGTTCACGCCGTCCACCTCCACCGCCCACGCGCGGGCGGCGTCGTGGTCGCGGCCGTGCCGCATGTGCCGGCCGACCAGGCGGTCGAGCCGCACGTCGTCGGGGACGGCGCAGAACCAGGTCTCGGTGAAGAGCTCCGGCAGCGCCGACCACGGTGCGGTGTCGTCGAGCAGGTAGTTGCCCTCGGACACCACGAGTCGGGCCGCGCGGGGCACCGCGATGCTGCCGGCCACGGGTTCGTCCACGCGACGGTCGAAGTCCGGCGCCCACACGACGTCCTCGTCGGCGGTGACGAGTCGGCGGACGAGCGCGACGTACCCGTCGGCGTCGAAGGTGTCCGCCGCGCCCTTGCGGTCGTGCCGGCCGAGGGCGTCGAGCGCCGCGTTCGACAGGTGGAAGCCGTCCATCGGGACCTGCACCGCCGTGCCGGCACCCAGGCGTCCGTCCACTTCGGTGACGATGCGGCGGGCGAGCGTGGACTTGCCGGCACCCGGCGCTCCGGCGATCCCGAGCACGGTGCGGCGGCTCGAACGGGCCAGCTCGACGGCGCGCTCGAGGGCCTGGTCGACGGTCGTGCCGGAGTCGCTCACGGCCTCATCCTCGCAGAGCGCACCGACGCCGGGCCGCGGTGGTTCACTTGCCGCATGGTCGATGCGACGAAGGCGTTCAGCGGGTTCTCGGTGCGCGACGTGCCCGAGGCGAAGGCGTTCTACGAGGACGTCCTGGGGGTCGAGGTCACCGAGGACCACGGCATGCTCTTCCTGCAGCTCGGCGGTGGACACCAGGTGCTCGTCTACCCGAAGGGCCCGGGTCACGAACCGGCGGCCTTCACGGTGCTGAACTTCCCGGTGCCGGACATCGACGCCGCGGTGGACGAGCTCACCGCGAAGGGCGTCGCGTTCCTGCAGTACGAGGGGATGACCGACGACCGGGGTGTGAACCGGAAGGGCGGCCCGCTCATCGCCTGGTTCACCGACCCGTCGGGCAACGTCCTCAGCGTCATCGAGGAGTGACGCAGGCGGTCAGCGGGACAGGGCACCCGCCCAGCCGAGGGCGATCGGCACGAGCAGGCCGTGGCGGTGGTGCGGGAGCTCGGCGACGGGGATCCACCGCGACTCGTCGGTCGAGCCGTCGAGCTCGTGGCGCAGGGCTCCCCCGGTGACGGTCGCCCGGAACACCACCTGCACGGCCTTCATCGGCCGGCCGTTGGCGTGGATGCGGCGTTCGGCGGGGACGATGTGGTGCCGGACCCCGAGCAGGGCACCGGCCTGGGCCTCGTACCCGGTCTCCTCGCGGATCTCGCGCACGACGGCCTGCTCCACGGTCTCGTCGAAGTCGACCCCGCCGCCCGGCAGCGTCCACGTGCCCGCGTCGGGGTGACGCAGCTTCGCCAGGAGCACGCGGTCACCGTCCGTGATCACGCCGTAGGCGGCGAGCCGGGTGTCGTAGTCCGTGTACTCCATGGGCCGACCATGCCAGGTGGGTGCACCGACGTCTGCCAGCCGCGCCGGGCCTCCAGGCCGTGGACCGGGGTGGGGCGGACGTTCCACCAGTCCGCCGACCGGTCACGACTCCCTGCGGCCCGCACGCCGAGCGGTCACAGACCGTCGGCCCCGCCACCCGCAGACGACGGAACGTGACCACGCGACGCTGCACGCGCGGGGAGTCGTGACCGCTCGCCGCACACGGCCCCGGACCCGCTTGATGCGGACCGGACCCGACCTGCCCGCCCGACCCGGATCAGGCGTCGACGCGTGCCGCTGCCCAGCCCACGCGCATCCGGGCGACCGCCCGGTCGAAGGCGCTGAGCGGCTCCCCGTCGTCGCGGATCACGGACTGCAGCTGGAGCCCCTCGTACAGCGCCATGAGCTGCTCGGCGGCGTGCCGGGGCGAGGCACCACGGGACTCCCGGCCGGCGACGACGTCACGGACCAGGGCGAGGGTGACGTCCTCGAACGCCCGCATGTACTGCGTGCGGAACCACCCGGCGGCGGGGTGGTCGGGATTCGAGGCGGCGCTGAGCACGGCGACCCGCAGGCGCACGAGGGCCGGATCGTCCACGCCCGCGGCGAGCCGGGCACGCAGGTAGGCGACCGTGCCGTCCCGCTCCGCGATCGGCCAGAGCTCGCGTCGGCTGCCGTTGTTCCACTTGTCCATGACCGCGACCACCAGGAGTTCCCACATCGGGTATGCCCGGTGGAACTCGTCGGCCGTGACCCCGGCGTGCTCGGCGACCTCGTCGGGCCCGACACGGTGGAAGTCCCCGGCTCGGTAGGCACTGATCGCCCCGGCGACGATGCGTGCGCGGAGGTCGACATCGGTCGTGGGCATGCTGACGATTGTGCGGGGCCGGTCAGCGGGCCGCGACCGCCAGTTCTGGGGGCGCGGCGCCGTCACCGGCTCCCGGTCAGCCGCGGTCGAACGTCAGCGTCTCGTCGTCGGGCGCCCGGACCTCGCCGGAGCGGGCGAAGTCGGCCCAGATCGCCCGGAAGGCCCGGCCGCGGCGCTCGACCTCGGGCCAGTCGCGTTCGGGGACGAAGCGGGTGCCGGCCCAGGCCTCGCGGCCTCCCAACAGCAGCGGCAGGTCGCTCATGTGCACGGCCCCGGTCGGGGCGCTCGTGACACCGCGGTGCAGTCGGTACGAGGTCGCCCGGCCGCCGGCGCGTCGGTGCCGCTCGGTGAACCGTCGGGCATCGCGCCCGTAGATGACGTCGGACAGCGGACGCACGACCCACCATCGCAGGGCCGACCGCAGCACCCGCGACCGGGTGACCCGACGCAGGCCGGGCACGAGCGGCACGTACATGCCGGCCTCGTCCGAACCGGACCCGATCAGCACGTCGACCTCGGGGGCGGCCCGGCTCCACGCGGCGTCGAGGTCACGCTCGGCGGGCAGCGGCGCGAAGCCGTACTGGGTGCCGAACGGCATGCCGGCGGCGAGCCCGTACGGCGCTGCGGCCCGGGTACCGAGTGCCTGACGGTCGAGCAGGTCCTCGAGCGGGGTGTCGGCGTGCACGGTGCCGACCGCCCGGACCATCGCGCGGTTCATCCGTGCCCGACGGCGGGACAGCCCCAGCGGAGCGCTCTGGATGATCGCCCGGCGGAAGAGCCCTTCGGCACCGGCACTGATCATCAGGTGCGCGGCCGCGTCCCCGCCGGCCGACTGCCCGAAGACGGTGACCAGGTCGGGGTCGCCGCCGAACGCAGCGATGTTCGCGCGCACCCAGCGCAGCGACTCGACCAGGTCGAGGAGCCCGAGGTTCGCCGGGATCGTCTCGCCGTCACCGAGGAACCCCAGCACACCGAGCCGGAACGTGACCGACACCACGATCACGCGCTGCTCGGTCACCAGGTCGCGGGCGTCGTAGATCGGCAGGTCGCCGCCGCCGATGACGTACGAGCCGCCGTGGATCCAGACCATGACGGGCAACTGCTCGTCCGGCCGCGCGTCGGCGGGCAGCGTGATCGAGAGCCGCTGGCAGTGCTCGTCGACCTCGATGCACTGGATCGGGTTGAGCAGCAGGTCGACGAACTCCTCGTGCGGCTGCGGTGCGACCGGCGACGGGGTCGACGCATGCAGCTCACCCTCGAACGGTGGCATCGGCTGCGGCGGGGCGAACCGTTCGGCCTGCGCGTACGGGATCCCGAGCACCCGCACCACGTCGCCGTCGACCGTCCCGACGATGCGGCCGGCGGGGGTGTCGAAGGGAGCGGGAGCGGGAGCGAGCATGGGGTTCACGGTATCGGTGCGGGGACGACGCGAGCGGACGTGACGAAGGCCGTCCCGACGGATCGGGACGGCCTCGTTCCGGCTCAGGGAGCCGGGTGCTCCTGGCGCTCGGGGGTCAGTTCGAGCGGCCGTTGACGTTGCGTCGGTCGTCGTCGTTCCAGTCGGGCTTGCGCACGCCGGACTTCGCGATGCCACGGCTGACGATGTACGCGGCCGTGACGATGGCGACGTACAGCCAGGCCTGGTCGGCGCCGAAGCCGGTGTGGCCCTCGTCCGCGTTGTCGACAACCGCTGCCGCGACGAGGATCGCGATCGACACGACCAGCCAAGCGTAGAACTCGGTGGTCTTGAGCGCGGACTTGGTCTCGTTCCACGTGGCACGCACGACCGAGTCGTTGCGTACGGGGCGTCCTGCGGTGTTCGACATGGTGACTCCTACTGATCTCCGCCACCGAGATTCGGTGGCGTCATGCAGAGCACGTTTGTCTCGCTCGGCTGATTACTCACTCAGTTTGGGTTCTCAGGGAGGGGGTGGAACATGGCGTTTGTCCACAGAACGCTGGGACAGAACGGGGCAACGATGAGCGATGAGGCCGACCCGCGACGCGGATCCGACGTGTTCGGCCGGCAGCCGCGCACCGCCGAAGGCGCCGCTGCACTCGCGAGCCTGCAGGCGCTCAGTGACAGCGTGCACGAGGCCGACGAGCAGGCGCTCCGCACCCTGGGGATGTTGCCCGTCGATGCGCTCGCCCTGCGACACCTCGTGCTCGCACACCGTGACGGACGGCTGGTGAACGCGACACAGCTCGCGCGGGTGTTGCGACTCTCGACGGCCGGGATCACGAAGCTCATCGACCGGCTCGTGCGCGACGGGCGGGCCGAACGGCAGCCGAATCCGCGGGACCGGCGCGGCATCATCATCACCGCGACCGCCTCGGCCGAGCAGGACCTCGCGCGCGCCTACGGCCACGTCGAGTCTCCGTTGATCGCGACCATCGACGCACTCAGCGCCGACGAGGTGACGGCGGTCCGCCGCTTCGCTTCCCGCCTCGCCGAGGCGCTCCGGCAGGAGCTGCCCTTCCCCGGCACCCCCTGACGTCGGCCCGGCCCGGCGGCCGGTCGCTACGACGGACGGGAGGCCCGTGGCGGCCCGCTGAGCGTGCCGCGCCGGTCCGTCCTCCGGTCGCGTCGCGCGACGGGCGCTACCGCACCCGCTTGATGGGGATCACGACGAGTGCGCCGATGAGGGCGATCGCGCCGGCGGCCCAGCACATGAGCTCGTAGTTGTCGGCGGCTCCATCGGACCCGACCTTCAGGAAGAACAGGGCGATCGCCGGAGCGAGCGACTGCGGCAGCGCGTTCGCGATGTTGATGACGCCGAGGTCCTTGCCGGGCCGGTCGGCGTTCGGCAGCACGTCGACCACCAGGGCGGTGTCGATCGCGGAGTAGATGCCGTACGCGAAGCCCATGATGACCTCGGCGACGTAGAAGCCGGTGACCGTCTCGGCGTGCGCGAGTGCGACGAGCCCGACCGCGAACATCACCGTCGAGCCGCCGACGAACACCTTGCGGCGACCGAGCTTGTCCGAGGCCCAGCCGGACAGCGCCGCACTGACCAGGAGCGCGATCGTGTAGAGCAGGACGCCGAAGGCGACGGCAGCCGTGGCGTCCTTCGCCTTCTCGATGCCGATGTGCTCCTGCATGTAGAGCAGGCGGTACGTCGTGAACATGAACGTCGCGAGGATGATGAGGAAGCGGGACCACCAGGCGAACGCGAAGTCCGGGTTCTTGACCGGGTTCGTCCAGAACGACGCGACGAGGTTCAGGAACGTGAACTTCTTGAGCGTGTAGGTCGGCAGGTCGTCGCGCGCGACGACGGCGTACACGGCGACCAGGATGATCGCCAGGATGCCCGGCGCGATGAAGAGCACTGGCAGGTTCGCGACGAAGAAGACCGACAGGTAGGTGCCGGCGAGCACGGCGATGTTCTGCGCGAGCGCGATGATGCTCGAGGACCGGCCGCGCTGCAGCTGCGGCACGTTGTCCGCGAAGCTCGCGAGCAGGGTGGCGAGGGTGGCGTTCGCGGCGAGCTGGGCGAGCAGCCAGGCCAGCGTCAGGTTGAGGACGTCGGGCGAGTAGGCGATCCAGGCGAGGGCGATCGCGAAGACCACGACACCGCTGAGCAGCCAGGGGCGACGACGACCCCAGCGCGTGCGGGTGCGGTCGGACAGGGCGCCCGCGAGGGGGTTCATGATGAGCGCACCGAATGCGCCGATCGGCAGCACCGAGCCGATGACGTTCGCGGCGTCGTCGCCGACCAGGGCCTGCGCCTTGAGCTGCATGCTCACGTAGACGGGCGCCATGAGCGCGACGAAGAGGCCGAACTGCCCGAGGAACAGGGCGATCTGGTAGCCGATGCCCACCTTCACCGTGCTGACGGGCTGGGTGATGCCCTCTTCCGGGTTGAGCAGTGCCGGGCTGCCGGGTTCGGGTGTGCTCATGACGCCTCCTTGAGTCGATGAAAACCTTGCCTGACAAGGTTTTTCCGACGCGAGCATACATCGACACGTGTTGTCTGCAACACCGGCCGCGTCCCGGGCCGTGATGCGCGGGCCATCCGGGCCGCGTCACACGGGGCAGCAAAAACTACACACCGGGTGGTTTTTGGGGTAGCGTCGTGATCGATCTCGCCGCGGAGCATCGCTCCTCGACGGGCCGCGACACCCAGACAGGATCGAAGGAGCCTCTGCAATGCCCACCACTTCTGTGCAGCTGTACTCGCTGCGCGACGCCATCGCCGAAGACCTCGACAAGGCCATCGCCCGTGTCGCCGAGATCGGGTACGAGAACGTCGAGCCCTACGCGTTCGTCGAGCGCGCGACCGACCTCGAGCGTGCGTTCGCGGCCACCGGCCTCAAGGCTCCGTCCGGCCACGTCGCCGTGATCGACGCCGAGGACACCGCGCCGATCTGGGACGCCGCCGAGCGCCTCGGCATCCGCACCGTCATCGACCCGTTCATCCCGACCGACCGCTGGCAGACCGCCGACGACGTCGCGAAGATCGCCGAGCGCGTCAACGAGCTGACCGCCGAGGCCGCCGGCCGTGGCCTGCAGTTCGGGTACCACAACCACCAGTGGGAGTTCACGAACAAGGTCGACGGCCGCACCGTCTACGACCTGTTCGTGTCGCAGCTCTCGCCGGAGACCGTCCTCGAGGTCGACACCTTCTGGGCGACCGTCGGTGGCGCCGACGCCCCAGCCGTCCTCAAGGGCCTGGGCGACCGCGTCGTCGCGATCCACGTGAAGGACGGCAAGGTCGACGGTGACATCCGCACCGCGCTGCCCTCGTCCGAGAGCGCCCTCATCGTGCCCGAGGCGCTGCAGCGCGCCTTCGAGAACCAGACCCCCGCCGGCCAGGGCGACGTCGACGTGGCGGGCATCCTCGCCGCGGCACCGCAGGCCATCCGCGTGGTCGAGTTCGACGCCTACTCGGGCGACGTCTTCGAGGGCATCACCGAGTCCCTCACCTGGCTCAAGGACAACGACAAGTGAGCCGTGTCGGGATCGGCATCATCGGTGCCGGCAACATCTCCAGCCAGTACCTCGAGAACCTGACCAAGTTCGCCGACGTCGAGGTCCGCTTCGTCGCCGACGTGCTGCTCGACCGTGCCGCTGCCCAGGCGGCGGAGTACGGCGTCGCCTCGTCGGGATCGGTCGAGGAGCTCCTGGCCCGCGACGACATCTCGATCGTGATCAACCTGACGATCCCGGCCGCACACGCCGAGGTCGACCAGCAGATCATCGACGCCGGCAAGCACGTCTGGAGCGAGAAGCCGATCGCGACCGACCACGCGTCGGCCGCCGCGGTGCTCGAGTCCGCGAAGGCCAAGGGCCTGCGCGTCGCGACCGCCCCGGACACCGTGCTCGGTGCGGGCATCCAGACGGCGCTCCGGGCCATCGCCCGCGGTGACATCGGCGAGCCGCTCTCCGCGACGACGCTGTTCCACGTCCCCGGACCCGAGGCGTGGCACCCGAACCCGGACTTCCTGTTCGCCACCGGTGCCGGCCCCCTGTTCGACATGGGTCCGTACTACGTGACGACCCTGGTGCACGCGTTCGGCACCGCCTCGCGCGTGCAGGCCGTCTCGTCGAAGTCGCTCGACCGTCGCACGATCGCGTCCGGCCCCCGCGCCGGCGAGACGTTCCCGGTCGAGGTCCCGACGCACCACGCCGCCCTGATCGAGTTCGCCGGCGGGCAGTCCGCCCAGTCGACGTTCTCGTTCCAGCACGCCCTGCCGCGCATGGGCTTCGTCGAGATCAACGGCACGCTCGGCACGATCTCGCTGCCGGACCCGAACACGTTCGAGGGCTCGTCACAGCTCTGGCGCTACGGGCAGGACGAGCCGGAGACGCTCGAGGCGGTCGGCTCCACCTGGGGCCGTGGCACCGGTGTCGTCGAGCTCGCCCGCGCCATCGCCGAGGACCGCCCCGAGCGTGCCTCCGGCGCCGTCGCACTGCACGTGCTCGACGTCCTGCTCGGGATCCGCGACGCCGCCGAGTCGGGTTCCGCCGTCGACATCACGTCGACCGTGGACGCGGTCCCGCCGCTGCCCGAGGACTTCGACCCCGCGGCAGCCGTGCTGACCGCGGGCGCGAACGCCTAGGAGCGCCGCAAGCACCACTTCGTGAGCAGGAATGGTCGGGTCCCCCAACGGGAACCCGACCATTTCTGCTCACCAAGCGAAGCCGGGCGAGCCCGTGCGAGCGCCGCGCGACCCCAGCACGAGCCCCGCGCGAGCCCTCAGACCAGCGCGGTGAAGGACGCGTCGCGCACGAGCAGCGTCGCCGCGTCGCCGACCACGGCCTGGTCGGGGTCGCTCGACAGCCCGAGGGACCAGCTGCCCCCACCCGGACGCTCCGGCAGCGTGAACTCCACCGTGGTGTCCGACGCGTTCAGCAGCACGGCAACGGTGTCGTCGCCCTGGTGCAGCACGAGCGCCACGGCCCGGTTGCCGCCGTCCGCCCAGTCGCCGTCCTCGAACCCGGCGGCGTCGGCACGGAGCACGGTCACCGTCGACTCCGAGTCACCCGGCGCGGTGCGGAACCACTCCGGACGCAGGGCCTGGTGCTGCCGACGGAACGCGATGGCCGCCGTGGTGAAGGCGAGCAGGTCCTGGTCGGCGGCGGCCCAGTCGAACCACGAGATCTCGTCGTCCTGGCAGTACGCGTTGTTGTTGCCGCCCTGTGACCGGGCGAGCTCGTCGCCACCCAGGATCATCGGCACGCCGGCGGAGAGCAGCAGGGTGCCGAGGAAGTTGCGACGCTGCCGGTCGCGGTAGTCGTTCACCGCGCCGTCGTCGGTCGGGCCCTCGATGCCGCCGTTGAACGAGGTGTTGTCGCTCTCGCCGTCGTTGTTGTCCTCGCCGTTGGCCTCGTTGTGCTTGTCGGCGTACATCGTCAGGTCGGTCAGGGTGAAACCATCGTGGGCGGTCACGAAGTCGATCGAGCACAGCGGGGAACGCCGCGAGCCCTCGTAGACGTCGGGGCTGCCCAGGACCCGCTGCACGGCGTCGCCGAGTGCGCCCTCGTCGCCGCGCCAGAAGGCCCGGAGGTCGTCGCGGTACTTGCCGTTCCACTCGGACCAGTCGGCCGGGAACCCACCGACCTGGTAGCCGGCGGTGTCCCACGGCTCGGCGATCATCTTGACCTCGCGCAGCACTGGGTCCTGGTGGATGATGTCGAGGAACGCGGAGTGCTTCTCGGCCTCGCCGTCCTGGCGGGTGAGCGTCGTGGCCAGGTCGAACCGGAAGCCGTCGACGTGCATCTCCTCGACCCAGTAGCGGAGCGAGTCCATGATGAGTCCGAGGGCAGCCGGGTGTCCGACGTTCAGGCTGTTGCCGGTGCCGGTGGTGTCGAAGTAGTTCGCCTCGTCACCCTCGACCAGCCGGTAGTACGACTGGTTGTCGATCCCCTTGAACGACAGCGTCGGGCCCATGTGGTTGCCCTCGGCGGTGTGGTTGTAGACGACGTCCATGATGACCTCGAGCCCCGCGGCGTGCAGGGCCTTCACCATCTCCTTGAACTCGGCGACCTGCTGCCCGGCGGTGCCGGAGGACGAGTACTCGTCGTGCGGCGCGAAGAAGCCGATGCTGTTGTAGCCCCAGTAGTTGCGGAGGCCCTTGTCGAGGAGCGTCGAGTCCTGCACGAACTGGTGCGTCGGCAGCAGCTCGACCGCGGTGACGCCGAGGTCGGTCAGGTGCTTGATGGCCGCCGGGTGGGCCATGCCGGCGTAGGTGCCGCGGATCTCCTCGGGGACGTCCGGGTGCTGCTTCGTGAAGCCCTTGACGTGCACCTCGTACACGACGGTGTCGGCGAGCGGGGTCCGCAGCAGGGCGTCACCGTCCCAGTCGAAGGACCGGTCGGCGACGACCGACTTGGGCATCGCGCTGGCCGAGTCGGTGTCGTCGAGGCGCTCGGGGTCGTCCATGTCGTGGCCGAACAGGGCCTGGCCCCACTCGTAGGTGCCGTCGACGGCGGTGGCGTAGGGGTCGAGCAGGAGCTTCGCGCCGTTGTGGCGCAGGCCGTTCGCCGGGTCCCACGCGCCGTGCACCCGGAAGCCGTAGCGGGTGCCGACGGTCACGCCGGGAACGACGTCGTGGAAGGTGTAGCCGGTGCGGTTGCGGAGCTCGGTGCGGTGCTCGGTGCCGTCGTCGTCGAAGGTGCAGAACTCGACCCGCTCGGCGGTGCTCGAGAACAGGGCGACGTTGGCGCCCCCGTCGACGAGCGTGACGCCGAGCGGGGTGCGCGTGGAAGTGGTCATGCTGCCCTTCTACCGGCCGGTCGCTGTGCCACCGGCGGTCTGGGCGTACCCCTGGCCGCTCAGCGCACCGGCGGGACGAGCTGCTCGAGCAGCCGCAGCACCCGTTCGCCGTCGACGGCGTCGGGGTCGAGCAGCCACTGGACCTGCAGTCCGTCGGATGCCGCGATGCTCAGGCTCGCCAGGTCGACCGGGTCCAGGTCGGCGCGGATCCGGCCGCTCGCCTGGTCCGCCTCGATCAGTGCGGCGAGTTCGGCGCGCAGCCGGGCGAAGCGTTCGCGCATGAAGTCGCGTGTCGCCGGGTGGCCCTCCTGCACGGCGTCGGCCGCGAGCGTCGTGTACAGCTGCACGAGCCCCGGCACGGCCCGGTTGCGCGACGCGCTCTCGCGCATGTCGCCGATGGCCGACTTCATCCGGTCGGGCGCGCCCTGCTCGCGCACCTCGTGCTCCCGGTAGACGGCGAGCAGCAGTTCGTCGCGACTCGGGAAGTAGTGGCGGAGTGCGGCGTGCGTGATCCCGAGGGCCTCGGCCACCGAGCGGAGCGACGATGCGTCGACCCCCTGCTCCGCGACCATCCGGATCATCTCGTCGAGGATCTGCGTGCGCCGCTCGGCGCCCTTGCGGTACCCGCCGCGGCGCGGCTGGGCCGCGTCGGCGTCGTCCGCGGGGTGGGTCATGCACCCAACTTACCGCTGGAAGGTTTTCTCGCCACCGTCGGACGGGAGGCCCGTGGCGGGCCCACCACGGGCCTCCCGTCCGCGTCCGGGTCGCGTCGCACCCCGCCGGGTCGCGTCAGGCGGGCGCGCTCGCGTCAGTCCTGGTCGTCGACCGTGTACTCGTCGACCGGCGCGGGCGTGCCCGCGGCGAGCGCGTCGACGATCTTCGTGAGCGAGTCGGCGAGGACGGCGTTGTCCGCGTCGGGGAGTTGCTCGAGCACCTCGACGACCGCCGCGTGGAAGCGGGCGTACGAGGCGTCGATCTTCTCGGCGGCCCGGTCGGTCGGGGCGAGCACCTGCGCACGGCGGTCGGTGGGGTGCGCCGTGCGGGACAGCAGACCCTTCTGCACGAGCCCGTCGACGATCTTGGTCACCGAGGCGTTCGAGACGGCGAGCATCACGGCGAGGTCCTTCGGGCCCATCGTCCGGCCGTCCCGGTGCGCCTGGAGCAGGTACCGGACGGCGAGGAACTCGTTCTTCGACAGGCCGCTCTCGATGCGGGCGGACTCGATCTGCTGGTCCTCGGCGTGCTGCAGGCGCAGCAGCGCATCGACGGCGGTCTTCGCGACCCGGGACTCGGGTTCGCGGGCGTAGAGGTGGACGTGCTCTCGACGGACGACGGTCAACGGCATGGGGTCATGCGCTCCTTGCTAAACGGCAGGCGTGGTGAAGAAGTCCGCGTAGGACGGTTCGGAACGACCGGCGAGCAGCGAGGGGTCCTGGATGCGACGCTCGACGTACGCGTCGATGATCGCCGGGTCGGTGAGACCGACGCGCGTGTGGCTGCCACCGATCCGTGCCGTCCGAGGCATCCCGGAGTACGTGCTGTGCATGTCGTGTCCCGCCCTTCTTGCTTGCCGTGTGTCCCCTGCGGACGGCTGAACTCTTTCACAAAGTGAACGGTCAGTTCAACGAACCATTTGCAGTGTGTACGTTTTGCGCGCCGAAGGGTTCGGCGGCATCCGTCAGGGTCGTGAGGAGCTGCAGGAGCGCCGCTCGTCGCGGCTCGACGAGCGCTGCGAACAGGGAATCGAGAACCCCACCTCGAGGCCCCCGACGCCACCTGGGCGGTCATCGCACTGAGCAGGACGGACCACCACCGGTGCGGCACCCGGCGTGCGGCAAGCGCCTCAGACCATCGCCGCGGACATCACCGCGACCGCGACACCCATCGCCAGGGTCTCGACCAGCGGCAGTGCACGTGATCGTCGCCGGACGCCGTCACGGAGCACGTGGACGGTGAGCACCAGGTACCCGAGGGTCAACCCGCCCAGCACCACCTGCCACGTCACCGCGACCACCCCGAGGTGCTGGTGCATCCCCGCGGCGCCGGCGTCGTGCGCCATGCCGACACCCATCGCGCCCATCACGAGCAGGCCCAGGGCACCGTGCAGTCGCCCGTACCGGCCGTGTGCGGAAGCCGCGCCCGGCGGCTGAGCCGACCCGCGCCTCCAGGCGGACGTGGACTGCAACCGGTGCACCCCGGCGACCACCACGGCGAGGAACGCCAGCACCAGGAACCAGAGGACACCCGGCAGGACCCGGGGTCCGAACGCCCCGTCGACCATCGCCGCCACCATCGCGACCGCGGCGACCACGTCGACCGCACGGCCGGGGCGCCACGCCCCGACCGTGCAGCAGGCCCCGGCCGACGCCGGCACGATGGCCGCGAGCCCGAGCAGGTCGGTCACGTCAGTGCCCGTCCCCGTGGTCGTGCCCGTGGTCGTGCTGGTGCTCAGCTGCGTCGTGTGCGGCCTCGACGGCGCCGGAGACGTGGTGCGAGCAGTGCGACCCGGCCGCCGCCCCGATCGACGCCGGCACGTTCAGGGCCGGGTTCCGCGGGAAGAACCCGTACGGCTTGAGCGTGAACTTGGCGTAGTCGACGGGCATGACGGGCCAGTCCTCGGGCCGGGGGAAGTGCGTGGGACCGAAGGTGTGCCACAGCACGATGTCCTCGCCGTCGAGCGGACGGTCACCCTGCACGTACCGGGCGACGCCGTCCCCGCCGGGGTTCTGGTGCACGAAGTCACCGGCGGCGAAGCGCTCGGCCGGGTCGTACTGCGTCACGTACAGGTGCTTCCGCGCGAACTCGGCGCGTGCGGCCACCGACGACGAGTCGTCCGCGAGCAGCACCGGGGCGTCCTGCGGGTACAGCACGTACCCGGTCGGGCGGTCGAGGTGGTTGCGCTCCTCGGTGTTCGAGATGAACCACGTCCGGGCCTTCGACGCGTCGGCGAGACGGCCGGAGGTCGACTCGGACGACAGCCGGGTGACCGACTTCGTGAACGCGTTGCCGTGTTCGTTGCCCGGGCCGACGGGGACCCGGACGGCGTCGACTTCGTCCACCGCGTTCGACAGCCCGTCGACCATCATGTCCAGCCGTGCCGAGAACAGGTGCTGGTGGTACGGGGCGCCGAGGCCGGGCGCGACCTCGGAGGCGTACGGGTAGTCCGCACCGGACTCCGTCCGACCCGGGTACGACGAGGTGAAGAGGACGCCGGTGAGCTTCGCCTCGCACTCGATCGTGCCGTCGAGGTACAGGTACCAGTAGAACCCGTAGTCGTAGTTGCCGACGGTGGTGAAGAACGAGATCACCAGCCGACGTGAGCGCCGGACCTCCTGCGACCCGGTGTAGATGTCCCCGTGCTTCCACAGCGTGCCGAAGTCCTCCTCGTGCATGCAGATGCCGTTGCGGATGGTCTGCGGGTTGCCGAGCTCGTCGGCGAGGACGGCGTCGAAGTACTTGATCTCGCCGACGCAGTCGCAGCCGAGCTCGAGCGAGTTGGTGAAGCGTCCGAACAGGTACTCGCCGGTGTCGAAGTAGTTCTGCCAGAACCGCACCGGCGACGGGTCGCCGTAGGGCACGAGCATCTCGTCGATCGAGGCCCGGTAGACGATCGGCCGCAGCCGCGCGCCGTCCTGCCACGACAGCTGCCGGAGCACGAGCCCCTCTCTGGCGTCGAACCCGACCTGGAACCGCCAGTTCACCCACTCGACGAACTCGCCGTCGACCGAGAACGACGGCCCCTCGGGCTGCGTGATGACGATCGGCTTGAGGTCGAGCGGTTCGCCCTGCATCGCCGGGTCGTCGAAGTTGCCGGACGTGGCGGGCACGGGCATCTCCGCGACGTCCACGATGCGGGTCACGGCGCGGTTGGCGGCGTCGACGTACACGGACAGGCCGTCCACGGGGTGCGCCCAGACGTGGTCGGCGGGGTGGTCCTGGCGGAAGGCGAGCACGCGGAGGATCCGGCGCCCCGCTTCCTCGGGGTAGTCGTAGTACCCGGCCGAGAGCGGGACGCACTTCACCTCGTCCGGCGTCAGGCCGCGCTTCGCCAGGGCGGCGACCCAGCGCTCGTCCGCGTTCGCGATCTCGCCGACGGCGTCGAACTCCTCGATGAGGACGGGCAGCTGTCCGCGGGACCCGTCGAGCACGTCGGTGGACAGGACGGCCCGGTCGGTGATCGAGACGACGCCGTCGGTGGAACGTCCGGTCGCCATGTCGAGGAGCATCACGCGGGCGCGGCGGTCCGGCAGGGGGCCGTCGCCGGCCTGCCAGGCCAGGACCTGCTGCTTGTGCGGCTCGTCGAGGCCGACGTAGACGAAGCGCGTGGTGTCGGTCCAGTCCGGCTGCGCCGTGACGACGTCGCGGACGGTGGTGAACTCGTCAGGGCTCAGGTTCGCGAGCGGGTGGGTGGTGGCGGTGACGGGATCGGTGAGCGTCATGCTGGTGGTTCCTTCGGTTCGGTCTGGAGGCGCGGGTCGGGTGGGTCGGTCAGCCGTCGCTGGCGAGACGATCGAGCATCTGGTCGTAGCGGCGGCGGTCGCGCCGGCGCAGCACCACGGCCTGCAGCACGCCGACGGCGGGCACGACCACGACGAGGCCGGTGAGCACGGTGCTGACGACACCGAAGACGCTCGCTCCGGAACCGTCGACGTTGCCGACGAGCGTCGGGAAGTTCGCCCAGATCAGAACGGCCGAGGCGACGAGCCCGACGAACCCGAGGACGGGGGCGATGACGGTGTTCCAGATGCGGCGGTCGGCGCGGTTCCGACGGAAGTAGACGATGACGGCGAGGCTCGTCGCGGCCATCAGGATCGCCACGCCCAGGGTGGCGACACCGGCGAACCAGCTGAAGACCTGCAGGACCGGGTCGAGGCCGAGGACGGCGAACAGGACCATGAGCACGGCGGCGGTGACCGTCTGCACGATGCTCGAGGTGTGCGGCGACTCGTGCTTGCGGTGCACGGTGCCGAGACGACCGGGCAGGAGCGAGGCGTTCGCCATCGAGTGCTGGTACCGGGTGATGACGTTGTGGAAGGACAGGACGCAGGCGAACATGCTCGTGAGCAGCAGCACGTTCAGGACGGCCTCACCCGCGGTGCCGATGTAGCGCGCCGCCGTGGTGAGGATGAGGGCGCCCGGGTCCTTCGCGGCCTCGGCGAGCACGCCGTCCGGACCCCAGGCCATCACGAGTCCCCACGACGCCAGCGTGTAGAACACCCCGATGCCGATGACGGCGGTGTAGGTGGCCCGTGGGATCGTGCGCTCCGGGTCCTTCGCCTCGTCACGGAAGATCGCGGTGGCCTCGAACCCGATGAACGCCGCGATGGCGAACATGAGGCCGACGCCGGGCGAGCCGGACATGACGTGGGTCGGTTCGAACGGCGCGAGCGAGAGCCCGTCGGCACCGCCGCGGAACACGATCGCGGCCACCAGGACGAGCACGATCCCGACCTCACCGACGAGCAGGACGCCGAGGACCTTGCTGGACAGGTCGATGTGCCGGTACCCGAGCACCCCGACGAGCGCCACGACGACCAGGGACCACACGTACCAGGGGACGTCCGGCCCGCCGAGGCCCGTGACGGTCACCCCGAGCAGGTACCCGATGTAGCCGTGCACGCTGACCTGGATCGTCGTGTAGGTCAGCAGCGCCAGGGTGGCCGCCCCCGCACCGGCCGGACGACCGAGCCCGTGGCCCACGAACGTGAAGAAGGCGCCGGGTCGTGGCAGGTGCCGGGTCATCGCCGCCAGCCCCACCGAGAACAGCAGCAGGATCACGGCGGACGCGGCGTAGAGCGACGGGAACCCGACGCCGTTGCCGAGCAGCATGCCCAGCGGGGCGGCGCCGCCGACGACGGTGAGCGGGGCGGCGGCCGCGACGACCATGAACACGATCGCGGTGACGCCGAGCGAGCCGCGCATGGTCCGCTGCGGTGCGGGTACGGCTCCGAGTGACGCGGGGTCCTTCGTGATGCTGGACATCGTGGCCTTCCGGTTCGGGTGACTGGGTCGGGGTGGGACCACGGTCCCGCGCCACCGTTGCGCCCCCGTTCCACGGGTGTGAAACCCGCACGCACCCGAATGGGACGGCCCGGGCGAGGCGTCTCATTTGCCCGAGACCACCGCGAAACACGACCGAGACACCGGGGCAACGCAGCCCCCGTACCGTTGCCGCATGACCGCGCTCGACCGTGCCATCGCCGACCCGCCACGGGTGCCGGGCATCGGCACGCGCTCCCCCGTCGACGGACTGTCCCGGCGGAGCGTCGGCCCGGTCGACGTGCTGGCGCAGTCGGTGTCCGCGGTCGCACCGTCGGCGGCGGCCACCACGATCCCGGTGCTCGTCGCGACCGTCGCCGGGCAGGGCGCGACGTGGTCCCTGCTCGCCGCGATGGCGCTGTCGTTCCTGGTCGGACGCACCGTGAACCAGTTCGTCCGACGCGTGGCGGGCACCGGCTCGCTCTACACCTACGTCTCGCTCGGCCTGGGGCCGGTGGCCGGTGTGGTCGCGGGCGCCGCACTGCTGCTCGGCTACGGGTTCATCGCGATGTTCTCGCTCACCGGCAGCGGCTACTACCTCGACTACCTGCTGTCCCGGTTCGTCCCGACGGCCGGCACCGGCTCCCTGGTCACGGTCGTGGTGATCACCGCCATGGGCGCCGCGGTGTTCGCCGTCATCGCCCTCGGCGTCCGGTTGTCGACGCGCCTCACCCTGCTCGTCGAGACCCTGTCCGTCGCCGTCATCGTCGTGCTGATCGTCGCCCTGGTCGCACGCCTGCAGCCCGTCGACACGTCCGCCCTCGCACTCGGCCCGACCGCGCCGGCACCCTTCGCGGTGGGCACGGCGCTCGCGGTCACCGCCTTCGTCGGGTTCGAGAGCGCGTCGGTGCTCGGCGTGGAGGCACGGCGCCCGTTCCAGGCGATCCCCCGCGCGATCTCGTGGACCGTCCTGGTCGCGGGCGTGCTCTACGTCGTGAGCGCTGCCGCCCAGCAGACCGGGTTCGCCGCGATCGGCACCGACCTCGCCACGAGCGCGTCGCCGGTCAACGAGCTCGCCACGGCCTTCGGCATGCAGTGGGTCGGGTGGGCGCTCGACCTCGGGATCGCCGCCTCGTTCGCCGCGTGCGCGATCGCCTCGACGACGGCGCTCGTCCGGGTGCTGTTCGCGATGGGCCGTGAAGGGGTGCTGCCGGCCGCGCTCGGGCGGGCGTCAGCACGGTTCCGGACACCCTTCGTCGCGGGGATGCTGGCGTGCTCGGTGCTGACCGCGCTGCCGGTCCTCGGGCTCCTCACCGGCATCCCGACGTGGTCCCTGATGGAGGCCGAACTGGTCGTCGCGGCACTCGGGTACCTGACGGCGTACGCGATGACGTGCTTCGCGGCTCCGGTGTTCCTGCGACGCATCGGCGAGTTGACGACGGGGGTGGCGACCACCGCGGTGACGACCGGCGTCCTGCTCACCGCCGTGCTGCTCACCTACGCCGGGGTCGAGGCCGCGTCGCCCCGGTGGCCGGCCGTCGTCCTCGCCGTCGGGGTGGTCACCGCGGTCGTCGTCGCGTTCCTGGTGGCGACCCGTCGGCGACCCTGGCGACGGGGTCGGAGCCGGGCGGTGTACGACGTGCCGGTCGAGGCGGACCTGCTGGGCGCCTCCCGGCCGTCCGCCGGACCCGGCCACGGGACGGGGGTGCGGTGAGCGAACCCGGTCTCCGCGCGCGGCAGCCGAAGGCGATCCAGAACGCCCTCGCGGTGCTCGAGGCGGTCGCGCACGCCGGGCCCGGCGTCACCGCTCAGCAGATCTCGGACGCGCTCGGGATGCCGCGGGCGACCACCTACCGGCTCATCACGCTGCTCGTGGAGGACGAGTACCTGGTGCGGCTGCCGGACCTGCGCGGCTTCGCACTCGGGCACAAGGTCTCGGAGCTCGCCGGCGTCGCCCCGGCCACGGCCCCGTCGGTCCCACCACTCCCCCGCGCCGTCCGGTCTGTGCTGTCCGACGTGCGCTCGGCGGTCCGCGCCGGGGTGCACCTGGCCCGGTACGACGCCGACGGGATCTGCGACGTCGACGTCGACCCGGACTTCCCGCTCCTCGACGCGACCGCCCTGCGATCGGCACCCGGGTCGAGTGCGATGGGGCGGCTGCACGCCGGCGGCGGCGCCTCGGCGTCGCAGGTCGGCGCCTTCGTGCGGGGCTTCGGTTGCTTGGCCCTGCCCGTCCGCGGCGAGCGCGGTGAGCTCGTGGCGGGGCTGACGTTGTCCGCGCCCGCGGCCCGGGTGGAGTCCCCTGGCCAGGCCCTGGTGCACCTGCGGACGGCGGTCGCGCGGCTCGAGCCCCTGCTCGGCTGAGTTCTCGGCGTCCTCCGAGCGATCTTTTGGCACTCACCAGGGTCGAGTGCTAAAACGGTGGCAGTTGAGTCGAGGGGACTCAACGAGAACCACGAAGGAGTTGATTCCGATGACGATGAACTTCGACCCGTTCCGCGAGCTCGACCGACTCGCGGGTTCGCTCCTCGGCACCGCCGCCGGCCCGCGCTCGATGCCGATGGACCTGTACCGCACCGGGGACCACTACGTCCTCGACGTCGACCTGCCCGGCATCGACCCGGGCTCCGTCGACATCGACGTGGACGGCTCCGTCCTGACCATCCGCGCCGAGCGCACCCTGGGAGCACCCGAGGGGTCGCAGTGGCTCACACGCGAGCGCCAGCCCGGCACGTTCGTCCGGCAGCTGACGCTCGGCGACGGCCTGGACGCCGAGCGCATCACCGCCGGGTACGACAACGGCGTGCTGAGCGTCACGATCCCCGTCAAGGAGTCCGCGAAGCCGCGCAAGATCGCCGTCACCGTCGGTGGCGGATCCGAGCAGCTCGCGGTCGGTTCCGGCGCCGCCGCCGAGTGAGGAGCTGAGCGATGACGTCCGTCCTGCTGAACGCGGTGGTGGCGGTCCTCGTCGTCACCGCGGCGCTCGCGCTGACGAGCCTGGACCGGCGCACCGCCGTGCTGCTCGGGGCCGCCGGCAGCCTGACCGGCACGTTCCTGGCCTGGGTCGCCGCGCCACGGCTCTTCGAGCAGTCACTCCTGGCCCCCTGGGTCGCGGCGGTCCTCGGCACGGCCCTGCTGATCGCGGGGTGGAGCGCGGTCCGCGCCTACTCGGGCATCTTCGAGGCACCACGCGACGAAGAACCCGAGACGGGGGCGCTGATGACCGTGGGCGGGTCCGCCCCGTCGGTGCGGTGACCACCTGACGGACAGGAGGCCCGGTGCACGTCGTGCGCCGGGCCTCCCGTCGTTCCGTCGGTCGCGTGGGCGACCGTCGGGACTACTCCTTGTTCAGCGTGTCCTGCACCAGGCCGGCCGTCTTCTCGACGACGTTCGGCAGCTCGGTGGTGCCGTAGAGCCGGACGTCGGGGTGCGTGGGCGGCGGCATCGGGACCGAGGTCGTCGGGCCGTCGTGGTACGAGTACTCACCCTTGCCGTCGAACGAGGGGCCGCTCGCCCACGGGCCGTTCCCCGCCTCGGCACCGTCGGAGAAGTTGAGGTACTGGTAGTTGACCTCCTGGTTCTCCTTCGACTGCGGGAAGTTGCTCGGCACGGGGAAGCCCTCGACGCCCTTCTCGCGCAGCTCGGCAGCGGCGGTCGCCCACATGTTCTGGTGCATGGTGTCGCGGGCGATGAGGAAGGACAGCAGGTCCCGCACGCCGTGGTCGTCGGTCATGTGGTAGAGCCGGGCGGCCTGCACTCGACCCTGCATCTCGGCGTTCTCGTTCGCCGTGAAGTCGGCGAGCAGGTTGCCGCTGGCGGTGATGTAGGAGCCCTGCCAGGGGTTGCCGTTGCTGTCCACCGGACGGGCACCCGCACCGGCGACGATCGCGTGCTGGACGTCGGTACCACCGACGATCGCGGCGACCGTGGGATCGTCCTGCAGCGCGTCCTCGGTGATGCCGAGCGGGGACTTCTCGAGCAGCTGCGCGATCATCGTCGCGAGCATCTCGACGTGGCCCATCTCCTCGGCGCCGATGCCGAACACCATGTCGCGGTACTTGCCGGGGATGTGCATGTTCCAGGCCTGGAACTGGTACTGCAGCGCGACGGAGATCTCTCCGTACTGGCCGCCGAGCACCTCCTGCAGCTTGCGGGCATACACGGCATCCGGCTTGTCGGGTGTCGACTTGAACTGGAGTTCCTGCTTGTGGAAGTACAACTCGTGCTCCTTCGTCTCGATCGAGCGATTGCACGGCCGATGGTTCGCCGGGGGTACTGAGCGGCGGTCCAAGGTGGCCGGATCGCGCGGATCGGCTTCACCCGGCAGGACGAGGCCCTTCGGTCGACCGCCCGATGCCGTCGGCCGTCCGGTTGCGCAGGCTGGGAGCATGCAGACCTCGACCAAGCACACGATCGCCACCCTGCTGCTCTGCGCGGCGATCGTGGTCGCCACCGTCATCGCACTCATGGCCATGACGCCGCCCGCGTGACGCCGGTACGGCATGGGAGGATCGCTCTCGTGACCGAACGGGGCAGGTTCCTCCGGCCGCTCGCCACCCGGTCGATCGTCGTCGACGTGGCCTGGGCGGTCCTGGCGGCGTTCGTCTTCCTGCTGCCCATCGACCTCGAGCTCGAGCACGCGAGCCTCGCCGCGGTGCTGTCGGCCTCTGTGGCGATCGCCCTGCGTCGCATCTCCCCGTCCGCCGCGATGGCGATGGTCGTCGTCCTCGGCGTGGTCCAGGTCGGCGGCGGCGAGCGCCCGTCGCTGGTGGACCTCGCGATGTTCGTCGTGATCGGCACCGCCGCCGTCGTGGGCACCCGCACCGAGGTCGTCGTCTCCGGCGTGCTCGCGGTCGTCGCCGGGGCGGGTGCGACGGTCTACCTGGCGTCGACCGGCTTCCGGTTCCTGGTGCTGATCAACGGCCCGCGCGACCAGGCGTTCCTGGCGATGGCCGCCCCGGTGACCGCGCTGCTCGGGGTCTGGGCGGGCGGGGTCGCCGTCCGGGCCTTCCGCTCCCGCGACCGCGAGTCGGAGCGCCGTGCCGACGCCGAGGCCGCAGCATCGCGTGCCGAGGCCGTCGCCACCGAGGCCGAGGCCACCGCCACCCGCGCCATCGACGTCGCCGAGTCCGAACGCATCCGCGCCGACATCGCCCGCGACGTGCACGACGTCGTCGGCCACTCGCTCGCGGTCATCATCGCGCAGGCCGACTCGGTGCCGTTCCTCGACGACGAGGCGCGCATCCGAGCGGTCAGCGCCACCATCGCGAGCACCGCCCGGAGCTCCCTGGTCGAGGTCCGGCAGGTCCTCGGGCACATCGACGGCTCCGCCGAGGCGACCGGCCCGGGCTCGCTCGAGGAGATCGTGCAGGGCATCCGCGACGCCGGGGTCGACGTCGACCGCACGGTGCGCGGGGTCCCGCTGGCCCTGCGCCCGGACACCGGCACGGCAGCCCGTCGTGTGCTGCAGGAGATGCTCACGAACGCCCTGCGCCACGGCGCCCCCGGCAACCCGGTCGTCGTGCGGGAGACCTGGCGGAACGCCGACCTGGTGCTCGAGGTCGAGAACGTCGCCGGCGACGGCACCACCGCCGGCTCGGGCCGCGGGATCGACGGCATGGACTCGCGCCTCGGCGCCCTCGGTGGGTCGTTCGACGCCGCCGTGCTGGACGACGTGTTCACGGCACGCGCCCGCATCCCGTTCGACGTCCAAGGGGGACCCGTCCGATGACCGAACCGATCAGGATCCTGCTCACCGACGACCAGGCGCTGTTCCGCGCCGGGCTCCGGGTGGTGCTCGACGCCCAGGACGACATGCGCGTGGTCGGTGAGGCCTCCGACGGCGCCGAAGCGCTCGCGCTCATCCCCGAGGTGCGCCCCGACGTGGTGCTGCTCGACATGCGGATGGCCGGCATGGACGGCGTGGAGACCGTCCGCCAGCTCTACTCGGGCGTCGTCCCGGGCCCGCTGCCCCGCGTCGTCGTGCTCACCACCTTCGGGCTCGACCCTGCGGCGGCGACCGCGATCCGGCTCGGCGCCAGCGGGTTCCTGCTCAAGGACACCACGCCGCCGTTCCTGTTCGCCGCGGTGCGGGCCGTGCACGAGGGCAGCTCGGTCATCGCACCGAACGACCTCGCGCAGCTGTTCGGCACCGACGTGGCGCGGGCCCCCGCACCGCAGCCGCCGGAGTACGCGACCCTGACCGAGCGGGAGCGCGTCGTGTTCGGGTGGGCGTCCCGTGGGCTCTCGAACGCCGAGATCGCCACCAGGGAGTACGTCACCGAGTCGACGGTGAAGACCCAGATCTCGAGCATCCTCGGCAAGTTGTCGCTGCGCGACCGGGTGCAGCTCGTCGTCTACGCACACGACCACGGGCTGGCGGGCGCCCGCGAGGACTAGTCCGCGGCGATCCGGTCGAGCCACTCCGCGAGCATCGTCCGCTCGGCTGCCGATAGTCGATCGAGCCGGGGCGCTGCGGCACGGAGCGTGATCGCGGCGCTCGTCACGGCGTCAGTCCCCCGACCGCGACCACCCGGGGCCGCGCCGCCGTCGTCCCTGGTCGGCCGGCTCGGCACGAGGATCCGCCCGAGCACCGCGTCGAGGACGTCATCGGCGAGTGACGGGTCCCGCTCGTCCGCCGGAGCGGCCAGGATCGCGAGCACCGCACCGGTGCCGGCCGCGTGCACGAGCTCGACCGCGCGGTGTTCCGGCACGGCCAGTCGTCCGGCCTCGGCCACCCGCCGGATGCGTTCGGCGAGCAGCGCGGTACCGGCGCGGGCGGCTGCCGACCGACGGCCGCGCTCCGGGTCGCTCAACAGCACGAACAGGTCGGGGTTCGCCAGCCCGAAGCCGATCGTCATCGACCAACCGGTGCGCAGGTCCTCGACGGGGTCGGTCGCCTCGTCACGAGCAGCCCGGACGGCGTCGGCCTTCATCGCCGAGAACGTCGCCATCGCGTGCTCGGCGACCGCCTCGAGCAGACCGTCCTTGTCGCCGAACAGCCGGTAGATGGTCGGTGCCTGGACGCCTGCGCCGTCCGCGACCGCCCGCGTGGTCACCGCCGCGGCACCGCGTTCGCGCAGCATGCTGCCGGCGACCTCGACGATGCGCGCACGCGTCTCGTCGCGCTGGCTTCCCTGCTCGGTCACGGAACAACGATAACGGATCTGTGCTATCACTGTGTTACCAGCGCTACCAACGCGCTGTTTCCATCGATACGGAGAAGCCATGATCGTCATCACCGGGGCCACCGGAGCCCTCAACGGCGCCACCGCCGACCACCTGCTCGAGCACCTCGCGCCGTCCGACCTGGCGGTGGTGGCCCGTGATCCGGCCCGAGCACAGCGGTTCGCCGACCGCGGTGTCGAGGTCCGCCGCGGCGACTACGCCGAACCGGAGGCCCTGCCGGCAGCCTTCGCGGGCGCCGATCAGCTCCTGCTCGTCTCGTCGAGCGACCCGGCCGCCGACGCCGTCGCGCTGCACCGTGCCGCGGTCGACGCAGCCGTGGACGCCGGTGTCGGCCGGGTCCTGTACACGAGCCACCAGGGCGCCGCGCACGGTTCGCCCTTCGTGCCCGCAGCGCACCACGCCGCCACCGAGGACCTGCTCCGCGACTCCGGGCTGCCGTGGACGAGCCTGCGGAACGGCTTCTACGCGCACAGCGCCGCCTGGATGACGGGCCCGTGGCAGGAGACCGGCACGGTTTCCGTCCCCGTCGACGGCCCGGTGTCGTGGACCGCCCGCGAGGACGCCGCCGAGGCAGCCGCCGCGATCCTGCTCGCCGACCAGCCGTTCGACGGGCCGGTGACGCTCACCGCTCCGGACGCGCCGACCTTCGCCGACCTGGCTCGGCAGGCGTCCGAGGTGTCCGGTCGGACGATCGGGTTCGAGGCCCTGGGTGAGGACGAGTGGCGTGCCCGTGCGCTGGCAGCGGGGCAGGACCCGCACATGGTCGCGTTCCTGCTCGGCATGTACCAGGCCGCCGAGCGGGGCCTGTTCGCCGGCACCGATCCGCTGCTCGGCGAGCTGCTCGGTCGCGCCCCACGGCCGGTCCGCGACCAGCTCAGTTGAGCGCCGCGACCTCGTCGAGGATCGCCTCGACCGCGGCGGGGTCGTGGGCGAACCGTCCGAGGAACAGCCCGCCGATCCGCCCCTGCCCCCGGGTGAGCAGCCCGGGTCCGGCGCTGCCCCCGTAGAGGACGGTGCTGCCGTGCAGCTCGGGCCGGGTGGCGAGGTGCTGATCGATCCCGGCGAGCACCGCCACGATGTGGTCGTCCGGTGCGGGGGCCGGTGCGCCGATCGCCCACACCGGTTCGTAGGCGACGGTCAGGGGTCCGGCGAGACCGTCCGCGACGGCGGTCGAGACGGCCCGGTCGAGCTGCGCGGTCACCGCCGCCACGGCCTCGGTCGGATTGGGCCCACGCGAGCCGGTTCCGGCGCGCTGCGGAGCTCGCGGAGCAGCGTGACGGCCGAGCTCGTGGGGAGAGGCCCGGTCCGGCTCCCCGACGCAGACCAGCGGACGCAGGTGGTTGCGGAACGCCGCGTGCACCTTCCCCGCGATCGTCGCGTCGTCCTCGTGGAACAGGGAACGCCGTTCGGCGTGCCCGATCTCGACCAGGTCGACGCCGATCTCCCGCAGTTCGGCGCCGGAGACCTCGCCGGTGAACGCGCCCGCGTCGGCCCACGACAGGTCCTGCGCGGCGAGGAGCACTCCCGACCCGGCGAGCAGGTCACGCACCGGGACGAGGGCCGGGAACGTCGGCGCCACGAAGAGCGACGCAGCACCCGAGCGCACCGCCGGGTGTCGCCGGGCGATGTCCGTGACCTCGGCCGCCCACGACAGCGTCCGGGCGTGCGAGAAGTACGTCTTCAGCGACACCCCGACGGTGATCACGGGGCGACCGTCTCCACGACGAGGGCGAAGGACAGTGCGCCGGGGTCCGCGGTGCCGACGGCCTGGTCGGCGTGCGTCCGCGCCCGACCCATCCTCGGCACGAGGGACTCCGTGGCGTCCGCTGCTTCGCGGGCGGCACGGACGGCGTCACCCCAGGCCTCGGCGAGCGCAGCCCCGGCGTCGAGCCGGGTGCGGAGCACCTCGTCGAACGGCACCAGCGCGTCCACCATCGTCTTGTCACCGACGGTGGCGCCGAACGCGAGCACGGCCTCGGTGGCCGCGCGGACCCCCTGCGCGACGGTGGCACCCGACGGACGCGAGTCGTCCCCGACCACGCGACCCAGTGCCTCCAGGGCGGCACCCCAGATCGCACCGGACGTGCCGCCGGCCTTGTCGGACCAGGCGTCCGCGGCGACCAGCAGGATGGTGCCGGCACCGGCACCGCGGGTGACCGCGTCGGCGGCTGCGGCGTCGGCGGCGTGCGATCCGCGCTGCATCCCGATGCCGTGGTCGCCGTCGCCGGCCACGGCGTCGATGCGACCGAGTTCGTCGGCGTGCTCGTCGAGGACGGCGCGGACCGCGGCGAACCCGGCGGCGACCCGCTCGGCGACCGCGCGTGACTCGTCACTCGCCGGGCCGATGCCCACGCCCTCGGCGTCCGCCGCCACGGTGGACGGGTCGACGCGCTGTTCGGCGACCGCGCCGCCCTTGCGGTAGGCGGGGGTGTCCGCTGGCGCTGCCCACAGTTCCTCGAGCTCGTCGTCGAGCCAGAACAGCGTCAGGGAGACCCCGGCCATGTCGAAGCTCGTGACGAGTTCGCCGACCTCGGGCTCCACGATGACGACCCCGGCGTCCGCCAGGCGCCGCTGCACCGAGCGGTAGACGACGAAGAGCTCCTCGTACTTGACCGAGCCCAGACCGTTCAGGATCGGGACCACCCGCTGGCCCTCGAGTGC